>NZ_JBXWOV010000001.1:0-709883 GCF_059611065.1 Ruegeria sp. CDSB086 | reverse complement strand
TGGCTCCGGCGGTAGGGATCGAACCTACGACCAATTGATTAACAGTCAACTGCTCTACCGCTGAGCTACGCCGGAACTGAGGGGCGTATAACAACCCGTTTTTTGCCCGTCCAGAGGGGAACTGCATCAAACGGAAAAAAAGTTCTGCCTGTTCAGGCTGACCTTGAAAACATGGCATCGACTGAAAGTGCGTCGAAAGTGTAAACTTGTGATTTTCTATAAAGATCAACTAGATGTGCGAACACGTTGCGTTCAGCCGCGGGCAAAAGCGCGGCTGGCGTGCCGGTATAGACGCGCTCGGCCAGATATCGGGCGTTTCCGGGCTGCTCCTCCAATGCCGCCAGTATCTGCGCCTCGCGGGACAGCCGGTGAGTGATCAGCCAATCCAACCGTTCAGAAGGGTTGGTGATCTCTGCACCGTGACCCGCGTGAAACACAGCCCAATCCCGCGCACGCAACTTGTGGCACGCCTGCATAAAGTCTGTCAGGTCCCCATCCGGTGGAGAAACCAGCGAGCTGGCCCATCCCATGACATGATCGGCAGTAAAGCAAACATCACCCCAGCCCAAAGCGATATGATTGCCCAAGTGACCAGGCGTATGGATGACCTCTAGCTGCCAGTCATCGCCCGCAATAACCTCACCATCTGCCACCTCGATATCCGGGCGGAACGCTGTGTCGATTCCTTCGCCACCTCCGGCCAGACCCTGCCGCGCCAGTTGCGCCATCACTTCGCTGCGTCCGGCCTGCGGTCCGCCAAAGGCCAGAATCGGCGCGCCGGTGCGTGTTGCCAATGGTGCAGCAAGCGGCGAGTGGTCCAGATGGCTGTGCGTGACGATGATATGGCTGATCCGCTGTCCGGGGCGCACCGCATCCAGAATCGCTTCAAGATGAGCATCGCTCAAAGGACCGGGATCAATGACCGCCAAATCACGTTCTCCCAAAAGGTACGTGTTCGTACCGCGATAGGTCATCGGGGACGGATTCGGCGCAAGTATCCGACGCAGGCCGGGCTGTAAGTCCATCGCCAGACCGGGGGGCGGGTTGAAATCGTCAGGCGCCTGCATTCTGAGCTCTTTCTCTTGGCGGATCAGCCCGTTAGGTTTAGCGCATGTTCAGTCGATGGCTCAAACAATATATGCCGCGCAGCCTGTATGCCCGGGCCGCACTAATTCTGGTTCTTCCAGTTGTCGTGCTGCTGTTGGTGGTGGGGATTGCCTTTTTGCAAAAGCATCTCGAAGACGTCACCGCGCAGATGACCAAGACCGCCACGCGCGAAGTGACGTTGGTGCTGGAAACCATGAAAAAGGCCGAGACCCAGCAGCAGGCTCTGGCAGCGATACGCCTGGATTTATCGGTTCTTGATATGAAAGCCCGTTTTGTTGACGGCGACGAAAACCTGATGACGGACGGGCGTCGATGGTACGATTTTATCGCACCACAGGTCGAATCCCATTTGCGTGCGGGGCTGCCCGATCTGGCCGCCGTCGCTTTGCCTTCGGGTGATGAAGCTCGGTTGTACCTTGAAACCGATCTGGGGCTGCTTCAGCTGACGATAGATCGCCGCCGCCTGTCGCCCACGGCGCCGCATCAGTTGATTGTGACCATGATGTTCTTTGCCGTTGTGATGACGACGATCTCATTCCTCTATATGCGCAATCAGCTGCGGCCTATTACCCGCCTTTCTGACGCTGCGCAGGCCTTTGGTCGGGGCAGGGTGGTGCCATACACGCCAGGGGGCGCAATTGAAGTGCGCGCTGCTGGCAGTGCGTTTCTGGAAATGAGGGCTAGAATCGAGCGACAGATGGAACAGCGTACTATGATGCTGTCGGGTGTAAGCCACGACCTGAGAACACCGCTGACGCGCCTGAAACTGGGGCTTTCCATGTTGCCCGAGGATGAGGCGGCACCGCTGAAACAGGACGTGGACGAAATGCAATTGCTGCTGGATGCGTTCCTTGATTTCTCACGTGGTGTCGCCGAGGGGCCAGCCGAGGCGATCGAACCCGCAGTGTTGTTGCGTCAGATCGTCGAAGACGCGCGACGGGCAGGTCATCAGGCTGAATTGGTCTCAGTCGAAGGTGACGGCACGGCGATGCTGCGCCCCATGGCCATGCGCCGCGCGGTCGAGAACCTGATTGGCAATGCGGTGCGATACGGCAACAGCGCCGAGGTCAGCTTGTCCCTGACGCCCAAAACCACGCGCATCCGGGTCGAAGATGACGGACCAGGCATTCCGGTAGAGCAGCGCACTGAGGCTGTAAAACCGTTCTCGCGTCTTGATCCTGCACGCAACCAGAATCAGGGCAGTGGCGTTGGTCTTGGGTTGGCGATTGTTGCGGATATTGCCCGCGCACATGGCGGTGTTCTGCGGCTTGGTAAAAGTGAAAGGCTGGGCGGTCTTTGCGCAGATATCATTGTTGGGCGATGATTTTGGTAGGACCGGAATTCATGATTTGTGTCGCAGCCACAAGCGGCGCGTAAGATTTTTCTTTGGTCTAAAGCACCGATCACCCCGTACAACCTTTAGAATGGGAGGAAGTCATGACCAATAGTTTCGACGTGAAATCATCGTGGGTATCGGTAATGGATGAAACGAAAAACCCACTAAAAAAATACTCTCTATCCACAGCACACATGCTGATGCAGATGTTGGCATGGATGTGGAGCGCAATCTTCTCGCTGATGGTTGGTAGCTATTTTGTTTTCGGTGTAACCGCATTGGGCCATTTGCTGCTGATCGGAGGGTTGTTTGTCACCTTGGCAGTTTTCCAAAAGGCTGAAGCGACAGATCCTGAAGCGTAAAGTTACCGCCCCATATTAGACCGAACGGCTTTACCCGGGGTTTTTTGGTCCAATTCTTGACCCGCTCCGTATCGCCTTCACTACCCCAACTGCCTCCCGCGTTGTTTGTAACGGTTTCCCTCCGAACAACGCGGGTTTTTTTGGGCGGGGACGAGTTCGTACCCTAGCTTCGAATGCTGTGTAACTCGCCCATTAGACTTGAGGCGCATTTCTATCGTAACGTTACAGAACGTCTTTTACGGCATAGGTTTAGGTATGGACAACACTGTATTGTATTTCTTGGTTGGTATATTTGTCGTCGGGCTCGTGACGCTTGGATATTACTCAAAAAGCAGTGGCGCATTGATCTCGATTGTCATCGTAGTTGGCGTATTGGGTGCGATGGTCGGGTACTTTGGTGGATACTTAGGTGAACCTCCAAAGTAGGAAGGGACTTCAATTGGAGGTTTGCCGGTGCGCTTTGGCTTTGAAAGCCTATTTCCATTTCGAAAACAGCACAAAAAAACCAGCTTCGCGGTCCGAGTGAGCGGAGGGGTCGCGAAGCCGGTCAATTTCCTCCTACTGGGTGCGGGTCGGAGGCTGGGATGCACATGTATGGGACGTGCAAGATCATAAAAACATGAATTTTCAAGTTTCACTAAATGGAAATGGGATAGCCAAAAACCCATTCGAATAGGTGATATATCCAAAAGTATAGTATGCGGATGTGTCATTTCTCTTGAATGTACCAAATGGCACTTCCGCTTGAGCGGGGACTCCGAACTCTAGGGGTTTGAATAAGGTTCAGAGTTACTGGGCAATCCTGCAGATTTAGAAGAATGCATCTTATGTTTGGGCAGGACAGTAGAAACACCATGCATCGCTGGTCTGGCAAGCATCTGAAACTGATAACAATGTACAAGTAGACGGTGGTAGGCCCGGCAGGACTTGAACCCGCAACCAAAGCGTTATGAGCGCTCTGCTCTAACCAATTGAGCTACAGGCCCGCCTGAGCGCTTTGAGTACCATGGTGAACGGCCGCGTCAAGCCTGACCGTTGCAACAAGTCGCACAATCGACTAACCCGCGCGGGAACCATTCATAAGGGGCTGGCCATGACCACGGGCAAGAACGGAATCACCTATGCCGATGCAGGCGTTGATATTGATGCGGGGAATGCCCTAGTCGACCGGATCAAGCCGGCCGCAAAACGAACCAACCGCTCGGGTGTGATGAGCGGGCTGGGCGGCTTTGGCGCTCTGTTCGATCTAAAGGATGCCGGATATCAGGACCCGATTCTGGTTGGGGCCACCGATGGGGTGGGCACCAAGCTGCGCATTGCCATTGATACCGGTGTTGTCGACGGTGTGGGCATCGACCTTGTGGCCATGTGCGTCAATGACCTGATCTGTCAGGGTGCTGAGCCGCTGTTTTTCCTGGATTACTTTGCGACCGGCAAACTGGATACCGACACAGCCGCGCGGATCATCGAAGGCATTGCTGAAGGCTGCGTCCAATCCGGATGCGCTTTGATCGGCGGTGAAACTGCTGAAATGCCCGGCATGTACCCGGATGGTGATTTCGATTTGGCCGGGTTCTCGGTCGGCGCGATGGAGCGTGGTGCGCATCTGCCGGCCGGCGTTCAGGACGGCGACGTGCTTTTGGGGCTGGCGTCGAACGGTGTGCATTCCAACGGCTACTCGCTGGTTCGGAAACTTGTCGAAATTTCGGGCCTGGACTGGGATGCAGCATCCCCGTTCAGCGACGGTTCTCTGGGTGAGGCGCTGCTGACCCCAACGCGTCTGTATGTGAAACCTGCGTTGCAGGCGATCCGGGCAGGGGGCGTTCATGCACTGGCTCATATCACTGGCGGTGGCCTGACCGAAAACCTGCCGCGCGTGTTGCCCGAGGGGTTGGGCGCCGAGATTGACCTGAATGCATGGGACTTGCCGCCTGTATTTCGCTGGATGGCGGAAACCGGTAGAATCGTCGAGGCCGAGATGCTGAAAACCTTCAACTGCGGCATTGGCATGATCGTCGCATGTGACGCGGATCGCGCGGATGATCTGGCGGGGTTACTGGCCGACGCGGGCGAAACGGTTGCGCGGATCGGCACTGTGACCGGGACAGCGGGCATGGCCTATTCGGGCACCCTGTTGTGAGCCATAAGCGCGTCGCAATTCTGATCTCGGGTGGTGGCTCGAACATGGTGTCGCTGGTCGACAGCATGACCGGCGATCACCCTGCGCGGCCCGGCCTGGTTCTGTCCAATGATGCGAACGCGGGTGGGCTGACAAAGGCGGCAGAGCGTGGCATTCCAACCGCGTCGGTGGATCACAGACCGTTCAAGGGTGACCGCGCCGCGTTTGAGGCCGAGTTGCTGAAACCGCTGGAAGAGGCGCAACCCGATATCGTTTGCCTTGCAGGGTTCATGCGCGTTCTGACCGGTGATTTCGTTTCGCGCTTTCAGGGGCGGATGCTGAATATCCACCCTTCGCTTCTGCCGAAATACAAGGGTCTCAATACCCACGCGCGCGCTATTGAAGCCGGGGATGCCGAACATGGATGTTCGGTCCACGAAGTCACCGCAGCTTTGGATGACGGACCGATCCTTGGGCAGGCGCGGGTGAATATTGAACCGCGTGATACGCCCGAGGGATTGGCCGCCCGGGTGCTGGTGTGGGAACACAAACTCTACCCTACAGTGTTGCGCCGTTACGCCAGTGGGGATCGGACTCCGGTGTTGCTGCCCTGAACGTCTCAGGGTGATTTACACGCGCGTCAAATTCATCCTATGGTCCGCAATACGGCTGGGTACGGAATGAAACAGACAATCAGCCGCACAGAACAAGAGCAAGAACAGTACCGCGCATGAAAACCCTGACGACGACGCAAGAGCTGGCCGATTTCTGCAAGGCCGCGGCGGATTATGACTATGTCACCGTAGATACCGAGTTTCTGCGCGAACGGACTTACTATTCAAAACTCTGTTTGGTGCAGCTTGCGGTTCCATCTGATGATGAAGGCAGTGCCGTTCTGGTGGACCCATTGGCCGATGGCCTGTCATTGGATCCGCTTTATGAGCTGTTTCGTGATGAAAGCGTGGTCAAAGTGTTTCACGCCGCGCGGCAGGATCTTGAGATTTTCTGGGTCGAGGCGTCCGTGTTCCCGCAACCTCTGTTCGACACCCAGGTCGCCGCGATGGTCTGCGGCTTTGGTGAGCAGGTGGGCTACGAGACTTTGGTGCGTAAAATCTGCAAGGAAGGCGTCGACAAAACCTCGCGTTTTACCGATTGGTCACGTCGGCCGCTGACAGATGCACAAAAGACCTATGCCTTGGCAGATGTCACGCATTTGCGGCAGATCTACGAATATCTGGCGGCCCAGTTGAACAAGTCACAGCGCAGCCATTGGGTATCCGAAGAGTTGCGCACCCTGACCCAGCCCGGAACTTACGATATCCGTCCTGAAGATGCATGGAAGCGGGTAAAAACCCGGACGAATTCGGCCAAGTTCCTGGCCGTCGTGCGCGAGTTGGCGCAGTTTCGCGAATCCTATGCGCAGGAGAACAACGTTCCGCGCAGCCGTGTGTTCAAGGATGACGCCCTGATCGAGCTTGCCTCAACCAAGCCGAAAACGCCATCGGATCTCGGCGGTTCGCGTTTGCTGCTGCGCGAGGCACGCAAAGGCGCGATTGCCGATGGTATTCTGGCGGCGGTGAAACGCGGGGTAAATTGCCCTGCCGATCAAATGCCGCGCGTCGATAACAGCCGTGACAAGCTAAAGATCAACCCGGCGCTTGCCGATCTGCTGCGCGTGTTGCTCAAGTCCAAAACCGAAAGCTCAGGCGTGGCGGCGAAGCTGATCGCAACAAGTTCCGAACTGGACCAATTGGCTGCGGGCGAGCGCAAGCTGCCTTCAATGTCAGGCTGGCGATTTGAGGTGTTTGGCGAAGATGCCCTGAAACTGTGTGACGGCAAGATCGCTCTGGCCGCCAAGGGGCAATCCGTACAAGTCGTGTCGCTTTAGCGACCGTTAGCGCCGCCGGGATTCCAATGTGTTCTGTTCGCCGCGAACGCGAACCAGACGGATGTTTCGCAGCTCAGCTCGGCCAACCGTAGTGGCATCATTGACCTCACGCGATCTTTCGGAGCCCAGATTGGTCGCGTAGCTTGGGTAGCTGACTTCAAACGTGTATTCCAGAATGCCGTTTTTTTCGTTCTCTTCGTTTTCCACGCGGACAAGGCGCGCATTGTAAGCCCCCTGTCTTGAGGCCGTACCTTTGACATAGATGATTGCCCCAGTTGGCGTGGGGTCGATGCGTAGCTCATCTACCTTGGTTATGGCAAAGCCGATCACTTCCTTTTCGGGTCGCGAAAACAGGCCCGGGCCGTCACGCCCTTCGGGCACCAGAGCATCGGCTTCGTTTACGGATACTTCAGTAGGGGCGGGTGTACTGGACCCGAACCAATTGGTCGGATTCACGCGCGACTCGCTCCAGCCGCTGCAGGCCGCCAGTGCCAGAGTGCTGACCAATAGAAGAGGTGTTGATTTTTTCATGGTCCCAAAGCCCAGAGAAGTATTTTCAGCAATGGGTTATCGTAAATTCCAAAGATTGAAAACCCACACCGGGGCTGGACAGGTGCCCAACAGAGGCATAGGTCACAAATGTGATCGCAACAAAAAGGACCGCTGCGAAATGGCAACGCCCGCCTTTGAGGAAATCGTCGAGGATTTTGAGTTTCTGGATGACTGGGAAGACCGGTATCGCCACGTCATCGATCAGGGCAAGGCGATGGAGCCGCTGGATGATGCGCTCAAAGTGCCGGCCACCAAGGTGCATGGTTGTGCCAGTCAGGTGTGGCTGCACCCCATGATCGACGGCGGTGTTTTCCGGTTCGACGGCGACAGCGACGCGTTGATCGTGCGCGGGCTGATTGCGGTGCTTCGGTCTTTGTATAATGACCTGCCCGTGGGCGAAGTCCCACAGGTCGACGCGGGCGGCGAGTTGGCGCGCCTTGGGCTGAATGATCACCTGTCCGCGCAGCGGTCAAATGGTTTGCGGTCGATGATCGAGCGTATCCGCGAAGTCGCGCAAGAGAACGCCTGACGATCAGGCTGTCGGCTTGCGGGTGGCCCACTCGGTCAGGGTGGTTTCAAGATCGCCATAGCCGGTGAAGCGCCGTTCAAACGTCAAACCCATGCGTTCGGCGCATTCCTGTGCGCGGGCCGTCAGGTCCGGGTCGTCTGTTTGGGCTTGATAGACAAGCTTGGTATAGTTCCCGAAATACATGTCCCGCAACTGGGGGTGACGATCTAGGCCCAGCGGTTTCCACACAAAGGCGTCAAACTGACGGGCCAGAAAATCTGTCAGATAAAAGGCCGTCGTTTCATCATCGCCATGGTCTTCAAAGGCTTGATTTCCTTCGAAAAAGGAATAGCAGTGCGGGCCTTTGATCATCTCAATGCCCATCTCTTCGCAAGCCTTCTGCAACAACCCTCCGGTGCCACAGTCGGCATAGACGACGAAGATCTGATCAAAGTTACCGCGGTGCTTGGCAACAGCTTCTTCGACAGCCTGCGTAATCCGTTCGGGGTGGACGTGCAGTATCGCGGGCAGGCAAGTCAGGGTCATATGATCCCAGCCATAGCGTTTTTTTAGATGCAGGATTTCGCGCGCCAACGCACCGCATGCCAATAGCAGTATGCCGCCTTGCCGAGTGTCTTCGGTATAGCCTTTTGTCGTCAGGCTTGCGTCATCCGGTGTGGTGTTCTGCTGCATCGTCAATTCCCTGAAGGATTGCAGCATCAAAGAATGAATGCCGGATTAAGGCAAGCCCGCTTCCGACATCCCGTGTCAGGCCACCGACGCACGCGTTTCAAAAGACTGAAGCGATGGGCGGGCAGGGGGGCCATAGGCGGTGATCCCGTGACTGGTGAGTTCCGGAAATAGCGACAGGATCTCTTGCCGTGTTTCATGCTCAAAACTGTTCCACGCCTGGATTCCGGGGTGAAAGCTCTCGCTCAGGCACCCTTCGCCCCAGATCAGTTCGTGCTGATCGAACATTAGGTGATAATAGGTCACAAGACCGCCGGGCTTCATCACGATATCGCGGCCATTCACCAAATGCTTGGCAGGCACCAGCGCCTCAGCGTGGCCCGTATGCAGCTCGACCCGCCAGTCGCTGATCAGCATCCTGTGCTGTTGCGAGACCAAGAGATCGCGATCATTGCCAAGCGCACCCGCCCTGATCAGCACAGGCGTGAACACGCCTGCGGCACGCGCGGTCTGAGAGCCAATCCAACGCAGTGTTTGCAGCCCATGATCCAGCGTCGGAATTTTGTCACCCACGCGCAAATTCTCGACCTCGACCAAACCACGTTCCGTTTTGATCAGAGTGCCGGTTGCGAAACATCTGGCGATGTCCCAGGATTCACGGTCAGCGTTCAAACCCGTAGTTGTGGCGGTGTTTATACTGTTGAGCGTTAGTGACCTGATGCCCGCAAATTCCAATGCGGCCTGATCGCTGTTGGCTGAGAATTCTGGAACCAGAAAAGTGTTCCCGAGCGTGTCTTGCGCGATGACTGCCGTTATGTCTGCCGTTGTGCCGTCGACATACGTAATTGTCGCATTGTAGGCGACAGCTGCATCGAAAGTGGTCGCAGCGCCATCAATTGCAAAAAAATCCACGTCAGAGTTGGCGTTGTTTTCGTAGGTTCCACCAGGGTTTCCTACCGGTGTCCAAACGACAGCGTCGTCAAGTAATGGATCACCCGGACCACCAAAAGTTTGTCCAACCAAAGCGCCCGCGTTTTCAGCGGTGTTGTTACCCTCAGTCGGGTCGATGATTGCAAGATTACCAAGAAAAATAGCATTGAATGTCGTCGGCATTCCGTACCCCAAAAACTCTTTAACCAAACCCGCGTAACAAACTGGGCCTTAACTACAGGCTTAATTTGTCCAAATTTCCATGAGTAGCAAGCCCAAAAACGAAAAAAGCCGCCCTTTAAAGGGCGGCCTTGATCATTTCCCTGTGAGCAGGATCAGCCGGCAAGCTGGTTGTGCTTGCGCGAAACAAAGTCTTTGGCCGTTTCCACCGCCACAGCGGCGTCACGGCAATAGGCGTCTGCGCCGATGGCCTTGCCGAATTCCTCGTTCAGAGGGGCACCGCCAACCAGTACGATGTAATCTTCACGCCGTCCCTGTTCGATCAGCGTGTCGATGACCACTTTCATGTAGGGCATCGTTGTGGTCAGCAGGGCCGACATGCCCAAAATGTCTGGCTGTTCGGAATCCAGTGCTTCCAGATAGTTTTCGACCGGGTTGTTGATGCCAATATCCACGACCTCAAAACCGGCTCCTTCCATCATCATCGACACCAGATTTTTGCCGATATCATGGATGTCGCCTTTGACGGTGCCGATCACCATCTTGCCGACCCGCGGCGCGCCGGTTTCGGCCAGCAGCGGCTTGAGGATCGTCATCCCACCTTTCATCGCGTTGGCCGCCAGCAAAACCTCCGGCACGAACAGGATGCCGTCGCGGAAATCGTGGCCCACGATGGTCATGCCACCGACCAATGCTTTGGTCAGGATGTCATATGGTGTCCATCCGCGTTCAAGCAGGATGTTCACACCTTCTTCGATCTCTTCTTTCAGGCCGTCATAAAGATCGTCGAACATCTGCTCGACAAGTTCGTCGTCGTTGAGTTCGGACAGGACGATGTCTTCTTCATCGGACATGGGGCATTTCCCTGTGCTGGGCGGGCCATCGGCCCGTGGTGGCATTTTTTCCGTTTTGGCCATTTCGTCGCAGTTAGACTGTTACGATTGCGACCTTGGCAGTTCCGGGACCGACCTATACGTCAAATTGTTTGCGATCACGATGGAATTATCTGCAACAACATCCTGCAATCTGTTCACAACCGGGGAAAAACCGGTCGTCCAGGATCGGGGGCGAATAGGGCGGTTCGCGCAGTTTTCCTTGTCGCATGGCGATTCAGGGTCTATTGATTCATGAGCAAGAACATAACGGGAACAAATATGCCTGCACTCAACATAAGGGCCCGCGGCGTGGCCAGCAATGAATCAGGCAGATTCGAACGCTTTGCGACCGAGGCCTGTGACGATGGCTGGGAGATGGAAGAAGAACTTCCCCAGCTCAGAACCGAGGTCCGAGAAGAGGTAGCGCGCAGTGTGGTCACCTACAACCGATCGCCCGATCTGCCGTTTGACCGCTCGATTAACCCGTATCGCGGGTGCGAGCATGGGTGCGTGTACTGTTTTGCCCGCCCGACACATGCCTATCTGGGATTGTCGCCGGGATTGGATTTTGAAACCCGGCTGATTGCACGGCCAAACGCGGCAGAGGTTCTGAGGAAAGAACTGTCCTCAGCCCGGTACAAAGTGGCGACCATTGCGATGGGAACAAACACCGACCCGTATCAGCCGATCGAAAAATACCACCAAATCACACGGGCTTGCCTGCAGGTCTTGCAAGAGTTCCAGCACCCGGTCGCAATCGTGACCAAAGGTGCGATGATCGAGCGGGACTTGGATATCCTTACCCCTATGGCGCAACTTGGATTGGTTCGGGTCGGCATTTCGTTGACAACTTTGGACCCAGGCTTGTCTCGACGGATGGAACCACGCGCGCCATCCCCTGTAAGACGGCTGGCGACGATCCGGCGGTTGACCGATGCAGGAGTGCCGGTACGCGTCATGACATCGCCTTTGATACCGGGTCTGACGGATCACGAATTGGAATCCATGCTGGAAGCCGGGCGAGACGCGGGCGCTGATTCCGCAACCTGGATCATGCTGCGCCTTCCGCGCGAAGTCTCTGAGCTGTGGCAATCCTGGCTGCATCAGCATGAGCTGGCGCGAGCTGAAAAGGTCATGTCCAAACTGCGCGAAATGCACGGTGGTCGTGACTATGACCCGCGTTGGGGGCACCGCATGCGGGGGGAGGGTGAGTATGCCGGGCTGGTGGCCAAGCGCTTCAAGCTCGCGGTCAAACGTTTGGGGTTGGCCACAAAAACACCGCCGCTACGATGTGATCTGTTTTCCAGGCCCGCGCAGGCAGGGGACCAATTGACCCTTTTCTAAAAGGAAAAAGCCCCGGACACGGGTCCGAGGCGTTTCAAAATTGTAACCGGCAATCAGCGGTTTTCGATGTCCACATAATCGCGGGTCGTTTCGCCCAGATACAGCTGACGCGGACGACCGATTTTGTTCTGTGGATCTGCGATCATCTCTTTCCATTGGCTGACCCAGCCAACGGTGCGCGACAGCGCGAAGATCGGCGTGAACATTGAGGTGGGGAAACCCATCGCCTCGAGGATGATGCCCGAGTAAAAGTCCACATTCGGGAACAGTTTCTTCTCGGCGAAATACGGATCTTCCAGTGCTTGCTTTTCTAGTGCCTTGGCAACCTGCAGCTTCGGATTGTTCTCGACGCCAAGCAGTTCAAGCACTTCGTCGGCTGATTGCTTCATCACAGTCGCGCGCGGGTCGAAGTTCTTGTAGACGCGGTGGCCAAAGCCCATCAGGCGGAACGGGTCGTTTTTGTCCTTGGCACGGTCGATGTATTCCGGAATACGATCGACGGAACCGATCTCTTCCAACATCTCCAAACACGCCTGGTTTGCGCCACCATGGGCAGGGCCCCAAAGGCAGGCCACGCCCGCCGCGATACATGCGAACGGGTTGGCGCCCGACGAAGATGCCAGACGCACGGTCGAGGTAGACGCGTTTTGTTCGTGATCCGCGTGCAAAGTCAGGATCCGGTCCATCGCACGGCTGAGGATCGGGTTTACCTCATATTCTTCGGCGGGAACCGCAAAGCACATGCGCAGGAAGTTGGACGCGTAGTCCAGATCGTTGCGCGGATAAACGAAGGGCTGGCCGATGTGATACTTATAGGCCCATGCGGCGATTGTCGGCATCTTGGCGATCAGACGGTGCGAGGCGACCTCGCGCTGATGCGGATCAGATACGTCGGTTGAGTCGTGATAGAACGCCGACATTGCGCCAACGACACCCACCATAATCGCCATCGGATGCGCATCCCGACGGAAGCCGCGATAGAAGTACTGCATCTGTTCGTGCAGCATGGTGTGGCGCGTGATGGTGGTTTCGAACTGCTCTAGATCTTTGGCTTGCGGCAGCTCTCCGTACAGCAGCAGATAGCAAACTTCTAGGAAATGCGATTTTCCGGCCAGCTGGTCGATCGGATAGCCACGGTGCAGCAGCTCGCCTTTTTCGCCGTCAATATAAGTAATGGTGCTGTCACAGCTTGCGGTCGACGTAAAACCGGGGTCGTAGGTGAACACTCCGGCATCGCTGTACAGTTTACGGATGTCGATGACGTCAGGTCCAGCGGTCGGAGAATGAACCGGCAACTCGTACGTTTCACCATGGACTGTCAGAGTGGCTGTTTTATTGCTGTCGGTCATAGTGTCCCTTCCTCATTCTTACGCATGTCGAATCGCTGTCCGACCTTGCGGGCAACGGCTGCGCGCGGGCGCGCAGTCCGGGTGTTAGCGGAGCAGCGTTACCCAAATATGAAGATTGGGTTTACGTCGCTGCGTCAGAAAGCCGGGCCAGGGTTTCTTCCTTCCCCAGCACAAGCATCATGTCAAAAACTGAAGGCGTCACTGCCCGACCTGCCAACACCGCCCGCAACGGGCCCGCCAGTTTGCCGAACTTAACCTCTTTCGCTTCTGCAAACGAATTTAGGGTTTGCTCCAGTTCGTTTCGCGTCCAGCTAGCATTTTGCACGTGCGGCGTCAATTCACTCAGTATACCATCGGATACTGAGGCCAGCGCTTTTGCAGCCTTTTCATCGGGGTCAATTGGCCGAGATGTCAATACAAAGTGAGCTTTTTCAAGAAGTTCCGGGAACATCCGCGCGCGATCCTTGAGGCAATACATCGCACGTTCCAGATCACCGGATTGTGTTTCCGTGAGGTTAGGTAAATTTGCCGCTGCCAGATAGGCTTCGATCTCTTGCCGCAATGCAGCATCATCCGCGATGGCGATATGCTGCCCGCACAGATTTTCCAGTTTTTTCAGGTCGAAACGGGCAGGGCTTTTGCCGATTCCGTCAAGATCGAACCACTCTTTGGCCTGCGCGTCCGTAAAGAATTCATCATCGCCGTGGCTCCAACCCAGACGCGCCAAATAGTTGCGCATACCTGCGGCTGGATAGCCCATGGCCTGATATTCCTGCGCGCCCAAAGCACCGTGGCGCTTGGACAGCTTTTTACCATCCGGCCCGTGGATCAGAGGGATATGCGCCCAGACCGGGACGTCCCAGCCCATCGCCTCATAGATCATCATCTGCCGCGCGGCGTTGTTCAGGTGGTCGTCGCCACGGATTACATGGGTCACGCCCATGTCGTGATCGTCGACCACAACTGCAAGCATGTAGACCGGAGTGCCGTCCGACCGCAGCAGGATCATGTCGTCCAACTGATCGTTGCGAATGGTCACGTCACCCTGAACCTGATCGCGGATTACCGTTGTACCGTCCTGAGGCGCCTTGATGCGGATCGCAAACGGAGCGTCCGGATGGGAGGACGCTTCTGCATCGCGCCAAGGGCTGCGGAACAGGGTCGATTTCCCCTCGGCCCGCGCTTGTTCGCGGAAGGCCGAGATCTCTTCCTGCGTTGAAAAGCACTTGTACGCCTTGCCCTCAACCAGCAACTGATGCGCCACCTCGGCGTGACGTTCGGCACCCTCGAATTGACTGATTACATCGCCGTCGTGATCAAGGCCCAGCCACTCCATCCCTTGCAGGATCGCAGCCGTTGCTTCTGGGGTAGAACGCTCGCGGTCGGTGTCTTCGATCCGCAACAGGAACTTGCCGCCGCGGCCGCGGGCATAAAGCCAATTGAACAGCGCCGTACGGGCCCCGCCGATATGCAGGAAACCGGTTGGGGACGGGGCGAAACGAGTGACGACCTGATCGGACATTGTGTGGATTAACCTTTTGGTAACCGTGTCGGGCATAGATTGGCGCCTGTCTAACGAGCCGGAAGGACGGGGGCAACCATGCGTGTTCTGGCACGGGTCGAGACCGCGTTACTGAACCAGACAGGGTATTTGTTTCAGTGGTCTCCGGTGTGTTTGGCAGTCGGGATTGGTCTGTATTTCAGCCTGCGGTTTGAACCGGGGTGGATGATCTATGCAGGCCTCGTTGCCGTGATCGCGATTTGCTTAGGCTTGGTGCGCTGGCTTCCGTCTGGCTGGGCTGCGTTGACAACAGGGGGGGCGCTGATCGCTGCCGGGTTTATCCTGGCGGGCGGGCGCGCCCACACGGTGGCAGAGCCGGTCCTGTCCTGGCGTTATTACGGCCCGGTCGAGGGGCGGGTTGTAGCCATGGACCGCTCTGCGTCGGATGCGCTGCGGATTACGCTGGATCGGGTGCGTATAGGGGATGTGCCCGGTGACCGGCGGCCGCAGCGCGTCCGGCTTTCCTTGCACGGCGACGCACGCTCACTAGCGCCCGGCCAAAGGATCATGACCACTGCCCATTTGTCGCCCCCACAAGGCCCGGTGGAACCGGGAGGGTTCGATTTTCAGCGACACGCGTGGTTTCAACGGCTGGGGGCCGTGGGATACACCCGAGTTCCGGTGCTGATCGCTGCGCCCCCGCAGCCCGAAGGCATCCGCATTACGGCATGGCGAATGGCGATTTCCCACCATGTCCGCACGATCCTGCCGGGTGAGATTGGCGGGTTTGCGGCCGCCGTCACAACGGGTGATCGCAGCGGTATGGGGCAAGAAACGCTGAAGTCACTACGCGCATCCAACCTGGCGCATCTGTTGGCGATTTCGGGCCTCCACATGGGCTTGCTGACCGGGTTCGTCTACTTGATGTGCAGGCTTTTTTTCTCAACCAATCCTGCGCTGGCTCTCAGATTGCCTGTGCGCAAACTGGCGGCTGTCTGTGCGATGGTCTCGGCCACGATCTACTTGTTGCTGTCTGGGGGAAACGTCGCCACGGAACGCGCTTTTGTCATGGCAAGTGTCATGCTGATGGCCATCCTGATTGACAGACGCGCGATTTCCCTACGGGCCGTTGCGGTCGCCGCACTTATCGTACTCAGTCTGCGCCCCGAATCCTTGCTTAGCCCGGGGTTTCAAATGTCTTTTGCCGCAACGACAGCGCTTGTGGCGGTGTTCGGAGCGTTGCGTGACATTGGACCGATGCCGGGGCCAAAGTGGCTGAAACCTGTTGCGGGCCTACTGATGTCCTCAGCTATCGCGGGATTTGCAACCGCGCCAATTGGTGCGGCGCATTTCAACACATTGTCTCACTATGGTCTTCTTGCCAACATGCTTTCGGTGCCCGTCATGGGCATGGTTGTCGTCCCCTCGGCCGTGGTGGCAGCACTGCTGTCGCCATTCGGTCTTGAGATGGTGCCGCTGGCAGTGATGGGGCTGGGTTTAGAGTGGATTCTTGCGGTTTCGCAATGGGTATCGGGATTTGACGGCGCGCAAGGATATGTTGTCAGCCCGCCGCACCCTGTCCTGCCGCTAATTGCGGTTGGCGGCCTGTGGCTTGCGCTGTGGCAAGGACGGGCCAAATGGGTTGGGGTGGCACCAATGGCCGTGGCGTTGATATTATGGGGGCAGGGAAATCGCCCTGAAATACTGGTTGCGGATAGTGGTGGTCTTGTTGGCGTGATGACCGAACAAGGACGCGCCTTGAGTAAGAAAAAGGGAAGCGGGTTTGTCGCAACCGTCTGGCTGGAAAATGATGGGGACGGGGCAGATCAGCTGCATGCGGCCAGCCGTTGGCCGCATGATTCCGGCACCATTCAACGGTATGACTGGCAGGGCAAAGAGGTGTTGCACGTTACAGGCAAACGCGCGGCGCGCGGGATCAGTGCCTGCAATGCCGATCAGATCGTGATTTCTGCCGTGGCGCTGCAACTGTCCGGCGGCTGTGAAGTCTTCGATCCGAAACGGCTGCTGGCAACGGGAAGTCTGTCCCTGTCGGGCGGCAAGATCACAACGTCTAGAGAAGCGATGGGCGACAGGCTCTGGTCCCCGAACACATCCGGGAACCGGGATACCAAGCAGTTTTAGTAGCTGCGGATCAGTCCAACCAGACGACCCTGCACCTTGACCTTATCTTCTGGCAGGACGCGGGTTTCATAGGCGGGGTTCGCAGCCTCAAGCGCAATCGCCTGACCTCGGCGGAAGAACCGCTTCAAGGTGGCTTCCTGATCTTCGACAAGGGCAACAACGATATCGCCGTTATCAGCAACCGAGGTTTCCCGGATCACCACCACGTCGCCATCGTTGATTCCGGCGTCGATCATCGAGTCGCCACGCACTTCCAGTGCGTAGTGCTCTCCTTTTCCGGAAACCATTGTTCCGGGTACCGCGACGCGGTGCGACACATGGCTGATCGCTTCGATTGGAACACCGGCGGCGATGCGGCCCATCACTGGCAATTCCATCGCATCGACGGTCACCGGCTCAAAATTCGCGGGGCGGGGGCCGGACGGCTTGTCGCCTTCGATCACACGCGGCTTGAAGGCCACTGTGGGTTCTCCACCCAGGCTTTCCGGCAGTTTGACGATTTCAATGGCCCGCGCACGGTGCGCCAGACGCCGAATGAACCCGCGTTCTTCTAGTGCCGTAATCAATCTGTGGATGCCGGATTTGGACCTGAGGTCCAACGCGGCCTTCATTTCATCGAAACTGGGCGGAACACCGTCCGCCTGAACGCGTTTGTGAATGAATTCCAACAAATCCAACTGCTTCTTGGTCAACATTGCTCACACCTCATCGGTAATGCGTTTTCTTTTGTTCTACGCATGTTCACGTTTTGTGTCAACGGATTTGAGCGACGCTTAGATCGGCAGGTACTGAACCTCATCTCCGGCAAGCCGGGCAGGATCATCCGGTGGACGAACTAAAAGAGCGTTTGCCTGCGCCAAAACGCTGAGCAGCGAACTGTCCTGATCGGAACATGCGCGAATGCCGGTTTCATCCAGCATAGCCCGCATGTAATGTTCGCGCGGACCGTTTTCGCCGAGCGGTTCAGCAAGCCTTGCGGTTCGCAATGGGGGCAGAACCTGTTCGACACCCAACATCCGACGCACCATTGGCAACAGGAAGAGATAGCCGCAAACCATTGCACTAACAGGATTTCCGGGCAAGCCGACCATTGCCGTTTGTCCCATTCGACCCGCCATCAGGGGTTTGCCGGGGCGCATTCGGATCTTGTAGAAAGATTGCTCCATTCCCAGCCCGGTTGAGACATTTGACACCAGATCGTAGTCTCCAACCGATGCGCCGCCGATGGTCACAACCAGATCTGCTCCTTCGGCCAGTCCGAAGGCTGTTTCAAGCGATGAGACCGAATCGCGCGCGACCGGAAGGATGCGGACGTGCGCGCCAACGTCCTCTAACAGTGCTTTCAAGCCAAACGTATTGGATGCGATGATCTGATCGGGGCCGGGGGTTTCACCCGGCATCACCAGCTCATCACCGGTGGAGATTAGAGCGACGACAGGCTTTCGAGCCACTGGTACGGTCGCAACATTCATCGCCGCTATCAGCGCGATGTCCTCTGCGCGCAAACGACGGGGGGCCGAGATCATTGTTCCTGCTTTGAAATCGACGCCTGCAGGTCTGATATTCGTTTTTGGGCTTGGCAGGTCCGAGATTGTGATCAGGTCGCCGCGACGTTCGGTATTTTCTTGTATGACAACGAAATCAGCACCTTCGGGGACTGGGGCGCCGGTGAAGATACGCACTGCCTGTCCAGGCCCGACGCGACCAGTGTAGCGGTTGCCAGCGGCCGACTCGCCGATGACCTTGAACATGGCGTGCAGCTCGACCTCGGTCGCTTTCAGCGCGTAGCCGTCCATCGAGGATGCCTCAAACGGCGGCTGGTCGCGGGTGGCCTCGATATCCTGAGCCAGAATACGACCTGCGGCGTCGGACAGAGCAACGGTCTCGGCTGGCAGGGGCGAGACCAGTTCAAACAACAGCGCGCGGGCCTCTTCGACGGTGATCATTTTGCTTCGTAACGTCCTGATTTACCGCCATCTTTTAGCAATACGCGGATACCGCCAATTTCCATCGCCTTATCCACGGCCTTTGTCATGTCATAGACCGTTAGCGCAGCCGTGGACACGGCGGTCAGCGCCTCCATCTCGACACCGGTCTGGCCCGATGTTTTGACAGTGGCTTCGACCAGCACGCCGGGCAAGTCGGGATCCAGCGTCAGTTCGACTGCAACTTTGGTGACTGGCAGCGGGTGACACAAAGGGATCAGATCAGGCGTTTTCTTTGCGCCCATGATGCCCGCAAGACGCGCCACGCCTAGAACATCACCTTTCTTGGCGCGGCCTTCGGAAATCAGATCAAAGGTGTCCTGCGCCATTTTGATGTGGCCAGCCGCCACGGCGACGCGGTCGGTGACTTCCTTGTCCGAGACATCGACCATATGGGCCTGTCCCTGAGCATCAAAATGGGTCAGCGGCATCACATGACTCCGGGGATTAGAGGGCTTGCCAAAAGGTGGCGGGTGGCTGCTGCCACGTCGTCATGACGCATCAGGCTTTCACCGATCAGGAAGCTGCGCGCGCCGTAACGTGCGATGTCTGCCAGATCTTCCGGTGTGCTCAAACCACTTTCGCAAACGATCGTCCGGCCCGCTGGTACAAGCTTGGACAGATGCCGTGTGGTATCAAGAGATGTCTCGAAGGTCTTGAGATTGCGATTGTTTATTCCAATCAGCGAGCTTTTCAAAAGGGCGGCACGTTCCAGTTCTTCCTGGTCGTGAACTTCGATCAGCACATCCATACCCCAGTCTAATGCCGTCTGCTCCAGTTCGGCGGCTTGCGCGTCGTCGACCGATGCCATGATGATCAGAATGCAATCTGCGCCCAAAGCACGCGCTTCGACCACTTGATAGGGGTCGTACATAAAATCCTTGCGCAGCGCCGGAAGCTCGGTGGCAGCCCGGGCTTCGGTCAGGTACTCTTTTGCACCCTGAAAACTCGGCGTGTCGGTCAGCACCGATAAACACGCAGCGCCGCCTTCCTCATAGGCTTTGGCCAGAGCGGGTGGATCGAAATCCGGGCGGATCAGACCCTTGGACGGGCTGGCTTTCTTGATCTCGGCAATCAGGCCGTACCCCCGACGCGCCGCTGTTCGAAGCGCATCGGCAAAACCGCGAACCTCGGGCGCGTTGCGGGCCTCGTTTTCCAGTGTTTCCAGCGACTTCTGCGCTTTGTCTGCCGCAACTTCTTCAAGTTTATAGGCTTTGATCTTGTCCAGAACCGTCTCGGTCATGCGGCCTCCTGCGTAATTCGGGCCAGGGCCGCGATTTTGTCTTTAGCTTTTCCGCTGTCGATGCTTTCCCGCGCCTTGGCAGCACCGTCTTTCAAGTCATCAGCAGAGCCAGCAACCACAAGGGCCGCAGCGGAATTCAACAGAACAGCGTCGCGGTAGGCCGATGGCGCGCCGTCCAACAAGGCGCGGAAGGCCACGGCGTTTTCCTCGGGCGTTCCGCCGATGATATCCTCGAACGGGTGGACCGGCAGCCCTGCGTCTTCAGGATGCAGCTCGACCTCTTTCACAACGCCCTCTTCCAGCGCGGCGACCCAGCTTACGCCGGTGATCGTCAACTCATCCGTGCCATCTGATCCGTGCACTAACCAGGCGTGTTCAGCGCCCAGCAGTCCCAACGTTTCCGCCATTGGGCGGATCAGGTCGCGACTGAACGCACCGGTCAGTTGACGCCGAACACCAGCGGGGTTGGTCAACGGGCCAAGAATGTTGAAAATCGTACGCGTTCCAAGCTCTTGCCGGCTGGGCATGACATGCGCAATCGCAGGATGGTGCATAGGTGCCATCATAAAGCCGATGCCGACTTCTTGCAGAGCCTTTTCAACGGTTTGCGGGCCAACCATAACGTTGATGCCCAGCTGTCCCAAGGCGTCCGCGGCACCTGACTTGGAACTGAGGTTTCGATTGCCGTGTTTGGCGACGGTGACACCAGCCCCAGCCACAACAAACGCTGTGGCGGTGGAAATGTTCAGGGTGCCTTTACCGTCGCCGCCCGTCCCAACGATATCCATCGCACCCGCCGGTGCTTTCACCGCATTGCACTTTGCGCGCATCACGGCGGCAGCGGCTGCATATTCGTCCACCGTTTCACCACGAGTGCGCATCGCCATCAGCAGGCCGCCAATCTGGCTGGGCGTGGCTTCGCCATCAAACAGGATGCCAAACGCTTGTTCAGCCTCGGCACGCGTTAAGGGTCGATCGGCAGCGGCTCCGATCAGTGGCTTCAGAGCGTCGCTCATGCAGGAACTTTCATCTCGGACAGGAAATTCTTGAGCAGAGCGTGGCCATGCTCAGAGGCGATTGATTCCGGGTGGAACTGTACGCCGTGAATGGGCAATTCTTTGTGTTGCAGGCCCATGATGGTGCCGTCTTCCAGTTCTGCTGTGATCTCAAGGCTATCTGGCAACGTGTCCCGATCCACGATAAGCGAATGATAGCGGGTCGCCTCAAACGGGGTGGGCAGGCCAGCGAACACGCCTTTACCGGTGTGGTGCATCATACCCATCTTGCCGTGGACAATCTCGTGGCAGCGGACAACATTGCCGCCAAACACCTGCCCAATCGTCTGATGACCAAGACAGACCCCCAGAAGCGGTGTCTTTGTTTCGGCTGCTGCTTCTGTCAGCGCAAGGCAAATACCGGCCTGATCAGGATCGCACGGGCCAGGGCTGAGGAGAATTCCTGCAGGGTTCATCGCCATGGCTTCTTGTACATCCAGGGCGTCATTCCGCCGAATGACCATTTCGGCGCCAAGTTCGCCTAAATAGTGTACCAGATTGTAGGTAAACGAGTCGTAGTTGTCGATCAGCAGCAGCATTTGGGTACTTGTCTCGGCTTGGGCATTTCGGACTGGCGATACAGCCCCTGGCCACGGTATAATGTCGGGACATACATGCTCAGGCTTGCGGGGCAGCGTCAAGAGGACATCCTGTTCAGGGCGCAATCGCAGGCCAAAGGCGCGGTAAACGGCGTTGAGGCGATCGAAGCAGGATGAAGGCGAGAGGCAGTTAAGATGGGCGGATTTTTAGGCGGGATGATCGCAGGGGCGGTCGTTGTTGGTCTGCTTGGTGTGGTACTATCCCTGAATACCCCTTTGACCCGGAAACCGGTTGTAAACGCCGAGGCCCCCGAGCCGGCACCGGCTGCGACCCCCGAGGTCAGCGCCGAAGCGGCTGAGACGGTGGCAGATGCCGATCTGGTAACCGCGGCGCCGGTGACATCCGATGCGTCCGGGGATCAAACGGACAATCTTGCAGGGCTGGCGGATGTAGAGACTGTGCCAGACTCTGAGCCGACGATCAGTGAGGTCGTCACGCAGGTCGAAGGGGTCGAAATACCTGAAACGGTTGAGGTAACCACATCAAACGAGGCTCCGGTTGTGCCGCAGTCGCCTGCGCAATTGCAACCATTGCCGAGCACCGAAGGCGAGCCGATCATTTCGGAAACCGCGCCGGAACCGCCGGTTGCACCCAAGCAAGAAGAGACCATTGCCGAGGTTGAGCCGCAGCCCGCGCCCGAAGTCCTGGAAATACTGCCCGAACCGGAAGTGGAACAGGTGCAGCCCGAGGTGACAGAGACCCAGCCTGAAATCGCAGAGCCGTTGCCGGAAGTCACCGAAACTGAAATCGAACCAGAACCTCAGCCCGAGCCCGAGGTCGCAGCGGTTCAACCGGAACCCGAGCCGCAGCCTGAACCCACGGCAATCGAACCCCTGGAGCCCGAGGTCGATCCGCTTGAGGAAAACCCGATTGCCGTAGAAGGGGAAGAAGACCCACAGCTCAAAAAGCTGCCCCGGATCGCAGCGGTCCCACAGATCGGCGGTGAAGAAACGGATGCCGACGGTCTGACCGTTGGTAAACGAGTCGTCCCGCTGACTGAACGCGATGACGCGCCGGTTTCAGCGGACGAGCAACCCGCGGTACTTCTGCCCGGTAAGCCAATTGATGCCTATGCCGCCAAGTTCGAAAACCCCGAGGCCAAACCGCTTATGTCGATCATTTTGATTGATGATGAAGGGGCCTTTGGAGCCGAGGCGTTGAAGGATTTCCCATACCCATTGAGCTTTGCCGTCAGCCCGTCTGACCCCGATGCGGCCGAAAAAATGGCCCGCCATCGCGCAGCGGGTTTCGAGGTTCTGGCCCTTGCCGACTTGCCCAAGGCGGCCAGCGCACAAGATGCTGAGGTTTCGATGGCTGTGTGGCTGGACACTCTGCCGGAAACCGTTGGTATTCTGGAAGGCGTGGGAACCGGCATTCAGGGCAATCGCAAATTGGCCGATCAGGTGGCCGCAATTGCCGGTGATACCGGGCGCGGGCTTATCACCCAGGATAATGGCCTGAACACTGTCCAGAAACTGGCCGCTCGCAATGGCATCCCTTCCGGGGTCATCTTTCGCGACATCGACGGTGCCCGTCAGGACCCCACGATCATGCGACGTTTCTTGGATCAAGCGGCGTTCCGGGCTGGCCAGCAGGGAACTGTCGTCATGTTGGGACGGCTGCGCCCGGACACGATCTCGGCCCTGTTGTTATGGGGGCTGGAAGATCGCGGTGGCCGCGTGGCCATGGCCCCGATT
The DNA here is from genome assembly GCF_059611065.1 of Ruegeria sp. CDSB086. NCBI lineage: Bacteria > Pseudomonadati > Pseudomonadota > Alphaproteobacteria > Rhodobacterales > Roseobacteraceae > Ruegeria > Ruegeria sp. CDSB086. The sequence goes on along the minus strand of NZ_JBXWOV010000001.1, from coordinate 686,420 downwards.
TCAGCGGTCATGACGCAAGAAGCTCAGTAAGGCTGAAGATGAAAAACGGCTGACCATGAGGTCAGCCGCTATTCTTTAAGAGTTGCCAGAGCCGGTGAATCGGGCCGCGTCTGCAGCCGCACGCCGAATGGCGTTCGATTTGTGGACGGTTTCCATGAATTCGGCCTCGGGGTCGCTGTCATAGACCACGCCTCCGCCTGCCTGAATATAAAGCTTATGGTCTTTCACGATGGCCGTACGCAGGGCGATACACATATCCATGTCGCCGCCAGCACTGAAATACCCCACACCACCGCCGTAAACGCCGCGCTTTTCGGGCTCGAGCTCGTCGATGATCTCCATTGCGCGGACCTTGGGCGCGCCTGAAACGGTGCCTGCAGGCATTCCGGCAAAGAAAGCATCTAGCGCGTCTTTGTCTTCGGCCAACTCACCAACAACGTTGGAGACGATGTGCATCACGTGGCTGTAGCGTTCAATGATGAACTCTTCGGTTGGGCGCACAGTGCCGATCTTTGCCACGCGCCCGGTGTCGTTTCGGCCCAGATCCAGCAGCATCAGATGCTCGGCCAGCTCTTTCTTGTCGGCCAGAAGATCAATTTCGTTGGCTTTATCCTCTTCGGGGGTCGCGCCGCGTGGCCGAGTGCCGGCGATGGGGCGGATCGTGACCTCATCGCCAAAGACGCGGACCAGAATCTCGGGGCTGGCGCCCACGACCTGAAAGCCGCCGAAGTTGAAATAGAACATGAAGGGCGATGGATTCGTGCGCCGAAGCGAACGATAGAGCGCGAAGGGAGGTTGCGGAAAATCCTGCGTCCAGCGCTGCGCCGGAACAACCTGAAAGATGTCGCCCGCGCGGATGTATTCCTTGGCCTTTTCGACCGCTTCCAGATAGCCGGATTTGGTGAAATTCGACACTGGCGCAGCCACCTCGGAAGCATCCCCAAGATCGCGAGTTTCGGCGGGCATGGCACGTTCTAGATCGCGTACTGCGTCCATAACACGTTCTGCGGCCTGTGCATAAGCAGCCTTGGCCGATTGCCCTTCGCTGACCCATGCAGGCGACACAACCGTGACCTCGCCTTTGACGCCGTCCAGCACAGCAATGACCGAGGGTCTGAGCATGATGGCATCAGGCAGGCCGAGCGGATCAGGGTTCACATCAGGCAGGTATTCCACCAGCCGCACCATGTCATAGCCGAGATAGCCAAACAGCCCGGCTGCGGCTTGGGGTAGGTCGTCCGGCAGGTCGATCTTACTTTCCGCAAGCAGCGCCCGCAGGTTATCCATCGGGTTGCCGGTTTGGGGCGAGAACGCATCGGGGTCGAACCGCGCCGAGCGGTTCAGCGCGGACGTCTCGCCTTGGCAGCGCCAGATCAGGTCCGGCTTCATCCCGATGATCGAATAGCGGCCACGAACCTCACCACCGGTGACCGATTCCAACATGAACGCGTCTTTCTGCGCGCCTGTCAGCTTGAGCATCAAGGAAACCGGCGTGTCCAGATCAGCGGCTAAGCGTGTGTAGACAACCTGATTCTCGCCTGCCTCATAAGCGCGGGCGAAGCTGTCGAAGTCGGGGGTCAGCGCCATATTCAGTCTCTTTTAATAGCTCGCCTGAACAGCATTCAGGGCCTGCTGATCTACGACGGGACGGGCACGGACCTGTGCATCGCGGACAAACGCATCAAAGATGTTCTGGGCCAAAGCCTGATCCAGCTGCGCGGTAAGGGCCGCTTGGACCTGACGCAGCTCATCTGTTTCGGCAGGCGGCAGTAGCTCGTCCAGACGCACGATAAACGCGGTTCCGGCACCGGGAATGACGCGCAGATCGCCTTGTTCCATTTCAAAGATCTGCGTCATGAAGTCTGCAGGTACATCTTCCAAAAAGGCCGTGCGGGTCAGGGCGTTTTCAACGCGGAACGGCAATCCGGTGGCCGTAAAGTCACCATCGGCCTGCACCTGTTCCAGAACCGCATTTGCCTGTTCTTCCAATGCCGTGTTGGTTTCGGCCTGTGTCCAGGCGGCAACGACACGATCGCGTGCGGTCTCTAGCGGTTCGGGCCGGGGTTCGAGAACCTCGTTCAGACGCAGAGCAAAGATCGAGCCGTCCTCGAGGAACGCAACCTCGGGGAAGTCGCCGTCCTGTACGGCTTCGGCCGCGCTGCGGAACCCGTCATAGGCGGCCACGCCTTCACCGGTTTGCGCGCTCCAGTCGATTTGGCCCAACTCCATTTCGGTCTCGGAGGTCAGTTCTTCCAAAGTCGCGCCACCGGCCAGCAGGTCATTGATATCCTCGGCCTGCGCCTCAATCTGGCGGCGGGCGCGATCGGCTGCCAATTCCTCGCGCAGGGCAGGGGCGGCATCTTCAAACGACGTGTTGTTTTCGGCAAGCGAGCCATTGATGCGGAACAGCGCCGGTCCGAAGGTGGAAGGCAGCGGGCCGACAACAGCGTCCAGATCGGCAGCAAAGACACCATCGGCTGCTTCGCCCAGATCCTCGCGGGTGACGTCGCCAAGGTCGATATCGCTGAGCTCAAGTTGGCGATCCCGAACCAGTTGTTCGAAGGTTGCACCGCCGACCTCTAGCTGAGCCATGGCAGTTTGTGCTGCTTCTTGATCCGGAAAGGTCAGGCGTTCAACTAGGCGACGCTCGGGCTGTTGGAATTCAGCTGCGCGCTGTTCGTACAAACGCTTTACCGAATCCTCGTCGACTTCCACGTCGTCGAGCAGCATTTCGGGTGACAGGATCGCATACGTCAGCTTTTTGGTGCGCGGCAGGGTGAACAGCTCGGTGTTCTCATCATAAAACGTTTGGACCTGCTCGTCGGTCGGGGCGGCAACAGGTGCGGGCAGGGCGTCAGGCGCCAAAGTTGCGACGGTAAAGCTGCGGCGGGCACCAACGTAGTCGGTCAACACCTGCGTGAGGGTTTCGGGCATCTTCACACCGCTAACCACGGCACTCTGCACGATTGTGCGGGATGTTTCCTTGCGCAGGTCCGATTCGAACTCGGTGTCTGACATGCCGACCTGTTCCAGTTGGAACTGATACGCGTCGCGGTCAAATGTGCCGTTGACGCCCTGAAAAGCCGGAATCGCAACAATTTCTTCCTGCAGGTTCTCATCACCGATCGAGATACCCAACAAACCGACCTCATTGTCCAGCGCTGCTAAAGCCGTCAGGCGCGACAAGGCAAGACGATCCAGACCAAATTCAATGGCCTGCGACATTTGCAAAGGCTGGCCTGTCTGTTGTTCAACCGCGCGAATTTCGCGCTGCAGCTCGCGGACATAGTCATCAACCGAGATATCCTCATTCCCGACTTGGGCCACCGAACGCACGGTGCCAGAGAGGCTGGTTGCGCCAAACCCTGCAAGTCCGAGCATCAAAAGGCCCATGAGAATCCAGACAAAGGTCTTTGATAACTTTTTTACGCCTGCGGCCATTGTGCCCTCTTCGTGCTTTTGTCGGCAGGTAACTGCCCTGTCGGTTGCGGCCCTGAATACGACGCGCACCGTCGGGGAGCAAGCTCAGAAGGACAGAGCAGCCAGCCGTTCGAACAATTGCCCCAATCCGGCGCGGTCCAGATTGGCAAATGCGATACGAACCTGACGTTTTCCGGCCGCATCATTTTCGGGCATGAACATTGTGCCGGGCAGCAGCAGGATGCCGGCCTCGGGGACCAGTCGTTGGGCCAGTTCGTCCGATGGGATATCGAACGGGTGTTCGAAATAGGCGAAATAAGCGCCCAGACCCAGCAGCCGCCAACCCTTGTCCGTCAGGCTTGGCAACAGCTCGGCAATTGCGGCGCGGCGGTCGAGGATCTCATCCCGTTCTCCTGCCAGCCATTGCGACAGGTTATGCATTCCCCAAAGGGCTGCGTGCTGGCCGATCTGGCTTGGGCAGATGGCGACTGTGTCCAAAAACTTTTCAATCTCGGATAGCAGGTCAGTGCCGGTCGCAATCGCGCCGACACGGTGGCCGGTCAGCCTGTATGCTTTGGAAAAGGAATAGAGGTGGATCAGGGTTTGATCCCAGTCAGGCTGGGCGAACAGGTCATGCGGTGGGCCGCTGCGGCTGTCGAAGTCCCGATATGTTTCGTCCACGATCAGCCGGATGCCGACCTCTTGCGCAAGATCAAAGAATGCGCGCACCAAAGGGGCAGGGTATTCCACTCCGCCGGGATTGTTCGGGGTCACCAGAACGATAGCGCGGGTTTTGTCAGTGATCAGAGCACGGGCTGCGTCCGGATCGGGCAGCAGAGCGTCATCGGTTGGCAGATCCACGGTTCGGACGCCTGCCATGTCCAGCCACATCTTGTGATTAAAGTACCAGGGCGTTGGAACAATCACCTCGTCATCCTGATCGGTGATCGCTGTGACCGCAGCCGCAAATGCCTGATTGCAGCCCGGGGTGATTGCCACCTGATCGCTGGACACCAGCGCGTCATAATGCGACCCGATCTGAAGGGCGAGTTCAGATCGCAGGGCAGGATTGCCCAGAACCGGCCCGTAAAGATGGGCGCTGTCTTCGGTCACGGCAAAGCTGGCAATCGCTTCGCGCAACGCCAGGGGCGGTGGATCGACCGGGGCCGCCTGGCTGACGTTGATCAGGGGACGGTCATCAGGAAACTCCACCCCCTCCAACCAGCGCCGCGCCTCCATGACCGGAGGGGCAAATGTCGCGGTGGTACGGGACTGGGTCATGACGGGCCTGTCCTTTGTAAGGCTTTGCCTCACTCTTTGTGGGTTGAGAGGGTTCTTTTAGTCGGTCCCGCGGTAGGGCTCGACATATTGCAGGGCCATATCCCAAGGGAAAAAGATCCAGGTGTCCTGGCTGACCTCGGTGATGAACGTGTCCACCATCGGACGACCCTTGGGCTTGGCGTAAACTGTCGCGAAATGCGCCTTGGGGTACATTGCGCGCACCAGCTCCAGCGTTTTGCCGCTGTCGACCAGATCGTCGATGATCAGAATACCTTCGCCGTCGCGCATCAGCTGGGCATCGGGGGCTTTCAACACCTCGGCTTCGCCTTGGTCCTGATGGTGGTACGAGCGCACGCTGACTGTGTCGACGGTGCGGATGTCCAGCTCGCGGCTGACGATCATCGCAGGCGCCATACCGCCACGGGTGATGGCCACAACTGCGCGCCATGCGCCGTCATCCGGGCCTTGCCCGTCCAAACGCCAGGCCAAGGCGCGGGAATCACGGTGGATCTGATCCCAGCTGATGTGAAACCCTTTTTCGTGGGGCAGGCGATCCTTGGCGCTCATGTCTTTATCCCTTTTCGACGTCTGGTGCGTCGACGGCTTTCATGCCGACAATGTGATAACCCGAATCCACATGCAGGTTTTCTCCCGTTACACCGCTGCTGAGGTCAGACAGCAGATACAGAGCTGATTTGCCGACATCGTCGATGGTCACGTTGCGACGCAGGGGCGAGTTATACTCGTTCCATTTCATAATATAGCGGAAGTCGCCGATGCCGCTGGCGGCCAGCGTCTTGATCGGGCCTGCTGAAATCGAGTTCACGCGGATACCGTCCTTGCCCAGATCCTCGGCCAGATATTTGACCGACGCCTCAAGCGCGGCTTTGGCGACACCCATCACGTTATAGTGCGGCATCACCTGCTCAGCACCATAATAGGTCAGGGTGACTGCGCTGCCGCCTTCGGACATCATCTTTTCGGCCCGTTGCATCACAGCGGTAAAGGAATAGACCGACACGTCCATGGTCAGTTTGAAGTTCGCGCGCGACGTGTCGACGTAGCGGCCCCGCAGTTCGTTCTTGTCCGAAAAACCGATGGCGTGAACAACAAAGTCCAGCTTGCCCCATTTCTCTTCCAGAGATGTGAACAGCGCATCAATCGATTCTTCGTCACTGACGTCGCAGGGCAGAACAATTTCACTGCCAAGTTGTGCCGCCAGTGGATCAACGCGTTTCTTAAGTGCGTCGCCTTGATAAGAAAAAGCCAGCTCTGCTCCGGATTCGGACAAGGCACGGGCTATTCCCCATGCGATTGATTTATCATTGGCCAGTCCCATGATGAGGCCGCGTTTGCCGGCCATCAACTGATTTGACATGTTTGGTTCTCCGCCTGTCTTCGCGTTATGTTGGGATGGTTTATGCCATTGGGTGCGCTGCATCAAGGCCGCGCGCTCTTGCCCGTGGCGGGTTCTCGCCCTAGGGTGGGCTTTATTAGTTTCCAGGGGATGGGAATGAGCGAACGTAGCGGCATATTTGCCGGCACCGATCCGTTTGAAATAGCGGGGCGGTGGCTGGCTGAGGCCAAAGAGAATGAACCGAACGATCCGGACGCTATTGCTTTGGCGACCGTCGATTCGGACGGTATGCCGAATGTGCGAATGGTTCTTCTGAAAGAGATCGAACCGGCAGCTTTTGTGTTCTACACCAACTACGAAAGTGCCAAGGCGGCCGAGTTGGACGGCGCTGGAAAAGCTGCTTTTGTGATGCATTGGAAATCTCTGCGGCGGCAAATCCGAGTTCGTGGTACAGTAACCAGAGAAAGCGGGCCGCAGGCGGATGAGTATTATGCGTCCCGCTCGCTAAAAAGCCGATTGGGGGCCTGGGCGTCCAAGCAGTCTCAGCCTCTCAGCAGTCGCTCGGTTCTGATGGCCGAGGTGGCCAAGGTGACGGCCAAGTTGGGCCCGAACCCGCCACGCCCGCCGTTTTGGGGCGGCTATCGGCTGGTGCCAACCGAAATCGAATTCTGGGCCGATGGGGCCTTTCGGTTGCACGACAGGTTCCGATGGCAGCGGGATCAAGTGGGTTCCGACTGGCAGATACAGAGGTTAAATCCATGACGTTCGCGTATCGTGAAATGCAAGAAGCCGAAAACAAAAGGTTTTTTCAGCTTGAATTTGCGAGCCATTCCCATACACATCGGACCCTTAACGAAATGACAATTTTCGCGATGGGAACGCCGTGCCAGAAGATCTGAACAACATGTACCGCGTCCGTGGACACGTGAAATGGTTTGACCCTGCAAAGGGCTTCGGATTTGTTGTGTCTGATGAGGGCGGTCCGGATATTTTGTTGCACGTCAATGTGTTGCGCAACTTCGGCCAAAGTTCGGTCGCAGATGGTGCGGGCATAGAAATCATGACCCATCGCACGGACCGTGGTGTTCAGGCGGTCGAGGTCATCAGTGTCGATCCGCCCGCGCGGACGGACACGATGATGCTGGCTGATTTTGCCGAGCTTGATCCGGTTGAGATCGCCGCTGCCCCGCTAGAAGCCGCGCGAGTCAAATGGTTCGACAAAGGCAAAGGCTTTGGGTTCGCCAATGTTTTTGGCCGTGGTGAAGATGTGTTCCTGCATATCGAAGTTCTGCGCCGCTCTGGTCTGTCGGATCTGCAGCCGGGCGAGGCCCTCGCGATGCGTGTCATCAGTGGCAAGCGTGGACGTATGGCGGCTCAGGTACTGGCCTGGGAAGCTGCTTTGGACGACTGAGTGTTTCATGCCTAAGTTTTTTTCGGGTCTTTTAGCGGTTTTATTGCTTTGGTCCGGGATGACCTGGGCTGCGTGTAAGCCTGATCAGATCGACATCAAGAACGACTCGGCGCAGATCCGTTTCAATATCGAATTGGCGATTAGTCCGCAGGATCGGTCGCGTGGATTGATGTTCCGCGAGTCGCTGCCAAACCGTTCGGGCATGCTGTTCGTTTTTGACCCGCCGCAGCCCGTTGTGTTCTGGATGAAGAACACGCTGATTCCCCTGGACATCATTTTCCTCGATCGGGCCGGTACGGTAACGCATGTCCACCAAGGTGCGATTCCCGGTGATCTGACGCCAATCGAGGGTGGCGATTCCGTCTTTGCGGTTCTCGAAATCAACGCCGGACTGGCCGCGCGCTACTCGATTAAGCCCGGAACCGTCATGCGGCACGAAATTTTTTCGCAAGGTCCTGCAATTTGGTCCTGTTAGGGCTTTTCAAATCAGATTGGCATGGTTAGGAAGGCGCACGGTTCGGGGCGTGGCGCAGTCTGGTAGCGCACCTGTTTTGGGTACAGGGGGTCGTAGGTTCGAATCCTGCCGCCCCGACCACTTCTTTCACTTATGTTGGTGATCCACCCAACGCTTGGTAAAGCGCGCCAAGCGCCTTATCCAGCGTTTCGCTTTCCACTGGTACTTTGACCGACGGGCCGCTTTTGCGTGGGACGTTGAAATACAGCTCGGCATCGACACGGTAGCCCGAGTTGTTCTTGGTCGTTGTCAGCCGCATCACGCTTTTGGGCAGATCCTGAGGGTAACCGTCATAGTTGAGAATCAGAAAAGCGGTCATGTCCGGAGGTAGAAGCTCGGTGCATTCGAAAACCCGATTCCCGGTACTTTCAAAGCGTTCACCCGGGCCGTCGCAGCTTATCTCGAACGTGTCGAACAGCCTTTTGGGGAAATCATCGAACTGGGCGCTGCGTGCCGGAGGGCGCACATCTTGTGGTGTGCAGGCCACGATCAGGGCCAGAATCGGAAGTAAACGTAACAACGACATCTGTCCGCTCCCCTTTGTGTGATCGCGCCTGGCTGTTTACCCAGCGCCGCGGATCAAAATGACCGCTTCGTGATTCTCATCCAACTTAGACATCTTAGCGTTAGATTATCAAATTCCGATAACTGTGCCGGGAAACACAGTTAATTAACCTGCGGGTTTTTGAAATCGCTGCGTGTACCCGGTGGATGAACCTGTGGAGGAATCAGAACAGGGTGTCCGGATGCAAGTTGTCAGAAATGGGTCAACACAAAAGATATCAAAAATGACTTAAAAATGGCGTTGACGATCTATGGGTCGATACGCCAAGTTGTATGGGCCGGAAGGGTTGCCACAAAATCTGGTATCAAAACTAGAATAGGGCACAGGGCGAGGGTCGGAAAGCACATCATAGTAACGTGCAACCGTTTGATCGGTTTTGCGCTGCAGAATGCAGCGGCTGGTCTATTGCGCCCAATTTTATACGGCATGGCGATCGGTCCGCGTCTTGAGGACCTGACGCTGAAAGACAAGTTGATTGAATCTAGGGCGTGCGGACATGAAGATTGACAGGAAATTTACGAAACCGGGGCAGGACGCTTATGCGGAACTGGACTTTGTCTCAGCGACGTCTGAGATCCGAAACCCCGATGGCACCATCGTTTTTCGCCTAGACAACATCGAAGTGCCCACGCGTTGGAGCCAGGTTGCCAGCGACGTCATCGCGCAGAAGTATTTCCGTAAGGCGGGCGTGCCGACTAAGCTGAAGAAAGTAAAAGAGAAAGACGTCCCCGAATTTCTGTGGCGCTCGGTCCCGGCCGATGACGCGGAGTTCGATGGTGAGACGTCTTCAAAGCAGGTTTTTGACCGCCTGGCGGGCGCCTGGGCCTATTGGGGCTGGAAGGGAGGTTACTTCTCGACGGAAGAGGATGCGCGCGCCTACTTTGATGAAATGCGCTATATGCTGGCGACCCAGCGCGCCGCGCCGAACAGCCCACAGTGGTTCAACACCGGTCTGCACTGGGCATATGGAATCGACGGTCCCGCGCAAGGTCACCACTACGTCGACTACAAGACCGGCAAGCTGACCAAATCGAAATCCGCGTATGAACATCCGCAGCCGCACGCGTGCTTCATCCAGTCTGTCGACGATGATCTAGTGAACGAAGGCGGCATCATGGATCTGTGGGTGCGCGAGGCGCGCCTGTTCAAATACGGCTCGGGTACCGGGACTAACTTTAGCCATCTGCGCGCAGAAGGCGAGGCGCTGTCGGGTGGCGGCAAGTCTTCAGGCCTTATGGGCTTTCTCAAGATCGGCGACCGCGCCGCTGGCGCGATCAAATCAGGCGGAACAACCCGTCGAGCAGCAAAGATGGTAATCGTCGATGCTGATCACCCTGACATCGAGAAATTCATCGAGTGGAAGGTGATCGAAGAGCAGAAGGTGGCCTCGATCGTAGCCGGATCGAAGATGCACGAGAAGATGCTGAACGGCATTTTCGAGGCCATCCGCACATGGGACGGCGCGCAAGACGACGCGTATGATCCCAAGAAGAATGACGCCCTGAAGGACGCGGTTCGCGAAGCCAAAAAGGTCGCGATCCCAGAAACTTACATCAAGCGCGTTCTGGACTATGCCAAGCAGGGTCACGACAGCATTGAGTTCCCGACTTACGATACGGACTGGGATTCGGAAGCCTATAGCTCAGTCTCGGGTCAGAACTCGAACAACTCGATCCGCGTGACCAATGCATTTCTGACCGCAGTTGAGAAAGATGCCGATTGGGAACTGATCAACCGCACCGATGGCAAAGTTGCCAAGACAGTCAAGGCACGCGACCTTTGGGAAAAAGTCGGCCACGCCGCATGGGCCTGTGCCGATCCCGGCATTCAGTTCCACGACACCGTCAATGAATGGCACACATGCCCCAAAGATGGTGAGATTCGCGGTTCGAACCCGTGCTCGGAATACATGTTCCTTGATGACACGGCTTGTAACCTGGCGTCGATGAACCTGCTGACCTTCCTCAAGGATGGTGAGTTCCAGGCGGAAGACTACATGCACGCCTCGCGCCTGTGGACCCTGACGCTGGAAATCTCAGTCACGATGGCGCAGTTCCCATCCAAAGAAATCGCGCAACTGTCCTATGATTTCCGCACCTTGGGTCTGGGCTATGCCAACATCGGCGGTCTGCTGATGAACATGGGTTACAGCTACGACTCGGATGAGGGTCGGGCGATCTGTGGCGCGCTGACCGCGATCATGACCGGCGTGGCCTATGCCACCTCGGCCGAGATTGCCGGAGAGCTTGGACCCTTCAAGGGCTATGAGCGCAACGCAGACAACATGCTGCGCGTCATCCGTAACCACCGCCGTGCCTCGCAAGGTGTGACCGATGGGTATGAGAAACTGGCCGTGAAGCCGGTGCCTCTGGACCATGGCAACTGCCCAGACAAGCGTCTGGTCGATCTGGCGATGTCGGCTTGGGACGAGGCGCTGAGCCTTGGCGAAAAGAACGGCTATCGTAACGCGCAAGCCACGGTGATCGCGCCCACCGGCACCATTGGTCTGGTGATGGATTGTGACACGACCGGGATCGAGCCCGACTTTGCTCTGGTGAAGTTCAAAAAGCTCGCGGGTGGCGGTTACTTCAAGATCATCAACCGCTCGGTGCCGTCGGCGCTGGAAAAGCAGGGCTATTCCTCGTCTCAGATTGAAGAGATCGTGGGCTATGCGGTTGGTCACGGCACCATCGGCAACGCGCCGGGGATCAACCACACCTCGCTGACCGGTCACGGGTTTGGCCCAAATGAGCTGGCCAAGGTGGATGCCGCGCTGGAAAGCGCCTTTGATATCCGGTTCGTTTTCAACCAGTGGACACTGGGCGAGGATTTCTGCACCGGCGTTCTGGGCATCCCGGCGACCAAGCTAAATGATCCGACCTTCGATCTGCTGCGCCATCTGGGCTTTACCAAGGCGGATATCGACGCAGCCAATGACCATGTCTGCGGAACCATGACGCTGGAAGGCGCGCCGCACTTGAAGGAAGAGCATTATTCGATCTTTGACTGCGCCAACCCGTGCGGCAAGAAAGGTAAGCGTTTCCTTGGGGTTGATAGCCACATCACCATGATGGCCGCGGCCCAAAGCTTCATCTCGGGTGCGATCAGCAAAACGATCAACATGCCGAATGACGCGACCATCGAGGATTGCCAGAAAGCCTATGAACTCAGCTGGTCGCTCGGTGTGAAGGCCAATGCGCTATACCGTGACGGCTCGAAACTGTCGCAGCCTCTGGCAGCAGCGCTGGTCGAGGATGACGACGAGGCGGCAGAGGTGCTGGAGAGCGGTACTGCCCATGAAAAAGCCGTCGTTCTCGCCGAAAAGGTCATTGAGAAGGTTGTCGTCAAGGAAATCATCCGCAGCCATCGTGAGAAACTGCCGCATCGCCGCAAGGGCTATACCCAGAAAGCGATCGTGGGCGGCCACAAGGTCTATCTGCGGACGGGTGAGTTCGAAGACGGCAAGCTTGGCGAAATCTTCATCGACATGCATAAGGAGGGCGCTGGCTTCCGGGCGATGATGAACAACTTTGCCATCGCAGTGTCGGTTGGCCTGCAATACGGCGTGCCGCTGGAAGAGTTCGTCGACGCCTTTACCTTCACCAAGTTTGAACCGGCGGGAATGGTGCAGGGCAACGACTCGATCAAGAACGCGACCTCGATCCTGGATTACATCTTCCGCGAATTGGCGGTGTCCTATCTGGACCGTACCGATCTTGCCCATGTGAAACCCGAAGGTGCCACATTTGATGATCTGGGTCGAGGCGAAGAAGATGGTCTGTCCAACGTATCCGAAATCAGTGACAGCGCCGCGTCCAAGTCCTTGGAAGTGTTAAAACAAATCAGCTCGACCGGTTATCTGCGCAAACGTCTGCCGCAGGATCTGGTGGTGTTCAACGGCGGCCAACCGGAAGTGAACGGCATGGCAGAACCGGCTGCGCAATTCGAAGCTCCGGTTGCGGAAACTGCCGTTGCCACGGGCATGGACGCACGGACCAAGGCCAAGATGCAGGGGTACGAGGGCGATCCTTGCGGCGAATGCGGAAATTACACGCTGGTGCGCAATGGCACCTGCATGAAGTGCAACACCTGCGGAGCGACCAGCGGGTGTAGCTAAGGAAAACGCCCCGTCAGGCGGGGTGTAGGGATCAGGGTTTCCCCTCGGATGTCCGATCCCGACGAACACGGAACAAGGCGTTGAGACTTACCAAATACGCCTTGGTCCACTCGGTCGACATGCCCGTGTCGACCGGGAACAGGGTGGGGCGGAATATTTGCTCTTTCCCACTCTCTCACGGGACGGGTGCGCTCGTTCCATGCGACGTCCAGGCCGCAGGCAAACAAAACACCGGGCGGTCAACGAATGGAGCCTGGATGGCGAAACTGACAGGGGGCTTCGGCCCCCTTTCTTTTTGCCCCCCGAGTCGGTGATTTAGGCAGGGCCTTGCCGGAACGGCACAGGCGCATCGGGCAAGAACCGCCGAAACGAGGATTGTACGTTTCGCCCAGCGGTTGATTGCAGACGCGACTCGGACAAACACGCGGAGAATGGCGCGAAACAGCGCGTGTTGCCGGGTTGGGGTGACGACGTTCATCGGTTTGGTGTCTGTGGTGCCTGTCCGGACGAAAACACACACAAAATCCACTTAGGAGGCATCACAATGAAACCGCAAAACCTGGCAATCATTTCCGCATTCGTATTGGGCCTGCCGGCGATGGCTGCTGCGCAGTCCTCGGCGGACACCAACGGCGATGGAGTTCTGACCATAGAAGAAGTTCAGGCCGTTCTGCCCGAGGTTGACGCCGATGGTTTCTCGGCGATGGACGCCAACGGCGACGGGTCGCTGGACGCAGATGAAATTGCCATCGCGCAGGAAGCAGGGTTGCTACCGCCCAGCAACGGTTAATCCCGCGAAGGCATCGGCGGCCCGTACCCCCACGGGCCGCCATATTTCAATGGGTTACGCCGGCAAATAAATGTTAAACCTGCCGCGCAGTTCGGCATCCAAAAGCGGATCGAATCTGGCCGGAGACGGCGTCGAGAGAATCTCTTCTTTCCGCTTCACCGCCTTTTCGATCAAATCGGGCTTGCCAATTTCAACCCATTCCTTCGGAGACGACCGGTCGCCAAAAGTCGGGTAGACATAGTCCGCCTGCATGCGGCTCAGCGTTGCATCGGTTCCCAGATAGTGACCGGGTCCTCCGATACAGACTTCGGCCATCTGATCCAGTGCCAGCGTTTCGTCCGTCACTTCGATGCCGCGAACACAGCGTTGCGCTTGCCCGATTAAATCATCGCTGAGGATCAGGCTTTCATGGCAGAATCCCAGCAGCGAGGCATGCATGCCTGCGGACTCATACACCATGTTCAAACCCGAAAGCCCGGCCATGACGTTCGAGCACATCTGCTCCCACCCGGCTTGCATGTCGGGCAGTTTCGCATCCGATGCACCGGCGGCCGCGCCGCCCGGCAGGTCGTAGAAGTGGTGCATTTGGGCGCAGCCCGCTGTCAGGAGTGCTTGTTCGCCAGACCCGATGGACATCGCACCTGTACGCAGATCAAGGCCAAAAGGCCAAGTGCCAAAAATCGCGGGAGCGCCTGGACTTACGGCGTTTACATAAACCAACCCGGCCAGGCATTCGGCGGTGGCCTGCGCAATAGCACCAGCGATTGTCGAAGGCGCGGTGGCGCCGGCCATTCCGGCCGATAGCAGCAGAACGGGCATGCCCGCTTTGATGCATTCCTCCATGACTTCGCAGCTTTCGGTTGCGAATTTCATCGGCGGAACAACAAAGCAGTTCGAGTTCGACATAAAGGGCCGTTCACGCCACTTATCCTCGCCACCAGCGATCATGTGCAGCATCTCGATCGCGGGGGCAACATGGCTGGGTTCGGTGAAGGACGTGCCGATATGTTTGAACGTTCCTGACGTGGTGGCGTAGACCGTGTTCAAATCCATCTCGAGGTTGTCGGCGATGTCGCGGCACACCATCGGGCGCTGAACAAAGTGAATGTTTTCAAGTTGTTCACAGATTCGGGACGCGTCGTGCAGGTCTTGAAGTGTCGAATCCCGGTATTCCTGCCCGTGAACATCAACCATGCTGACAGCCGCGCCGGCAGTACCAAAGTGGACGCGGTTGCCCGACAGTTCCAGATCGGAGTTGCCATCTCTTGAATGCAATGTGACCGAGCGATTGGCCTTGGCGATTGTGTCTTCGACCAAGGCGCGGGGGAAGCGGATACGCCCGTCGTCACCCAAGATACAGCCAGCGCCGACAAGATAGTCGATCCCGCTCTGTGGGGCGTCCGCCAGACCAATGGTTTCCAGCGCGGTCAGCGCGGCTTGGTGGATACGCTCGATCTGCGCCGGGGTTAGCACCTTCAGCATGCCGCCCTCCATGCCGGGGCGGATCGGGCGCAGATGTTCGGGCAGCGCTGTGGCACGGGCCGCACGGCGCGCGGCACGACCGCCGCTGCGCGATGAATTTCGGGTTTGTTCGTTCATAATTTAAGGTCCGGTCGAAAAAGTACGTTCAGGGTGAGTGTACTCAGACCACAACCGGCCGCCCACGCGCGGCACGCCCGCGATCCGCACCAATGGTACGGCTGATCAGGCGAATCTTCCAAACGTCACTTTGCATGCGGGTCCTCAATTGGTGATGCGAACTCTCTCAATACGAGGGCGCACAATCTGTCCTGTTTGCGACCTGAGGGGCCAAAAACGAAGCGTTGTGCCTTGTCGGCATCACGTTCTTGCCGTGGGGTAAAGTTTTTTCCCGAATGTGGGAAAATCTGTTAGGCTTCTATCACTTATTTAAGAGTGGTCCGTGATCTCAATGGATTTTTAACGATTGCAGACCAAGTTTTATGTGATGAAGCCCATCGTTTGGTGGGCGCGCTGCAAGGAATTTTGGAGAGGTTGATGAAAGCCCTGATGGCCCTCATGACCACCTGCCTGACAATCGGCATTGCACCGGTATATGCAGAGGATTGGACGGGGGCGTATGCGGGCTTCAGCTTTGGCTATGCGGATGTAGGTGGCCCAAATAACTCTGGCGGAAACGACACGACTTTTGGCCCGCTTGTCGGTTATGACCATGACTTCGGGAATTTCGTTCTTGGCGGTGAGCTGGAATACAATCGACTTTCTCTGGATCTGGGGCAGGGTGAAGGCAGCGTGGACAGTCTGACCCGCCTTAAGTTGCGCGGTGGTTATGATTTCGGACCGGCCTTGGGCTATGTCGTCGTGGGCGCGGCCCGATTGGATGCGTCACCGGAAAATGACACCGCTGCAGTGTACGGCATCGGAATTGCCTATCCCATCGGCGACAGTTTCGTCATCAGCGGTGAGGCTTTGCGTCAGGATTTTAACGACGTCACACGAAGTCAGGGCGATATTGACGCCAACGTGTTCAACTTGCGTACAACCTTCCGGTTTTAAATCCGTCTATTCCGCCGCGTGACTTTCCGCCAGGGCGGCGGCGAAATCGCAAATCGTTCTGAGTGCTGCAGCAAAGCGGTCGTCGTCAATTGTCATAGCAACGCGCACGTGACCTGCCGCCGCTTCGCCAAAACTTTCACCCGGCATGACAGCAATTGCGTAAGTGTCCAGCAGCGCGTTGGCAAAGTCCTCGCCGCTCATCCCGGTGGCCCGAATGTCCAGCATCAGGTACATCGCACCCTGCGCGGGCACCAGGCCGACGATGTTTTGTTGAGCCATAATCTCGACCGCCAACGCGCGACGACGCCGGAACGGAGCGGCGATTTCCTCTTCAAGATCATGACCCGCGCTCAAGGCAAAACTGGCGGCGTCCTGAATGAACCCGGGCACGCCGTAAGTTGTGTGCGTTGCCAGATTGATGAGATGGGCGATCACCTCCTCGGGGGCGACCACCCAACCGCATCGGGACCCGGTCATCGCGTGTGACTTGGACATCGAACCAACGACCAAAGTACGCTCGGCCATTCCGGGCAGGGTACGTGGTGAGATATGCTCACCTTCCCAGACCTGCGTGTCATAAACCTCATCCGAGATCAGCCACAGGTCGCGGTCACGGCAAACACCTGCGATACTGTTCAGCGTCTCGCGGGAATATACGACGCCAGTGGGGTTGTTCGGGCTGTTGATCAACAGCGAAACCGCACCATCTGCCGCCGCATCGATCTGCTGCGCGCGCGGCTGGAATGCATCCTCGGCGGTGGTCTGGATGGCGCGGGCTGTCGCACCGGCGCCCCGGATCGTGCCGGGGTAAGTCGCGTAGTAGGGATCGAGATACAGACCGACATCACCGGGATCGCACACCGCCACGTGGGCAGCGAACAGGGCAGATTGGCCGCCCGGGGTGATCAGCACGTTGTTGCGCGAGGTCTTCTGACCAGTGCGGGCCTGAATGCGCGCCGCAACGGTATCGCGCAGCAAATCCGACCCGGGCACCACAGCGTAGCCAGTGTTTCCCTGACGTGCCGATAGATCCATGGCATCCAGAATGGTCGGGTGCGTGCGAATGTCATGCTCACCAATGGTGAGTTCAGTAATGACGTGCCCTTCGCTGATCATCCGGCGCGCGCGGTAAAATACATCCCACCCATCACTGCCACCTCCGGTCAGATGAGTGATACGCTGCGACAGTTTCATGGCACGCTCCGATCTTGTCTTCAGCGCAGAATGGGCCAGAGGCATTGGAAAATGTCAATCAGCTTCGTGGGGGCAGAGTGGACTGTACTTTTTTCGTCAGGGAAGATCGCACCAGATCGTAAGATGTGGCCAGCCGATGACGCATCTCATCCTCGTCACAGTCAAACGGCAGGCGGATCCAGCTGCGATGAAAATAGGGGGCTTTGGTACCGACGCCTGCTTCGATCAGCATCTGAGCTGTCTCGATATCAGGCGTTTTGACGGACACGCCATCGTTGGCAGTGCCGATGCAGGCAAACATCTTACCGCCAACCTTCCAGGCATCATGGCCTCCGCCCCAAGGGTCGGAAAGGTCAGCGCCTGGAAACGTGCGGCAGATTGAATTGACGAATTCTCGGCTCATGGTTGAAAGGGTGCGCCACCTTGAGATTGAACTCAAGTCTTGGCTGAACGCGTTGTCCATGCTAGGGGAAGGACATGAACCGTATGACCTGCATCATTATCTGCTGCATTACCTGCTGATTTATCAAGCGGGCCGGTTTCTTTCGTTTTCATCCCTGAGACAAGTTGCTAAGCCCGCGCCAAGCGCAAGCATATGCTGTCTTTAGGAGCCGACCGATGACGACGATCAAACTGCACAACACACGGACACGGACGAAAGAGGATTTCGTTCCGATCAGTGCCGATAACGTGCGGATGTATGTCTGCGGACCCACGGTTTATGATCGCGCCCATCTGGGCAACGCGCGGCCCGTAGTGGTTTTCGACGTGCTCTATCGGTTGCTGCGCCATGTCTACGGCGCGGATCACGTGACCTATGTACGCAATTTCACCGACGTGGATGACAAGATCAACGCGACCGCGCTGGCACGCCAGAAAGCGGGCGCTGAGGGCACGCTGGAGCAGTTGGTGCAGGAGCGGTCAGATGAAACCATCGGCTGGTATCTGCACGACATGGGCGCGTTGGGCGCGCTTGAGCCCGACGAGATGCCGCGTGCGACTCAGTACATCGCGCAAATGGTTGCGATGATTGAGGATTTGATCGCGAAGGGTCACGCCTACGCGGCCGAAGGGCACGTTCTGTTCGCGGTTGACAGCTGGAAGGAGCACTACGGCGCTTTGTCTGGTCGGTCCGTGGATGACATGATCGCCGGTGCCCGGGTTGAGGTTGCGCCTTACAAGCGGAACCCGATGGATTTCGTGCTGTGGAAGCCCTCGACCGATGAGTTGCCGGGGTGGGACTCGCCTTGGGGTCGCGGTCGTCCGGGGTGGCACATCGAATGCTCGGCCATGAGCTATGAGCTGCTGGGCGAGAGCTTTGATATTCACGGTGGCGGAAACGACCTGATGTTCCCGCACCATGAAAACGAGATCGCCCAGAGCAAATGCGCCCATCCGCACGGTGAGTTCGCGCGGTACTGGTTGCACAATGAGATGTTGCAGGTTGAAGGCAAGAAGATGTCCAAATCACTGGGCAACTTTTTCACGGTGCATGATCTTCTTGAGCAGGGCGTGCCGGGCGAGGTGATCCGGTTTGTCTTCCTGCAGACGCATTATCGCAAGCCGATGGACTGGACTGAGAAAAAGGCCCGTGAGGCTGAGGCGACGCTGCGCAAGTGGCGGGCGCAGACAGCGGGCATCGAGCCCGCCGCCAGCGCTGCACCCGCAGTCGTTGCTGCGCTAAGCGATGACTTGAACACGGCGGGTGCTTTGGCGGAGTTGCACCGTTTGGCGGCGGATGGTGATGCGGCCTCGTTGCTGGCGGGTGCTCAGCTACTTGGTCTGTTGTCGCAAGAAATGGGTGCTTGGGCTGATACGGCTTCGGTGGATCTTTCATCTCATGCAGACAGATTGTCTGATGCGCGGGCGAGTGCAATGCAGAGCAAAGACTTCTCGGAAGTCGATCGCCTAAAGGCAGCTTACCTGGCCGCTGGTCTGGAAGTACGAATGAGCAAGGATGGGGTCGAACTGGTTCCGGGCACAGGGTTCGATGCGGCCAAGCTGGAGGGCGTATGATGACCAAAGAACGCCTCTACCTCTACGACACCACCCTGCGCGACGGGCAGCAGACACAGGGTGTGCAGTTCTCGACCGCTGAGAAGGTGCAGATCGCGCAGGCTCTGGACGAGTTGGGCGTAGACTATATCGAGGGCGGCTGGCCGGGGGCGAACCCGACGGACAGCGCGTTTTTCGATGCGGCTCCCAAGACGTCAGCTTGCTTGACGGCCTTTGGGATGACTAAGCGATCGGGCCGGTCGGCAGAGAATGACGATGTTCTAGCGGCGGTGATGAACGCGGGTACGCGGGCGGTCTGTCTGGTGGGTAAGTCGCACGATTACCACGTGAACCATGCGCTTGGCATCTCGCTTGAGGAGAATGTCGAGAACGTCCGTGCCTCTGTTGCACATATCGTAGCGCAGGGGCGCGAGGCGCTGTTTGATGCCGAGCATTTCTTTGATGGCTACAAGGACAATCCAACCTATGCGCTTGAGGTTTGTCGGGCCGCGATGGATGCCGGTGCGCGCTGGGTTGTTTTGTGTGACACCAATGGGGGGGCTTTGCCTGCGGAAGTGTCTCGGATTGTGTCCGAGATGGTCGCGGCGGGCCTGCCGGGGGACCGGCTGGGTATCCATACCCACAACGATACGGAAAACGCGGTGGCCTGTTCTTTGGCGGCTGTCGATGCGGGCGCGCGGCAGGTTCAGGGAACCTTGAACGGATTGGGAGAGCGTTGCGGAAATGCGAACCTGACCTCATTGATCCCGACGCTGCTTCTGAAAGAACCTTATGCATCGAACTTTGACATCGGCGTCAGTGTCGAGGCGCTGGCGGGTCTGACCCGCGTCAGCCGCATGCTGGACGAGATCCTGAACCGGGTGCCCAGCAAACAATCGGCCTATGTCGGGGCGTCCGCATTTGCGCACAAGGCTGGGCTGCATGCCAGCGCGATCCTTAAGGACCCAACGACCTATGAACATGTGGATCCGGCGTCGGTTGGGAACACACGGATCATTCCGATGTCGAACCAGGCGGGGCAGTCGAACCTGCGCCAGCGCTTGATCGAGGCCGGTTTGTCGGTCGAACCCGGTGACCCGGCCTTGGGCCGCATCCTCGAACGGATCAAGCTGCGCGAGGCAGAAGGTTATTCCTACGACACCGCGCAGGCCAGCTTTGAGCTTCTGGCGCGGGACGAACTGGGTCAACTGCCTGAATTCTTTGAGGTAAAGCGGTACAAGGTCACCGTTGAGCGGCGCAAGAATAAGTACAACAAGATGGTCAGCTTGTCCGAAGCCGTTGTCGTGGTGAAGGTCGACGGCGAAAAGAAGCTGTCGGTCAGCGAGTCTCTGGATGGGTCCGGCGGTGACCGGGGTCCGGTGAACGCGCTGGCCAAGGCGCTGGCCAAGGATTTGGGGCAGTATTCGAGGATTCTGGACGATATGCACCTGGTCGACTTCAAGGTACGTATCACGCAGGGCGGCACCGAGGCTGTAACCCGCGTTATCATCGACAGTGAAGATGGGCAGGGTCTCCGGTGGTCCACCGTTGGCGTCAGCGCGAACATAGTCGATGCCTCGTTCGAGGCGTTGCTGGATGCGATCCAATGGAAACTGGTGCGTGATTGCGGCCCACAGTCGGCAGTCGCCGAGTGAGTGCTCCATTTGACGATGACGTCAAGGCCTGTGCCGCGCTGTTGCATCGGGTGGATCCCGACCGGTTCATGGCGGCCATGGCGGCCTCGGTTTCCGCACGTGCGGTGTTGTTTCCGATCTATGCGCTGAACATCGAAGTCGCCCGGGCACCCTGGGTCACGCAAGAACCGATGATTGCCGAGATGCGCCTGCAATGGTGGCGTGATGCGTTGCAAGAAATTGCCGAAGGTCCGACTGTTCGCCGGCATGAGATCGTTACGCCGCTGTCGCGTGTCTTGTCCCCTCATCTTGCGTCGATGATGGATGAATATGTGGCCGTAAGGCGTTGGGATATCTATCGCGACCCGTTCGAGGACGAAGATCATTTCGACGCGTACATAAACCACAGCGCGGGCACGCTCACGGTGGTAGCGGCACAAGCGCTGGGGTCGGCGGATGAGGAAGTCATGCGGGACTTTGGCTATGCCGTTGGGGTCGCGAATTGGTTGCGCGCCATCCCGGACCTTGAAGCGCGCGGGCGAATTCCGCTGCTGGATGGCACGCCTGCGGGTGTTCAGCGTCTGGCCGAAAAAGCGTACGGGCGGTTGAAACGGGCCCGTACTCAGCGGCGCTCGGTTTCGGTAAAAGCCGCCGCTGCGCTGCATGCCGGTTGGCAAACCGAATTGGTTCTGAAGCAGGCCATAGCGCGCCCGGACAGGGTCGCTGCCGGTACACTCGGTCCGGGTGAAATCCGCCGCCGCCTGTCATTGATGGTGCAGGCGGCGACGGGGCGCTGGTAATTACTCCCAGCCGCCGGCGCGCATTTCGGCCGAGATTTTCAGTTGCACCAAGTCCGACGTTCCCGGGGCAAACATCCCGACGCCATACTCGCTGCGCAAAAGTTGGCCAGCGGCTTCGACAGCAACCCAGTCACCTTTGTAATAATCGAAAAATCCGGCCAGAGGGTGTTCGCCCATGAAGGTCAGGTCGATCTCAAGCGTTGCGGGCTTGGTCTGATCCTTGATTGTCAAATCTCCAATCATTTGCAGGGTGCTTGCACCGGTTTGCACCGCCGAGGTCGAGATGAATTTGATGTTTGGGTAAGCTTCGACATCGAAGAAGTCACCGCTTTTGAGGTGATCGTTGAGCGGCCCCCAACCGGTTTCGACACTTGAGGCGTCGATTGTGATATCCGCGCTGGTTGCGGTGACATTTTCGGGATCAAACTCGACGGTGCCGGATACGGCGGTCCATTCGCCGGATTGTTCGGTCAGTCCCGCGTGGTTGTAGTAGAAACGGATTTCGGTGTGACTTTGATCAAAGTGATAGGTTTCGGCAAGGACTGGTGTGGCCAGTGCCAAGACGAGGGCAGATGCGGTAAACAGCTTCATGACATTTCTCTGATTTGCAGGGTTGATGATTAACATGTAAATGCATCTAAAATTATGAGCAAAGAAAAACCACAATCCTCGCGGAGGCGTGATGAGCGGATTTGAAGAACGAGAGGCGGCTTGGATCGCACTGAACCAGACACGCACCCGGATCTTTTCCCGGGCTGAGCGCGCGCTGGTGGCAGCCGGATATCCACGACTGCACTGGTATGATGTTCTGTGGGAGTTAGAGAGATCGCCGGACGGTCTGCGCCCCAAGCAACTAGAGCAGCAACTTCTGTTTGATCAGTCCAGCTTTTCCCGGCAGGTCGCACGGATGGCGGAAGACGGATTGCTGACACGCCATGCTGCAGCTGTGGACGGGCGGGGGAAGGTTCTTCGCATTACAGACGAAGGCCGCACCCTGAGGCGGCAGATGTGGGATATCTACCGCAAGCACATTGATGAGGGGATCGCCGAGGCACAGAAATTAGGTGCCTTTGCACCGATACTGAACCTTAACGATTAGGCCGTTCGGGGCCGCATCGTCAGCCACAAAAGCGCGCCGCCCGCCAAAGTCAGAAGGGGGATCATCGCGACGTTCACCGCGGTCCAACCTTCGATTGGAGAGCCGCCGGAACAATTCATTAGCCCGCCGGAAGCCAGCGAGGCAAACGTAACGCCACCAAACACCAGCAGGTCGTTCAACCCCTGCATGCGTCCGCGCTCGCTGACGTCGTGCGATTCAGCCAACATGGTGGTTGCGCCGATAAACCCAAAGTTCCAGCCGATGCCCAGCAGGATCAGCGCGACAAAGAAATTACCCAGTTCAACGCCCTGCAAAGCCACCACTCCGGCCGCAGCTAGTATGAGAAGGCCCAGTGCCACAATCCGTTCGACCCCAAAGCGGGCAATCAATTGTCCGGTGAAAAAGCTGGGAATGTACATCGCCAACACGTGGCTGGTGACGACATCCGCCGCGTCATTGGCGCTGAACCCGCAGCCCACGACGGCCAGCGGTGTCGACGTCATCACAAGGTTCATCAGCGCGTAGGACACCATGGCGCAGATGATCGCAACCGCGATGCGCGGCGTCTTCAGAAGCTCGATTCGGGACCGTCCTTTGGGGGCATCAGCCGCAGGCTTGGGCGGGGTCGGAATGTCGAGGAATAAGAACAGGGCCGAGCCAATGACGTTCACTGCGATGACAGCGATATACGTACCGAGAAAAGGGATGACATACGCGGTCGAGGTCAGTTTGACGATCTGAGGCCCGATGATTGCTGCAGCCAGACCGCCCGCCATAACATAGGAAATCGCTTTGGGACGGAAATCGTCCGATGCGGTGTCAGCGGCGGCAAAGCGGTAGAAACCGTGCGCGCTCATGTAGATGCCGGTCAGCAGGCTGCCAGCAAGAAACACCGGGAATGACCCCAGAAACAAGCCATAGGCGCCGACAAGCCCACCGCAAGCGCCCGCCGTTGCCCCCACCAGAAATCCAGCGCGCCGCCCCCAGCGTTGCATGATGGCCGAGATCGGTGTCGCCGCCAGCATTGATCCAAGCACGATCAAAGATATGGGCAGAGTCGCCAGGCAGGGATTGGTTGCCAATGATTGGCCGGCCAGCCCACCGACGATAAAGATCATCGGCATCTGTGCGCCAAGCAAGGCCTGCGCGGCCACCAGAACGGCGACATTCCGTTTGGCCTGACTGTTGTCGGAGGGGGTGGCGGTCATCGTCATGAGCACATGCGTAATGTCGAAAACGATTGTGCACAAGCGGGTTGCATCTGCGGCAAAGCAGCCTAACGTGCAGTCGATCATCGAGGCCGGAGAGCACATGTCCGTTGGACGGATCATAGAAACACCCGACTGTGTGGAAGAAGGCGCGACGTGGCTGGCCGAAAGCTGCCCGCGCATGGCCTATGCGATGGAACAGACCGGTCCGTTGCCCTTGCGCCGTCGCCCGGACGGGTTTGCGCAACTGCTTAGCGCCATAGTCAGCCAGCAAGTGAGTGTGGCCTCGGCCAATGCGATCTGGAACCGGTTGAAGGATGCGAAACTGACCGGTCCGCGCAAAATCATGTGGGCCACCGACGATGATCTGCGTGCAGTTGGGTTGAGCCGGCAAAAAATTCGCTACGCCCGCGCTTTGGCTGAGGCGCGCATTGACTACAAAGCCTTGCGGGACGTTTCAAACGATGACGTGGTGGCGATCCTGACCGAGGTGTCGGGTATTGGCGTCTGGACCGCCGAGATCTACGCCATGTTTTCGCTTGGCCGCGCTGACGTGATCGCGCCGGGCGATCTGGCGCTGCAAGAAGCTGCGCGCATCCTCTTTGATTTGCCCGATCGGCCGACCGACAAACAGCTGCGCCAGATGGCCGAAGCCTGGTCGCCTTGGCGGTCGGTTGCGGCGCGGGTTTTGTGGGCCTATTACCGGGTGGCAAAAGAACGAGAAGGGATCAGATGACACGGGTTTTGAATGCGCTCCGAAAAGAGCCGGTTTCGGGCGACACACGCTCGGTCGTGGTGTTCGTGCACGGCTATGGCGCCAACGGGGCCGATTTGCTGGGGTTGGCCGATCCGCTGGGGGAACATCTGCCCGACACGTTGTTTGTGTCACCCGATGCGCCGGAACAGATCCCCGGAATGCCCAACGGATATCAGTGGTTTCCGATCCCGTGGATTGACGGGTCGTCCGAAGAAGAAGCACGCCGTGGCATGGAAATGGCCGCCGACGATTTCAACGCCTTCCTTGATGCCCTGATGGTGGATGAGGATGTGCTGCCCGAGCAGGTGGTTCTGTTTGGGTTCTCGCAAGGTACGATGATGAGCCTGTACGTCGCGCCGCGCCGCGAAGATCCGGTGGCTGGGGTCGTGGCGTTCTCTGGCCGGTTGTTGGAACCGGACCTGCTGCCCGACGAAACTGTCAGCCGAATGCCGATCCTTTTGGTGCATGGTGATGCCGACGATGTGGTTCCACCGCAATCTCTGCCCGAAGCTGCCGAAGCACTGCAGGCTGCAGATTTCAAAGAAGTATATGCGCATGTCATGAAAGGCACCGGCCACGGGATTGCCCCGGACGGTCTTAGCGTCGCGCTGGCCTTTATGCGCGACAAGCTGAGCCTGTAGCGATGATCGCGGTCCGTCCC
The DNA here is from genome assembly GCF_059611065.1 of Ruegeria sp. CDSB086. Lineage (NCBI taxonomy): Bacteria > Pseudomonadati > Pseudomonadota > Alphaproteobacteria > Rhodobacterales > Roseobacteraceae > Ruegeria > Ruegeria sp. CDSB086. The sequence continues at coordinate 661,082 of NZ_JBXWOV010000001.1, read as the reverse complement.
ATGATGCCTGAGGACGTGGCAGTTGCCTGCCAAATTCTCAACGAAATCATAGCCATCGGCGGGACGACCGCGTTTGAAACACCGTTTTCTGAGGCGCTGTTTGCCCAAGTCTACCTGAATGGTGCAGACAAAATCTGTTGCCACGTTGCCCTTGATGAACAGGGCGAGGTGGCCGGGTTTCAATGGCTTGGCACGAATGAGAACCTGCCGGAAGATTGCGCGGATATAGCGACTTTCACCCGGCGAGAGCCGGTGTTGAAAGGGGCAGGGCGGGCGTTGTTCTCTGAAACCGCGACCTATGCCGCGGCCCTTGGGTTCAGCGCGCTCAACGCGACGATCCGGGCCGACAACCGGCAGGGACTTAGCTATTACGAAAAGATGGGTTTCCGCGACTACTCGGTCACTTATGCTGTTTCTCTGCAAGACGGAACGCCGGTCGACAGGATTTCGAAACGGTTTGAATTAAAAAAGGATACGACATGCTGATTGTCACCGGAACGGTTGAAGTGTCGACAGATGGCGTCGTCAAAGCCATTGAGGCAGCGCAGAAAATGGTCGCCGAGACTGTGAAAGAGCCCGGCTGCCTGATCTATGAATTCAGCCAGATACTCGGGCAATCCAACAAGTTCCGCGTTTATGAAGAATGGCAGGATCAGACCGCGCTCGAGGCGCATTTTGATGCCCCGCATATGGCCGAGTTTCAGGCTGTTCTGGGCGAAGTGGGCGTTGTTTCGAGCGACATCTACCGGATTGTCGGGGGAGAAAAGCAACCGCTGCGCTAGGGTCTCAGTCCCACAGGTGAGCTTCAGCGAATTCTACCGAGTTCCCGGCGGGGTCCCGAACATACAGCGATCGTGCCCCGCTTGGCCAATCGAACTCGGCGTCTATGGGGATGTTCCACTCCAGCAGATGCTTGCGCATTTCGTCTATCTCTGTCCGCGATAAAGTCATGCAGACGTGACCGGGCCCGCGTGCGCCATGCGGCGGGACGGGCAGGTTCGGATTTTCCGGCGGTTTTGCCGTCTCATCAGCGTTGAACAGCAACAACACCGATCCGCCGACGCGGAAAAACGCATGCCGGTTCGCGACGCGTTGAATACACTCTAACGCCAGTATTTCACCATAGAATCGTTCAGCCGCGTCCAGATCACCAACATAAAGCGCGGCCTCAAGGATCCCCTCTGGGGATGGTGTGCTTCGGGTGACTTTCATGCCTTAACCCTATCACAAAAGGACGTTTTTGTCACCTGCGCGGTCGGCGGTCCCGTTTACGCTTCGGTGCGGAATCCAATGCAGGAGCTGTCAGGCTGTCCCATTGACCGGGCGCCAATCCCTCTAGCGTATAGTCCCCGATCCGGGCGCGAATCAGGCGCAGGGTGGGATGACCGACCGCTGCCGTCATGCGTCGAACCTGCCGGTTGCGGCCTTCGCGCAAGGTCAGTTCAATCCAGCTGTCTGGTACTGTTTGGCGTACGCGGATAGGTGGGTTTCGTGGCCATAGGTCTTCGGGCTCATCCATCAACCGGGCCTTGGCCGGGCGCGTCGGTCCGTCCTTCAGATCAATCCCGTCGCGCAGAGCCTTCAGGGCGGCAGCATCGGGTGAACCTTCCACCTGAACCCAATAGGTTTTGGGCATCTTGTGCTTGGGGTCCGATATTTGCGCCTGCAGCCGGCCGTTGTCAGTCAGCAGCATCAGACCCTCGCTGTCGCGATCCAGCCGCCCAGCCGGATACACACCGGGCAGGTCGATGAAATCCGACAAAGTGCTGCGCGGTGTCTCTGCATTTGCGCGGTCGGTAAACTGCGGCAACACATCGAAGGGTTTGTTGAATCGTATGAACCAGCTCATGATCCCGCCATAGCCTGCCAGAGGCAGAGAACGCAACCTGTGGATAACTGTCACGTCTTTGTTACGGAGCAGGCATACTCAATACCCGAGATGTTGTGGAAACTCAGGGCTTGTCAGAGTTTTAACACGATATATAGTTAAGTTAAGGCCGGGGCGGGTGTTCCCCGCTCTGGTGTCAATAACGGGCAGAGCAGAGCGAGGAGCGATTCCGATATGGACGGAGAATTCAGGACCGAATTTGTCAGGGAACCGGGTGCCCTAAAGCACCATCCGGCATTGGTTTTGAACGCCGATTATCGCCCCTTATCCTATTACCCACTGTCCCTGTGGCCCTGGCAAGAAGCGATCAAGGCGGCCTGGCTGGACAGGGTGGATATCGTGGCCGAATACGACGAGGTCGTCCGAAGCCCCAGTACCGAGATCCGAATACCGTCGGTCGTTGTCCTCAAAGACTATGTAAAACCCAGAAAGCGCGTGGCCTTCACGCGCTTTAATTTATTTTTAAGGGACGAGTTCCGCTGCCAGTATTGTGGAAGCCGGGACAACCTGACCTTTGACCATGTTGTTCCGCGGGCTGCCGGGGGTGTGACCAGTTGGCAGAACGTTGTGGCGGCGTGCAGCCCCTGCAACCTGAGGAAGGGATCGAAGTCGCTGCGGCAGGCGGGCATGTCGCTGCGCAAACCGCCGCGTCAGCCAGATGCCGAGGCACTGCGAAACATCGGACGCAAGTTCCCCCCGAACCACCTGCATGACAGTTGGATCGACTTTCTGTATTGGGATGCCGAACTGGACGCGTAGTAACGCTTATTTCGCACGGAACGCGGCCAGCCAGACCAAAACCAGGCCAGCAGATAGCAGAGCGTTCCACCCGGCCATCGACAGGCCGAACATCTCCCACGGGATATCATCACAGCGCACAAGTGGCGCGGACATGATCTGATCCATCAATTCTTCAGCGGACAACCCGCCAATATCACCCGACGTGCAGCTGGTTGGACCTTCCCACCATTTCTGCTCGACACCTGCGTGGTACATGCCAATCCCGGCAGTCACCATCGCAGCAACTGCACCCAAAAGGGGCAGGGGGCGAATGCCTGGAAAGGCAAAGGCCAACACGCCAATCAGAACAGCCGCGCCGTGGGGATAGCGTTGCCAGATGCACATTTTGCACGGGGCCATACCGCCCAGGTGTTGAAACGCCCACGCGCCCAGCAAGAGTGCAGCAGAACCGCCAGCCGCTATCAGGATCAACAGTTTTTTGCGTGTCATAAGAACTTCACCGCTAAGAATCCACCGAACAGCAGGATGACAAACAGAGTGAACATAAGCCCCAGACGCTTTTCGATGAAGTTGCGAATGGGTTCACCAAAGCCCCAAAGCAGTCCGGCAACAATAAAGAACCTGAGCGCGCGGGCCAAAATCGACGTGGCGATGAATGTGCCCAGCGGCATGCCTGTCCACCCGGACATGATGGTGATGACTTTGTACGGGAATGGGGTAATCCCTGCGCCCAGCACGGCCCAGAATCCGAAATCGTTGAACTTGGTGTTGAACTCTTCCATGGCATGCGCCTTACCCATGGATTCGAGGATGGGTTGGCCGATGCTTTCATAGAAGAACGCGCCGATCGCATAACCCAGCATGCCTCCCAGCACCGACGCCACCAGGGCGACCGTCGCGATCAGCCAGGCGCGCGACGGGCGCGCAAGAATCATGGGAATCATCAGAACGTCCGGGGGAATCGGAAAGAACGAGCTTTCGACAAATGCCACAATGGCCAGAGCCCAAAGCGCGTGCGGGTGTTCGGCCAGACGAATGGTCCAGTCATAGAGCGATCGCAACATCAGATGCTAAAATCCCGTTCTCTTGTTGCGTCAGCCAAACCATGCGCCTGATGGGTCGTCAACCGTGCCTGAAGAAAACAAACTGAATATCGGTTGTTTTTTGCCTCTGGACCTTCCCGATTATGAGCGCTAATCCAGTGTTCGTGGCCCAAGTGGCGGAATGGTAGACGCAGGGGATTCAAAATCCCCCGTCCTAACGGACGTGCCGGTTCGAGTCCGGCCTTGGGTACCAAGGTAAAAACAGAGAGTTAGGGTAACCTGCTCTCTGTTTTTTCTTTTTTGGCGTTTCGAATGCTCATGTTGCCACTTTTGACCGGGGTATCGAAAACGTCGGGATTGTGACGGTCCTTGGAAAGCTTGGCGACAAATTAAGTGCCGCGGTGTGCGCGGGCAGTTTCTCAGAGCGAGTTTTCCCGTAAACCCTGGAAAAAGCGAACAGGCATGGGATGTTCAGGGCGAATCTGTTCTAAGTTTCTGCGCTCATTTACTGCGTCGCAGGATCAGCCACGCCAGAAACCCGATATAGGCAAAAACGCTGAGGTTCAGTGCGGTGTCGATCAGTTGGCCACTCATGATCGGTCCTCCTGCACCAGCCGTTTGAACAGACAGACAACAAGAATTGGCACGATAAACACGAAGGCGATGGCTGACAGCGCTATTATGGACCTTACCAGAGAGATATCGCCCACCAGAATCATCGCCATCCCTAACGCGCCAAGGATAATGCCCCAAATCGTACGAATTCGGGGGGAGGGGTTGTCGTCGCCTCCGGTCCCTATCATCGCAAGGGTGAATCCGGCGCTTACGACGCTGGTAACCACAAACAGGAACGCGGCCAGGATTGTTGCTATTCTAGTGATGCCGTCCAGCGGGAAGCGCTCAAGCAACGCAAATGTTGTTGCGTCGAGGTTCTCTGCGTTGACGGCTGATAAGGCTCCGTCCTGACGCAAAGCATCGAAAAAACCCAAGCCGCCAAAAACGCCGAACCACAGGATCGAGAACAGTGTAGGGGTGACGACGACTCCGATCAGAAACTCTCGGATCGTGCGTCCGCGGGAAATCCGGGCGATGAAAATGCCCACGAAGGGTGACCAAGCCAGCCACCAGATCATATAGTTCAGCGTCCAGCCGTGGAACCAGTCGACCAACAGGTCGTCGAAGAATTCTGCGGTCGAGAATCCTGCTGGTAGGACACCGAACAGATAGCGTCCGAATCCGGAAACGATGCCATCCATCAGATAAGAGGTTGGGCCCAGCACCAGAAGATAGACCATCATCCCGACGGCGATCAGCATTGCTGCGTTGGACAACAGGGCCATTCCGTCGCCCAGATCGCGACGCAACGGTATGATGAACGCAATACAAAGCGCGGCAAAAACGGGCAGAGTCAGCACGCCTGGGGTTTCTATACCCAACAGGCCTGCCAATCCGGTTTGGATCTGAAATACCCCCATTGCCATTGAGCCCGCCAACCCGACGGCAATTGCGACGATCGAGAGCAAGTCGAAAACCCACCCCAGCGCTTTTGTCCATCCTGCTTCACCAAGTGCGTCGGTGACTGGGGCACTTAGTAACAAAGTGCGATTTCGGCGATAGGCAAAGTAGGCGATGACCAATCCGACGATTCCGTAAATCGCCCAGGCGTGGAATCCCCAGTTCAAGTAGGTCACGAACATCGCATAACTGGCCGCTTCTGCGTCGCTATTGTATTGACGCAGCACTTCGTAGTGGGTCAGCGGCTCGGCTGCGCCATAGAACAGTAGACCGACACCCATCCCTGCGGCGAATAGCATCGCGATCCACGCGGTCGTTGAAAACTCTGGTTCGGCTGTGTCAGGGCCAAGGCGGATATCTCCAAACCGTGACAGGGCCAGAAAGAGGACCACAAACAAAAGCCCGCTGACCTCAAGCATGATGAACCAGCCGCGGCTGTTGAATTGCGTCTCAACCGCCGATGCAGCAATGCGACCCAGGCCTTGCGGGTCAGCAATGCCCCAGATTGCGATGGCCGCACTAAGGGCTAGGGCGATCACAAGCATCGGACTGGGTGATTTGCCGTCCACTGTCCAGAACCCTTCCGCGTAAATTCATGAAACATCGGGTCGTTTGGCCAAGCCTAGGTTGCGGAATCCAAACTTTCAAAGTGTTTTTGGATATTTAGCTGGCGCGGTTTTTCATGATCCGGCCCAGTGATGCCGATCTGTGCAAAACCGCCCCGTTAAAGGGGGAAACTTTCGGAAATCTCCTCACATCTGCGGATCGGGGCCTTCATACCCCGCGCAGGGGTTGACAAGCGGAGTGTCTGAATGAAACGTCAAAGGCGTTGGGAGACTTAAATTTCAGATGCTTGACCCGTTGCAAGACGGGTTCGCTTGCCGTACCGGCAAGGTCCCTGGATGGGGGCCGCTGAACTGTCTCTCATCCACAATAAGAGTTGGGAGTTCTCAAAAATGAAAAATAGCAGCAAGCTTAGCCTGGGCGCGGTCGTTACCGCAGCTCTTATGGCTCCGGCCGCTTATGCAGAAGAGTTTATCACTATTGGTACCGGCGGTGTGACCGGCGTGTACTATCCGACTGGTGGCGCGATCTGCCGTCTGGTGAACAAAGGCCGCAAAGAGCACGGCGTTCGTTGCTCGGTCGAGTCGACCGGTGGTTCGGTCTACAACATCAACACCATTCGCGAAGGCGAGCTGGAGTTTGGTGTTGCCCAGTCCGACTGGCAGTACCACGCCTATAACGGCAGCTCGAAATTCGAAGAGGCTGGCCCCTTCGAAAACCTGCGCGCCGTCTTCTCGGTACACCCCGAACCGTTCACCGTTGTTGCACGTGCCGATTCCGGCATCACCAACTTCGAGGACCTGAAGGGCAAGCGCGTCAACATCGGTAACCCCGGTTCCGGTCAGCGCGGCACGATGGAAGTCCTGCTGGGCGAAATGGGTTGGACCACCGACGATTTCGAACTGGCGACCGAGCTGAAAGCGGCAGAACAGTCGGCGGCTCTGTGTGACAACCAGATCGACGCGATGGTTTACACCGTTGGTCACCCGTCGGGCTCGATCCAGGAAGCGACTACAGCCTGTGACTCGGTTCTGGTGAACGTCAGCGGCGACGCCGTCAGCAAACTGGTAGACGACAACTCGTTCTACCGTACTGCGACAATCCCCGGTGGCATGTACCGTGGTTCGGATGGCGACACCTCGACCTTTGGTGTGGGCGCGACGTTCGTGACCTCGGCAGACGTGTCGGATGACGCGGTTTATGCGGTTGTCAGCTCGGTCTTCGAGAACTTCGACGATTTCAAAAAGCTGCACCCTGCATTTGCCAACCTCAAGCCCGAAGAGATGATTGCAGATGGCCTTTCGGCTCCGCTGCATCCGGGTGCTGAGAAGTACTATAAAGAAAAAGGCTGGGTTCAGTAAGCCAGACCTAAGGCAGGGTGCCCAACGGGCGCCCTGCAACCAAAACCCGAACAAATCGGGTGGTTCAGAAGGCCAAAATGGCCGCGACGGGGAGACATTTCATGAGTTCCGACACACAATCCAATCGTCCGCTATCCGAAGAAGAGCTACAGGATCTTGTGGCCTCATCCGATGCGGGTGGACGTAATCCGGTCGGTAATGTCGGGATATTCCTGGCCGTGGTGGCCGCGATCTGGTCGATCTTTCAGGTCGTTCTGGCCTCGCCACTTGCGAACTATGTGCTGCCCGGCAGCGTTGTGAACAACGCGCGGCAGTTTCACCTGGCCTTTGCGTTGTTTCTGGCCTTTGCAGCCTATCCGGCGCTGAAATCAAGCCCGCGCAACTATATCCCGGTTCAGGATTGGATCATGGGGCTGCTGGGCGCGTTTGTCGCGCTGTATGGCTATTTCTTTTACAACAAGATCGTCGATGCAGGCGGTCTTGCGGATGACACTGACAAATGGGTCGCCCTGGTTGGTCTGCTGTTGTTGTTCGAGGCCGCGCGTCGTGCGCTTGGCCCCGCAATGGCGATCATTGCGACGATCTTTCTGGTATATGTGTTTTTCGGATCCTCTGATTGGGTTCCCGAGGTTATTCGCTGGAAAGGCGCAAGCCTGAAAAAGGCGATGAGCCATATGTGGATCACGTCCGAGGGCGTGTTTGGCATCGCGCTTGGGGTTTCGACCAAATTCGTTTTCCTGTTCGTTCTGTTCGGGGCCTTGCTGGATAAGGCCGGGGCAGGGAACTACTTTATCAAGATGGCTTTCGGTGCCTTGGGGCACCTGCGCGGTGGCCCAGCCAAAGCCGCTGTTGTCGGTTCGGCCGCGACCGGCCTGATCTCGGGTTCGTCCATCGCCAACGTTGTGACAACCGGTACATTCACCATACCGCTGATGAAACGCGTTGGGTTTAGCAGCGAACAGGCCGGATCGGTCGAGGTTGCCTCATCCGTGAACGGACAGATCATGCCGCCAGTGATGGGGGCTGCGGCCTTCTTGATGGTGGAATATGTTGGCATTTCTTATGTCGAGGTGATCACCCACGCCTTCCTGCCTGCCGCGATTTCATACATCGCGCTGGTCTACATCGTGCACCTTGAGGCCGTGAAGCGGAACATGCCCACGCTGGGCGACCGCGACGTAAAGCTGGCGCGCACAGTTGTCGGTATGTTGTCCTTCTTCCTGGTCTTTGCCGGGCTGTGCTACGGTTCTCAATTCCCGGTCGAAGCGGTGACAAACTGGGTGCCGTCATCGGCTGGGCTGGTCCTCAGCCTGATCATCTGTGCCATCTATGTGGCACTGCTGTATCTGGCCGCTCAGGTGCCGGATCTTGAGCCGGACGATCCAAACGCCAAGGAAGTGACCTTGCCGATCATTGCCGACATCTACAAAGCTGGGCTGCACTACCTGTTGCCGATTATCGTGCTGGTCTACTTCTTGATGATCGAGCAGAAGTCACCGGGTCTGTCGGCTTTCTGGGCCACGACGCTGCTCTTCGTGATCCTGCTGACGCAGAAGCCGCTCAAGGCGATATTCCGCGGGCAAAGCAACGTCTACAACACGTTCATTGATGGTGTCGCTGACCTTTGGCAGGGCATGATCGACGGCGCGCGGAACATGATTGGTATCGCGCTGGCAACGGCAACAGCCGGCGTCATCGTGGGCACTGTGACGCTGACTGGTGTCGGACAAGTGATGGCCGACCTGGTTGAGTTCCTGTCAGGCGGCAACCTAATCCTGATGCTGATTATGGTCGGCCTGCTGAGCCTGATCCTGGGCATGGGCCTGCCGACCACCGCAAACTATATTGTGGTCAGTTCGCTGATGGCTGGTGTGGTTGTTGAGCTGGGTGCGCAAAGCGGACTTATCGTTCCGTTGATCGCAGTGCACCTGTTCGTCTTTTACTTTGGGATCATGGCTGACGTGACCCCGCCGGTTGGATTGGCGAGCTTTGCGGCCGCTGCAGTATCCGGTGGTGACGCAATCAAAACCGGTTTCATTGCGTTCTTTTACAGCCTGCGCACCGTGGCCTTGCCGTTCGTGTTCATCTTCAACACGGACCTGCTGCTGATCGATGTGACGTGGGTCGAAGGCATAACCGTGGCGATATTTGCGACAATCGCCATCCTCGTCTTCACAGCCGGCACAATGGGTTACTTCCTGACCCGCAGCCGCATCTATGAAAGCATCGCGTTGATCCTTGTGGCGTTCGCGCTGTTCAGGCCCGACTTCTTCATGAACCGCATCGCGCCGCCGTTTACTTCGGTCGAGCCTGCTGCGTTTGTGGAGACCATCGGCGAAACACCTCCGGGTACCGAGGTGCGCATGGTCATCAGCGGGCCAGACTTTGACACGCTTGAGATGACGGACACGACGGTTGTTGTTCCCGTTGGCAGCGAAGAGGGCGGGCAAGCGCGTGTCGACGCGATGGGCTTGCTGCTGCTTGAAGAAGACGGGTTGGTCAAACTCGAAGAGCCATTGTTCGGGACACCTGTCGCGGATGATTTGGATATCTTCGACTACTACGGGGATGAGGCAGTGCGCCTGACCTCGGTCAGCTTGCCGGCTAGCCAGCCACCGAAACAGTTGATCTACATTCCGGCAATGCTCTTGCTGGGACTGATCGCTTTCCTTCAGCGCGGCCGCGCCGCCAGACAAGAGGTGACCGCATGACAAACGCTGTTCTCTGTGCCGTCGATATCAGCAACGGCGATCTTGATACGCATGTCCTGAAGAAAGCTGCGAAGCTGGCCGATCAGGAAGGTGCTCAACTGGATGTGGTGACGGTCCTGCCGGATTTCGGAGAAAGTTGGGTGTCTGGCTTTTTCGAAAGTGATTTTCACGACAAGGCGCTGGAAGAGGCACATACCAAACTGGCCGAGATGTGTGTGTCCACACTGGGGGCGGATCGGAATGAAAAGATCCGCCACGTGGTCGCGACGGGTACTGCCTATCAGGAAATCCTGAAAACTGCGGACAGTGCTGGTAGCGATCTGATCGTGATCGGTGCGCACAAACCCGACCTGAAAGATTATCTGCTGGGTCCGAATGCTGCACGGGTCGTGCGGCATTCAGACGTCTCTGTCTACGTGGTGCGCTAAGAAAATTGGGCGGATCAGTACCCTGTCATCTCAAGATACCCCCGTCCGGAATGGCTGCCGCTGATCTGGACGGGACCTTCCCAGTATTCAAACCGGGTGGCCATCCACGCGTCGGGTGTCAGCGCTGATACCTCGACGTCCAGATCCCGGTCAGGCAATGTGACGCGCCATCTGACAGGTACGTCGCGGCCAGCAACGGGCGCGGTCGTCAGCGGCTCGAACGTGACCGAACCATCGGGGATCGCGGTCGTCGTACCATTGGCGGTGATCCACGTAGCAGCTGTGAAATCACCTCGGTCGCCGCGTAACCGAAAAGCCATCATCTTGTCGCCATTGTCAAAGCTGAGCGAGAACCAATCCCAGCCGCTTTGATCTGCGGCCAAAGGTTGTGATGACCATTCGCGGTCCAGCCAGCCTTGCCCGGTGACCGCCACGTCGCCATCTGGCAGCCGCAAAACGCCTTGTACCTCGTAAAACGGCTGGGAATAGTAATAGCTGGCTTGCCCGTCGCCGGATTTCACCGAATATCCGTCCTCGCCGTGAAAAACGAACGGCCCGTTGGCTTCGAGCTTTAGGTCATAGCCGAAATCCGCACCGTTCGCAGAGAGGCTGACCGCGTTTGGGTCTGACCCGCGCATGTGCCATTCGTCGATCCAAGCCTCGAATGGCGCTGCCGTAACCCCTGCCTGACCGATGCCGCCGCGCGACAGACGCTCCGCGAAATAGTGTTTGTCGGGCGTGGTCACCGCAGCATGGCCCATCCATATCTGTGGGCTTTGCCACCCCTCGACCTCATGCGGTTTCAGTGCCGACCGAAACAGGGTCCACTGGATACCGTAATCGCGCCCGTCTTCACCTTTCAGGTTTGCTGTCAGATACCACCACTCGATCCGGTAGTCCGGGTGGGGGCCATGATCCTGCGGGAATTGAAACGCATACTCCGGCTGGGGCACAGTGAACCCTTCAGCCGAACCGCCCAGGCCTGCGTATCCCTGTGCGCGGGCAATGCCCGGCACGGCCAGCAGCAAGACTATCAGCCATATCCTAACGTTCATTGGCAAACACCTTCAGTAGATCCGCAGGCGGCAGGCGCAGCAAACGGGCGGCAGGCAGGGCCGCGGCAACGGTTGCCGCAAGCAGGGTCAAACCCAACAGATAAACCCAGTCGACAGGGAACAGGTACATCGGCAGCCTCCAGCCAAACGCCTCGACGTTGATGACAGTCAGCAAGGTCCACGCCAAAGCCAACCCCAGCGGCAGAGCCAGCAAGGCGGTCAAAGCGGCCAGCAGCACGCTGCGCAAAAGTTCAAGCCGGGCCAGTTCTGCACGTGTCAGCCCGAGCGCCCAGACGGGCGCAATTTGCGGCAGGCGCTGCGTCCACAACGTCAGCAGGCTGGTCAGAATGGCGAACCCTGCAACCCCTAGCGTCAGGATGTTCAAGGCTGAGGTAACAACGAAGGTCTTTTCGAACACCTGCATGGATTGCGCCTTCATTGCAGCTTGCTGGACGACTGCTCGGCGGGGCAGGTCGAACTGCTCGCGCAAGGCCTGTGCCAGATCCGTGGCCCGATAAGGCGCGACACGAATGCCAAATCGGCGCGCCTCAGCGCCGGGCGCGATCTGATCAAGTTGGGCCATAGAAACGATGGCCTGACCGGTTGGGTTGCCATAGTCCGAATAGACACCTGCGATGGTCATCGTGTCGGCGGGTGTGATGGCCAAAGAGTCGCCAGGCCAAAGGTTTTCCCGGCGGGCAAGTTGTTCGTTAATCAGCACAGCGGTTCCGTCGTGGACCCGGTCCCAAACACGTTCCGAGGTGCTGATAAGCGGCCATTTCTCACGATAAGTCTGATCGTCGATGATACCATAGAGAAACAGAGGCCCCGACGATTTCGCCAGTTCAACGCTTCGGATCGGCAAGATGGCATCTACCTGCGGGTTCAGCCATTCTGCGATGTCCTTACCCTGCTGATCGGTGGCAGCGGTGACGTAGAGCTCGGATGTAAGGCGCTGGTCCAGCCAGCCGGTAAAGGTCAACCGAAAGCTGGAAACCATCGTGCCTACGCCGATATTCGCGGCAAGCGCCAGCAACAGGGCCATCAGCGCCAAAGATAAGCCCGGCAGTTGGGCGCGCATGTCCGACCAGACCCATTGGGCTATTGGCCCTTTCGCTGAACGCTGAAACAGGATCAGGACGCGCGACAAGGCATAGGGCAATACCAACGCGGATCCGACCAGCATCCCGGCGACCAAGACGAAACCGGCCACTAACCCTCCGAACAACAGCATGGCTAGAATGCCCCCGACAGTAGCGGCGACACCGGCAAGGGCGACGACCCAGCTACCCGAGGCCGCGCTGCGCCAGGCCTGCAAGCCTGCGCCGCTTAGGATTGGCATTCGCGACAGGCGATACAAGGCGTGTCCGCTGGCCAGAAAAGTGCCGCCCAAGGCCATCGCCAACCCGGACAGTGCCCATTGAGGTTGCAATGAGATCTGGCCGCTGACAGGTGCACCGTAAAGTCCGCGCAAACTTGCAGCCACATCCGGCAACAGCGCGCCTGCGAGGAAAAATCCAAGCACCAAACCGAGTATACCGCCGACAATCGCCAGTACGGAAAGCTCAGCCATGATCAGCCAAACCAGCCGCCGCATCGAAACGCCCAAAGCGCGCAGGGTTCGGATCATGCCGCGCCGCTGGGCAAAGGCCAGGCCCACGGTTCCGTGCACGATGAACAGACCCACCGCAAAGGACAGCAGGCCAAAGGCGGACAGGTTCAGGTGAAAACTGTCGGTCAGTTGTGCGGTATCCAGTTGTTCCTGTGCCGGGACCCGCTCCAGTTCGGGGGCAATAGTCGACAGCGGTGGAATTGAACCGGGCTGATCCGGTAAAATGATCAGGTGCGAAATCTCTCCCGGCTTCTTCAGTAACGTCTCGGCCACACCGATGTCAGTCAGGATCAGATCGGGCGGTAAGGCATCGCTAATCAGGATCGGAGGCAAACCGGTCTGGCCGGCCAATAGCGGCTCCAAAACCGGGGTCGTCAGCAGTCGCCCCGGCGCGGTCAACATATCGGCAGGGTTGGGTGGCGTGCCGCTTTGTTCCATCTGCGTGACGGCGGGCAGGGCGGGATAGGCCACCATATCTACGCCAAGGACCCGCAATGTCTGACCCTGAACCCGCAATGGGCCTTCCAGTACCGCAGCAACCTGCCAGCCCGCGCGCCTCAGCTCGACGTAACGCGACAGGGGGATTGGACCGGCGGGGTTGTGCAATTCGTCAAACCGACCTAGCGCCAGTTGATCAGCGGCCCGGTCATAGCTGGCACGAGCCTCGGCATTGATGGCCTGCACCGCTGACCAGAGCCCGGTTGCAAGGGCCAGGCCGATCAGCAGGGTCGCCAGTTGCAGCCGGTGTGCCCGCCAATGAGAGGCCAGCGCCTGAATGACGGTCAGCGTCATGCGATAAGCCCGCCAGACAGATGCACACGCCGATCCAAACGGGCCGCAATCTCGTGCGAATGGGTGACCAAAAGCAGCGCGGCCCCGGTATCCGCAACAAGAGCCAACATGAGGTCAAGAACGGTGGCGCTGGCTGTTTCGTCCAGGTTTCCCGTAGGTTCATCCGCCAGTAGCAATTTGGGCCGGGCGGCCATGGCACGACCGATGGCAACGCGCTGTTGTTGTCCGCCCGACAGGTTCTCGGGATATCGATCAAGCAGATCGGAAAGGCCCAGCCGCTGGGCCAGATGGGCGCACCAATCGGGGTCGTGGCATCCGGCCAACCGGGCATGAAACGACAGGTTTTGACCTGCTGTCAAAGATGGGATCAAGTTAAATTGCTGAAACACCAGCGATAAGGACGTGCGGCGCAGGGCGGCCCGGCCCGGATCATCCAGTTGCGACAGGGCTACGCCGTCCAGTGTGATTTTCCCTCTGTCCACAGTGTCCAATGCAGCAGCAAGGTTCAGCAGGGTGCTTTTACCGCTGCCGCTTTCGCCGGTCAGGGCTAGCGTTTGGCCGCGATCCAGCGACAATGACACGTCGCGCAGGACCGGCCGACCACCGGGATAGGATTTTTGAACCTTGTCAAATTTCACAAGCATGTTCGCCCTCATTTTTACAAGGATTTGCAACAGTTTCGCCAACTGTCCAGCGTTGACGCGCCATAGGTTCCTTTCGCCGCACTATGAACATGGGTGATCGGGTTGTCTCAGCCGGAAGTGCAGGTCATTGTGAGGCGATCTGTCGTCGGTACTATTCAGGATGCGAAAACATGACCTTGTCACAGCAGATCCTTTGGGGCAGCACGTTTCTCGGGCTTTGCTTTCTGGTCGAAATCTTTCTTCTGACTCTGTGCACGCTGGCCATCAACAGGCTGATCGAGCGTTGGGAAGCCAGAGGCGCCATTTTGGCAACGGCCGGTCCAATTGCAACCGCGCTGGCCTTTATCGTCGCGACCCACACCATTCAGGTCTGGATTTGGGCCATCGTCTGGGTTTTCGGCGATGTATTGCCCGACTGGAATACGGCGCTTTATTTCTCGCTGGTCTCATTCACAACGCTTGGCTACGGCGACATCGTCTTGGGTGAAGATCTGCGGATTTTCGGTACCTTTGCTGCAGTTACAGGCCTGTTGGCCTTTGGGTTGTCCACGGCCTACATGGTCGCCCTTATGACCCGGGTGTTTCAGGAAAGGTTCATGGCCTAAAGGATGGGTGAGAATAATCGCGCCAGCGGAGCGCCGAGGCGTATGTGCACTGGTTGCTGTTCCAGATAGCGCGTCAGCTCATAGCTTTTGGCAAAGTCTTTTTGCAGCATCGCATCGACTGCGGCTGTGGTCTGGGGATCAAAGAACAGGGCCATTGCCTCGAAATTTAACCGAAATGATCGATTGTCCAGATTGGTCGTGCCTACTGCGGCCAGTGAGTCATCCACAACGAAGACCTTTTGATGCATGAAGCCGTCTGTGTAGCGCAGGACTTGTGCACCGCAGGCGCGAACTTCATCAAAATAGGCAAAAGCCGCCAGCCACGGCAGGCGGTGATCAATGACATCAGGAACAAGAATGCGCACATCGACACCGCGCAAAGCCGCGTGTTTCAGGGCGGTCATGATATCGATGTCGGGTACGAAATAGGGTGACGCGATCCAGATCCGGTTCCGCGCCTCTGTGATGGCGGCGAAGAACATCATCGACCCGGTTTCGGTTTCATCGCCGGGGCCTGTCGCGACTAGCAGCGCATTGATGTCCTGGTCCGCCTCGGACCCAGCCCAATCCAACTGGTCGATCAGATCTTCTTCATGCGCCCAATGCCAGTCTTCGATAAAGATCAACTGCAATTGCCGGACAATGTGACCGGTCAACCTGACATGGGTGTCGCGCCAATGTCCGAAATGCGGGTCCTGGCCCAAATACTCGACCCCGATGTTGTGACCACCGATGAATCCCGTTTCGCCATCGATAACAACGGTTTTGCGGTGGTTGCGGTAGTTCAACTGGAAACGGAATTTTGGTCCGCGTTGTTCATGCGGATCCGAAACGGCGATACCGGCCTCGCGCATCTCTTCGATGTAGTCCTTGGGTAGGGCGTAACTGCCGACGGCATCCATCATGAACCGGACGCTGACACCGCGTTTGGCTGCTTCGATCAGCTTGTCTTTCAGTTTCTGACCCAACGCATCGGCGCGTACGATGTAGAACTGGATCAGAACGTAAGTCTTGGCTGCGTCGATGGCCTCAAAAATCGCATCAAAGGTGGCTTGCCCATCCACTAGCAGCTCTGCCCCGTTGCCGCGCGACACGGGCATATGCGCCAGCGCCTCGAACGGTTTGGGGTTGATAAGCAATTTGTCGGCATCGGGCGTTGAGTAGTCGGCGAAAGTCTTGATCCCCTGAACCACGCGCTGGCTTTCCTTGCGCGCGATACGGTAGCCCCGAAATCTATGGTGTCCCAAAAACAGGTAAAGCGGCACGCCAAACATCGGGGCCGAGATCAGAAAGACCACCCACCCGACCGCGCCCTGAGGTGTCCGCGCGGTTTGGGCCGCGCGTACAGAAAAGAAAACTGCTGTTGTGTAAAGCGCAAAGACGAAGGCGGAAACAAGCAGTGTCCACATGGGGTTATCGGGCTCCGTGGTGGTTCAGTTTGCCCCAGTGTAGATGCGTGACCAGTCTTGCGCCATATCTACAATCACCCAACCCATGTCTGGCCCTTTGTCCAATCCATCGACCAGTTTGCCGATTGGGCTTTCCCGGTCATAGGCCCATTCACGTTCTGCATCGGTATGGTGAATCAGAACACCCAACCGTGGGCCATCGCCTGTGGTGGTCCATTCCAACATGGCAAAATCGCCATCCGAATTCCCCCCGGCCAGAATCGGGCGTCTGCCGATCGTGCGCTCGATGTTGATCGGTTTGCCTTCCTTGTCGTCCACAAAAGCGATGCCATCAGCTTTGGTAATGACCGGTCCACCGTCCGCGCTGTCATAAGTGGTGTCCATGTATGTACCCAGAATCTGTTCGGGCGGAATGCCATAGGCGTCTTCGGCGAAGACGCGCATAAAGTGCACTCCACCGCCGGAGACAATGTAGGTCTTGAACCCTTCGTCTCGCAAATACCGCAGTAACTCGACCATCGGCTGATAGGTCATCTGGTCATAGGGCAGTTCGGTTTCCGGGTGCCGGGCGGTTTCCAGCCAGTCGGCGACGGCGCTTTGGAACTCGTCGACCGTGACGCCGGAATGAGAGGCATTCAACACCTCGATCAAGGCATCATGACCACCTTCCGCGACCGTCTTCAGATCGCCTGTCGCAGCGGCCTGCAAAACGGGCGTAGTCAGGATCGAAGGGTCATCCTTAGCCATCTGAGCCAGCCGATCCATAGCAAAGATCAATTGAAAATACACAGGTTGTTCGGCCCAAAGCGTGCCGTCATTGTCGAAAACGGCGATCCTTTCTGCTGGCGTCACATATTCAGGGCGCTGCGGGTCGGTCACGGCGGCGACAAACTCGATGATCCTTTCTTTGCTTTCGGTCTCAGTCCAACTGGGCAGAGGGTCAGCAAGCAGAGACAGAGGGACACAGGACAGCAGGGCGCTTAGAATTAAATGTCGCATGAATTTCTCGTTCAATTTCAAGATGAAAAGGGCCGCCTTTTAAAGGGCGGCCCGATTGGATTTTAGATACGACTTAGTTGTTTGTTGGCGTCGTCAGCTTGTCCATGACCTGATCCAGGTTGAAGCTTGCCGCTTTCTGGCGCGGCGGGAATTCCTGGAAGGTTGCCAGGAAGTTGCCCACGTATTCCTGAGCAGGAACCAGGAAATACGCCCGATCCAACAACCAGTCATAATATGTGTTGGAGGTGCGATAGGCGCGCTCATAAGGGTCACGACGCAGGTTCACGATCAGAGGAATACGCAGCTCGGTCCAGGGCTCGATCCAAGCGCGCAGGGTTGCCCATGCTTTCTGCTCAAGGAAGATCAGCTTCCAGTCGTCATAGCGCAGAGCCGTCAGGTCACCATCATCCGAGAAATAGAAAATCTCGGCGCGTGGGCTTTCGGTTGTTTCGCCGGTCAGCATGGGCAGGATGTTATATCCATCCAGATGCACCTTGTAGTCACGGCCCATACCGGACGAGCTATAGCCAGTTTTCAGCTTTTCCTTGATGTCCGGGTCGCCAGCAACCGCCAGGTATGTCGGCAGCCAGTCCATGTGGTGCACGATCTCATTGGTGATCGAGCCCGCTTCGATCTGACCAGGCCAGCGAACCATTGACGGAACGCGCCAGCCGCCTTCCCAGTTGGTGTTCTTTTCACCCCAGAACGGCGTCGCAGCAGCATCCGGCCATGTGTTCATATGCGGACCATTGTCGGTCGAGTAATGCACGATGGTGTTGTCCGCGATGCCAAGCTCGTCCAGAAGGTCCAGCAGTTGCCCGACATGCATGTCATGTTCGATCATGCCAGCGGTGTATTCGTCAGCAACGCCTCCAAAGATCTCGTTGGCCTGTTGGCGCATTTCATCTTTGACGTGGGTACGGAAGTGCATGCGCGTGCCGTTCCACCAGACATAGAAGGGCTGGCCTTGTTCATTGGCCCGCTTGATGAAGTCTATCGCGGCTGCGACGGTTTCATCGTCAACGGTTTCCATGCGCTTCTTGGTCAACGGGCCGGTGTCTTCGATGGTTCCGTCCGCTTTGGATTTAATCACGCCCCGCGGGCCATAGGCTTCACGGAAGGTACGACCATCGGCCAGAACCGCATCGCCCGGATAGTCTTCATTCTCCGGTTCTTCTTCGGCGTTCAGGTGGTAGAGATTTCCGAAAAATTCATCAAAACCGTGGTTTGTCGGTAAATGCTCATCTTTGTCGCCAAGGTGGTTCTTACCAAACTGACCGGTCACATAGCCGTGGTCCTTCAGCAATCCGGGAATAGTCGGGTCTTCGACCTGCATACCCAGATCAGCGCCCGGCAGGCCAACTTTTGACAGGCCCGTGCGGAAAACAGACTGGCCCATAATGTAAGATGAACGACCGGCGGTGCAGGATTGTTCACCATAATAGTCGGTAAAGATCATGCCTTCTTTCGCGACGCGGTCGATGTTCGGGGTTTGGTATCCCATCAAGCCCATCGTATAGGCCGAGATATTGGATTGTCCGATGTCGTCGCCCCAGATCACAAGAATATTGGGCTTTTGATCCTGGGCCCAGGCGGGCAGGGCCAGCGCAACCGCGACGGAAGCTACGGCGAATTTGCGCAATGTGCCGCGCCAACTATCTGCAATCAATAGGGGTGGTGACATGGTCTACTCCTGAATTGGCCGGATCTTAATGATCCGTTGATCTAAAAGTAATTGATGGCGGCGATTATCTTTTCCGCCAACAACGTATTGATTCCCGGTAGGAAAAATTCACATTACGTCGAGAATCGAATAGCCTTACCTTAGGCTATGACAATGCTCGGAAACCTATCATATGATGAGATTGATGAATACTAATGTTTGAAAATCCGCGTGACCGACAGGTACTGCTTGCCTCAGGGTGGTTCGGGGCGCGAGGCGCAAGCTTTCAATCGGATTTGCTTGCATGTGCGGTCGCAAAATCTTTCGATGAGGGTGAGGCGCTGTATAACTACGGAGATCCCGCCAACGGGGTCTTTGCGGTTCTAGAGGGTTCCGTTCAAATCACTGCACCTGCGGATGATGGACAGGACTTCGTTGTCCACAGACAGGGTGGCGGGTTCTGGATCGGTGATCTTGCGTTGTTAGCCGAGTCCAACCGACTGGTAAGTGTTGTTGCGACACAGAAAACGCGGGCATTGTTTTTTCCGTCGCGGCGGCTGGACCGACTTGTTCGTGACAATCCCGAATATGTTCGTGATTTCTATGCTTTATCGCATGAGAACATGCAAACTGCGTTGCGCATCATGGCAAATCTGGCAGTGACCGGGGCGGAAAAACGGTTGGTTCTCCGCCTTTTGCACCTGGATGAAGGGGCCTCAAAATCCGATGGGTGGATCGTCGTGTCACAGGATGAACTGGCCGAAATGGTGGCCGTATCGCTGCCTACGCTACACCGTAAATTGCACAACTTGGTAGAGCTGGGATTGATCGAGCTTGGGTATGGCCGCGTACGGCTTAAGGATAGGCGCAAGTTGATCGCCGCCTGCCAGTGCTGACCCTACGGGTTAAGCGGCGGTAGCTGGTTCCGAGCGCGGTGTTCCGTCTGTTTCATAACCTTGAGTTCGGACAATGCCGCTGCCCAAGCCTCGGGTTTTGAGCCGGTGCGGGATGAGTATCTTGCGGCCCCGATCCTAGCCAGTTGCTCTTCCAGGCCAATTGCCATGTCGGGGGTATCGCTGCGCAGTTTCCACAACTCCAAGGCAGAATAAGACATTGAGATATCATTGGCTTGCAAGGCTTTCCTCAATGCATCCAGCGCAAAGTCCGAAGATATTTGATATCTGTCGCGCCGCGCCTGTTTCCAACTTGTGACACGCGGACCAAGAAACCGTACAAATGCCCAAAGAGCTAGTGTCAAACCGGCCGCCAAGGCAAGCAACCTGAAAATCGTATCCGCATCCGGCGGCTGCCACTTCGGTGGAGCAAGCGTTAGATCAACCGCGTCGATATCAATTTTCTCAACCTGATTGGTGTCCAGATTGTACCACCGGATCGTGATAGGCTGCAGTTGGGTCTGGCCACCTTGTTGCGCAAGATAGACGATCTCATCAACGCGCTGGCCAGACAGAACACCCCGGTCTTCGCTTTCGGTAAAACGCGGCTCTTTCGGATAGGCGCTCAGAAGCGGGTCCTGTATGCCGGGGATCAATTCAGGCACCAGAAGGGGCGTCGTGCCGACAATTTTGGCAGTCAGGCGTCGAGTGATTGCAGCCCCGTTTTCCATTTCGGTTGATCCGTCGATCTGCTGGTCGACCGTGAACCCCGTGGCCAGGATCAGCGGGTCCAGATCGCGAGCGCCCTCTGGTACAACGGCGTTCAAGGCCATTTCGGGCAAGGGAACACTGACCGTCGTTGGAGCATTCGTTTCGGGATCGGCAAAGGTCACCACAACCTCTTGCTTGCCGAATTCAATCGGCCCAGCCTGAAGCGGATACAGACGGTAGCTGCGTTGAACACCGGACCAGGTCTCGCCATCCACAGTTTCGCTGATTGGGCCGGAAGCACGCTCAGGCAGGCGAACAAGCATGTTTTCTTGTTCGAGCGACGGAAAAACCGGCGGGGACGGCATGAAAGTGGGGACAAGTACTTTTATCCGTACGATGGCCGGTTGCCCGACAGTAACCGGATCGGTCGGTGCCTCGGCTGTGACCTGCGGTTGAACACCTGTCTGCGCGCCCAGTTGTAGCGGGAAAAACAGCATGAGGAATATGAGGTATCTCATTGCTGCTGCTCCTGATTTTCCAACAGGAAGCGATTTCGCAGAAAGTCCTGCATATCTGTGTCGATCGTGCTGACCCACTGATCGGCAGACATAGCCTGCGCACCTTCGGTCGGGGCCTGAATGGTCGTGTCCTCGCCGCGCCCGGCTTCATTGTCAAAGACTGTGTCATCGGCCCCGATGCCCGCTTCTTCGCCTGTGTCCGACTGCTCCCGGGTTGTTTCAACGAAGTCGAGGATGGCTTTGGAAACTTCCAGGTTGTGCTGCGCTTCGGACCAGTCTGGTCGACGCTCCAAAGCTGTTTCAAACGCTGCTATGGCCGGCCTGTACTCGCGGTTTCGAATGCGTGCCATTCCCTCGGAAAAGGCGGCCTCAGGCGTGTCCAGTTCGGCAAAGACTGCCGCGGCTTCGGGGTACTGACCTGCCTTCAGCTGTGCATACCCCTTGTGATATGGGTCTCCAAACAGCTCTGCCGCCTGAACGTAGCGTTTCTGGTTCATCGCAATCTGTCCCTGTTGATCCGGGGTCAGGAACCAATCTCGCCAACCATCGGCTTTTGCGGGTCCTGATGGAGCCGCAAAAGTCACTGCCAGCAACAACAAACGGATCACCCAACCGCGCCGGAACCAAAGCAACGACAAAAACGCGGCGGGCCAAGCCAATAACCACCCTCTGTCCTGCCAGTCCAATCGATCATCGTCGTCCAGCGCCGCAGTATAAGCTGATTGAATTTGACGCTCTAAGCGATTGATATCACGTTCATCGTTAGAGAATGGAACAACCGTCGCGGTCCTCAGATCACTTAACTGAGCGATGTTTTGACCGTTCGGCAGCATTGTCAGAAAAAACACGGGCACGGTTGTGTTCTCAAAAGCAGAGAGTTGAGACGGGTCCAGATCGTCCAGAACAAACAAAACTGCGCCGGGTGTATCACTGTCGTTCAGGATCGTTTCGGCAAGGGTCAGTGCGTCTGCGGCTGCATCCCCTTGTTTTGGCATGACTGCTGGCGCGAGGCCCTCCAAAAGCGGGCGCAGGATGTTGGCATCCTCGGTCAGGGGCGCAACGCGGTGTGGGGTTCCGGCGTAGGCAATCAACGCCGTCTGTGCTCCGACACGCGCATTGATAAGATCAGTCACTTTGAACTTGGCCCGATCCAGCCGGGATGGTGGCAGGTCCGGGTCCTCCATACTGTCCGTGACCTTCAGTGCTATTACCAGCGGTGCCGTGTCCGCGACCAAAGGGTTCGGGGCCCGTGACCATGTCGGTCCGGCCGCGGCTAAGGTGACAAAGATTGCTGCGATCATCGCGACGTCTATCGGGTACACACGCTTCTTGTTTTCTGCCCCCAGGGTCAGGGCGGCGGCAAGGTGCGGCGCGATGCCGGTTATGGATTGGGAGTGCGAATTGGGTTTGGGCCGCATCACCCACCAGAGTATCGCAATAGGGATGAGGAACAGCAGCCAAGAGGCTCGCAAGAAATGGAAATCCGCCAACGCGTCGCTCATGCTGCACCTCGGCGCCGCTGGATTACAAGTTGACCGGTCATAGTGACGAGCATTGTCAGCAATGCCAACGCAAGCGGGTAATGTGCAAGGCTTTCACGTGGTCTATAGCTTTGTGTTTCCACGACGCGGGGATTGAGTTCGTCAATGCGTGCGTATGTGTCAGCCAATGCCTCTTCGTCGTCTGCAAAAAAGTATTCGCCGCCCGTACGGTCTGCAATGTCCTTCAAGGCATCCAGATCCACCCGGTCCTCGCCCGAGGCGTCTGGATCACCAACGCCGATCGTGTAGATGACGACGCCTTTCTCGGCCGCGATTGCTGCGGCGTTTACCGGCGTCATGCGGCTGGACGTATCCGCCCCGTCGCTTAAAACGATCATCAGGCGCTGGTCGACCTCGCTGGAGTCAAAGGTGCGTATGCCCAGACCAATTGCATCCCCCAACGCGGTATTGGGACCGGCCATGCCAACTTGAGTTTGATCCAGGAACCCATTCAAACTGTTCAGATCTTCGGTGAAAGGGGCTTGAACAAAGGCCCGAGTACCAAAGATGATCAAAGCCATCCGGTCGCCTTGGCGTTCGGCAATAAATTGACGCAGCACATCCTTAACCGCGGCCAGTCGTTGCTTTGGAGCGCCGTCCGTTGTTGTGAAGTCCCGCTGGTCCATTGATCCTGAAATGTCCAAGGCAAGCACCACGTCGCGCGCCGACTTTTCGATAACCAATGGTTCACCAAGTTTTTCGGGGCGGGCCATGGCTGCTACCAAAAGAAGCCAGATCAATGCGATCGTGGCGGCCTGAAACCGTGCTCGGCGGGGAATGACGGATCCTGACTTGGGTTCAACTCCAGCGGCCTGTGCGACATGGCGAAAGAATGGGATGCGGATCGAGCTGCTTTTTTCGCGATACGGTGGGGCAAGCCGATACACTAAAAATGGCAACGGGAGCAGGAGGAAAACCCAAGGCGCGGCAAAGGAGAACATCAGGCTGTCCTTTCCCGCTTATGGGATTTGATCCAATTTCGCGCGAGGATTTCCAGATCAGGATCGGCTTTTGCATCTCTGTATGGTGCTTCCACAAGTTGGCGGCCAGCGCCATCAGTAAAGGTAACATTATCAGAGGTTTGGTTTAGTAAGTTGGTCCATTCTTTTCCATGCAATGCAGCGACTTTCTGACGTGGATACGCGACCAGAGCCGTGCGGCGGAGTATTTCGGCTATCTTTGCAGCGTTGTTGTCTGACGCGGCCAATTCGATCAACGCTTCACGTCGGTATGCATTAAACTGTCGGTGGCGAAGAAAGGCATAAACGCCAAGGATGATAAGCCCAGCAAGGATTAAGGCCAAAACACTCCACCCCCAGGTTTGGGGCACCATGGAAATAGGCTCGGGCACCGGGGCAGGTTCCAGCATGTCCAGCAGGTCAACCAGTGATTTGCCTTCGACATCGACGCTCATCTTCGGCCTCCGGGATGACCAAATAGCTTGAGCAACTGGTCGAGCGTTGGTTCCGCCGTGGTCAGCGGTACTACGGGAAATCCATAGCGGCGCGACCACGTCTGTAGCTGGGCAAGGCGATCTTCCAGCGTTGTTCTTATTCGGTTCGACAAGTCGGGGTCCGAGCTGTCGAGTTCAATCTGACGGTCGCCATCGGACACCGTAAGCCGAAGGTTCGGGGCAAGTTCGCGAGAGCTGGGGTCGGAAATATTGAACAATATCAGATCATTCGAGGCGGAAAGTCTGCTAAGTAGTTTCTCTGACACCTCGTTCAGCCCATCGAAATCGGAAAAGACACACACCAAAGTATTGGTATGCGCGATCCGCGCGGCCTGTTTCAGAACATCATCCAACGCCACGGTTGGTTCATCCCGCAGCGTTGCACGTAGGTTTGAATTCAGCGCGCCCACCGATGACAGGAACTGCGTCAGTGCAGCGGGTCGGCGTTGGGGTCGGTGCTCGGCCACATCAGTATCGCCAAAGACGATCCCGCCGACGCGGTCACCTTGCCCCAGCACGCGGTGCGCCGCGATCGCCGCGGCTTCGGCCGCGATGACCGATTTCATGTAGACTTGTGTGCCGAAAAACATCGAAACGCGCTGGTCCACTAGCAAAAGGGCGGGGCGGTCGCGTTCCTCGGTATAGACCCTAACATGGGGCTCTCCGGTGCGCGCGGTCACTTTCCAGTCGATCGTGCGGATATCATCCCCGGGCAAGTAATTTCGCAGTTCCTCAAAGTTCAGACCGCGCCCGCGCAAGCGTGAGGCATGCCGGCCGTTTAGGATCGAACGGACAGGTTGGCGGGGCAGCAGGCTGATCGCGCGGGACTTTGGGCCCAGCTTTAACAGGTGGTCCGCATCAACGTGTATGCGTGGGTCGTCGGGATATGCGGCGGTCTGGGACACGCGGCGTTCCTTTGGTTTCAGGGCAGCGCAACAAGCTGCAGGATTTCCGAAATCACATCATCCGCAGATTTGGCGCTGCCTTGTGCCTCGAAGCTCAGGGTGATGCGGTGGCGGAATACATCATGTGCGATGGCGCGAATATCTGCCGGGTCGACATAATCGCGCTGGTTCATCCAAGCATGCGCGCGACCGCATTTGTCCAAGGCAAGCGAGGCGCGCGGGCTGGCACCGATGTCGATCCAACCGGCCAGTTCTTCACTGAGCGCGCCGGGCGTTCGCGTGGCTTGCACCAGATCGGCCATGTAGCGGTCCATTGCGTCGGATACGTGGATCTGACCGATTTCAGAACGCGCGGCGAATACGGCGTCCTGCGGGATTGTCGGCGGCGCTTCATTGGTTGCGCCTTTACCCGCCGCGATTTCCTCGCCCCGAACCAGACGGATCACCTCAACCTCATCCTCGACTGGGGGGTAAGTGATTTGAACATGCATCAGGAACCGGTCCATTTGCGCTTCGGGCAAGGGATAGGTGCCTTCCTGTTCAATCGGGTTCTGGGTTGCCATCACAATAAACAGCGGTTCCATTTTATGCGTGGTTCCCGAGACCGTTACCTGCCGTTCCTCCATCGCTTCAAGCAACGCAGCCTGAACTTTGGCGGGGGCGCGGTTGATCTCGTCCGCGAGAACGATATTGGCGAAGATGGGGCCTGGCTCGAACCGGAATGTGCCACCGTCATCGGTCTGCTGAAACACCTCGGTCCCGGTGACGTCCGATGGCAGCAGATCCGGAGTGAACTGAATCCGGCTGAAACGTGCATCCAGGTTGCGGGCCATTGCCTTGACCGCGCGGGTCTTGGCCAAACCGGGAAGCCCTTCGATCAGCAAGTTTCCGTTGGCCAACATCCCGATCAGAAGGCGGTCGATCACGTCAGTCTGTCCGATAATGGATTGTCCCATTCGGGCTTTGAGATCATTTATCTGATTAAGTGCATTCATTTGGTGGGTCCAATCGACGTCAATTTTCCAAACTGACTTTGTGATTTTGTGCGGAAATTAGAAAATGTGTCGTAACAGCGGTATGTTAGCAGCCTTTATTTCGCCGATCTACTGTGAAATCCGCGCGGTCAGTCGGCGCAAATCTTCCTTCAGTTCTGGTCGGATAGGTCCGTGATTTGGCGCGTCGCGCAGCGTTCGAAGCCAGTGAATCGGAGGATTTCGGCCAGCTGCCCGGTTCCAGGTCAATGCGTCGAGGATGGCTTGCGCGTCCGCCTCCAGCATTTCGGGGATGTCGAAGTCGTTCAAGGTGGCCCAAACACCAGTCCACAAGCGGCCAACTGACCACGGGTTATAACCGCCTCCGCCCAGGACCAGAACGCGGGGCGCAAGACCTTTCAGTGCGGCGACGGCTTTCCAGTGAGAATTGTTGGACAGCGCCAGGCGCGACAGCGGGTCCTCGGCAACCGCATCGGCGCCGCATTGCAGGACAAGGGCTTGCGGTTTGAAGGCCTCAGCCGCGGGCAGGATCAGCTGGTCGAGAATGGCGCCAAATTCATCATCGTTGAGGTTTCTGGACACCGGAAGGTTAAACGCCGCGCCGCCTGCATCATCATCAAGCTTGCCGGTGAACGGCCACCGTCGGCCTTCATGAATGGAAATCATCCGAACCGTTTCCAAACCCTGAAAGGCGGCCTCGACCCCGTCGCAGTGATGGGCGTCGATATCGACGTAGACAATCCGGTCCAGGCCCATTCGCAACAGTGTCAGGATCGCCAAAACCGGGTCGTTCAGATAACAAAACCCATTGGCACGGTCGGGCAGGCCGTGATGTGTTCCGCCCGCAGGGTTGTAAACGATGCCGCCATCGCGGATCAGTTCAGCGCCCAACATTGATCCTCCGGCCGCAGTGGCGGGGCGTCTGTACATCTCTGGGAATACCGGGTTGGACAGCGTGCCCAGCGCATAGGTCGAGCGTACATCATCCGAGACGCTTTGAGCTCTTTCCGCGGCCTGCAGCGCATCTATGTAGTCCGGCGTGTGAAAGCGGTGCAGCGCGCCGGGTTTTGCGCGGGGGCTGACCCTGTAATTTTCCGAATTGATCCAGCCCAGCGCGCGGCACAGGTCCATGACGGTGGAGACGCGCGGGATAGCCAGCGGGTGTTTTGAACCATAGGTCGAATGGCGATAGATCTCGGACCCTATGAAGATCGGGTTTTGCACAGATTATTGGGTCCGTGCGGGTGCGTTGTCATCACCAAGGCGGCCATCAAGAGACATCAGAATAGCCACTGGCCTAAGGGCAGGAATGTGGCTGAAGATGATCAGAATGCAGACAGTCAAAGGAACACTCAGGAATGCACCGATCAGCCCCCAAACGGTTGTCCAGAACGTTAGCGCGAGGATCACCAGAAACGTAGACATGTTCAGCGACCGGCCCAGCAAGGCAGGGTCAACAAAATTGCCGATCAGAAACTGGATGGTGCCGCAACCGAACACGATGATCAGGAAAGGCCCGATCGTTTCATATTGAACGAGGGCAATCATGGCCGGAAAGATTACGGCGATGATCGAACCGATAGACGGGATGAAGTTCAGCGCAAAAGTCAGCACGGCCCATGTTTCGGCGTATTCAAGCCCAAGCGCCTTGAAGACCGAGTAACTGATGCCCGCCGTGACCAGGCTGATGAAGGTTTTTACCCCGACATAGCGCTGCAGGCTGTCGGTGATCGCATCCAGAATTGTGGTGAATTCCGCCCCGGTTTCGGGATTGCCCGCCGCCAGTTGTATCTTTTTGCGAAACGCCAGACGCTCGGCCATCAGGAAGGCCACGTACAGGCTGATCAGGAAAAACTGGTTCAGCAACGATGTTGCACTGCTGAGCAACACACGCGCGACATAGGACATGTCGATACTGACCAGATTGTCACGGATAAACGTGGTGACGTCATTGCCAACCAGCCCCGTGACCCGGTTCACGGCGCCGTCGAATTGGGTTTCATACGTGCTGATGGATCGGGCGAACTGCGTCGCCTGACTGCCAAGGATGTACATGATCACGAACAAGCCAGCCAAAACAACTGTGACTGCGGCGATGTTGGCCAGCCAGACGGGCACCCGGGCCATCGAGATTACCCGGTCGCTCAGCGCGATAATCAAAACATTGATTAACAAAGCCATAGTCAGCGGGATCAAGAATGCTGAGCCCGCGTAAAGTCCCAGCACAATCAATGTGGCAACAATTGTCGTGTCCCGGACAACCGATAGCCTCAGTCGCGGGCTGCCCGTGTTCTGATCAGGTTCCAAAGTCATTGCTTAGCCCGCCTGTGATGCCGCGTGGCACGTTACAACGATTGGTGGTCGCTCTGGAAGATGATCCTGCACCGCTGGGCGAGATTCTGCAATGTGCCCAAATATTTGGGCGAGATAATTTACGTTCTGAAGGGATTTGCCATTTCAGAGCAAAGGAGAGGCGGGTTAGGCTGAGCGCATGAGCGCACGTGTGATTCCTTTCGTTGGTAGACCGGTTCAAGCCCTGTGGCTGGCCGTAGTGCGGTTCAACAACAAAAACGGGTTCGTGATGAGCAGCCACGTCGCCATGTCTCTGATGATGGCCTTGTTTCCATTTGTGTTGTTCACAGTGGCTTTGGCGGGGTCGTTGTCCCAGGGCTATGTCACCGATGAACTGATCGAGCTTGTGTTCGGGGCGTGGCCCAAAGACGTCGCGGGGCCAATCGTGGCTGAATTGCGGGCCGTCCTGCAGGAATCCGGCTCGGGCGTTATAACGCTGGGTGGTCTGTTAGCGATCTTCTTTGCCTCAAACGGTGTCCTGGCGGTTCGCGCGGCCATGAACCAAGCATATCACGACAGGGACGTCTGGCCGTTCTGGAAAACCCGATTGCTGTGCCTGGGGCTCGTGATCGTTGGTGGCGTTGCCATTTTGGCCATTGCCGCGGTCGAAGTTGTTTTGCCCGCATACACTCAATTGGTAAGCGAAAAGACTGATGTGAACGTGTCGGACTGGTTGTCGGTGGACAGGTTGCGCTGGACCTTCACGGTTGCGGTTCCGGCTGGCACTGTCCTGTTAGCGCATCTAATTCTGCCCACGCGGCGGCACAAGCTGATGCAAATTCTGCCTGGCGTTGTTCTGACGTTGGCCTTGTGGGCGGCCGGCGGGTGGGGGTTCTCGATCTACATCGCGCAATTCGCCAGCTACAGCGCCACGTATGCAGGTTTGGCTGGCGTCATGGCAGCGCTGATCTTTTTGTACCTGTGCGCTGCAATTCTGATCCTTGGCGCCGAGTACAACGGCGCTTTGATGGATCTGGAAGACAATCAGGATCGGGGTTCTCAGTGAAATTTCTGGCGTTGTGTGTAGGGCTGTTTGTTCCTGTGGCCGCCTTTGGCCAGGCTCCGGCCTATGTCGGGTCGGATCAATGTGCTGAATGTCACAAGGACGAGGCGGCGGCATGGTCTAATTCCCACCACGCGCTGGCTTGGACCGAGGTTGAAGACGGGGCTGTTGTTGCCGATTTTGACGGAACGCGGTTCGACCATGACGGGATGTCCGTTGAATTCACCGACACCGAAGGCGCGCTGAGCGCAAAAGTCACGGAAAAAGACGGAGTGACCACCGAATACGGCGTACATTCCGTCGTCGGCATTGAGCCGTTGCAGCAATACTTGTTCGAAACAGAACCCGGCCGGTTGCAGAGTTTCGATGTTGTTTGGGATACCGAGAACAAGCAGTGGTTTCACCTCTATCCCGATCAGGATTTACCCCCAGATGACGGGTTGCACTGGACCGGACCCTACAAGAACTGGAATGCACGGTGTGCGGAATGTCACGCGACCGGTTTTGAGAAACAGTACAACGCTGAAACCAGAACGTACGACTCGGTACAGGCCGAGATCGGGGTAGGGTGCGAAAGCTGCCATGGCCCGGGTTCTGCGCATATCGAGTGGGTCGGGGGGCAAAGCCTGCCGCAGGGTCTGGGCGATACCGGGTTCTTGATGGATTGGGGTAAGGGCCAGACCGAGGCCGAGATTCAGCAATGCGCCGGGTGTCATTCTCGTCGTGAGGCGCATGGAGATGGCAACCCGCTGCCCGGAACGCCCTATCATGACGCCTACAATCTGGCGGTCCTGCGTCCGGGATTGTACCACCCGGACGGTCAGATTTTGGATGAAGTCTATGTGTACGGCTCGTTCCTGCAATCCAAGATGTATGACCGCGGCGTGGGTTGCATGGATTGTCACGAGCCGCATAGCGCGAGTCTGAGGGCAGATGGAAACGGGGTGTGTACGCAGTGTCACTCGCCTGCCGCGAATCCCAAGTTTCCAACTCTTGCTGCCAAAGAGTACGACGCGCCGGAACATCACAATCACCCAGAGAATAGCGAGGGTGCGCAGTGCAAGTCCTGCCACATGATCGAGCGTGTTTATATGGGCGTCGACGGCAGGCGCGATCACAGTTTCCGTGTACCTCGTCCCGATTTGGGGCTTGGGCAGGACGCCTGCACCGATTGCCATTCGGATCAGGATCAGGCATGGGCGGCCCAACAGATCGAAGGCTGGTTTCCTGACAGCGCGCATCGAGAACCGCATTTTGGATCGGCCTTTCAGGCAGCAACGCTTGGTCGTGCGGATGGGCCGGAGGAACTTCTGGACATCGCAACCGACCCTAATCAACCCGGCATTGTGCGCGCCACGGCTGCCTATCTGCTGCAATCTTTTGGGTCCGCAGATGTGGCGGCCAGAACTGCAGAGCTGTTGGTGGACGAAGACGCTTTGGTTCGGGCAAATGCGGCTCCGCTGCAGCGTCAGGCCAGTTTGCCCGATCAAGTTCAACGGCTTGAGCCGCTGCTGTCCGACCCGTTACGGAATGTCCGCATTTCGGCAGCAAAGGAGTTTCTGAACATTCCGCCGCAGGCCCTGACTGCGGAACAGCAGCAATTGTCGGGGCGGGGCATGTCCGAGTGGCAGTCGGCGATTTCCAACCGTCTGGATTTTCCTGAAACGCATCTCGTGCTTGGCGGGATGGCCCTGACGTTCCGCAACGCGCTAGCGGCTGAGCGGGCGTTTCAAGAGGTGGTTACCCTTGACCCGCAACGCGCCGAAGCCTGGCCAATGCTGGTGCAACTGGCGCAGATCAATCGTGGACCTCAGGCCGCACGCGATGTTCTGGCCCAGGGATTAGAGATCATCCCAGAGGACCCGAACCTATTGCAGTTGAAGGAACAACTGGGCCGCTGAAACGGCACGGCTTGGCCCGGTTTCCGTCATTTTCCCGGCAAATTTCATAGTTACCGATCAAGCTGAGGCAAGAATTGCCCCAGCTTATAGGTGACACATGTTTCTCAAACCGGTCCACACGTCCAAGCTCAAAAAGCCACTGGCTTTGTCGCAACGGATCGAGGAATTGCGGGCCCGACCACCGGAATACATCAATCACGGCCAAGCGTTGTTGATACAAGGTATTGCCGCCGCTTCACTGCGCGAACAGGTGCTGACAGAGGATCGGATTTCGCTGGACGACTGATCTAGCCCCGGAACCCGGTTGCGACAACGAACTTCTCGGAACTGTCCGAACGCGACGCGGGTGGTTTCACATTCGCAACTTTGTCGAATTTCTGCTTCAGCAGCTTTTGCAGATCGCCTTCGGCGCCACCGGCCAGAACCTTGGCAACAAACGTGCCGCCTTCTTCCAGTACGTCAAAGGCGAAATAGGCCGCCGTTTCGCACAGAGCCATGATGCGCATGTGGTCGGTTTGCTTGTGCCCAGATGACGACGCGGCCATGTCGGACATCACCACGTCAGCCTTGCCGCCCAGCCACTCTTTGACCTTGTCGTCGGCATCGTCTTCCATGAAGTCCAGCACATGTGCCTCGGCACCTGCGACCGGTTCGACCTCTTGCAGGTCGACACCCAGAACTGTGCCTATCCGTTTGCCGGAACGTTCGCCCAGCGCATTCACTCGTTTGACCGCGACTTGCAACCATCCACCCGGCGCACAGCCCAGGTCGACGACACGTGCACCCGGCACGAGGAACCGGTACTTTTCGTCCAGCTCCAATATCTTAAACGCTGCGCGCCCACGGTACCCTTCGACCTGCGCACGTTTCACATAGGGGTCGTTCAACTGCCGCTCGAGCCAACGGGTCGAGCTGAGCTTACGCCCGCGTGCAGTCTTTACCTTGACCTTCAGGTCACGCTGCCCGCGCCCCGAATTGTTTTTGCCACTTGGTGTCTTCGCCATCAGAACGGTCCGTCTTCCAGTACGCCGTCCGCGCTCATCTGCGCATAGAGCAAGCCTTCGCGCAGCCCCCGGTCCGCCACGGAAAGGCGGTCGGTGGGCCAGCATCTTAACAGCGCCTGCAAAATGGCCGAGCCGGACATAATCAGGGCCTGCCGGTCATCGCCGATACGCGGATCCCGGCGCCGACCCTGAGGGCCGAGTTCTAGATACCCTCGTATGACTTTGTCAATCTGATCGCTGGTCATGCGCAAACCATCGACCTTGGTCCGGTCGTAGCGCTTGAGCCCAAGGTGCGAGGCCGCAACGGTTGTAACCGTGCCACTGGTACCGACGATCTGGAACCCGAGGCGGGCTTGCTCGTCCTTGTAAGGCGCGAAATCGGCAAGGTTTTCTTCAAAAAACCAGCTCATCAGGGCAAAGCGAGCGGAGTCATCTTCGACGTCGTTGAACTGATCGCGCAGGGTTGCAACACCCAGGGGTACGCTGATCCAGTCGACGACTTTTGCCGCAGGGAAGGGGCTGTCAGTCGTGTGAAACCCATGGTGCAACCGCATGATCGCGGCGGGGCGGTCCCGGCGCGGTACGGATGAGATGTCGATCCAAACCAGTTCGGTTGATCCGCCACCAATATCCACGACCAGCAATTGATCGGTCTTGGTGGACACCAACGGCGCGCAGGAGATCACGGCCAAGCGCGCCTCTTCCTCGGGCTGGATGATCTCAAGCGTCAGTCCGGTTTCGCGTTTTACCTGCCGGATAAATTCGCGTGAGTTTTTGGCACGCCTGCACGCCTCGGTCGCGACCAGACGCATGCGCCTGACCTTGTTGCGTTTCAGCTTTTGCTGACAGATGCGCAGTGCCTGAATGGTGCGCGCCATCGAAGACCGAGACAAACGTCCGGTCCGTTCCAAACCCGCGCCCAACTGCACGGATTTGGAAAAGCTGTCGACCACATGGAAGCCGCTGCCCTTAGGCTGGGCTATCAACATGCGGCAACTATTGGTTCCCAAATCCAGCGCCGCATACAACGCATCTGGATCGGGTCTTGCCGGCGCGGGGCTTTCGACCGCCTTCGGGAACGCGCCCGCACCTTTGGGACGCTTGGGCGCCATATTAAACGCCCTCCGATTTTCGTGTTACCCCGACCATAGGTCGGGCGATTGCGTCGTGCAAGACGCTCATTAAAGTGATGAGAATTTTGATATGCGCGTTTGGTTCAGTCTTCGTTACAACCCCGGTATCCCATCGCGGGCAAAAACGTCGCTGGAAATGCGCCGTGTGTCGAAAATCGACCGACTTGCCCCCACATAGACGTTTAAAACCGGTCCATCTGGTTAGGAGGAATCAAACGCAATGCCTGACGTCACCATTGTTTACTGGCGCGATATTCCCGCCCAAGTCATCGTCGGCAAAGGCCGTCGTGGCGCAAAGCGGCAATTAGAGGAACGGTTCGAACAAGCCATCGACCGCGCGGCCATGAAGGTGAACGCCAAGGACAGCGATGCCTATCTGGCCGAATGGCGCAAGGCGGCCCCCTTCGCAGTCGACGGCGACCCGTCCGAGATTGCCGAGGCCGAAGCCACGCGTTTGGAAACGGAATACGATCAGGACCGCATCAAAGCCCTGATCGCCAATGACGGTTGGGCATGAGCCCGAGACATCTATGGGAGGCCGCAATGGCTTTGCTGAACTTCAAGAAACGTGATGCGGTCGAAAACGGCCCTGTAAACCCGACCGTCGAAGCCTTTTTGCAAGGCTATTCGATTGAGGTGATGCCGCGCACCGCCGAAAAGGTCGAAGATTTCCGCGCGTTGCTGCCCGAAGGCACGCGTGTGTACATTGCCCATATCGAAGGCACGCCGATCGAGGATATGGTCAAGACCGCCAAGCGGATCGCTGACGAAGGTTATCCGGTGATGCCGCACTTCCCTGCGCGGATCATCAAGGACGCCGCCACGCTGGAAAACTGGATTTCCATGTATCAGGGCGAGGCGGGCGTTGATCAGGCATTGCTGCTGGCCGGTGGTGTTACCAACCCGCACGGCGATTACGACAGCTCGATGCAGTTGCTGGAAAGTGGTTTGTTTGACAAGGCGGGCTTCAAGCGCCTGCACGTCGCGGGTCACCC
The DNA here is from genome assembly GCF_059611065.1 of Ruegeria sp. CDSB086. Taxonomy (NCBI): domain Bacteria; kingdom Pseudomonadati; phylum Pseudomonadota; class Alphaproteobacteria; order Rhodobacterales; family Roseobacteraceae; genus Ruegeria; species Ruegeria sp. CDSB086. The sequence continues at coordinate 626,651 of NZ_JBXWOV010000001.1, read as the reverse complement.
TGAGGGCAACAAGGATATCGACCCCGACGGCTCGACGAAGAATGTCGACGACGCGCTGCGCTGGAAGCAGAAATTCAGCGAGACCACGGATGCCGAAATGGCGCTGGCAACACAGTTTGCGTTTGAAGCCAAACCGATCATCGAATGGGCCGACAGTTTGAAAGAAGCTGGTATCGATATTCCGATCCATATTGGTATCGCTGGTCCGGCCAAGCTGCAGACACTGATCAAGTTTGCCATCGCCTGCGGTGTTGGTCCGTCGCTGAAGGTCCTGCAAAAGCGTGCGATGGATGTGTCCAAGCTGCTGCTGCCCTATGAGCCGACCGATGTGATCACCGAGCTGGCCAACCACAAAGCGGCCAACCCGGATTTCAACATCACCAATGTACACTTCTTCCCGCTTGGCGGCATCAAGACCAACGCCAACTGGGCCATCAATAACGGCGGCGCTTCGGCAAAGCCTGCAAACTCCTAAGGAACGGACATGACGCGTACAGTCGTAGAATCAAAAACAAAAACTGCCGTTCTGGGCTTTGACGAACCGTTCTGCGTGATCGGTGAGCGGATCAATCCGACGGGCCGTAAGAAACTGGCGGCCGAGTTGGAAGCCGGCGATTTCTCGACCGTCGAGAAAGACGCGTTGGCGCAGGTTGCCGCTGGCGCAACCGTTCTGGATATCAACGCAGGCGTTGTCTACAATTCGAACCCCAACCCGAACGAGACCGAACCGCCACTGATGCGCAAGATCGTCGAGCTGGTGCAGGGTCTGGTTGACGTACCGCTATGTGTCGACTCGTCCGTTCCCGGCGCTTTGGAAGCTGGTCTTGAAGCTGCCGAGGGCCGCCCGTTGCTGAACTCGGTCACCGGTGAAGAAGATCGTCTGGAACTGGTTCTGCCGCTGGTCAAAAAATACAACGTGCCGGTTGTTGCGATCTCGAACGATGACACCGGTATTTCCGAAGATCCCGATGTGCGCTTCGAAGTGGCCAAGAAGATTGTTGAGCGGGCCGCCGATTTCGGTATCCCTGCGCATGACATCGTTGTTGACCCGCTGGTGATGCCCATCGGCGCGATGGCAACCGCGGGTCAGCAGGTTTTTGCGCTGGTCCGTCGCCTGCGCGAAGAACTGGGCGTAAACACGACTTGTGGTGCTTCGAACGTTTCCTTTGGTCTGCCAAACCGCCACGGGATCAACAATGCGTTCCTCCCGATGGCAATGGGCGCAGGCATGACGTCGGCAATCATGAACCCGGTGGCGCTGCCTGTGGGTCCCAAAAAGCTGGCCGAGAAAAAGGCCGAGGTCGAAGCCAAGGGGATCATTCTGCCTGCGGACATGGACGACGAAACTTTCTGTCAGCTATTCGGTCTGGGCTCGACCAAGCCGCGCGCCGGTAAGGAAATGGAGGCCATCCGTGCCGCCAATCTGCTGACCAATAATGACCCGCATGGTGGCGAGTGGATTCGGTTCAACAAATCCCCGGAAGAGGCCGGCGCAGCGGGCGCTGTTGGTGGCCGTCGTGGTGGCGGGCGTCGTCGTCGCGCATGATCCAATCACTTCTAGAGAAAAAAGGCCGGACCATGTGTCCGGCCTTTTTTCGTATTGGTGCTGATCGCCGCCGGAACCTGACAAGATCGCTAGATTAGTGGCGATATCGCGATAGTCGTCACGTACGAAGATGAGCCAACATCATCGCCCAACACAGGCAGACGCTGACTTAAGCAAGCGTTTGGGAAAAAAGAAAATTTCGAGGATCTGGTCGATCTGCAAGCGCAACTGGCGTTGAGGCAGAAGATTTTTCTATTTCACGGAGCCAGGTGCGTTGTCCTGTTCGAAGGTTGGGGTGTGTCAGGACGGAACAAGGCGATGCCGCTTTTCCGATGATGGGTTCTTGAAGTCGATAAGCCTCTGGTGATATCGGTGAAAAACGCGGCGGGTATGATGTAATGGTAGCCTGTCAGCTTCCCAAGCTGAACGCGCGGGTTCGATTCCCGCTACCCGCTCCAGAACTCAGTTTGTCATCGGAAAAGCTTAGAAATCAGCGCTTTGGGCGTGGTTACGTCTGTGGTCATTTACTCCGGGCGACGCGCCTGAAATAGGTTGATATCAGCCGGGATGTGCACCGCACCATTTTTGGCAAAGGGGTGAAACGCTTCGGCGACGGCGTGTTGGATCGCAGTCACGTCTTCGGGTTTACCGTCGAAATGGGTAATAACACGGGCGGCGGGGCCAACACGGGTACACAAGGCGGCGCAATCCAGCAAAGAGCCTTGAAAGTCCAACATAAGGTTAACAGAATCGGCGCGAATATTGCTTAGACCTGCCTTTTCCAGCAACCCGGTAACACGCTCACGATCATGAAACGCCAAGGGGCCCGGTGCATTCCGGTCGACCTTGGGCGGCGTGCCCAGCCGTTCCGAGGCCGCGATATGGGGCATTCTGAACCATGGGTTTCCGGGCAATGGCCCCCAGGCGGCAAAGGTCATCGTGCCGCCGGGCTTTAGCGCGCGGGTCATGTTGGTAAAGGCGGCAACCGTATCCTCAAAAAACATGACCCCAAATCGCGAGATCATGGTGTCTCGGTCCGCTGCTTCAAAGGCGTAGGTCTGGGCGTCGGCGAACTGGAAGGTGATGTTTTGCGATCCGGCATCGGATGCCCGTGCCGATGCGCGGTCCAGAAATGGCTGCGAGACATCTGCAGCCAGAACGTGGCCTTCTGGCCCCACGGAATGTGCGGCGGCGATCGCGCTTGCACCCGTACCACAGCCGATATCCAGAACACGCATGCCGGGTTTTAATCCGGCACGTTCTAGCACCAGATCAAGGACCGGGGCCATCAGTTGATCCAGCTGGTCCTCATAGGTCAGCCATTTTGCTCCAGACGGGGATTTCCCCCAATATTCCGCCTGTTCCTCGTTTGCGATCTGCATGTCGCCTCCCTTATGTCAGGGGTGACTATGACCGCCTGCGCCGTCTGCGACCAGAGCCTTCTTCTCCACCACCGGCATTGAAGGAGGGCGAGGGCAGAGTGACCACTTGCGACAATTCCGGGAACGGATCCGTCTTGTGCGGGATGGCATTGGCGGCAACGAAATGGTCCTGAAATTTCGGCTCAATGGCCGTTTCGACCTTGGTGATCTCACGCACGACACGCTCAATCTCGGACCGGGCACCAATGTTGCACAAGGCAATCCGCGCACCGGTGCCAGCCGCGTTGCCTGCACTTGAGACTTTGTTCAAGGGCGCATCGGGGATCATACCCAGAACCATCGCGTGCTTGGTCGAAATATGCGCGCCGAACGCCCCGGCCAGCACAACGCGATCCACCGTGTCGACGTTCATTTCATCCATCAACAGGCGTGCACCGGCATAGAGCGCGGATTTGGCCAGTTGGATGGCGCGGATATCGCCCTGCGTGACCGTGATGCGCGGACCGCCCTCGGCGCTGGCGTCGTGGATCAGATAGGCGTGGGTGCGACCTTCGGGTACACAACGGGGCGTGCCGGTCTGATCTGCAGACCCGATCAGGCCGCTTTCGTCCAGCAATCCGGCGATGCGCATTTCGGCGACCGCTTCGATAATGCCCGAGCCGCAGATGCCGGTGATGCCGCTTGTGGCAATCTCTTGATCGAAGCCTTCCTCGTCGGACCATTTTTCGGACCCGATCACGCGAAAGCGCGGTTCCTTGGTGACAGGGTCGATTTCGATGCGCTCAATCGCCCCGGGCGCGGCACGCTGGCCGGAACTGATCTGCGCGCCTTCGAATGCCGGGCCGGTGGGTGAGGAACACGCCAAGACGCGGCTGGTATTGCCCAGCAGGATTTCAGCGTTGGTGCCCACGTCCACGATAAGCACAAGGTCTTCGGACTTTCCCGGTTCCTCCGACAGTGCCACCGCGGCGCAGTCGGCGCCGACGTGGCCCGCAATGCACGGCAAGATGTAGACCTGTGCGCGGGGATTCATCTTGGTCAAATCCATCTCGCGCGCGGGCAGGGACATGCTTTCTGATGTCGCCAAGGCAAAAGGCGCCTGTCCCAGCTCGACGGGATCCAGACCCAGCAACAGGTGGTGCATCACCGGGTTACAGACGAAAACGGTTTCAACGATCAGCTCGGAACTAATCCCGGCTTCCTCAGAAATTGAGGTGGTCAAATCGTTTATCGCCTCTCGTACGGCCCTGGTCATCTCCTGATCACCACCGGGGTTCATCATCGAGTATGAAACGCGGCTCATAAGGTCTTCGCCAAAGCGGATCTGCGGGTTCATCAGGCCCGAGGACGCTTTGACCTCGCCGGTCTCCAGATCGGTCAGGTGCGCCGCAATTGTGGTCGAGCCGAGGTCGATGGCCAGACCATAAAGCCCATGTTCATGCAATCCGGGCCAGATTTCGACCACGCGCGCCGCTTCATCCTTGTGGCCTTTTTGGAGGGCAACAGTGACCTCCCATTTGCCCTTGCGCAGGACGGGCTGCAGCTTGGACATCAGCGAAAGATCGGCGGTGATGGCGTCAATGTTCCACTGCTCGCGCAGCGCGCGTTCCAGCCGTTCCAGATCGCCTGTTGGCGAGTGCATGTCGGGCTCTTCTACCACTACGAAATACAGCCGGGTTGCCGGGTCCATCGTAATGGCCCGCGCGGTGGCGGCCTTGCGAACAACCTGACGGTGGACCTGGCTTTCGGGTGGGACATCGATCACGATGTCTCCCTGAACTGTCGCCTGACAGCCCAGACGACGGCCCGATTTCAAGCCGCGTTTGTCATCATAACGCTGTTCGACCGCGTTCCATTCGCTCAGCGCGTTCTCGGATGCGGTTACGCCGTGTTTAGGAAACTCGCCATAGCTGGGCGTGATCTGACATTTCGAACATATCCCACGGCCGCCGCAGACCGAATCCAGATCCACACCCAACTGCCGTGCAGCGGTCAGAACCGGGGTACCCACGGGGAAGTGCCCGCGTTTGCCTGACGGAGTAAAGACAACAAGGGGGTCGGTGGTCATTTTTGGCCTGCCTTTTGTATTCGCACGTATGCCCGGCAAGATATGGGTTTGTGCGCAAAGGGAAAGGCCATTCAGCGGCACGTTTTGAACGTCTTGCGTCGTTTTTTGCCGCGGTATCGGCCAGCGAAGGGAAACTAGTTTAGGTCAGGGGCTTTTCCTTAGGTTAAATCCATGTAATAGGGTCACCGCCAAACGGGCTTTTGCATGGGGTTAACAGATGCAGATTCGTGAGGCACTTACCTTTGACGATGTTTTATTGGTTCCGGCGTCCTCGTCGGTGCTGCCGGCGACGGCGGATACGGCCACGCGTGTAACGCGTGAAATTACGATGAACATCCCGCTGCTCAGCTCGGCCATGGACACGGTGACCGAGGCGCGCATGGCCATCGCAATGGCGCAGGCAGGCGGTATCGGCGTTGTTCACAAGAACCTGACGGTCGAAGAGCAAGCCCGAGAGATTCGTCGCGTGAAGCGGTTTGAGTCGGGTATCGTATACAACCCGGTCACGCTGAGCGTGAACCAGACGCTGGCGGACGCGAAGGCGCTGGTGCAGCGCTATAACTTTACCGGCTTTCCGGTCGTCGATGAAAGCGGTCGCGTCGTGGGTATCCTGACCAATCGCGACATGCGCTTTGCGACCTCGGACGAGACGCCGGTTCACGTGATGATGACATCGGACAATCTGGCGATGCTGCAGGAACCTGCAGATCTGGAAGAGGCCAAGAGCCTTATGAAAGCCCGCCGGATCGAAAAACTGCTGGTGGTCGATGGTGAAGGCAAGCTGACAGGCCTGCTGACCCTGAAAGATACCGAGCAAGCCGTGCTGAACCCGACCGCCTGTAAGGACCGGCTGGGACGCCTGCGGGTCGCTGCGGCGACTTCTGTTGGTGATTCTGGTTTCGAACGGTCCGAGCAGTTGGTGGATTCGGGCGTTGATATCATCGTGGTCGACACCGCTCATGGGCATTCGCAAGGCGTTCTGGACGCGGTGCGGCGGGTCAAGACGCTTTCGAACGAGGTCCAGATCATTGCGGGCAATGTAGCGACGAGCGAGGCCACCAAGGCGCTGATCGATGCCGGAGCGGATGCAATCAAGGTTGGCATCGGGCCGGGCTCCATCTGCACAACCCGGATGGTGGCAGGCGTCGGCGTACCCCAACTGACGGCGATCATGGACTGCGCGACGGCTGCCGGGGATGTTCCCGTAATCGCTGATGGTGGCATCAAATTCTCGGGCGATTTCGCCAAGGCCATTGCGGCAGGCGCGTCCTGTGCAATGGTTGGCTCGATGATCGCGGGAACGGATGAAAGCCCGGGTGAGGTGATCCTGTACCAGGGCCGTTCGTTCAAATCTTATCGCGGAATGGGCAGCCTTGGCGCCATGGCACGCGGGTCGGCGGATCGCTATTTCCAGAAAGACGCAGCCAGCGACAAGCTGGTTCCCGAAGGGATCGAAGGGCAGGTGCCCTACAAGGGATCGGCCAGTGCGGTGGTTCACCAGCTGGTTGGCGGCCTGCGCGCAGCGATGGGCTATACCGGCTGTGCCACGGTCGAAGAAATGCGCAAGAACTGTAACTTCGTCAAAATCACCGGCGCTGGCCTGAAAGAAAGCCATGTGCATGACGTTCAGATCACGCGTGAAAGCCCGAACTACCGGGTAATGTGACGCAACAGAGTTTGCAGCACGGCGCCCCGACGCGGGCGCCGTTTTGCGTTTTTTGGGCTTAGCAGAGAAATCGGAAATATCTTATGACCCCAGCAGCGCGCGTTCAGGCTTCGATTGAAATCCTTGATGATATCCTCGCAGGGGCACCGGTTGAAAAGGCTTTGACAGGATGGGCGCGCCGCAGCCGGTTTGCGGGCTCGAAAGACCGGGCCGCCGTGCGCGATCTCGTGTTCGAAGCGCTGCGTTGCAAACGGTCCTTCTCGGCCTTGGGCGGGGCAGAAACCGGGCGCGGGCTGATGATCGGTTCGATCCGGTCAACCGGCGGTGATCCAGAGACGCTGTTTACAGGCGAACGATATACGCCAGAGCCGTTAACCGCCGCCGATGCACCGCGCGCGTTCAGCTCGGATGCCGAGCGGTGCGACATCCCCGAATGGCTCTGGCCGCGTTTTCAAACCTCGCTAGGGGATCAAGCAGAGGCGGCGGCACAGGTATTGCAAACCCGTGCACCTGTTCATTTGCGGGCTAACCTTGCCAAAACCGATCGGGCTGGTGCGGCTGCTGCTTTGAGTGCTGACGGAATCAGCGCGCAGCACCATCCGGCGTGTGAAACCGCCCTAGAGGTCACTGAAGGGGCCCGAAAAGTTGCCCAAAGCCGCGCCTATTCCGAAGGTCTGGTTGAATTGCAGGACGCAGCCAGCCAAGCCGTCGTTGCAGCGCTCGATCTCCAGCCAGGTCTGCGTGTTCTGGATTATTGCGCAGGCGGTGGCGGCAAGTCGCTGGCTCTGGCGGCCCATTCGGGTGTCGAGGTCTTTGCGCATGATGTGAACGCAGGGCGCATGCGCGATCTGCCGACGCGGGCAAAACGGGCTGGTGTGGGTGTAACCTGCCTGCAGCCGGAAGATGTGGCCCGTCAGGCTCCGTTCGATATTGTCCTGACGGATGCGCCATGCTCGGGCAGCGGTTCGTGGCGGCGTGCCCCGGCAGGCAAGTGGGCGCTGTCCGAAGAGGGGTTGAACGCGCTGAATGTACTTCAGTCCGACATCCTGAATTCCGCCGCTCAACTGGTTGGACCGGGTGGAATTCTGGCCTATGCGACCTGTTCCATGTTGGATGATGAAAACGGCGAAATTGTCGACGGATTTCTGAAACTGAATCCTGATTGGACCGAAACGCTGCGAAAGTCGTGGCTTGTGACACACGGTGCAGACGGGTTCTTTACGTCGCACTTGACGCGATAGCGCGTCATTGAATAACAACCTTAGGTAGAAGTTTCCGCTGTCCTTAAGGGGGCGTTAACCAAATTCGGGCTGAGTGTGACAAAGCCTTTTGACCTGAGTTGTTAATGTCCGACATTGCAGAGATCTTTTCTGAGCCGACCTCGCGAAAAACACCGGCCTTCTCGCGCCTTGTGCCACTCGTTGTTTTGGGCGCATTGCTGAGTTTAACACCGGTGACAGACGTTTTGCCTACCGCTTGGAATACGGGTCTTGTTGTTGCTGGTGTGTCATTGTTGTCCGCAGGTCTTCTGGTTGTTTTTCGGGGGTTTACGGCCGACCGGACGGCGCGTAGTTCGGCAGAAGTGATGGCCGTATTCACTGAACAGGACTTGTGTCCGACAGTGATCGCCAACGCAAATGGCGATATTCTGAGCGCGAACACACGAGCAAGGGCGCAGATAAGTGCTTTTCCGGGTGCGCGATTACAGCATTGCCTGAAATCCAGATTCGCTAATCCCGCAGCGATCCTGCTGCGCCTGCAATCTATCGCGGAAATCCACGAACGCGCCCGCGAAGATATCGTGACCGTTGGTTCGACAATCCCGATCTCGGTGTTCAGCGTGGGGCAGGATGTATTCTGCTGGCGGTTCCATCTGGATGAAGACGGGCAATGGGATGACGCCCCTGTCCCAGTGCTGACAGAGGGTCGCAACGGGGCAATTCTGCGTGTGAACGGAATGGCAGAGGCCATGATCGGTCACAGGCCCGACGTTATGGGTAAGATATTTCCCAATGACATCCCGCAACCGGGTGAAATCTCGCTGGTTGAAACTTCGGACGGGCGGGTGCCTGTGACCGTGTCCGAGCTGTCCCGCTCGGGCACTGTGCGCGATCTGCTTTTGTTGCCGATGAAATCTGCGGGTCCATCCGGGGGCGATGCCCCGTTCGCTGAGCTGCCAGTGCCGGTGATGTGTCTGTCGCCCGAAGGGGAAATTCTGGATGCGAACCGGATGGCGATTAAGCTGATCGGAGAGATCCAGCCGGGAGAGTCGAACGTGGCCGAAATCATGCACGGGCTGGGCTATCCCATTCTGGATTGGTTGGCCCGCATCGCGACCGAAGAGAATGCCACTCCCCGATCGGAATTTCTGCGCCTGTCACGACAGGATAAAGAGGTTTTCGTGCAGGTCACGCTGAACCGAGTGACGTGCAAGGGACAGATTTGTCTGATCGCTGTCGTGAATGATGCGACCGAGTTGAAGACACTGGAAGCTCAGTTCGTGCAGGGGCAAAAGATGCAGGCCGTCGGGCAATTGGCGGGCGGCGTGGCGCATGATTTTAACAATCTTCTGACTGCGATTTCTGGGCATTGCGATCTATTGCTGCTGCGGCATGATCAGAATGATCCGAACTATGGTGACCTGGTTCAGATCAACCAGAACGCAAACCGGGCCGCGGCGTTGGTCAGTCAACTTCTCGCATTCTCGCGAAAGCAGACCCTGCAGCCCGAGGTTTTGGACCTCCGGGATACGATCTCTGATCTGATCCATCTTTTGAACCGCTTGGTCGGCGAAAAGGTTCGCTTGACGTTAAGCCATGATCCCGTGCTTAAGCCTGTGCGCGCAGACAAAAGGCAGCTCGAACAGGTCTTTATGAACCTGGTAGTGAACGCACGGGACGCGATGCCTGAAGGTGGCGAGGTACGTATCGAGACCGAAGTTGTGTCTCTGACCGAACCGCTCCAGCGGGACCGGGCAACGGTACAACCCGGCGAATACGTCACCGTTAAAGTGATCGACAGTGGCACGGGCATCCCAACAGACAAGCTGCAAAAAATTTTCGAGCCATTCTATACCACCAAGCGCACCGGTGAGGGGACTGGACTTGGATTGTCGACGGTCTACGGCATCGTCAAGCAGACCGGAGGGTTCATCTTTGTCGATAGCATTCAGGGCAAGGGAACCGAATTTACCGTGTATCTGCCGGTTTCAACCACACCGCAGAAAATCAAGCAGGATATCGCCAGCCTTCCGGAAAACCCGACGTCCCGGCAGGGTGAAGGCGTGGTTCTTCTGGTCGAGGATGAGGCCCCGGTCCGGGCCTTTGCCACGCGTGCATTGCGATTGAAGGGCTACACCGTGCTCGAATCCGGGTCCGCCGAAGAGGCGCTGCACCTGCTGGAGGATGGGTCGGTGCATGTGGATGCTTTCGTGACAGACGTAGTCATGCCCGGCATGGATGGGCCAACCTGGGTGCGCAAAGCGATGGAGACCCGTCCGGATGTGCGGGTGATCTTTATGTCTGGCTATACCGAAGGCGCCTTTGGCGATTCAGGCCCTGAGATTGCGAATTCCACCTTTTTGCCCAAGCCATTCTCTTTGACGCAGTTGACCGAGGCTGTGTTTAACCAACTGAACTGACTAACGCGCCGCGTCGTGGCAGGAAAACTCCTCGGCGTGGTGCTTGCGGAACTTCTTTTCCGTTTCCGTCGACAAGAATAGGTCGCGCTTTGGTGAGACATTCTCGCGCTGCAGGGTGATTCCCATGTTCAACCGGTCCTGAAGAAAGTTCAGTATCTTATCTTGATTTTCGTATTTAAAAACATGCGTCGCACCGAAACCGTTGTTTCGGGTGCGGAAAAACTGGCTCTGACTGCCGACATCTGCGAATTCCGGGCGGGGGTTTTGCATGTAACCCTGAACAAAATCATCAAAGCTCAGGTCGCGGGTTGAATGCGAGTGCCCAATGCGGTCGTCCCGGCTGCGGTATTTGTACCAACTGCCGAGCCAGTCGATAGGTTCGCGCACGACGGCCATGATTTCCATTTCGGTGTCATACATTTTGCGAAAAATGTTTTGAAAAAACCTGTCATAACGGCGAACAGGCGCATGTTTCAATTCGGGCGGGCCGGTGACGACAAAGTCGGCCCGCGCGCTCAGGGCAGTGTGATAGGCTGTGCTGCCTGTTTTTGGAACTGCCAGAAACGCAAGGCGTTCCTTATAGAAAACAAGCATTTATTCGCCCTTCGCCGCCTAATTTAGTAGTCGCAGATTGGCGTAAACGACTCTTTAACACAATTGCCGAACAGTAAGTATTGTAAGTTTTAGTTGAAATGTTCTCTTTTTGGTCCCATAAGGAACAAGAGGCGAACAAAGCAGTGATTGCCGCCCGATCATGGGTGTGACAAAAGAGAAGGCGACAGGACAATGGCGGATCTTCTGACAATGAGCGACAAGAAAAACGCAGACAAGCAAAAGGCGCTTGATAGCGCGTTGGCGCAAATCGAACGGCAGTTCGGCAAAGGCTCGATCATGAAGCTGGGCGAGGATGCCAAGCAGGACATCGATGCAAGCTCGACCGGGTCTTTGGGCCTGGATATCGCGCTGGGTATTGGTGGTCTGCCGATGGGTCGGATTGTTGAGATTTATGGACCGGAAAGCTCGGGCAAGACCACGCTGACGCTGCATTGCATTGCAGAACAGCAAAAACGTGGCGGTGTGTGCGCATTCGTGGATGCCGAACACGCGCTGGACCCACAATATGCCCGTAAGCTGGGCGTCGATCTTGATGAACTGTTGATCTCGCAGCCTGACACCGGTGAACAAGCGCTTGAGATCACCGATACGCTGGTGCGTTCGGGCGCTGTGAATATGGTTGTCGTCGACTCAGTTGCGGCTTTGACGCCGAAATCGGAACTCGAAGGCGACATGGGCGACAGCAGTGTTGGCGTGCAGGCCCGATTGATGAGCCAGGCGATGCGTAAACTGACAGGCTCAATCAGCCGCTCGAATTGCATGGTGATCTTTATCAACCAGATCCGCATGAAAATCGGCGTTATGTTCGGCAGCCCCGAAACCACGACTGGTGGTAACGCGCTTAAATTCTACAGCTCGGTTCGTTTGGATATTCGCCGCATCGGCGCGATCAAAGATCGTGATGAGGTTGTCGGCAACCAGACGCGCGTCAAGGTGGTCAAGAACAAGGTGGCGCCGCCCTTCAAGCAAGTGGAATTCGACATCATGTATGGCGAAGGCATCAGCAAGATGGGTGAGTTGCTAGATCTCGGCGTCAAGGCTGGAGTGGTCGAGAAATCGGGCTCGTGGTTCAGCTATGGCGACGAACGGATCGGGCAGGGGCGTGAGAATGCCAAGCAATACCTGCGCGACAACAGCCGCATTGCGCTGGATATCGAAGACAAGATTCGGGCCGCGCACGGCCTGGAGTTCGACATGCCACCCGGTTCTGCCGAGGAAGATGACATCCTCGAGGCGTAACAGCCCAATTGGGGGCCGCAAAAATCCCCCGGTTTTGCAAGAATTGAGAATACTCGAAACTAGGCGGTCCGCGTGGCCGCCTTAACTCGTTCTGCATACGGTGATCTTGTACTATTGGTGTGTACGGATCTTGTTGACGGGTTTTCTAGCCCTTCAAATATAAGGCCGGTTTATCTTTGTGGACTATCCATTGGGACGGGGATAAACCATTTCAGAACACTGAGATTGCGCGCCGAGAGAGCCATATGCCTACGCTGAATGATATCCGCTCAACCTTTCTGAATTATTTTGCCAAACAGGGGCATGAAATTGTCGCGTCCAGCCCGCTGGTTCCGCGCAATGACCCGACATTGATGTTCGTGAACTCGGGCATGGTGCAGTTCAAGAACCTGTTTACCGGTGTTGAAACCCGTGATTATCAGCGCGCCACGACGGCACAGAAATGCGTGCGCGCCGGCGGTAAGCACAATGACCTCGATAACGTTGGTTATACCGCGCGGCACCACACCTTCTTTGAAATGCTGGGCAACTTTTCCTTCGGCAATTACTTCAAACACGAGGCGATTCCGTTTGCGTGGGAGTTGATCACCAAGGAATTCGGCATCGACAAGAACCGCCTGTTGGCAACGGTGTATCACACGGATGACGAGGCGTTCGAGATCTGGAAAAAGGTCGGCGTTCCCGAAGACCGGATTATCCGCATCGCCACTAGCGACAATTTCTGGCAGATGGGTCCGACTGGTCCGTGTGGACCGTGTACCGAGATTTTCTACGACCATGGCGATCACATCTGGGGTGGTCCTCCGGGATCGCCCGACGAAGACGGCGACCGGTTCATTGAAATCTGGAACATCGTTTTCATGCAGAACGAGCAATTCGAGGACGGCTCGATGGTCGAACTCGACATGCAGTCGATCGACACCGGCATGGGGCTGGAACGGATTGGCGCGCTGCTGCAGGGCAGCCATGACAACTATGACACCGACCTGTTCAAGACATTGATCGAAGCGTCTGCTCATGCCACCGGGGTTGACCCCTATGGCGACCAGAATGTGCACCACCGGGTAATTGCGGACCACCTGCGCGCGACATCCTTCCTGATCGCTGATGGCGTGATGCCGTCCAATGACGGGCGTGGCTATGTGCTGCGCCGGATCATGCGTCGTGCTATGCGTCATGCGCATCTTCTGGGGGCGAAAGATCCGGTTATGTATCAGCTGGTGCCAAGTCTGGTGCAGCTGATGGGAGCGCAATACACCGAGTTGGGACAGGCGCAGCCGTTGATCGAAGAGACGCTGCTGTTGGAGGAAACGCGGTTTAAGCAAACCCTCGATCGTGGTCTGAAACTCCTGGATGATGAAGTTGCAGGCTTGCCCGAGGGCGCGGCGCTTCCGGGTGATGCGGCATTCAAATTGTACGACACGTATGGATTCCCACTGGACCTGACGCAGGATGCCCTGCGCGAAAAGGGTCGCTCCGTGGACACGGACGGATTCGACGCGGCCATGGCCGAACAAAAAGCCAAGGCCCGTGCGGCATGGGCCGGTTCGGGTGAGGCTGCAGATCAGGCAGTGTGGTTTGATGTGCTGGATACTGCCGGAGCTTCGGATTTTCTGGGCTATGACACGGAAAAGGCCGAAGGGCAGATTGCCGCTTTGGTGGTCGATGGTGCATTGGTCGACACAATTGAAAAGGGCGGATCCGGTTGGGTGATTGTCAACCAGACGCCGTTTTATGGCGAAGCTGGCGGTCAGATCGGTGATACTGGCGAAATCCGTCGTCTTGAAGAACGCGATGACATGGCGCGGGTCGAAGACACCAGAAAATTCGCCGATGGCAAAATCTATGCCCACAAAGTGACCGTTGATCAGGGCGCTTTGTCCAAAGGTGACGCGGTCGAGCTTGAGGTCGACCACGCGCGGCGCACGGCAATTCGCGCAAACCACTCGGCCACGCATCTGCTGCACGAGGCGTTGCGTGAAACGCTGGGCGATCATGTTGCACAGCGCGGCTCGCTGAACGCGGCCGACCGGTTGCGCTTTGACTTTAGCCATTCCAAGGCGCTGAGCGGGGATGAGATTCAAAAGGTCGAACGCGATGTGAATGACTTCATCCGTCAGAACTCGACTGTCGAAACGCGGATCATGACCCCCGATGATGCGCGCGAATTGGGCGCACAGGCGCTGTTTGGCGAGAAATACGGCGACGAAGTCCGGGTTGTGTCCATGGGCAAAGCTCCGACCGGCAAGGGTCAGGATGGCGAGACATGGTCGATTGAGCTGTGTGGCGGTACGCATGTTCGCCAGACTGGTGATATTGGGTCGTTTGTCATCTTGGGGGACGCGGCATCCTCTGCGGGGGTAAGACGAATTGAGGCGATTACGGGTGAATCTGCAACGTTATTGCTGCGAGACTACTATTCTAAACTTGCCGAATCTGCATCACTTCTTAAGGCGCAACCTACCGAGGTTCCAACACGATTGTCTTTGCTGTTGGACGAACGCAAATCGCTGCAAAACGAAGTGGCGCAGCTGCGCCGCGATCTGGCCATGGCCGGAGGGGCCGGGCAGGGTGGCAGCGAAGCGCGTAATGTGAACGGGGTCGCCTTCCTTGCGCAAGCGCTGAACGGCGTATCGGGCAAGGACTTGCCGGCGTTGATTGATGAGCACAAAAGCCGTCTGGGGTCTGGTGCCGTTCTGCTGATCGCGGATGCGGGCGGTAAGGCTGCTGTGGCCGCCGGTGTGACGGCCGATCTGATCGACAAAGTCTCGGCCGTTGATCTAGTTCGTGCGGCTGTCGCAGAACTGGGCGGTAAAGGCGGCGGTGGACGCCCCGACATGGCACAGGGCGGTGGCAAGGACGCGTCGAACGCAGATGCGGCGATCAAAGCCGCAGAACAGGTTTTGGGAGGATAAGATGGCTGCACTCTGGATTGCCCACGTCACCGTGACGGATGCGGACGCATATGCGAAATACGCGGAGCTCGCAGGGCCTGCGATTGCCAAGCACGGCGGGGCGTTTATTGCCCGCGCTGCACGTTACGTCCAACTGGAAGGGAAGGAGCGTCCGCGCAATGTGGTCGCCAAGTTTCCGTCCGTCGAGGCCGCGGTCGAGTGCTATAATTCACCGGAATACCAGCAGGCCCTGGACCACGCGCGCGGCGCAAGTGAGCGTGAACTGGTGGTTGTAGAAGTTACCGACTGAAAATGAGCCCGGTCTGGTCGGTGGATTTTCCGCCGATCAGATACATTCATGGGCGGAATTCAGCCGAACTGTTCACAAGTGAAGTGAACGGTATTGTGGCAATTTTGGACGCACACGAAATCTATGTGATTCCAGCATCTTACTTTATTTTGACACGAGTTGCCGGGTATCTTCCCGCCTAGATTGTGGCGCGTTGCCCTCAATTCCAGCGCGAAATGGTCTTAATGAGTGACGAATTTCCGCCTTTTTTCCCCTTCACGTTCGCCCCAGATTGTACAAGCGCTACCGTATACCGTTAGTTGGTTCTAATCGCACGCGGTCCCGTTTGTCGACAATCGTCGAGTGAACAGGGATCGAGGTACAGGCATGAAATCGGAAGATATCGGACTCCAAGCTGCTCTCGGGCGGTTAAAAACATATTCAGGTCGGGCAGTGGGGATTGCCGTATTGGTATGCGGGGCGACGCTTGCCGGGTCCCAAGTGGATGCGAGCGAGGGCAGCTTCATCCGAACCCTCGCGGCGTCCCCTCCGCCTTCGGGCGCGCAGCAATTGTGCCGTCAGTATGCTTGGGCATGTGCCAGTAAGGCGTCGGTGCGCATGACGTCACAGCAGGAAATGCAGATCATTGAGCGGATCAACCGTCAGGTCAACGCAACGACGCGCGCGGTTACGGATCAGACGCAATACCGTACCACCGAGCGGTGGGCTTTGCCGACAACGCGCGGCGGGGATTGCGAAGATTTTGCTCTTTTGAAGAAAAGAGATCTGATCAGGGCAGGTGTTGATCCTAACAAATTGCTGATCGCGACGGTGTTGGATACGCGCCGGAACGCACATGCAGTTCTTGTCTATCGCTCCGCTCGGGGGGATCTGGTGCTGGACAATTTGACCAATCGGATAAAACCATGGTCGGCCACGCGGTATTTGTTCCTTCGGATGCAGGATCCGACTAAGCCAAGCAATTGGGTCGGTGTTTACGGAAGAAGCTAAGGCTTTCAACTCATCTATCAGATTATGCATCGCAAAAGGGGCGACACGATAGTCGCCCCTTTGTTTTTCAGACCGAACGTCGAGACGTATTCGGCATTTTTCATGGCATAGCCTAAGTATTCAGGCTGCTTTGCATTTGGTCGCGTCAGAGGGTACCGCCGCTGCCATCGGCGCCGCCGCCACCGGCACCGCCGCCGCTGCCATCGCTGCCACCGCCGCCGTCACCACCGCCGCTGCCATCGTTGCCGCCGCCGCCGTCACCGCCGCCGCTGCCATCACTGCCACCGCCGTCATTGCCGTCGCCATTGCTGCCACCATTGCCGTCGCCATCATTGGAGTTTCCACCGCCATTGCTGCCGCCGTTGCCGTCGCCGCTGTCGGAGTTTCCACCACCATTGCTGCCGCCGTTGCCGTCACCGCTGCTGGAGTTTCCGCCGCCGTTGCTGCCGCCGTTGCCGTCACCGCTGCCGGAGTTACCGCCACCGTTGCTGCCGCCGCCGCCGCTACCGCTACCGGAGTCCGCGCCGCCATTGCTGCCGCCGCTGCCATTGCTGCCGCCGCCGTTGCTGCCGCCGCCGCCATCGTCGGAACCACCGCCGCCGCCGCCATCGTCGGAACCACCGCCGCCGCCACTGCGGCCGTCGCCGCCATTGTCGCCTTCGCCACCATTTGTCGACGAACCTGAACCGCCCGAGCCGCCACTGCCACCGGTGTTACCTGCGGATGCGCCGCTGCGGCTCACCGAGTTGTTGTCATTGTCATCATTTCGATCGGTTCGAACTGTCGCCGTTGGGATGTCGGACAAAATGGCCGCGAACAGGGGGCACGTCTGGGACGTGCGGGCTAAGATGTCCTCAAAGTCGGCACGACGCTGAATGTAACGCAGCATCCGCTTGTCGACGACCTTGCAACTACAAAGCGTTTCGGTGGATACAGATTGCCGGGCTGTTTTGACATTACAAACCTCAGCCGCATAAGCCGTGCTTGTTGCCATTAATGGGAATGCCGCGGATAAAAATACAAACGAATATAAACGGGACCTTACGCGCATAGCGCTACTCCTTTAAACTCATTACCAACACCTTTGAATTAAGTAATTGTGCCACAGATTTGACAAAAATACAGCTGTATCTTGCCTCATTTTTTTGACGGGTGTCTGCAAAAAAAGCGGGGAAGTATGCAACCTATTGGTGAAACTATATGAAAAACAACAAAAAAGCCCGTCGCAGGGACGGACTTTTTTTGGTAGATTTAGCCATCTAGGAAGCAAAAATGTCACAATTGAGGCATTGTAGCCCGCAAAGAAACAATGCTCTGGGTCGGATCAGGCCGATCTTGCCATCCGTTTCCGTTCGTGCGGGTCAAGGTAACGCTTGCGCAACCGAATGGCGTTTGGAGTGACCTCAACCAGTTCGTCATCATCGATATAGGCAATCGCCTCTTCCAGAGAATACTGGATATGAGGTGTCAGGCGGACGGCGTCATCGGAACCGCTGGCGCGTACGTTGGTCAGTTTCTTGCCTTTGAGCGGGTTCACCTCAAGGTCGTTATCGCGTGAGTGCTCGCCGATGACCATGCCCTGATACACGTCGGTTTGCGGGGCAACAAACATCCGGCCGCGCTCTTCCAGGTTCCACAACGCATAAGCCACGGCCTGTCCGTTTTCCATCGAGATCAAAACCCCCGCACGACGACCCGGGATCGGGCCTTTGTGGGCCGCCCAGCCGTGGAACACACGGTTCAGAACACCGGTGCCGCGCGTGTCGGTCAGGAACTCGCCGTGATATCCGATCAACCCGCGCGACGGTACATGCGCGATGATACGGGTCTTGCCAGCGCCGGCCGGACGCATTTCGGCCAGTTCGCCTTTACGCGCGCCAGTGATCTTTTCGATCACCGAGCCTGAATATTCATCGTCGACGTCAATAGTGACCTCTTCGATGGGCTCCATGCGCTGGCCGTCTTCCTCGCGGAACAGAACCTGCGGACGTGAGATGCTGAGCTCGAACCCTTCACGGCGCATGTTCTCGATCAGAACGCCCATCTGCAATTCGCCACGGCCAGCAACCTCAAAGGCATCGCCGCCAGGTGTGTCGCTGATGCGGATGGCAACGTTCGACTCGGCCTCTTTCATCAGGCGGTCGCGGATAACACGCGACTGAACTTTCTTGCCGTCCCGACCGGCCAGCGGCGAGTCGTTGATGCCGAAGGTCACAGTGATGGTTGGCGGGTCGATGGGTTGTGCGGGCAGGGCTTCGTCAACCTGCGGCGAAACCAACGAGTCGGCCACAGTTGCCTTGCTCATGCCTGCAATGGTGACGATGTCACCGGCTTCGGCCACGTCGATGGGCTGTTGGGCCAGTCCGCGGAACGCGAGGATTTTCGAAGCGCGGAAGTTTTCGATCAGCGTGCCATCGCGGCTCAGCGCCTTGAGGTTGTCGCCCGCTTTCAAAGTGCCGCTTTCCACACGACCGGTCAGGATGCGACCGATGAACGGATCGCTGCCCAGCGTCGTGGCCAGCATGCGGAAGGGTTCTTCTTTGTTTTCGACCTGTTTTGGGGCAGGGACGTGATCGACGATCAGATCGAACAAGGCGGTCAGGTCCTTGCGCGGCCCGTCCAGCTCCATATCTGCCCAGCCGGAACGGCCTGAGGCATACATGGCAGGAAAATCCAGCTGATCGTCGTCAGCGCCGAGGTTGGCGAACAAGTCAAAGCATTCATCAAGTGCACGGTCGGGTTCAGCGTCGGGTTTGTCGACCTTGTTCAGCACTACGATGGGACGCAGGCCCAGCGCCAACGCCTTGGACGTCACGAATTTGGTCTGCGGCATCGGGCCTTCGGCGGCGTCCACCAACAGGACAACACCGTCGACCATGCTGAGGATCCGCTCAACCTCGCCACCGAAATCGGCGTGGCCGGGGGTGTCAACGATGTTGACCCGGGTGCCTTTCCATTCGACCGAGGTCGCTTTGGCAAGGATGGTGATGCCGCGTTCGCGCTCCAGATCATTGCTATCCATGGCGCGTTCGGCCACCGCCTGGTTTTCCCGGAACGCACCGGATTGTTTGAGCAGCTCATCCACCAGGGTCGTTTTACCGTGGTCCACGTGAGCGATGATTGCGATATTGCGCAGGTCCATGAGAGGTCAGCCTTTGAACGGGAAGTTGCCGCGCGCATAACGCGGATTGACTGAATAGGCCAGCCCTAACCGGTCGTCAGTGGCCCGCTGTGCTGGAAAACAGGTGAATGATCAGGATTCCGGCCAATATCATCGCCAAACCGAGCACCGCAGGCCAGTCCAGGCGCTGACCAAAAACAATGAAGCCTATTATGGCGATCAGAACGATCCCCAAGCCTGACCAAATGGCATAGACGATGCCGACCGGCATAAATTTCAGGGTGAGGCCCAGTAAGTAAAAAGCAACTCCGTAACCCACGACAACCAAAACAGAGGGCCAAAACCGGCTGAACTGCTGGCTGGCCTGCAGCGCCGTTGTGCCAATTGTTTCGGCGAAAACCGCCAGCAATAGGATGAGATAGGCTTTGGGCACGGCAGGTCTCGATTCAGTTGCAGTTGGGGAGGTTGACCACAAATTCCCGATTCCCGACAAGGGGAATTTGAACGGATATCGGGAAAAGTTCGGTGCCGGAAGCACCGGCGTTGCCTACCGAAGAGGTCAGGATAACCATACTGTTTCAAAGAGAAAAATTCTGATATGAAATGGGTGGTTTTTAGTTTTCTTTTATGAGTTTTCAATGACGAAATTTGCGATATCCGTGATCGT
Source organism: Ruegeria sp. CDSB086 (assembly GCF_059611065.1). Lineage (NCBI taxonomy): Bacteria > Pseudomonadati > Pseudomonadota > Alphaproteobacteria > Rhodobacterales > Roseobacteraceae > Ruegeria > Ruegeria sp. CDSB086. The sequence goes on along the minus strand of NZ_JBXWOV010000001.1, from coordinate 606,513 downwards.
TGCTTCGGCATTCATAGTGGCGCTTGGGTGGCTTGCGGGCGGGGGGTCCGTCGACATAAACGCAGCCAGTGGTGTTGAGCGGTTTGAAAGTTTTCAGGTTTAAGTGCCTGCCGGAACGATTGGAAAAGGGGCCTTTGCGCCCCTTTTTCTATTGGCTCAACCTACAGTGTTTTCTGAAAAATACGTACTCAGTTGCGGTCGCAACCATGACCACAGCGCCGGTGCGCCGCGATTGATCGGCGTTCCAACACGGCGTTCGATCTGGGCAAACGTCACGTTGTAATCGACCCAGGATCCGCCACCTGTTTCAAGGTTCCCGACTGGGGTTTGAAACCGATCGATCGCCTTGGCAAATCGCGCGTCTGGTGACTCGGCGGCTTCGAACTCCTCCCAAAGCATTCGGAAGGCGTGCTGCGGTGCCTCGGGCAACAACCCGAACAACCTGTCGGCTGCTGCCTTTTCCTCGGCTTCTTGTGCGGCGTGGTCGACTTGACCGTGGATGGGGTGATCTCCGGCATCAATTTCGACGATGTCATGCAGCAGAAGCATTTTCAGGACTTGGTCCAGCGATACACCGGGCTGCGCGTATTCCGCCAAAACCCAAGCAAACAGCATGATGTGCCAGGAATGTTCGGCCGAGTTTTCAAACCGATCATCAGACAACAGGCGCGAGGCGCGGTAAACGGACTTCAGGCGGTCTGCTTCAGTCAGAAAAGCCAGCCGTTCAGAAAACGCAGTTTCGGGCGTTGACTGCGCGTGCAGCATGGCGCTGGCCAGAGCGTGTGCTTGGGGGAATTCCCGTGCCAAATACGCGGCGCGACCACTGCAGAGGTTTTCCCGCGCTACTTCAACATGATCCGGGTTGGGGGTTGGCGAACACAAGACTTGAAACAGCGGTTGGCATCGGTCCAGATACTTGGCGAATTTCGCGTCCGGCGTCGTATCGGCCTCGAACTCTTCCCACAGGGCTTGAAACGCAGACGTCTGATCGTCCGGCAAGAGACTAAACAACTCGTCCGCCGCCGCGCGCTCGGCGCGTTCCACGGCGTTCCAATCGGTTTCCAGGTGAATGGGGTGATCGCCGACGATGATCTCGACCAGATCGTGCAACAGCAGCATGCGTATGACGCGGTTAATGTTAACGTCGTCACCCGCCAACGGCTCCATCGTCAATGCCCATAAGGCCAGGTGCCAGCTGTGTTCTGCAGAGTTTTCAGGGCGGGACCGATCCAGGAGCGCATTGGCGCGATCGACCGACTTCAGCCTGTCCGCGCGTTTCAGGAATTCAAGTTGCGCGGACAGTCTTTCAGTCATTTCTTTTCAATCGCTTTCACCTGGGATCGATGTTTGGTCAGTGCGTCGATGACAAACTTGCGCGCTTTGCGTTCAGCGATGCGTACACGCATTTCGGTCAAAAAGGCTTCTTCCAAGGTCTGGGAGGAGGCGCCCAAAAGCTCTCCCACCTCGACAAAGAAACGATCATTGCCGGTTTCGTCCATCACCTTCATTGTGTCCTCGGCCAGTTTGGCCGCAAGCGTTGTGATGGTATTCGACATTAGCGCGTGTTCTCGGTCAGGCGACGCTTCACATAGTCACTGACATCGGTGATCAGCGTGTCCATGTGACGGTCCTGGAAGAAGTGATCAGCACCCTCAACCTCGTTATGGGTGATGGTGATGCCTTTTTGTTCGTGCAGTTTGTTGACCAGCGACGTGGTGTCGGCGGGCGGGGCCACACGGTCGGACGAGCCGTTGATGATCAGGCCGGACGAAGGGCAGGGGGCCAGGAATGAGAAGTCATACATGTTGGCTGGTGGCGACACGCTGATAAAGCCCGTAATTTCGGGGCGGCGCATCAGCAGCTGCATTCCGATCCAGGCACCGAACGAGAAGCCGGCAACCCAGCAGTGCTTGGAGTTGTTGTTCATCGATTGCAGATAATCCAGCGCTGACGCGGCATCGCTCAGCTCACCGATGCCCTGATCGTATTCGCCCTGGCTGCGGCCCACGCCGCGGAAGTTAAAGCGCAACACGGTGAAGCCCATGTTGTAAAACGCATAGTGCAGATTGTAGACCACCTTGTTGTTCATGGTCCCGCCGAATTGTGGATGCGGGTGCAGCACGATGGCAATCGGTGCGTCTTTTTCCTTTTGCGGGTGGTAGCGGCCTTCCAGGCGGCCTTCGGGTCCGGGAAAAATCACCTCGGGCATGTGTGCTTTGGTCCTGTCTTTTTCTTCCTGATGCCATGATATACTTGACGGTAATCGTAAGGCACTTTAGAACGGTTCTAATTATGATGCTTTGCGCTAGGCGCTGCCTGTCGGAGATACGCACTGGCGGCGGCGGCGTCAATGTTTTCGCTTATAACCTGCCATGAGGGAAAGACAATGAAGCTTTCGACAAAGGGTCGTTACGCGATGGTTGCACTGGCTGATATTGCTCTACAGCCCTCGGACCGCTTGGTGACGCTTAGCGAAATTTCCGAACGTCAGGATGTCTCGCTTCCTTATCTTGAACAGCTTTTCGTCAAATTGCGCCGGGCCGAACTGGTTTCGTCCGTACGTGGACCGGGCGGCGGGTATCGTCTGGCGCGGCCTGCTTCCGAGATTCGGGTGGTCGAAGTTCTGGCGGCGGTGGATGAAACCGTGGACGCGCTGCAAAAAGGTGCCGGGGCATCCGGGGCATCCTCGGGCAGCCGGGCGCAGTCTTTGACCAACCGTCTATGGGAAGGTCTCAGTGCGCATGTCTACGTTTTTTTGCACCAAACGCGCCTGTCTGACGTGATCAAGAACGACTTGGCCCCGTGCCCGGCAGTTCCCAGTCTGTTTTCCATCGTTGATGAGTAATCTAATGCTGTTTGCCTTTTGGGTTTCTTCCCCGCTTTGCGACCAGGAAAAGATGTATCCATGAATCGTGTTTATCTGGATCATAACGCAACAACACCGCTGCGCCCCGAGGCCGGCCAGGCCATGGTGGCGGCGATGGAATTGTGCGGGAACCCTTCGTCCGTTCACGCCGAGGGCCGTGCGGCCAAGGCTCTGATCGAGCGGGCAAGGGCGCAGGTTGCAGCCGCATTTGGTGCGGATGGGGCAGACGTTGTGTTCACATCAGGTTCGACCGAAGGGGCAGCGCTGACATTGATCAATCGTGATTTGCACGGGTCCGCGATTGAGCATGACGCGATCAGATCATGGATCACCGAAGACTTGCCCGCGTCGCAATCTGGTCAGGTGGACGTGTCAAACCCCCAGCAGTCGACCCTGCAATTGGCGAATTCCGAGACGGGGATTGTCCAATCGTTGCCAAACGGATTGGCGGTGACAGACGCGACACAGGCCTTTGGCAAATTGCCGGTGGCTTTTAATTGGCTGGGCGTCCAGATGGCGTTGATTTCGGCCCATAAGCTGGGCGGCCCGAAAGGTATTGGCGCGGTGGTGATGAAACGTGGCACTGAACTGCCTGCAATGATCAAAGGCGGTGGGCAAGAGATGGGCCGACGGTCAGGCACCGAAAATGTCATTGGAATCGCGGGGTTCGGGGCGGCAGCTGAAGCTGCGGCGCGGGATCTTTCAAATGGTATCTGGGAACAGGTTCGTGAATTTAGAAATATTCTAGAAAATGCCCTTGAGGCTGGTTCTAAATCTACTATTTTTGTCGGGAAAGGTCAGGACCGCCTTCCGAATACCTCGTGTTTCGCAACCCCCGGCTGGAAGGGCGAAACGCAGGTCATGCAGATGGATCTGGCAGGTTTCGCTATCAGTGCAGGTTCTGCCTGTTCCAGCGGCAAGGTCCGGGCAAGCGCGGTGTTAACCGCGATGGGTTTTGATGAGGTCACAGCAGCAAGCGCGATCCGCGTGTCTCTGGGACCTTTGACCACTGAAGAAGATGTGCTGCGTTTCGCCGAAACGTGGCTTGAAAAAGAAAAGAAGCATCGCGCGCGCGCCGCGTGATCTGACGGAGGTGTCATATGGCCGCTTTGGACCAGACCCAGGTAAAAGAAGGTGTCGATCAGGAAACCGTGGACGCGGTACGCGAGGTCAGTACCTACAAATACGGTTGGGATACCGATATCGAGATGGAATATGCTCCCAAGGGCGTAAACCCGGATATCGTCCGGCTGATCTCGGAAAAGAACGAAGAGCCCGAATGGATGACGGAATGGCGTCTGGCGGCCTTCGAACGCTGGACCAAGATGGATGAGCCGAACTGGGCTATGGTCCACTATCCCAAGATCGACTTTCAGGACCAGTATTACTATGCCCGTCCCAAGTCGATGGAGGAAAAGCCCAAATCGTTGGATGAGGTCGATCCCAAGCTTCTGGCCACATACGAAAAGCTTGGTATCCCGCTGAAAGAGCAGATGATTCTGGCCGGTGTCGAAGGCGCCGAGGATATGCCTGCCGAAGGTCGCAAGGTGGCCGTGGATGCGGTGTTCGACTCGGTTTCAGTTGGCACAACGTTCCAGGACGAGCTGGCCAAACACGGCGTGATCTTCTGTTCGATTTCCGAGGCGATCAGGGAGCACCCTGAACTGGTCAAAAAATATCTTGGCACTGTTGTGCCTGTTTCTGACAACTTTTACGCCACGCTGAACTCGGCCGTGTTCTCGGATGGCTCGTTTGTCTACATCCCACCGGGCGTCCGCTGCCCGATGGAACTGAGCACCTACTTCCGCATTAACGCGGAAAACACGGGTCAGTTCGAACGCACACTGATTATCGCGGACAAGGGTTCTTACGTTTCGTATTTGGAAGGCTGCACCGCGCCGCAGCGCGACACGGCCCAGCTGCACGCGGCCGTTGTTGAGATCATCATCGAAGAAGATGCTGAGGTGAAATACTCGACCGTTCAGAACTGGTTCCCCGGGGATGAAAACGGCAAGGGCGGTATCTATAACTTTGTGACCAAGCGCGCCGATTGCCGGGGTGACCGGTCCAAGGTGATGTGGACCCAAGTGGAAACCGGATCCGCCGTGACCTGGAAGTACCCGTCCTGCATCCTGCGCGGTGACGAAAGCCAGGGTGAGTTCTACTCGATCGCCATCACCAACAACATGCAGCAAGCCGATACCGGCACCAAAATGGTGCATCTGGGCAAGAACACCAAGTCGCGCATCGTGTCCAAAGGGATCAGCGCGGGTAAAGCGCAGAACACCTATCGTGGTTTGGTCTCAATGCATCCCAAGGCAAAGGACAGCCGCAACTACACCCAGTGTGACAGCTTGCTGATCGGTGATAAATGCGGGGCCCATACGGTGCCGTATATCGAGGTCCGCAACAATTCATCGCGCGTGGAACATGAGGCGACGACATCCAAGGTAGATGACGATCAGCTGTTCTACTGCCGTCAGCGCGGCATGGACGAGGAAGAAGCCGTGGCGCTGGTCGTTAACGGGTTCTGCAAGGACGTCCTGCAGGCGCTGCCGATGGAGTTTGCCATGGAAGCGCAGCAGTTGGTGGCCATCAGCCTTGAAGGATCAGTGGGTTAACCCCGCATTCCTCTGAATTTAGAACATATTGGGGGCCGGATGGCCCCTTGCGGTACGCAAAAGGACAAAAAATGCTGGAAATCAAAAACCTGCACGTGAAGCTTGAGGAAGAAGAAAAGCAAATCCTCAAAGGTGTCGATCTGACGGTTGAGGCCGGAAAAGTACATGCGATCATGGGGCCGAACGGCTCGGGCAAGTCAACGCTCAGCTATGTGCTGTCGGGCCGCGATGGGTACGAAGTGACCGAAGGCTCTGCCACGCTGGATGGTGAGGACCTTTTGGAGATGGAGCCGGAAGAACGCGCTGCTGCGGGTGTCTTCCTAGCGTTCCAATACCCTGTTGAGATCCCGGGTGTTGGCAACATGACCTTCCTGCGCACGGCCGTGAACGCTCAGCGCAAGGCTCGCGGCGAAGACGAATTGTCTGCTGCCGACTTCCTGAAAGAAGTGCGCGCCAAGGCAAAATCGCTGAAAATCGACGCGGACATGCTTAAGCGTCCGGTAAACGTTGGCTTCTCAGGCGGTGAGAAGAAGCGGAACGAAATCCTGCAGATGGCGATGCTGGAACCCAAGATGTGCATCCTGGACGAAACGGATTCGGGTCTGGACGTCGATGCGATGAAACTGGTGGCCGAGGGGGTGAACGCGCTGCGTGATGAAGGCCGTGGTTTCCTGGTCATCACCCACTATCAACGCCTGTTGGACCACATCAAACCTGATGTTGTGCATATCATGGCGGACGGTCGCATCGTTAAAACCGGTGGTCCCGAACTGGCGTTGGAAGTTGAAAACAACGGTTATGCCGACATCCTGGCCGAGGTGAACTGATGGCTTTGCCCGAAGTAAAACAAACCGCGACCGAGGCGCGGCTGGCCACGCTGACCATGCCCGAAGCCGGCTGCACCCGAGCCGCGCGCGAAGACGCGCTGGCGCGAGTGCTGGAAATGGGTCTGCCGGGGCGGCGCGACGAGTATTGGAAGTACACGCGCCCTGACACCCTGATCTCGGCCGAGCAGCCGCATGCAGCATTGTTCCACTCAGACGAGCCGCTGCTGTTTGGCAATCTCGACCGGTTGAAGATCGTTTTCATCGACGGTGTGTTCAGCGCTGAAGACTCGGATGATTTAGAGCTGGAAGGTGTCAACATCGACCGGATTGAGGACATCTGCTGTAAGGATATTCACTGGGCCAAAGAGTTGTACGGCGTTCTGGAATCGCGCGGGCAATCCCCGGTTCAGCGGCCGTTGGCTGCTTTGAATACCGCCTTTGCCGCAGATGGCGTTGCGATCCACGTCACCGGTAAGCCGACCAAGCCGATCAGCCTGATCTATCGCCATGAGTCCGAGACCTCGGACGCCATGCTGCACCACATCATCCGTGTTGAAAGCGGCGCTGAGGTGACGGTTCTGGAAAACGGTCCTGCGGCATCGCGGTTCAACAAATGTATCGAGATCGACATCGCCGATGGCGGTACGTTGCATCACGTGCGCGCACAGGGCAGGGACCATGAACGTCGCGCTGCGACTCACATGTTCACGCGGTTGGGACGGGAATCTGTCTTTAAGTCCTTCACGCTGACGGTAAATGGAGTTTTGACCCGCAACGAACAGGTGATCGAACTGACCGGCGACGACGCAATTGCTCATGTGGCAGGCGCCTGCGTAGGTGATGGTGATTTCCACCATGACGACACGGTTTTCGTTACCCACGACGCGGTGAACTGCGAAAGCCGTCAGGTCTTTAAGAAAGTTCTGCGCAACGGCGCGACCGGCGTGTTCCAGGGTAAGATCCTGGTCAAGGAAGGCGCACAGAAGACTGATGGATATCAGATCAGCCAGTCCTTGCTGCTGGATGACGACAGCCAGTTCCTCGCTAAGCCCGAGCTTGAGATCTATGCCGACGATGTTGCGTGTTCGCACGGCTCGACCTCGGGTGCGATTGATGAGACGGCGCTGTTTTACCTGCGTTCGCGCGGGATTTCGGTTAAGGACGCCACCAATATGCTGACGCTGGCATTTTTGGCCGAAGCCGTCGATGAGATCGAGGATGAGGTATTGGCTGATGCCATTGTGAACCGCCTTGAAGGCTGGCTGTCGCGACACATCTGATGCCTTTGACCTCGGATATCGTGGCTACCTATCGGGGGCCGGGTCGTGTCGTGCGGCGGCTTCTGGATCTTGGCCCGCGCGAGGACAGGGCGCTGATGTTTGTCATGGCGTTTTGCATCGTTGCATTCATCGCGCAATTGCCCAGCCTTGCGCGACGCGCGCATATCGAAGGGCTAGAGCTGGATATGCTGATGGGAGGTGCCTTGATGGGCACTGTCATTATTCTGCCTCTGTTTTTCTACCTGCTGGCCTTTGTCTCATACGGTGCGGCCCGATTGGTTGGCGGTCAGGGGACGTCTTATGGCGCTAGATTGGCTCTGTTCTGGGCGCTATTGTCCTCAACACCTCTGGTTTTGTTGAATGGTTTGGTCGGCGGTTTCATAGGATCTGGCCCGGCCCTGACACTCGTCGGGATCGTCTGGTTCGCAGTGTTCCTGTGGTTCTGGCTGGCAGGTCTCAGTCAAGCGCAAAGGCGGCAAGAATGAATCCCACTGGCTTTGTTGATCTTGCGATTTTGACCCTGACACACCCCGCCCAAGCGGCCCGGCGCCTTTTGGACATGCGCCCGGGGCGAGAAATCTTATGGCTTTCTTTCTTTCTGGCCGTGGTGCTCAACGGCCTTGTGCAACTGGGTATTGATCATTTGCTTCCAGTCCCCGGTGATGAATCCGTACCCCCACCTACGCCTGTATTCCTGGGTCTGGTCCGATCTGCCGGCGCCATGCTGCTAAGCGTCGGGGCATTCCTGTTCGTAGGGAGGTTTCTGGGTGGCCGCGCAACATTCGATGACATCCTGACGCTGACCATCTGGCTGCAGTACCTTCAGATCGCTGCGATAGTGATCACGCTGGTCATTACGATCGTGCTGCCGTTTTTGATGCTGATGTTTTTGCTGGCCACGGCGATTATCAGCCTTTACGTCACGCTCCATTTTCTGAATGAAGCGCACCAATTCGGTTCGCTTGCTAAATCCTTCGGGGTCATCGTGTTATCTGCTTTGATTGCAGTGCCCTTTGTCCTCGCATTAACGCCCGGCGGCCCCGTATAGGGAATAGAAGACCATGTATGACGTGCAGAAAATCCGCTCAGACTTTCCAATCCTGTCTCGGGAAGTGAACGGCAAGCCGTTGACCTATCTGGACAATGGCGCATCGGCGCAGAAACCGCAGGTCGTGATTGATGCGGTGACACGGGCATATTCCGAAGAATACGCGAATGTTCACCGCGGCCTGCATTACCTGTCCAATCTGGCGACCGAAAAATACGAATCCGTTCGCGGAACCATCGCCCGTTTTCTGGGCGCGGCGGACGAAGATGAGATTGTCTTGAACTCGGGCACGACCGAGGGGATCAACCTGGTCGCCTATGGCTGGGCCATGCCGCGCATGGAGGCCGGAGATGAGATCGTGCTGAGCGTGATGGAACACCACGCCAATATTGTCCCCTGGCATTTTCTGCGCGAACGTCAGGGCGTCGTCCTGAATTGGGTCGATGTGGACGCAGATGGTGGGCTTGACCCGCAGGCCGTGATCGACGCGATCGGTCCCAAGACCAAGCTGGTTGCAGTAACGCAGTGTTCGAACGTGTTGGGCACAGTGGTTGACGTCAAAGCGATCACAGAAGGCGCACATGCGAAAGGCGTTCCGGTGCTGGTCGATGGCAGCCAGGGCGCTGTGCACATGCCCGTCAATGTCGCCGATATCGGCTGCGATTTCTATGCAATTACTGGCCACAAGCTTTATGGCCCTTCGGGGTCGGGTGCGATTTACATCAAATCCGAACGCATGGCCGAGATGCGCCCCTTTATCGGTGGCGGCGACATGATCAAAGAGGTCAGCAAGGACCAGGTGATCTACAACGACCCGCCAATGAAGTTCGAGGCCGGAACGCCCGGTATTGTCCAAACCATCGGTCTGGGTGTTGCGCTGGATTACATGATGGATCTGGGGATGGAAAATATCGCCGCTCATGAGGCCGGGTTGCGCGATTATGCTATGCAGAGACTGACTGGTCTGAACTGGTTGCAGGTTCAGGGCACACGCCCGGACAAGGCCGCAATCTTCAGCTTTACGATGGACGGGGCAGGGCACGCGCATGATGTCTCGACCATTTTGGACAAGAAAGGCGTGGCTGTCCGTGCCGGTCATCACTGCGCTGGTCCTCTTATGGATTTCTACGGTGTCACCGCGACTTGCCGCGCAAGCTTTGGTCTGTACAACACCACGGACGAGGTCGACATACTGATCGACGCGCTGGAATTGGCACACGATTTGTTTGCGTGAAACCTGGCCGATCCGGAAAGATTTGCAGTTGCACCCGGATCGGATCAAGGTTAGCTAACGGCCAAGGCACCTGTAGCTCAGCTGGATAGAGCGCTGCCCTCCGAAGGCAGAGGCCAGAGGTTCGAATCCTCTCAGGTGCGCCATTACTTTTAATGGCTGACGGCTAGTTGGGTTATGATTTTGCCCTCTTAAGCCCGCTTTCGCTTCGGCTTTCAATAGATTAGGCCGGGAAATGCACCGCTCAGACCTTCTGCTATCGTGAAAGACCAAATGCCTTGCGATACTTTGGGATAAAGAGCTCTTTTCCTTTCATCTTGCGGGTGATCCAATCGCCAACAGTCGCAAAGAGCCAACTATTGCCGACATGAGGTCCCAGCGGAACGAGGATCGGTGCCTTCTTCCAAGGCGCATAGGGTTTTTGATCTTCGACCGCTTGTCCCTTCAACACCTGCTTCAATGTCTTGATCAACCATGGGTTTTGCCTAGTGATCGCGACAATCGTCATACCGTCTCCTATGTCGGCGATGTCGCCCGCAATGAAGACATTCGGAAAATTTGACGGGCGCATCCACTTGTCGGTTTTGATCCGGCCGGATGGTACAGCGTTCACCCCAGGCATAGTCTGGATCAAGGTCGTATTTGGTTTTGATCCGACGACCGGAAACACCAGATCAACGGAGACAACCCGACCATCGGTTAGTTTCACCGAACCCGCGTAAGGCATGTCCATGCGCTGTAAATCCTCGACTCTTTGATCAAGCACGACAGATACACCGGCGCGTTCAAGTTTGCGTTTGATCTGGCTGCCAAACCTAGCAGGGTACATCGGGAAAAGGGTATAGTCCGACGAAATCAAAGTGATGTCCTTGTCCGGTCGTGCCGCAGCAATTTCACCCGCCAGTTCTGTGCCAACAGCACCAGCCCCGACGATTGCCACCGATTTCGCGGCTGCCAATTGCGCGCTGACGTCTGCGCTGGTCTGGCGAAAATCATCAATGCTGTCGCCCGATGGTTTGAACGGTGCTGCATAGGACGAACCTGTGGCCACGACGATAAAATCAGCCGGATAGACACTGCCATCTTCCAGGGTCACTTCGGTTTGAGACACCGATACAGCGCGGCCACGCACGACCCGCCCGTTCTTTAGCAAGCGATCATACGGCAGAACGATCTGATCCAGCAAAGCAGGATCCAAGAGCGCCCGGATTGTCGCCGGCGGCTGCACAAAAGCTTCGCGTTGCTCGATCAGTGTGACATCTGCATGTGCATCCAATTCTTTGGCAACTTCAAAGCCGACATATCCGCCACCAACAATCACTACCTTCTTCTTGCTCATCCCAATCCTCATTGCATTTGGGTGTTCCGGGCAGTAGTTAGAATTACATGATCAAAACGACAAGTACGGTCATTTAGGATACTGTCATGACAACTCTCGAATCGAAAGAGAATTGCCTTATTGAGCCGTTGATCGAAGCGATTTCGGGTAAGTGGAAACTTTTGATTGTCTATTGGCTGGCCCAGGAAACCTCGCGGTTTAATCAGCTTCAGCGAAACCTTGGCAGCATAACGCACCGGACACTGACCCGCCAGCTAAGTGAGTTGCAAGAAGCGGGCTTTGTTTCACGCAAAGACTTCAAAACCATCCCGCCCCATGTGGAATACAGCCTGACGCCTTTAGGGCAAAGCTTGATACCTCTGCTGCAGGCCATGCATGACTGGGCGGCGAGCAACGCAGATCTGCTGCACGATCCGAGATGATGGCACTGTAGTAAGCTAAACCGCGATAGCAGGCGTGCTGGCGCCATTGCTCGGAATGAAGCCCGGATGCCGGACAGAAGCAATTATACCAGCACTAAGAGCAGATAGGCGGCAAGGGCCACTACAATGGAAAACAGAACCACCGGCGGCGGTCTATCAGTATCCTTGAGTTCTTGCTGAAACGAACCGGCATAATACGCCAGATAAAGCGCGGCAATCAGCAGGAACAATGCTATTACTTTGGCGACAATCGAAATCATTAATCTTTCCTCTAACGCCGCAATATGACTCCTTTCTCATAAAAAATCTCTTCATAAAATCGCGATATTTTTCATCATGTTATATGAAAATTCGCGAGAAGTGCGCGCTGGCCCACCTAAGAATGACGTTTTCAAGCCCGTGAGAATACCTTTCAGGCAGCCAATTCCGGTCTTGTAAGTGCGGCAATCAGCGATCCCGTATCCGGGCAAAACCTGTACGCTGGTAGTCCAAAAAACAAAGAGCGCCCAAAGGCGCTCGTCGTTGAGAAACAGTTTGGGAGTCTTTCAGCCACCCCAGCTGCGAACCTCGCCGCAATCCATATGGACAAAGTTCGAGCGGTGATACTTGCCGACACCGCCAGCACGGCAGGACATGGCTGCTTTGGCCATCTGAGATACGGAACGGGAGGACAGGCGCAAGTCTGCAGCCTGGCCTTTCATGTGCAGCGAGTTCTTGGCCACACGACGCGAACGAGACCGCAGCATTGCATTGGTTTGGGGGGAACGGTAGCCGGACAAAAGAGTGTAGGGCTCATTCACGTCCAGAAGATTATGAGAGGCTGCCATGATGTCGATGGTGCGCAGATCCATGGATTTGGCCTGATCAGTACGCCAGTCGCGCATGAAGTGGTTCACTTCTTTGACAGCGTCCTTGATGTATTTTCCGTCAACCCAATATATCATATCAAGCCGTTCGCCCGTGCGGCCCGAATACATACGGATACGACGAATATCGCCGCCACCGCGCAAAAAACCTGCTGCATTGGAATAAGTCGGTGCTGCTACAACTGCTGTTGCAGCGAATGCGCCCAATAGGGCACGCCGGGTCAAGCCCGATGTACTGCTCGTGGTCATTTCGTTTCGTCCCGTACTGTTCCTGCCTGCACACGATGTTACGCGCGCGATCTTAATTTTTTCCCATCCCAGATGCGGGATTTATGACACAGTACGAAATGCCAGCCAAGAAATCTTTCACATTCATCTTTTCAAGGGGGAATTTTCGGCGATTTTTTGCGCAGGTGATGCAAATCGGTATAGTATTGAGGCAATTAGGCGTTGGCGCAACGCAGCCGATGCAAACGCGCATCAGGCTCGGATGGATGCTTTGGATTGATGTATTTGTGAATGGACAAAAGGTCCAGCTGAAAACCATATTCGTTCGGAACGCGCCTCAGAACGCGCAAAGTATCGAATAATCAAGGTCATCCCATGCGAGCACTTTACCGGTTGCCTAAAAGTCTTATCTTCGCCGCTTGCATTACGGCGTCTGCCTCTGTGGCAAGTGCCCAGTCTGCACCCGGAACGGCATTTCAAATGGCTGTGGCCGAGTTTGCGCCTGCAGGTTCAGGTCTGGCAGAGTTCTATCGTACCAACGCCTTTGCCCCAATATGGGTGGGCGACACGCCTGAGCATGAAGCGCGCAGAGCGCGGTTGATAAAGGCGTTATCTTCCACAAACCTGCATGGCTTGCCCGAAGGGGGCTATGACGTTCAGTCGATCGTATCAAAAATGCAGGACGCCAGATCGCTGCGGGATTTGGGTGCGGTTGAAATCGAATTAAGCAAGGCGTTTGTCAGCTATGCAAGTGATCTGTATTCAGGCGCATTGCGTCCTGCGCAGATTGACGATGGGCTGGTCCGCACAGTGTCGCGTCGGTCGGCCAATGACCATTTGCAGGGCCTGCTTACTGCGGAGGGTGACGCGTATTTCGATCTGCTTGCACCGCAATCCACCCAGTACCGCGCGTTGATGAAACAGAAGATCGCGCTTGAGGCATTGGTCAACCAAGGCGGTTGGGGTGCAGGTGTGCCTGTGGGTAAGTTGGAATATGGCGATACCGGATCTAATGTAATTAAGCTTCGTAACCGTCTGATTACGATGGGGTATCTAAGCCCGACCGCAAGTCCCGAATTCGATGAGGCAATGCTGGCTGCTATCAAAGACTTCCAGCAGGCGCACGGTCTGGCCACCGATGGTGTCGCCGGTGAGGGCACGATCACCGAGCTTAACCGCACGGCGTCCGAGCGTTTGAAGGCCGTTTATGTTGCACTGGAACGCGAACGCTGGTTGCCGCGTGAACGGGGTGAGCGGCACATTCTGGTCAACCAGGCCGACTTTTCGGCCAAGATCGTGGACGATGGCCGGATTACCTTTGAGACCCGCGCCGTGATTGGTAAGAACGTGCATGACCGTCGCAGCCCGGAGTTTTCGGACGAGATGGAGCATATGGTCATCAACCCCAGTTGGTATGTGCCGCGCTCGATCATCACCAAGGAATATCTGCCAAAACTGCAGTCAAATCCGAACGCCGTTGGCCACATCCAGATCACGGATCGCAGCGGTCGTCTGGTTAATCGGGGCGCGGTTGACTTCACCCAGTTCAACACAAGAAACTTCCCGTTTGCCATGCGTCAGCCCCCCAGCAAAAGCAACGCGCTGGGGTTGGTAAAGTTCATGTTCCCCAATAAGCACAACATCTATCTGCATGATACGCCTCAGAAATCTCTGTTTGCACGTGAGACGCGAGCGTTCTCGCACGGGTGTATCCGGTTGGCGCAACCCTTCGAGTTTGCCTATGCACTTTTGGCCAAACAGGAAGAGGACCCAAAGGCGTTTTTCCACCGTATATTGGCGTCCGGCAAGGAAACGACTGTCCCGCTGGAACAGCATGTTCCAGTACATCTGATCTATCGCACCGCCTATGTCGGTCCGAAAGGTGAGGTTCAGTACCGCCGCGATGTCTATGACCGGGACCGGAAAATCTGGGACGCTCTGCAGAAAGCAGGGGTAGCCCTGCCGGACGTTCAGGGGTAATCACCGGGGCAGGTCCTTAATTCGGGAAGCCCGTCATGCAGTACACTATTCAGCAAATCGCCGAAGCCTTGGGCGCGGACTGTCAGGGTGAACTTGGCCTTATTATAGAGCGCGCCGCAGAACCGGTCGATGCCCGGCCGTCTGACCTGGCAATGGCGATGTCGCCGAAATACGCGGACGCGCTTAGCACGGGTGCCGCCCGCGCCGCCGTTTTGTGGGAAGGTGCGGATTGGCAGGCTCTGGGGCTGGAGGCCGCGATTTTTGTGCCGCGTCCACGCATGGCGATGGCGGGTATCACGGCAATGCTGGATCGCGGGCAAGGAGTGCAGCCGGGCATTCACCCCTCTGCCGTAATCGACCCAACGGCGGAGATAGGCGAGGGTGCCTCGATCGGCCCATTGGCGGTTGTTGGTGCCGGTGCGTGTATCGGCAAGAATGCGGTCATCGGTCCACATTGCGTGATCGGTCTGGATGCCGTTCTGGGCGACGACGCGTTTCTGCGCGAGATGGTGAGTATCGGAGCAAGGGCTCAGATCGGTGATCGTTTCATTGCGCAACCCGGCGCTAGGATCGGCAGTGACGGTTTCAGCTTTGTGACGCCCGAGGTATCAGGCGTGGAAAACGCCCGCAAATCCATGGGCGATCAGGGTGAAGCCCGGGCGCAGAGCTGGCTCCGCATTCATTCTTTGGGTGCTGTCGAGATTGGCGATGATGTCGAAGTCGGTGCGAATTGTACCATTGACAATGGAACCATCAGGAACACCCGCATCGGCGATGGTTCAAAGCTCGATAACCAGGTTCATATCGGGCACAACACCCGTGTTGGGCAGGATTGCCTATTATGCGGGCAATCCGGTGTGTCCGGATCAGTTGAAATTGGAAACAACGTTGTTTTGGGCGGACAGACCGGAGTGTCGGACAATATCTTTATCGGCGATGGTGTGATTGCGGGCGGGGGCACAAAAATCCTATCCAACGTTCCCAAAGGGCGCGTGGTTATGGGCTATCCCGCCATCAAAATGGAAACGCATACAGACATTTACAAAGCGCAGCGCCGGCTGCCGAGATTGGCACGTGACGTTGAGGCGCTGAAAAAGGCTGTTTCCAAACAGCCTCCGAGCGATTAAATCAACCTCAACATGATAATTAGAGGATCGACATGAGCATCAGCGACCGCGTCATCGCAATCATTGCAGAGCAGGCCGTGCTGGAGCCGTCGGATGTGACACCCGAAAGCACGCTCGAAGATCTGGGTATCGACAGCCTTGGACTGGTCGAGAGCATTTTTGCCATCGAGGAAGAGTTCGATATCTCGATTCCGTTCAACGCAAACGAGCCGAGCGCCAGCGACTTCGACATCTCGAATGTCGCGGCCATCATCACCGGTATCCAAAAGCTGGTGTCGGAAAAGGTCTGACATAATCCTATGAAACGCGTCGTTATCACCGGGGCCGGTACAATCAATTCACTGGGCCATTCGGTGCCTGATACGTTAGAGGCTATGCGCGAAGGGCGCTGCGGTATCTCTGCGCTTGAATTTCGCGATGTTGAAAGACTGGCCATTCAGATTGGTGGTCAGGTCCGCGGGTTCGAGGCCGAGGGGCGGTTTAACCGCCAGCAAATGACCCTGTATGACCGGTTCACACAATTCACTCTGACAGCGGCCAAAGAAGCAATTGATCAATCCGGGATCGAATTCCATGGTGACCTCGCGGCCCGCTCGGGCGTTGTGTTGGGAACCGCTGGTGGAGGCGTTTCGACCTGGGATGACAACTACCGTTCCGTTTACGAGGATGGCAAAAACCGGGTGCACCCGTTTGTCGTTCCCAAGCTGATGAACAATGCGGCGGCCAGTCACGTCTCGATGGAGCATAACCTTAAGGGCCCCAGCTTTACGGTGTCGACGGCCTGTGCCTCGTCCAACCACGCAATGGCGCTGGCGTTCCAGATGGTACGCAGCGGTGCTGCTCCGGCGATGCTGACCGGTGGGTCAGAGTCGATGTTGTGTTTTGGTGGTGTCAAAGCCTGGGAAGGGCTGCGTGTCATGTCCAAGGACGCCTGCCGCCCGTTCAGCGCGAATCGTAATGGCATGGTGCAAGGCGAAGGCGCAGGTGTCTTCGTGTTCGAAGAATTCGAGCACGCCCGCGCCCGTGGGGCTGATATCCTGTGTGAGGTCGTGGGTTTTGCGATGTCGTCAGATGCGTCGGACATTGTCATGCCCAGCAAACAGGGCGCTGCGCGTGCCATGTCGGGCGCGCTTGCGGATGCAGGGTTAAGCGCGGACAGTGTTGGATATATCAACGCGCATGGAACCGGCACCGCGGCCAATGATAAGACGGAATGCGCTGCCGTGGCCGGTGTCTTTGGTCCTCATGCGGACGAACTGATGATATCTTCGACCAAGTCGATGCACGGCCACCTTATCGGCGGCACCGGCGCGGTCGAACTGCTGGCCTGTATCATGGCACTGCGGGATGGCGTGATCGCTCCGACCATCGGCTATGAAGAGCCGGACCCCGAATGCGCGCTGGATGTCGTGCCAAACGAAGCCCGCGAGGCGAAAGTGGACGTAGCACTGAGTAACGCCTTTGCATTTGGCGGGCTGAATGCGGTAATTGCCTTAAAACGCATATAAATGCTGATTTCAAACAAAGACGCCGCCGGTAAAACCCGGCGGCGGTCTTAGCTTAGCGAAACCTCAGTTCTGCAGAACTTTCAAGCCTTCAAAACCTGCTGTAAAGCCTGACAGCGATACTTCAAGTTGCAGCAGTTGGTTTGGTGCGAGAACTGACACAAGCGACAAGGTCGCTTTGGTTCCGACCTTCATTGCCTCCACGTCGCCCTCGGTAAAGCCCATCTGCGCGACACAGCCAACGGGGTTACAGTGATGGTAGTCATAGCGCTTGCCCGGAGCACCATCGATCGAAAGCGCCAGCTGCGCCTGTAGCATCGTTTCTAGCGGGACAACCACAGTTGCTCCGGCAACCGCGGCCACGCCTTCGGGCAGTTTTTCCAGAGTGATTTCCGCGATCGGCTGGCCTTGCTCGCCAGTCAGGATCTGACGCATCGCGCAGGGATCTTCGTCGGCATCGGTCTTGATGCACAGGATCGCCCAGTCGCCTTTTTCTTCCTTGACGTATTGTTCGCCGTTACGCGGACCGGTTTCACCCAGGTCCAGATCGTTGCCGATCTGAGTTTGCGAGGTCTGGGGTTGTTGTTCGGTTTCCTGCGTCGTTTCCTGAGCGTATGCGACTCCGCACCACAAAGAAGCGGTCACCAGGCTGACTGAAAGGGTGTTCTTGATCATGATTGCCTCGGTCTTATGTTGGACTTTTTCACTCGTCTATCACCCTTGTCCAACACTGTCAGGGGCTAAGGTGGGTCATTTCAACATGTGAACGGTTTTTCGCCGGGTTATCGGAAATCTAGCGCGACGGCAAAAAGAACAAAGGGAGCCGGTGGAGCGGCTCCCTTCTAAAAATTTTCTCCCCGTCGGACTGGCCGACTTATTTATGCGCAGACGTTACGAAAGGCAGGGGCATCGGTCAACTGAAAACCTGAAATTTTAATGTAACGGCCATGATTTGTGAAAAAAACCGCGCCCGAAGGCGCGGTCAGTCGACAGGGAGGAAATATGCCGCCCCGTAACCTTAGCGACGTGGGCAGCAATTAGACTTTCGCAGTTAAAGGTTAACTTTGTATGCTGGCCGCAGATCGGTGGAAATAAGGCCTTACATTCATGGACCAAAACATATTCTTGGGCGGCGGTGGCAACGACTACAGCCAGCCGCAGTCGCTGACGCTGAAGTATGCCAACCGTCACGGCATGATCGCGGGGGCGACGGGAACAGGTAAAACAGTGACACTGCAAATTCTGGCCGAGGGGTTTTCCCAAGCTGGTGTTCCGGTATTCCTGTCTGACGTCAAAGGGGACCTGTCCGGTCTGGCCAAGGCGGGGAGCGAAGGCCACAAGCTTCACCAGGCGTTTCACGATCGCGCCCAGCGGATCGGATTTGCCGATTATACGTATGGCGCGTGCCCGGTTACGTTCTGGGATCTGTTAGGGCAACAGGGACATCCCGTTCGTACAACAGTAACCGAGATGGGACCTCTGCT
Source organism: Ruegeria sp. CDSB086 (assembly GCF_059611065.1). Classification (NCBI taxonomy): domain Bacteria; kingdom Pseudomonadati; phylum Pseudomonadota; class Alphaproteobacteria; order Rhodobacterales; family Roseobacteraceae; genus Ruegeria; species Ruegeria sp. CDSB086. The sequence goes on along the minus strand of NZ_JBXWOV010000001.1, from coordinate 587,689 downwards.
GCTGTCGCGCCTGATGGATCTGAGCGAAGCACAAGAGGGCATTCTGAACATCGCGTTCCGGGTGGCAGACGAAGAGGGCTTACCGCTACTAGACCTCAAAGACCTTCAGTCCTTGCTGGTCTGGATTGGGGAAAATAGGGCTCAGTTGTCTTTACGCTATGGCAATGTCTCAACCGCTTCGATCGGGGCCATTCAACGCCGCCTGCTTGTGCTGGAAAACCAGGGCGGCACCAAACTGTTTGGTGAACCCGCGCTGGAATTGGCCGATCTGATGCGCGTGGATGAAAACGGGCAGGGCGTCGTGAACATCCTTGCTGCCGACAAGCTGATGGGGTCACCGCGTCTGTACGCAACATTCCTGCTGTGGCTGCTAAGCGAGCTGTTCGAAGAACTGCCCGAAGTTGGCGACCCGGACAAACCCAAACTGGTGTTCTTCTTCGACGAGGCGCATTTGCTTTTCGATGATGCGCCCAAGGTTCTGGTGGACAAGGTCGAACAGGTCGCCCGCCTCATTCGCTCCAAAGGTGTGGGCGTCTATTTCATCTCTCAGAACCCGGCGGACGTTCCGGAAGACATTCTGGGTCAGCTAGGCAACCGGGTGCAGCATGCCTTACGCGCATTCACGGCGCGGGATCGCAAGAATCTGCGGCTTGCAGCAGAAACCTATCGTGAAAACCCAGCCTTCGACACCGAAGAGGCGATCCGTGAAGTTGGTGTCGGTGAGGCCGTGACCTCGATGTTGCAGAAAAAAGGCGTGCCAGGGATCGTAGAACGCACTTTGATCCGCCCGCCCGGAACGCAACTGGGTCCAATCACCAAGGCCGAGCGGAAAGCGCTTATGGATGCGTCAGCGATGAAAGTGAAATACGGGCAGTTGAAGGACCGGAAATCTGCCTTTGAAATCCTTCAGTCCCGCGCAGATGCAGCAGCGCAAGCCGCGGCCGAAGCCGAAGAACAGTTGGAAACACAATCCACGGCCGAGCGTGAATTTGCGACAGCAAGACGCTATTCCGGCAGCCGGGTCGGGCGGTCATCCTCTCGCGTGATGCGTAAGAAAGACACGTTCGCAACTGCGATGAGCGAGGCCGTGATCAAGGAACTGAAAGGAACAACCGGACGCCGCATTGTTCGCGGCATTCTGGGCGGTTTGTTCAAAGCCAGATAAGGGTTGTGCCGGGCAGAAATCTTCTACCCGGCGCGCATTCTGTTACTTCAGACGGCGCTGACCTTCTTGGCGGCAGTAGGCATCCGCCTCGGGAACCGACATCTTGGTTGCCGGGAAGTTGATCGCCCGATCCCAGGTCACACGGTCCTGACGATACAGCTGGCAGGTGACTTCGCCCTTGGGCGTCTGCACCTTGACCGGGGTGGATTCCAGATCTTCGGGTGAGGGAATACAACCGGCCAGCGTTACGAACAGCGGGACGATAAGGGCTATTTTAGTGAAGGAAGTATTCATGTGCACTCTTCTTATACTCGTATGTTTCCCGAATGATCGCGGGCCAAGGGGCAATTTAGCGTAAATAGTGGCCAAAAAGACGGCTGCATCAAGGCGGTACTGGGATTCGTCTAATCCGTATACTCCACAAAATCAAGAAACCGCACCAGTCAGTTGGCGCGGTTTCATGAATTGATGGATTGTGATCTTACTTTTCCGGAATCAGACCCCTTGGACTGAACCTGAGAACAATCAGCAGGACTAGGCCCATGGTGAACAACCGCATATGCGCGGCGCTGTCGATCAAATGAGATTTGAGCGCGCTGCCATCTGGCATACTCGATGTGATCAGGCTCATGAACCACAACCCCATTGGTTCGACCTGAACCCACAGGAACCAGATCAGGAATGCGCCCAGAACAGCACCGAAATTGTTGCCTGAACCGCCCACAATGACCATCACCCAGACAAGGAACGTAAAGCGCAGCGGGTTGTATGTGCCCGGCGTAAGTTGCCCGTCCAGAGTTGTCATCATCGCACCGGCGATGCCACAGATGGCCGAGCCGAGCACGAATATCTGCAGGTGGCGGCGGGTGACATCTTTGCCCATAGCCTCTGCCGCGACCTCATTGTCGCGGATGGCGCGCATCATTCGGCCCCACGGGCTTTTCAACGCCATTTGCGCCATCCACAGCAAAGCAAGCAGAACGATCATGAACAGCAGCGAATAGCCCAGTTTGACCGAAAGCGTCGATGCGATGACGGGGTCCAACCCGAACCAATCGGCGCGCGCGACAAAGCCGGGATCGTTCTGCAGTTCGACCTCGTAGCCTACCACGGGGGCAGGGCGCGGGATTCCGTAGACATTCTTGACGCCCCGGGCCAGCCAGTCTTCGTTCTTCATGATCGCAATGATGATCTCGGCAATGCCAAGCGTTGCAATTGCCAGGTAGTCCGAGCGGAGACCCAGCGCCGTTTTTCCGATCAGCCACGCCGCACCAGCAGCCAACAGACCACCCGCAGGCCAGGCCACAAGGACCGGCAGGTTCAAACCGCCGAGGTTGCCGGCAACTGCCGGATCGATTGCTTCAACACCAGCCACGCTGGGATCGAATACCGCGCGGTAAACAAAGAAGCCTACAATAAGAATGGCGACAATCGTCAAGGTTTGGGCGCGGCCCTTTGGCATCCGGGTCGCCACCAGCACCGCCGCCACAACGGTCGCAGCCCCCAAAAGCAAGGAAAGAACGATGCCGTACCCGCCCGAAGACCACGCACCGGGTGTTGGAGCGGTCGATACCAACACAACAGCCAGACCACCCAGCGCCACAAAACCCATGACACCGACATTAAAGAGGCCAGCAAATCCCCACTGCAGGTTCACCCCAATCGCCATGATGGCAGAGATCAGCCCCATGTTCAGGATCAGGATCGCGGAGTTCCAGCTTTGTGTGAAACCGGTCAGCAGGATCAAGCCGCCAACGACAACAAAAAGCAGCGTGTTTTTGACAGACTCGGTCATACCGCTTTCCCTTTAAACAGGCCGGTAGGCTTGAACAGAAGCACGATCAGCAAGATGGCAAAGCTGACGGCGAATTTGTAATCGGTGGATAGGAATTGCACTAGTCCCGAAGGCGCCAGACTTTCTGGCGCGACGTAAGTCAGCACCTTTTTCCACGCATAAGTTACGGTGACCTCGGAAAACGCGATAATGAACCCGCCAGCGATGGCGCCCAGCGGGTTGCCAAGACCGCCGACAATGGCCGAGGCGAAAATCGGCAGCAGAAGTTGGAAATAGACAAACGGCTTAAAGCTTTTGTCCAACCCATAGAGAACACCAGCGGTGGTCGCCAATGCTGCTACGATGATCCAGGTGATCATCACAACGCGCTCGGGGTTGATACCCGAGAGCAGTGCCAGATCCTCGTTGTCGGAATAGGCTCGCATCGATTTGCCCGTGCGGGTCTTGTTGAGGAACCAGAACAGCAGCGCCACCGCAATAACGGCAACTACCAGAGTGATGCCCTGAGAGGTCTTGATCGCAAGCCCTTCACGCAATCCGGTCATCGCCTTAAAATCACGGGCGGATATAATGAAACGCGCACCGTCCGAAAACCTTTGGTCATCCGGTCCGATGATAAAGCGAACAAGCCCGTTCATGATGAACATGACGCCCATAGAAACGATCACAAGGATCACCGGCTTGGCCTTTTGTTCCCGGTAGAACCGATAGACCAACCGATCGGTTATCAGAACAAGTACGATACAGCCCAGGATCGCAAAGGGCAGGGCCAGCAGCGCGGTGGGTAGTGGGCCAAAACTCACTCCGGCGGCTTGCAGGCCCCAGGTGACCAGCACGGCAATCATCGCGCCAAAGGCCATCGTGTCGCCATGGGCAAAATTCGAAAACCGCAGGATGCCGTAGATAAGCGTGACCCCCAGCGCCCCCAGAGCCAACTGGCTGCCGTAAGCAACCGCAGGCACGATCACAAAGTTCGAAAGCGCAACAAGCGCGTTTAGTAAGTCCATCAATTCTTCTCACTGTCCGGGTGCGGCTTTATGGCACGACGCTTATGTCAGACACAACAATTTGCGCTCCCTTTTTTGGGCTGAAAGGGCCGGAATGTGAGAGAGTTATCGCTTTGTCAGCTTACGGGGTCATCGCAAATGCCACGGTCGTTTGCAGTGTGCTGCCCCTTGATGGACATGTCATAGTTTAGGTCGTCGAAATCGACGACAAAAGTGACCACGTCTTTGTCCATGATGTGGAGAAACGTCAGCGAGTTAACACCCGGTAGAATCTTGGCTTCACCCCGAATTGTGTCCGTTACGATGAAGCCGGTATCAGTCGAACCCGAACGGGCCAGAGTAACGCTACTACCATCGGTGTACGAGACGCAGGTCACGACAAAATCAGCGCCGTCTAGCGGTCCGGAACCAGCAGCCAAACCATATGAGGGGGCGAGAAGGGCGAGTGTCAGTGCAGTCAGATTTTTCATGGTGTCCCTTGGTGGTTTGCTCCGCCTTCCAGATTGGGGTTTCTGCTGGAATGCGGGTGGTTGAGAATGAAGAGCGAACGGAGATCCGCGACGCCCTCATCTGACCTAGACAATATCATTCGGAAAAAAAGAGGAGTGAGCATGTGCTCACATCCTCTTGATATTTCTTGAGATATTAACCTCGATAGCCCCGATTTGTTTCGGGGCTCTCTGAGAGAGCACTTAGACTTCTTTACATGTCCCGTGATCGGTACCGGCATGCGGGCCTTTGACTGAAAGATCATAAGACATGTCGTCATAATGGACGACAAAGGTCATGACATCCGCGCCTTCGATATAGACAAACGTCATGTTGCCAACGCCTTTAAGCACCATGGCATCGCCGGAAATGTTCGCAGTTTCGATGTTGCCCTTGTCTCCTTCCGGTGCCCTGTTGAGGCGCACTTCGCTACCGTCGCGGTCTGAGACGCAGACAAAGTGGCGCTCTTCCGCCGTTGCGGCAGTTGCGCACAAGGTGGCGAAGGCCACACACATCCATTTTTTCATTTATGGGTCCTGAATAGAGTTTTTCATTCAGAAGGTTCGCTTGATTTCACGGAGCTAACTTTGGTTGACCGGGAAACCGTTTCCTTCACAAAGCCCGGCGCTAAACGCACAATGTGACCGGATTGCAGCCGAGGCGTGGAAATCTTGGGATGGTAGGAGAATTTCGGGAAACTTCGGGTATTGATTTCAGACAATTTCGGGAACAAGGATGACGTTGGAGAGCGCCATAATGGCATTGAGGAACTCCATTAAAACTCCAGTCCGCATTTTCCGGAGAATGCGCGTCTTGCTTGGCCTGCTTGCGCATAATCGACATAGCGCATTGGCAGGGTAAGAAGTGTCACTGCCACTTCGGTGTCTGAGGTCTTCGTCACATACATGTTTATGTGTTTGTCGTCCTGTGTCCGAGATGCGGTCAGCAAGTCGTTTTTCGCGGTGGCGGTCCACTCTTGTCCATTTGATAAACGGATTTTCGAAGTGATTTCGCCTGCCCTTGCTATCTGATCCACAGAAAAGTCACCAAAATTGCTTTGAACAAGCTCTGGTGGAGTACCCAAAAGTTCGAGCGTGAGTTCAGCGCCCTCGCAGTCCTCCACATACGCGCAGGTTTCTTGCAAGGCGCAGGGAGTTGAAAGCGCTGTACTGCCAATTGCGGTAAACGCGAGCGTCGCCACGGCCTTCAACTCACCCACCCAAGAAACTCTTTCGCACCTCAGGATCGGCCAACAGTTCCTTGCCTGTACCGGTATAAGCATTTCGACCTTGAACCAGAACGTAACCCTTGTCGGCAATCTCCAGGGCCTGACGAGCATTCTGCTCCACCATCAGGATTGGCAAACCAGTGCGGGAAACCTCGATGATCCGGTCGAACAGCTCGTCCATCACGATGGGCGATACACCTGCGGTTGGTTCGTCCAGCATCAGCACCTTAGGCTGCGTCATCAGCGCGCGGCCGACGGCGACCTGCTGACGCTGACCGCCCGAAAGCTCTCCAGCCGGCTGGTTGCGTTTGTCACGCAGGATGGGGAAGAGGTCATAGACCTGCTCCATCGTCTGACTGATGTCGTCGCGACGGATGAAAGCGCCCATCTCAAGGTTTTCTTCGACCGTCATCGACGTGAAGATATTCGAGGTCTGTGGAACAAATCCCATACCGCGGATCACACGGTCCTGCGGGGTGAGATTGGTGATATCTTCGCCATCCAGGCGGACAGAGCCCGCCCGCACGTCCAGCATCCCGAACACGGCCTTCATGGCGGTCGACTTTCCGGCACCGTTAGGGCCAACGATGACTGCGATCTCACCCTTGTCGACCGCGATAGTACAGTCGTGCAGGATGTCCGGCCCTTTGCCGTAACCGCCGGTCATGGTGTCGCCGATCAGAAAGGGACCGCCTTCAACCTTGGAAACGGGACCGCTTTTCGCATGCGCGGGGGTCATGGTGCCAACGCCGCGGGTATTGGTGATCGAGGCGTCTTTGTTGCCGTGATCGTCCTGATAGGGATTATCGCCTGCACCCGCGGTCATGTTTGGGCCTCCAGCTTGTCTTTGTTCTTGAGGCCGGTCCCCAGATAGGCTTCGATCACGTGCTCATTGGCCTTGATCTCGTCCAGTGTACCCTCAGCCAGAACCTTGCCCTCGGCCATACAGATGACCGGGTCGCAGATCTTGCCAATAAAATCCATGTCGTGCTCGATGACGACGAAAGTATAGCCGCGTTCCTTGTTTAGACGCAGGATCGTGTCGGCGATGGTCATCAACAGGGTGCGGTTCACGCCTGCGCCGACCTCGTCCAGAAACACGATTTTGGCGTCGACCATCATGGTGCGGCCGAGTTCCAGCAGCTTCTTCTGACCGCCCGAGACCTGACCCGCCTTGTGGTCGGCCAGATGTTCGATAGTTAGAAACTCAAGCACCTCATCGGCCTTGGCCTTCAGGGCTCGTTCTTCGTCGGCGATGCGCTTGCGACCAAACCAGGTGTTCCACAGGGATTCACCTGATTGCGTGCCGGGCACCATCATCAGATTCTCGCGGCAGGACATCGAAGAGAATTCGTGCGCGATCTGGAAGGTGCGCAGCAGACCTTTGTGAAACAAATCATGAGGAGGCAGGCCGGTGATCTCTTCGCCGTCCATGAACACTCTGCCGCTTGTCGGAGGCAGAACGCCCGCGATCACGTTGAAAAGGGTGGTCTTTCCCGCCCCGTTCGGCCCGATCAGGCCTGTGATCGAACCTTTTTGGATTTCCAGCGACGCCCCATCCACCGCGTGAAACCCGCCGAAATGCTTGTGCACGTCCTCGACGACGATCATCTTTTCCCCTTGCCACCCTTGTCGGTGTTTCTGCTTCTTCGACCCCAAAAGGTGAGGTGCGGCCTTTTTTCATTGAAACAGCCCGGACACAAGGCCCGGGCTGCTTGATTTTATGACGTTTAAGACCGGATCAACGGAAGTTGACGGTCTTGTTTTCGCCGTCGGTTACTTCGATCTCGCGGTAGGAACCCGCGCTTTCACCGGGGCCGATCAGCTCAACGCCCGATGCGCCGACATAGTCGATGTCCTGGCCAGCGGCGAGAAGCTCCAGACCTTTGGCCAGTTCACCCGGATAGATCTTCTCGCCCGGGGCGTTGGCGACATCCAATATCTTGGCGCCGTATTCAGCCGGGTTAGTAGAACCTGCGGCCTGCATGGCCAGCATGAACAGCGCGGCGGCGTCATAGGATTCAGGCGAATAGGGCGACGAACCGTCAAAGCCTGCGGCCTCGGCCATGGCAAAGTACTTTTCAGCACCTTCACCGCCCGAACCGGCGATCTGACCAAACGAGCCGTTCAGGTCGGGACCGACGTTGGAAGGCAGCGAGTCACCGATCATGCCGCCCGGCAGACCGAATGTTTCGAACGCACCACTGTCCAGCGAGGACTGGATGATGCCCAGACCGCCCTGGTCCAGATAGCCTGCAACAACCAAAATGTCGCCACCGGCCGACGCCAGCGCACCAACTTCAGCCGAGTAGTCAGCCTTGCCGTCTTCGTGCGCGGCAACGATGGTCACTTCACCACCGGCTGCTTCGAACGAGGATTGGATCGCGTCTGCCAGACCCTTGCCGTAGTCGTTGTTGGTGTAGGTCAGGGCGATCGAGTTGATGCCGCGATCCTTCAGGATGTCAGCCATCACTTCGCCTTCACGTGCATCCGACGGGGCGGTGCGGAAGAACAGGCCGTTGTCTTCCATGGTCGACAGACCCGGCGATGTCGCCGACGGCGAGATCATGACCATGCCGTTCGGGATCGCAACGTTTTGCAGGATCGCGCCGGTCACACCCGAGCAGTCGCCGCCGACAATACCGGCAACGCCGTCCGCGATCATGCGTTCGCCGTTTGATGTCGCCAGACCGTTGTCGATACAGCCGGTGTCAGCGCGCGACGCGGTGACCTTTGAGCCGTCCAGCAGTTTGCCGGATTCGGTGACTTCGGCCATCGCCATTTCAGCGCCGGAACCCATTGCAGGTGCAAGCGATTCAATCGGGCCGGTAAAGCCAAAGAGGACGCCCAAAGTGACGTCTTCGGCCAGTGCCGGACCAGCCAGCAGAGCGGATGCTGCAGTTGCAGTAAGCAGCTTTTTCATATGGTTACTCCCTTATTGGAACGTATTCGTTCTGGGCAAGACCCTAGGCAAGCTGTCTGGAAAAGAAAAGTCCTAACGCAAATGTGTTTTTGCCAATAATAAACCTATTTGTTTTGATGAGCTTGTCACATTTTACCAGAGTTGGAGATTCTCATGTTTAGGGCTGCCGCGATTCTGGTCCTGTCGGTTTTTGCTGGCCCCATCAGCGCCGATACCCTTCAAACCTCTGCCGGGACGGTTCAGGTCACGGCGATGGTTACCGGGCTGGATGCACCTTGGGCCATCGGGTTATTGCCCGGGGGCGGCACATTGGTGACCGAACGGGACGGCGAGCTTTTGTTTGTCTCGCAAGGCGGGGTCAAACGCATTGCCGGGGTGCCCAAGGTGGCTGCGAACGGGCAGGGCGGGTTGCTCGATATCACCGTGGCACGGGATTTTTCACAGTCTCGCGAGGTGTTTCTCACCTTCTCCAAACCTCAAAGCGGCGGGGCGGGAACGGCGGTGGCCGTGGCGCGCCTGTCGGAAAACGGGGGCCGTTTGGACAACGTGCAGATCATTTTCGAAGCGGTTCCTGGAGGTTCGACCGGCCGACACTTTGGTTCGCGTGTGGTCGAGGCACAGGACGGAACGCTGTTTGTAACGATTGGAGATCGCGGAGACCGTCCGTCAGCGCAGGACAGGTCAAACCACATGGGCACCGTCATTCGCATAAATCGCGACGGCACGGTGCCTGCTGACAATCCTTTTGTCGGGCAAGCCGGTATTCGACCTGAGATTTGGTCAATTGGCCATCGCAACCCGCAGGGCGCTGGGTTGGACCGGCAGGGTCGCTTGTGGATTTCAGAGCATGGTGCGCAGGGCGGGGATGAAGTGAACCTGATCCAACCGGGGCGGAATTTCGGCTGGCCGGTGATATCCTATGGCGTTCACTACTCGGGCCAAAAAATCGGAGAGGGGACCTCGAAACCGGGTATGGAACAGCCTGAACATTATTGGGACCCGTCCATCGCACCGTCCGGTTTGCTGGTCTATTCCGGCAAGCTTTGGCCAGAGTGGCGGGGCGATATCTTTGTCGGGTCGCTCAAGTTTGACTACATCTCGCGCCTTGAAGGAACACTGCTGCGCGAGGTCGAACAGATCAAGGGACCGGAAACCGAGCGTGTTCGGGACATCGTCGAAGCCCCGGATGGGGCGATCTGGTTCATTTCGGTGGGACAGGGAGCCATCTATCGCATGAACCCCAAATAGGCGCGGATCAAACCGAAAGCCGCCCGCTTTGAGCACCACGCTCACGGTAAGGCGTGGTGTTGTAATGGGCCCGGTAGCATTTTGAGAAATGGCTGGGTGAGGCAAAGCCGCAAGCAAGAGCCACATTGATCACGCTCATATCTGTCTGCATCAGCAGGTTGCGCGCTTTGTGCAGGCGCAGTTCCATATAGTATCGCTTGGGCGAGCGGCTGAGGTAGCGCCGGAACAGGCGTTCCAGCTGGCGCGTGGACATGCCGACATCCTTGGCCAGTATCGAGGGTGAGATCGGCTCTTCGATGTTCTTTTCCATCATCAGGATGACCTGGCTTAGCTTGGGGTGGCGTACACCAATCCGGGTCGGGGTCGACAGGCGCTGTGTATCCTGATCGGTACGGATCGAGGAATAGATCATCTGATCCGCTACGGCATTCGCCAGATCCTCACCATAATCATCGGCAATGATCTTGAGCATCAGGTCGATTGAGGATGTGCCGCCCGCGGTCGTCATCCGGTTACCGTCGATCTGAAAAACCGATTTGGTAAGCTCGACCTCGTCGAATTCTTCGATAAAGCTGTCAGAATTCTCCCAGTGGATCGTGGCGCGTTTGCCGTCCAGCAACCCGGCTTTGGCCAACGTATAAGCTGCCGTACACAATCCGCCGATGCGCAAACCGCGCCGGGCCTCGCGCCGGACCCAATTCAGCACTTTCTTTGTTGTCGCCAATTGAACGTCTACGCCACCGCAGATCAGAATCACGTCGTCGCGTTGCAGTTCGACCAAGTCGGCTTCAACGTTAAAGGTAGTCCCGGCAGAACAGCTGACCGTATCACCACCTTCACCAGCAAGGGTCCACGTGTAGAGTTCTTTGTCTGCCATACGGTTGGCAATCCGCAGGCTGTCCAACGCCGAGGCAAAAGACAGCAGGGAAAACTTGTCCAAAAGGACAAATACGAAATGCCGAGGATTGGCCTCAGCGCCTTCCACTGTGACAACTTGGCGTTGCTCTTGCATGGCTTGGTGTCCTTGATTCGGCGCGTTGTTACGTCGCGTCCGGCGTCGTTGTTGCCAGCCACCATGATCAAAGCTTGTTTCCCCCGTCAAGAGGCGCAAATCGTATATGGTCACTCTTCAATGCATTTTGTATAGAGACGACCTGACTACTTCAGCGGAGATCAAAGCTATGACCGAATGGCAAAAAACGAACTGGCGCAACAAGCCCCGGGTTCAGATGCCAGACTATATCGATGCGGCCGCGCTGGCCAAAGTCGAGGCTCAGCTTTCTCAGTATCCCCCGCTGGTCTTTGCTGGCGAAGCACGGCGTCTCAAGCAACATCTGGGTGCCGCCGGTCGCGGCGAGGCTTTCCTGTTACAGGGCGGGGATTGTGCTGAAAGCTTTGAACAATTCAGCGCGGATGCAATTCGTGACACCTTTAAGGTGATGCTGCAGATGGCGATGGTGCTGACCTATGGTGCCAAGGTGCCGGTGGTCAAAGTGGGCCGCATGGCGGGCCAGTTTGCCAAGCCGCGCAGTGCGCCGACCGAGGTTTTGGACGGTGTTGAGTTGCCTAGCTACCGCGGTGACATCATCAACGAGCTGGCTTTCACGCCCGAAGCCCGCATCCCGAATCCCAGCAAGATGCTGCAGGCCTACACGCAGGCTGCCGCAACCTTGAACCTGTTGCGTGCATTCTCGACAGGCGGTTTCGCCGATATGAGCATGGTGCATTCGTGGACATTGGGCTTCACGGATGAACAGGATGTTCAGAAATACTCGGAAATTGCGGACCGTATTCAAGACACGATCGACTTCATGGATGCCGCCGGGATCACAGCGGACACTACGCATGAGTTCTCAACCGTGGAGTTTTACACCAGCCATGAAGGCTTGCTGCTGGAATACGAAGAGGCGCTGACCCGTCTCGATTCGACGTCTGGCAACTGGTTGGCAGGGTCCGGTCACATGATCTGGATCGGCGATCGCACGCGTCAGCCAGACGGTGCGCATGTCGAATTCTGCTGCGGTGTATTGAACCCGATTGGTCTGAAATGTGGCCCGACCACGACAGCCGAGGACCTCAAGGTTCTGATGGCCAAGCTGAATCCGGAAAACGAAGAGGGTCGCCTGACCCTGATCGCACGGTTTGGCGCAGGCAAGGCAGGTGAACACCTGCCGCGTCTGGTCAAGGCGGTTAAGGAAGAGGGCGCCAAGGTGACCTGGGTCTGCGACCCGATGCATGGCAACACGATCAAATCGGCAACCGGGTACAAAACCCGTCCGTTCGACTCAGTCCTGCGCGAAGTGCGCGACTTCTTTGGCGTTCATCAGGCCGAGGGTACGGTTCCCGGCGGTGTGCATTTCGAGATGACCGGTTTGGACGTCACCGAATGCACCGGGGGTGTGCGCGCGGTGACCGAAGAGGACCTGTCGGACCGCTACCACACAGCGTGCGACCCACGCTTGAACGCGTCGCAGTCCTTGGAACTGGCATTCCTGGTTGCAGAAGAACTGACCAACTTGCGCCGCGACCGCAAAAAGCGCGCCGCCGGTTAAGGTTATCAAAAATCAACGAAAAGGCGGGCTGCACAGGCCCGCCTTTTTTGTTTGTGATTAGTCATCGCGCGACACAACCAGCCTCAGATGTGAACCGGGACGGTCAAATTTTTGCTGATCTTCGGCGAAGCCTGTCTCGACTGTTTGCGACGGTTTGGGAACCTGCACATGCGACACCGGGCGCAAGTTGTTTGCTGAGATTGTGAACCGACGGGGTGTTGCACCGATTGCGCCGTCGCTGACCAATACGCCGAGAATGCGGCTGACATCACCCAGATCACTTTTCAACGGCAACAGAAGCATGCGGGCCTGCAATTGCACACGCCCAAGCCGGCCCGATGAGTCCAGGGTCAGATTCGCGATAGCTGGCTGTGCGAATACTTGTTCCGACACGGTTTTGATCTGGTCCCGTGCGCCGGGCTCAAAGAAAGAGGTCAGCGGCATACCACGCACTTCCATCCCGGCCAGCTGGTTCAAATGCCTCCCGGCCAGACGGAACCGGGTAAGTCCGGGGGCGATGCGTTCCAGAACGAAAGTGTATTCCAAAATGTTCTCAAGCCCGCGGGGGTCGATTTGCGACCGCATGGGAACACCGTCACCTGTCAAAAGTGCCGTCCAATACGCCTCGGCCTGCCGGATAGGCGAAAGGCTGCGCCCGCTGTCAAAACGATCCATAGCGACGATCTTTCCAAAACTTGACCCGAAACCGTTCCCGAAAAAGGTTTTCATCATTATCACCCTGGCGCCTATCGACCGTCATTTTCCTAAAATGCGAAATACTGGGGACCTCGATCCGAGACCGGTGTTCGCAGGTGTAAGACTGACGCAGGTTGAATCAATTTTGGAGTAAATCTTTAACGAATGGTTAACGACTGGCCGACAAAGGCAGAGTCAGCAAACTCTTGCCCTGTGCGGGCAGTTCGCATTAGGTGCGCCCAGCAAACTGAAAACTGGCAGCTATGGAAAGGGCAGGCATGATTAAATCCATGACGGGTTTCGCCTCGGGCAAAGGGGCGTTTGGGCCGCATAGCTGGACGTGGGAGTTGCGCAGCGTGAACGGCAAGGGGCTGGACATGCGTCTGCGCGTGCCGGACTGGTTGACCGGGCTTGAGGCCGCATTGCGCGCCGCCATGTCGAAACAACTCAGTCGGGGCAATGTGACATTGTCTTTGCGCCTCAGCCGAGATGAGACGCAGGCGGACCTAGTCCTGAACGAGACTGCCATGGGTGCCGTTCTTGAGGCTGTGGCGCGAACGCAGGAAATGGCCATTGCGCGGGACGTAACCCTTAGGCCCTCGACAGCCGCGGATCTGATCTCGCTCAAGGGTATGTTGGATGCGGGCAGTGATGGGGATGACCCGGGCCCATTGGTTGGCCAACTGACGACAGAGTTCACTGGCCTATTGGGCGAATTCATAGAAATGCGCCAGTCTGAAGGGCGGGTGCTGGCGACTGTTCTCGAAGATCAACTAGGGCAGGTGGCTTCATTAACGGTCCAGGCGGCAGAGCTGGCAGAGCAGCGCAAGGACAAAATGGCCGAGGCGCTGCGGGATAATCTGGCGCGGGTAATGGACAACGCGCAGGGGGCTGATCCGGACCGCGTTGCTCAGGAAATGGCGTTGATTGCCGTCAAGGCGGACATCACCGAAGAGATTGATCGCCTGAAAGCGCATGTCGTGGCAGCCCGCGATCTGCTGGCGCAGGACGCGGCGGTCGGGCGCAAGCTGGATTTCCTGATGCAGGAGTTTAACCGCGAGGCCAATACCTTGTGCTCAAAGGCGCAAAGCGCGGAATTGACAGCGGTAGGCCTTGAGTTGAAGGCCGTAATAGATCAGATGCGCGAGCAAGTGCAGAACGTAGAATAACCACAGGAGCGCCCAAATGGCGGATCGACGCGGCCTATTAATCATTCTGTCCTCGCCTTCGGGGGCCGGTAAATCGACCCTGGCGAAACGGCTGATGCAGTGGGATTCTGAGCTGGAGTTTTCGGTCTCGGCCACCACCCGCGCACCACGTCCAGGTGAGGAAGACGGACGCGAGTATTACTTCCTTAGTGAAGATGCGTTCCGGCAGCAGGTGTCTGAGGGGCAAATGCTGGAACACGCGCACGTGTTCGGCAATTTCTACGGCTCACCTGCGGGTCCGGTACGCGAGTCCATTAACAGCGGCAAAGACGTTCTGTTTGACGTGGACTGGCAAGGTGAGGTGCAAATCCGAAATTCGGACCTGGGCAAGCACGCATTGTCGATCTTTATCCTGCCGCCGTCGATCCCTGAGCTGCGCCGCAGGCTGGAAAGCCGCGGTCAGGACAGTGAAGACGTGATCGCAAAACGTATGCTGAAAAGTTGGGATGAGATTAGCCACTGGGGCTATTATGACTATGTTCTGATCAATGACGATCTGAATGCCACCGAAGAAAAGCTGAAAACCATCGTCAGCGCCGAACGCATGCGCCGCATCCAGCAGCCCAGCCTGCAAAACCATGTCCGCACGTTGCAAAACGAATTTGAGGGCTTGGCATGACCATTTACGCTTTGGGTGAAATCGTTCCGCAAATCCACGAAGACACCTGGGTTGCGCCGGACGCCAACCTGATTGGGAAAGTCGTTCTGGAACAGGGAGCCTCGGTCTGGTTCGGCTGCACCATCCGCGCCGACCACGAAGAAATCCGCGTGGGCGAGGGCAGCAACGTCCAGGAAAACTGCGTCATGCATATCGACGCCGGGTATCCGCTGACCATTGGTAAGAACTGCACCATCGGACACAAGGTCATGCTGCATGGCTGCACGATCGGGGAAAACACGCTGATCGGAATGGGCGCGATTGTTCTGAATGGGGCGAAGATCGGGAAAAACTGCCTGATCGGTGCCGGCGCCCTGATTACGGAAGGCAAAGATATACCCGATAACTCTCTGGTCATGGGGTCGCCGGGCAAAATTGTGCGCGAACTGGATGAGGCTGCAGCGCAAAAAATCACCTTCAGCGCGCTTCACTATCAGCAGAATATGCGCGCGTTTCGCAAAACTTTGAAACCTGTGTCCTAGGTTGATTCCAAACGCATCAAGAGTGACGGAAATGCCAAACGACCTGCTTGCTGAAATTGTGTCGGCCATTCCGATGCCCACGCTTATGGTTGATCAGACCGAGCGCATCATAGCGGCCAACACCGAAGCCAAAACCATGCTGGGTCAGAACATCGAAGGCCGTCATTTCGCGACGATCCTTCGGCAGCCACAAGTTATCGACGCGATAGAGCAGAGCCTGCGTAACAAGGGCTCGACCAAAACGCGCCATTTGTCCAATGATGGTGCCCAGGACACCACTTTCGAAGTGCAATGCCGTTACATGAACGGTGTGGGCGCGGTGGAGGGCGGTGCCGTGATGGTTGTTTTCCAGGATGTCACGCATCTGGAACAGGCCGGACAAATGAGACGCGACTTCGTGGCGAATGTCAGCCACGAACTGCGTACGCCTCTGACCGCTCTGATGGGCTTTATAGAAACATTGCGCGGTCCAGCGCGAGACGATGCAGCCGCCCGTGAACGGTTTCTGCAGATCATGACCGACGAAGCCAATCGGATGAACCGGCTGGTCGGCGATCTGCTATCCCTGAACCGGGTCGAGAGCGAAGAGCGAGTTCGCCCCAAAGAGCAGTTTGATCTGACAGGCCTGTTGCAATCAACGCTGACAACGCTGCGTCCTCTGGCCGAGGCTGCAAATGTGGACCTGACACTGGATACGTCTTCGGGACCAATCTCGGTGACCGGAGACAGCGACCAACTGCGCCAAGTGTTCACGAACCTCGTTGAGAACGCCATCAAATATGGTGGGAGCGGCGGTAGTGTTGATGTGCGTATTCAGGCCTCGGAGCGCGACACCGCCATGCGCGGTCCTGCGGTTCGGGTCCAGATCGCAGACAAAGGCCCAGGCATTGATGCCGTACATCTGCCGCGCCTTACTGAGCGATTCTATCGCGCCGACAGTCACAGGTCCCGCGAATTGGGCGGTACAGGATTGGGCCTGGCGATTGTAAAGCACATCGTCAACCGCCATAGGGGCCGGTTGCGTGTCGAAAGCACCCTGGGCAAAGGTTCTGTATTTACAGTGATTTTGCCACGCTGATCTCGGACTTCCAGCGCGGGTCCATTTCGAACGCGAACGGTGTTCCGTGGGGTCAAGTTAAGAAAACGTAAGAAAATCGTTACGTGTCATAAAACCGTTACGAACTTGTCACAAAAGGCTTACCGACGCCTCTTAGGGGTTCGCCCCAAGATCATCATGGGGGTGATCAGAATTTACCTTTCTCAAGGAGACTGTAATGTCCTTTGTTAAACTGTCGGCTTCGGCTCTCACCATCGCTGCTGTATCGGCCACCACGGCCGCCGCTCGTGATCAGGTTCAGGTTGCAGGGTCGTCGACCGTTCTGCCTTATGCCTCGATCGTGGCTGAAGCCTTCGGTGAAAACTTTGACTTCCCGACACCGGTTGTTGAATCGGGTGGTTCCTCGGCAGGTCTGAAGCGTTTCTGTGAAGGTGTTGGCGAAAACACCATCGACGTTGCAAACGCATCGCGCCAGATCCGTGAAAAAGAAATCAAAGCCTGTGCCGAAAACGGCGTGACCGACATCATCGAAGTTCAGATCGGTTATGACGGCATCGTTTTCGCATCTGACATCAACGGCAACTCGTTCGAGTTCACGCCGGAAGACTGGTACAAAGCGCTGGCCGCGAAAATCGTTGTAGACGGTGAAGTAGTCGACAACCCGAACAAAACCTGGGCCGACGTGAACCCGGATTTCCCGGCGCAACCGATCGCAACCTTCATTCCGGGCACCAAGCACGGCACACGTGAAGTGTTTGAAGACAAGGTGATCCTGGCAGGTTGTGAGCACCTGGGCGATTTCGAAGTGTTCAAGGCAGCCGCCGGCGACGACAAGAAAGCGGCTGAAAAGCAGTGCATCGCCATCCGCACCGACGGCGTTTCGGTCGACATCGACGGTGACTACACCGAAACTCTGGCCCGTATCGACAGCAACAAAGACGGCATCGGCGTCTTTGGTCTGGCGTTCTACGAGAACAACACCGACAAGCTGCAAGTCGCAACCATGTCTGACGTTGTTCCTTCGACCGAGTCGATCGCAACCGGCGAATACCCGGTTTCGCGCCCGCTGTTCTTCTACGTGAAGAAAGCACATATCGGCGTGATCCCCGGCCTGAAAGAATATGCTGAGTTCTTCGTCGCTGACGAGATCGCAGGCCCCGACGGTCCGCTGGCAGAATACGGCCTGGTATCTGACCCTGAGCTGGTCAATGTACAGGAAGCGGTTGCCAACGAAACCACGCTGGGCAGCGGTTCCTAATCACTCTTACGAACGGAACCGGGGCGGCTTTTCGCGCCCCGGTTCTTTTTGACTCCATCTCTGCCATCCCCACGGAGTTCTCATGGCGTTATCCTGGCTGTTGCTTATCCTGCTTGCGCTGGCAGTGATCGGATTTTTTGCGGGTCGGTCCCGCGCTTTGGCAAGTGCGGGTGGTAACGTCCGCGATTTGCATTCTTTACCGTCTTACTACGGTTACAACGTTGCGTTGACGGCTCTGGTTCCCGCAGTTGGGGTGCTGATCGTCTGGCTTCTTGCCCAGCCGATGATCGTAAACAGCACGGTATCCGGCCTTATTCCCGATCAGGCAGTGCCCGAAGGGTCGGATCGCGGCCTGATCATGAGCGAAGTGCGCCGTGTCGCCTACGGCCTGGACGGCGCTGTCGCCAGCGGTGCAATGACCGAAACTCAAGCCCGAAACGGCAATGCGGATATTGAAGCGCTGACTAAAACGCTGAAAGACGCGGGCCAGGTTCTGACGCAGGACGTCACGCAGCCGATATTAGTCGCGGCACAGAAGTTCCGCAGCATGACGTCCTCAGGGACAGTTGCGATGCAGGTCGTGGTTTTGGCCTTGGCCCTGCTTGGGGCCGCCTTTGCTTATGTGCGTACGCACAAGGAGTTTCGGGCCCGCAACGTGGTAGAGCAGGGGGTTCTGGCCCTTCTATTGCTGGCCGCGTCGATCGCGATCCTGACAACCATCGGCATTGTTCTTTCGATGCTGTTTGAGACGATGAACTTCTTTCAGCTGCATTCGTGGAAGGATTTCTTCTTCGGCAGCACATGGGCACCGAACTTTCGCGGTGGCAGTGAACTGTCGATCCTACCGCTGTTGTGGGGCACGCTGTACATCTCTGTGATCGCGCTGCTTGTGGCGGTCCCGATTGGCCTGTTTGCCGCGATCTATCTGTCCGAGTATGCGTCGGGCGTGACGCGGTCCATCGCCAAGCCACTGTTGGAAATCCTCGCCGGTATTCCGACCATCGTTTACGGTCTGTTTGCTCTGCTGACTGTGGGCCCGGCGCTGGTGTCGATGTTCGGCGACGGTGGCATGCTGGGTGTGGGTTGGATGGCCAGCTCAAACGCGGTTCTGACTGCTGGGTTGGTTATGGGGATCATGCTGATCCCGTTTGTCTCGTCACTGTCGGACGACATTATCAACGCGGTGCCACAAACCATGCGCGACGGCTCGCTGGGTCTGGGCGCGACGCATTCGGAAACCGTACGCAACGTGATCCTGCCAGCTGCGCTGCCGGGTATCGTCGGCGCGATCCTTCTTGCCGCAAGCCGCGCCATTGGTGAAACGATGATCGTTGTAATGGCCGCCGGAGCGATTGCCAAATTCTCGGGCAACCCGTTCGAGGCGATGACAACCATCACCACGCGGATTGTCAGCCAGCTAACAGGTGATACCGATTTTGCCAGCCCCGAGACGCTGGTGGCCTTTGCGCTGGGTCTGACCCTGTTCATCATCACACTGGGGCTGAACATCTTCGCCCTCTACATCGTACGCAAATACCGGGAGCAGTACGAATGACCGATATTTCCCAAACGCCTGACGCTGCTCCGACCGCGAAGCCCCAAGGAGGTTCGCTGTTCGAAAAGGATGCACGCACCAAGCGGCGCAATGCGGCTGAAAGCCGGTTCAAAATGTACGGCATCGCCGCCATCGGGATCGGCTTGCTGATGCTAATTGTGCTGGTGACCAATATTGTCACAGCCGGAACTGGTGCCTTTCAGCAAAGCTTTCTTGAATTGAATGTTGAGCTGAAAGCCGACAAGCTGGACAAGAAGGGCAACCGAAACATCGAGGATATCAAGAAGGTTTCGACCTTTGGCTATGCCCCTCTGATCGCGTCTGCGCTGGAAAGCGAAGTTGAAAAGCTGGGCATCCAGACAGACTTGAAACCCAAGGAGATGGGCAAGATCCTATCCAAGGCGGCGCAGGCTGAGTTGCGAAACTATGTCATCGCCAACCCCGATGAGATCGGCAAGACCGTCAGCTTCCGCTTTTTGGTCAACAGCCGTGTCGATGGCTACATGAAAGGCCGCGTAACCCGCGAGTCGATTGCCAACGACAAAAGCATTTCGGTCGAACAGTTGGATTTCGTGGATCAACTGCGCGATGCGGGTGTGCTGTACAAAGCCTTCAACCTGGATTTCATTTTCGGTGCAGATGCCTCTGACCAGCGGCCCGAAGCGGCTGGGATCGGTGTCTCCATGCTAGGTTCATTGTTCATGATGTTGGTGGTTCTAGCGTTGGCCTTGCCTATCGGTGTGGCGGCTTCGATTTATCTTGAAGAATTCGCGCCACAGAACCGGCTGACTGACATCATCGAGGTCAACATCTCGAATCTGGCCGCTGTGCCGTCGATCGTGTTCGGTATTCTGGGTCTGGCTGTGTTCATCAACTACATGCATCTGCCAACTTCGGCCCCGCTGGTGGGTGGTCTGGTGCTGACACTGATGACCTTGCCGACGATCATCATCTCGACCCGCGCATCGTTGAAGGCGGTTCCGCCGTCGATCCGTGATGCGGCGCTTGGGGTAGGGGCCTCGAAAATGCAGGCCGTGTTCCATCACGTTCTGCCGTTGGCCGCGCCCGGTATTCTGACCGGCACGATCATTGGCCTGGCACAGGCGTTGGGGGAAACCGCACCGCTGCTGCTGATCGGTATGGTGGGCTTTATCGCCTCGAACCCGCCCGACGGAATTGTTGCGGGTTTCCTGTCGCCCAACTCGGCCATGCCGGCGCAGATCTATGAATGGTCCAAACGCGCCGACCCGGCCTTTTATGAACGCGCATGGGGGGGCATCATCATCCTGTTGATCTTCCTCGTTACAATGAACACCATTGCGGTACTTCTGCGCCGCCGCTTTGAACGCCGCTGGTAAATGGGGGCTATTATGAATGATATGACACGAGTGGAGAGAACCGTGGACTCCAAAGCCATCAAGATTGCCGCCAACAATGTTCAAGTTTTTTACGGCGACACGCACGCCATCAAAGACGTGGATGTCCAGATCGAGGACAAGACCGTGACGGCCTTTATCGGCCCATCGGGCTGCGGCAAGTCCACTTTTCTGCGCTGCCTCAACCGGATGAACGACACCATCGACATCTGCCGGGTTGAGGGCGATATCCTGCTGGACGGCGAAGACATTTACGACAAGCGCGTCGACCCAGTGCAGCTTCGTGCCAAGGTCGGAATGGTGTTTCAAAAACCCAACCCGTTCCCCAAATCGATCTATGACAACGTGGCCTATGGCCCGCGCATC
This sequence comes from Ruegeria sp. CDSB086, assembly GCF_059611065.1. Classification (NCBI taxonomy): domain Bacteria; kingdom Pseudomonadati; phylum Pseudomonadota; class Alphaproteobacteria; order Rhodobacterales; family Roseobacteraceae; genus Ruegeria; species Ruegeria sp. CDSB086. Next base: position 566,626 of record NZ_JBXWOV010000001.1, on the reverse strand, counting down.
CATGGTCTTGCCAAGAACAAATCAGAACTCGATGATATTGTTGAGAAATCTCTGCGTCGTGCTGCGATCTGGGATGAAGTCAAGGACCGCTTGGACGCCCCCGGAACCGGCCTGTCCGGTGGTCAGCAGCAGCGCCTGTGTATTGCCCGCGCCGTAGCAACGGAACCTGAGGTTTTGCTGATGGATGAGCCTTGCTCGGCGCTGGACCCGATTGCCACTGCGCAAGTCGAGGAACTGATCGACGAACTGCGCTCGCGCTATTCGGTGGTGATCGTGACCCACTCGATGCAACAGGCTGCGCGGGTCAGCCAGAAAACGGCGTTCTTTCATTTGGGTAATCTGGTTGAATTCGGCGAGACCGGTCAGATCTTTACCAACCCCGAAGACCCCCGCACGGAAAGCTACATCACCGGCCGTATCGGCTGAGGACAGGTATTTGAACATGACCGAACAACATATTGCATCCGCATTCGACCGCGACCTTGAAGCGGTTCAGGCCCATATCATGAAGATGGGTGGTCTGGTCGAGGCCGCGATCATGAACGCTGCGCGCTCGCTTGAAACCCGGGATGTCGAATTGGCCCAAGAGGTGCGTCAGGGCGACAAAGCCATTGATGCGCTTGAGGATCTGATCAACGAAGAAACCGCGCGGGTGATCGCGCTGCGGGCACCCACAGCGAGCGACCTGCGTCTGGTTCTGTCGGTTCTGAAGGTCTCGGCAAACCTGGAACGTATCGGCGACTATTCCAAAAACATTGCCAAACGCACCACGGTTCTTGTCGACGCCGGCGAGATCAACGGCAGTGCCGCGGCCCTGCGCCGTATGGCGCGCGAGGTTGAGCGGATGCTGCGCGACGCGTTGGACGCTTATATTCAACGTGACGCCGAATTGGCCGCTGACGTGATCCAGCGGGATGAAGAAGTAGACCAGATGTATAACGGCCTATTCCGCGAGTTTCTGACCTTCATGGCTGAAGATCCCCGCAACATCTCGTCGTGCATGCACCTGCATTTCATCGCAAAGAACATTGAACGGATGGGCGATCACGTTACAGCCATCGCTGAACAGGTGGTTTATCTGGTGACTGGGGAACGGCCGTCGGAAGCACGTCCCAAAGCCGATACCACCTCGCAAACCGCCTAGGAGGCAACGATTATGTCCGCTGATCAGCCTACGGTACTGGTTGTTGAGGATGAACTGGCCCAGCGTGAAGTGCTGGCTTACAACCTCGAAGCAGAAGGGTTTCGTGTATCCAAGGCAGCCAATGGCGATGAGGCATTGCTGCTAGTTGATGAAGACAGCCCGGACATCATCGTTCTGGACTGGATGATGCCCAACCTCAGCGGGATCGAAGTGTGCCGCCGCCTTAAAACGCGCCCGGATACACGATCGATCCCCATCATCATGCTTTCAGCCCGGTCGGAAGAGGTCGACAAGGTGCGCGGGCTGGAAACCGGGGCGGATGACTATGTGGTCAAGCCGTATTCGGTTGTCGAGCTTATGGCGCGCGTGCGCACACAGTTGCGCCGTGTTCGCCCGGCGACGGTCGGTATCAAGCTTGAATTTGCGGATATCATTCTGGATTCCGAGACACATAAGGTCAGCCGCAACAGCAAGCCGCTGAAACTGGGCCCGACCGAGTTTCGTCTGTTGAGCACGTTCATGGAAAAACCGGGTCGTGTCTGGAGCCGCGAACAGCTGCTGGACCGGGTCTGGGGGCGCGATATCTACGTCGACACTAGAACAGTTGACGTTCACATCGGCCGCTTGCGCAAGGCGCTGACTCAGCATGGCGGTGAAGATCCCGTGCGTACGGTTCGCGGCGCAGGGTATGCGCTGGGGTAAAAACACGGGGCAGGGCGCACTGCCCTGCTCTATGCGGTTTACTCATGGTTCGTTGCGAAACTGTAGCTGTTATTTGCGGTTACGGCAGGGTATTTTGCGACAAAGCCGACTAGCGGAGAACCAAAATGAACGCCCCGAACACCAAACCAACTTTGCGCGCCAAAGATGCACCTGACATGGGGGCGTTCTCGTGGGACGATCCATTTCGTCTGGCGGATCAGCTAACAGAAGATGAGCGCATGATCGCCGCGAGTGCGCAGGCATATTGTCAGGAAAAGCTGCAACCACGGGTTCTTGAAGCTTTCCAGAACGAGGAAACGGACCCGGAAATCTTCCGCGAAATGGGTGAAATGGGCCTTTTGGGCACCACGATCCCCGAAGAATACGGCGGTCTTGGTGGCGGTTATGTGTCCTACGGCCTGGTCGCGCGCGAGGTTGAGCGTGTGGATTCTGGCTATCGCTCGATGATGTCGGTGCAAAGCTCATTGGTGATGTACCCGATCTATGCCTATGGCAGCGAAGAACAGCGCCGGAAGTACCTTCCAAAACTGGCCAGCGGCGAATGGATCGGTTGCTTTGGTCTGACAGAACCTGATGCCGGCTCGGACCCGGCGGGCATGAAAACCCGCGCGGAAAAGATCGACAGTGGTTATCGGCTGACCGGCAGCAAGATGTGGATCTCGAATTCACCCATCGCAGACGTCTTTGTGGTGTGGGCTAAATCCGATGCTCATGACGGCAAGATCCGAGGCTTTGTTTTGGACAAGGGTCTCAAAGGTTTGAGCGCGCCCAAAATTCAGAACAAGATGAGCCTGCGGGCATCGATTACGGGTGAGATCGTTCTGGACGGCGTCGAAGTGGACGAGGGCGCCTTGCTGCCGCATGTTCAGGGCCTGAAGGGTCCGTTTGGCTGTCTGAACCGTGCGCGCTACGGGATCAGCTGGGGCGTCATGGGCGCCGCTGAAAGCTGTTGGCACGGTGCGCGTCAGTATGGTCTGGACCGCAAACAGTTCAACAAGCCGCTTGCGCAGACGCAGCTGTTCCAACGCAAACTGGCGGACATGCAAACCGAGATCGCCCTGGGCCTGCAAGCCAGTCTGCGCGTTGGCCGTTTGATGGATCAGGCAGAAGCTGCGCCCGAGATGATCTCGATCGTTAAGCGAAACAACTGCGGCAAGGCTTTGGAGATCGCGCGGAATGCCCGCGACATGCACGGCGGCAATGGCATCTCACTGGAATTCCAGGTTATCCGTCACATGGTCAACTTGGAAACCGTAAACACCTATGAAGGCACACACGACGTTCATGCGTTGATTTTGGGGCGGGCACAGACCGGACTTCAGGCCTTCTACTAGGATATTTTAAATACCGCATAATCGGTATTATGGTAAATAAATAGCATTGGCAGTTTCCGGTTTTCCCAAAATTGCCAATGTCTTACGATGCCTTTCAAATCGTGCAATTCGGAGGCCCTAATGAATTTGAATGGCAAAACTGTGGTGGTCACCGGTGCAGCCAACGGTATCGGTAAAGGTCTGGCAACCCGGTTCGCGCGCGAAGGTGCAACGGTCGTATGTGCAGACATAGACACCGAAGCTGCGTGTTCTGTGGCCATGGAAATCAACGGACACGCGGTCATATGCGATGTTTCAGACGAAGACAGTATCAAAGCGTTGATTGATCACGTCGAAGATGAGATTGGCCCGATTGATCTGTTCTGTGCAAATGCTGGTATCCTGACCCTTGGTGGCCTGGACGTTCCGGACGAAGACTGGGATCGGATCTGGAAGATCAACGTCATGTCGCATGTCTGGACCGCGCGTCATCTCGTTCCGCATATGATCGCGCGCGGCGGTGGCTACATCATGACAACGGCCTCGGCTGCAGGACTTTTGAACCAGCCTGGCGCCGCACCGTACGGCGTTTCTAAACACGCCGCCGTGGGCTTTGCCGAATGGCTGTCGCTGACATACAGCCATAAAGGCTTGCGCGTTTCCGTTCTATGTCCGCAAGCGGTTCGATCCGAAATGACACGTGGCTTTGAGGATTCGGTAGCGTCTATCGACGGTATGCTAGAGCCTGAAGACGTGGCCCAAGCCTGTGTCGAAGCCATTGAGTCCGAACAGTTTCTGGTGCTGCCGCATTCGAGAGTGTTGGACTACATTCGGCACAAATCCAGCAATTACGACAGTTGGCTCAGGGGTATGAACAAGTTAAATCAACAGTTTACGGGCGATGATTAAAGTTTCTTCTGCGCTTTGCGCATCAGGCCTTCCTGCGTGACCGAAGCTACCAAAGTGCCGTCTTGTGCATAGATCGATCCTCGGTTGAAGTTGCGCCCTCGCCCGCTCCAGGGCGAATCCATCGAATACAGATGCCAGTTTTCAAAATGGATCGGCGCGTGGAACCACATGGCGTGATCCAGGCTGGCCCCATTGACCTGCCCCGTAAACCAGCTGAGGCCATGCGGTCGCATACCTGATCCCATCAGATACATGTCAGACGCGTAAGTGAGCAGCAATTGCTGAGTGGCAGAATCCGCCCCCACTGCACCGGGCATGCGGAACCAGACCTTATTTCGATCGTCCGATATTTCAGGGTGGAACGGATCAAGATGGCTGGCCTCACGGACCTCGATCGGCCGTTCGCGTGTCAGCTCACCACGCATGTGTTTGGGTACCAAATCCACGTATTTCTTGCGCAGTTCAGTGCGCGACGGATAACTTTCCGGATCCTCCATCGGGGGCATCTCATGGTGATGATCCCAGCCTTCATCCTGAATGTGGAACGAGGCCGATACGTTCAAGATCTGTTTGCCATGCTGGATCGCGACCACGCGTCGTGTGGTAAATGAACCTCCATCCCGGGCTCTATCAACTTGATAAATAACAGGAATAGATGGATCGCCCGGGCGAATAAAATACGCATGCAGCGAATGGCACAACCGATCATCCACAGTACGGTACGCCGCCGCCAGAGCCTGCGACACCACCTGTCCGCCAAAGATTCGCGTCGGAGTCTCGCCGCCCGAACCGGTGCCTCGGAACAGGTCAACTTCGAGCCTCTCGAGGTTCAAAAGGTCAAGAAGGACACGTTCTGCTTCGGTCATTGGCGACTCTCCGGTTGGCTATGAAAAAGGCGTATCAGCGCCACCCGGGTCAATCAACCAACGCGCCCATTACCAGCGCCTTTAGCTCGGATCGGGACGGGTAAGAACTGGACGGCGACAATTGGGTGAAGAATACGGCCGACAGATCGTTGCTGCGGTCAATCCAGAAGAATGTCGAAGCCATACCGCCCCAACTAAAATCACCTAATGACCCAGGTGTTCGGGTTCTACCAGGGTTGATGATGACAGACCCGGCCAGACCAAATCCCATGCCTTCCATCGGTTGCTCGGCAAAGCTTTGCGGGCCCATCGAGGCGATATCGCCCGACAAGTGGTTTTGCAGCATGAAGTCGACTGTCTTTGGACCCAGCAAGCGGTGGCCGTTTCCCTGCCCCCGGTTTCGCATCATCTCGGTGAATTTGACGTAGTCGTCGATCGTGCTAATCAGACCGCCACCGCCCGAAAAGGTCGTCGCCTTTTCAAATGGGGATGCGCCTGCCTCGTCTGTCAATCGCAGAGTGTCGTCGCCGGTCTCAGCTGAATTCAGCGCCATCGCGTCCCCGGCCAGCGGCGTATAGAGAGACGCGAACCGATCCCCTGCCCCTTTGGGTGCAGAAAATCCGGTCTCGGCCATCTCTAGCGGCTCAAAGATCTCTTGCGCGAAGAACTGATCCAAGGTTTTGCCGGACACAACCTCGACCATGCGGCCCAACACATCAGTGGAAACTGAATACTCCCAACGGGTTCCTGGCTGGAATGCCAATGGCAGCTGTGCCAGTGCGCCGATCCTGTCCCTCAAAGGCCCTTGATTTGGGCTAAAAATCAGCTTCTGTTCATCCATCGCTGCCGGGAGAACACCGGGATTGAACGGATAACTGAATCCGCTTGTATGTGTCAGAAGCTGATGCAGTGTCGGGGATGATGCATCTTCGGTTTGATCCAGCCTCTCCGCCCCAGGAACAAGAGCCTGAACGGAAGCAAATTCAGGCAGAAATTCAGAAAGCTGCGCGTCGAGGTGGAACAACCCACGCTCGGCCAGCATCATCACCGCGACCGAGGTGATGGGTTTCGTCATAGAATAAATCCGCACAAGCGTATCGCGCTGAAACGGTAGGTCCTTTTCAACATTTCTAAGGCCACAGGCGTGAAAAAACCCCTCGGACCCGTGGTGGGTCAATAGTAATGAACTGCCCGCGTATTTGCGCTCATCGACATATCGCTGCATCCAGTCCCGTATGCGGTTCAGGCGGGCGGGATCAAGGGTGGTCTGGCTGCGCATGGGTTTCTCGAACCTCCTCGGTGGTTTGTTTGATCTTGACCGGTGACGCACTGAATTAATAGAGGAATTCCTGATTTCCCACATCGTGACCAACGGCCAGTGCGCGCCAGCCTTCCCGCCTGTACACTAGACGCGTTATAGATTCGTCTGGTGGTTCAGAGTTCATTTCACAGATCGTCGTATCGGAGTTTAGACAATGACGCAGACCATAGATTTCATTTTCGATTTTTGCAGCCCAAACGCATTTCTGGCCCATAAGGTTTTGCCCGAACTGGCGAAACGAAATGGCATGCAGGTAAGCTATGTGCCCGTGTTACTGCCGACGATATTCAAGGCGACACATAATCAGAACCCGTTCGAGGCATTTTCGGAAAATCGCCAAAAAACGGCCTATTTGACCCATGATCTTCATCGCTTTGCTCGCAGACGCGGATTGAGCTTTCATATGAGCCCGCATTTCCCGGTGAACACAAAATTTGCCACGCGCGGCGCTGTATTCGCCTCGGGAAAATCATGGGAACCCAAATACATAAACGCAATATTTGATGCGATTTGGGTGCATGGCCAGAAAGTTGATGAACTGGGAGTGCTGATGGATATCTTGCAGGAAAACAAACTTCCTGCGCGCAAGATCCGCGAGGCCATGACGGGTGCCGAAATAAAGCAGCGGCTCAAAGAGCAATCCAAAGCCGCTGTAAAGCAAGGCGTATTCGGTGTGCCCACAATGTTTGTGGGCACCGAGATGTTTTTTGGCAAAAACAGCCTTGGCAATATTGAGTTGGAGCTTTCCCGGCCATCAGCCTAACGGAAGATCTACGAATTCAGTGCTTCCAGCCCGTGTTTTGCAAACACCGGAACATAAGCCCCAAATACCTGCGCGCGTTTGGGATCAGACGCGTTGCCATCCAATGCGCGCTTGTACACACCCTGTAGAATTCCGGCCATTCGGAAGAAATTGAACGCCAGGTAGAACCCGAAATTTTTGATTCCGGGTAGGCCGCGACGCTGGCAATATCGCCCGATAAACTCTTGATCCGACGGTATTCCCAGGGCTTGACGGTCGATGCCTGCCAACCCGCGCCCCTCGTTTCCGGGGGGTAATTGCCACTGCATGATGACTGCCGCCAGATCTGCGTATGGGTGCCCAATCGTTGACAGCTCCCAATCCAGAACGCCAATGCAGCGCGAACCGTTTTGCTCGAACATCAGATTATCAATGCGGTAGTCACCATGCACCAAAGTTCGCTGACCGTCATCGTTTGGAATGGCCCCCTCAAGCGCGGAAATAAGCGCGTCCATTTCGGGGATGGTCGTTGTCTCGGATGCGCGATACTGCTTGGTCCAACGGGCAATTTGGCGCTCAAAGTAGTTGCCCGGCGGGCCATAATCGGACAGGCCTACCGCGTCCACATCGACGTCATGCAAATCGGCCAGCACGCGGTTCATTTCGTCGAATATACCACTGCGAGTTGGGTTGTCGGCCTCATCCGTCGTAGGTTCAAGGAATACACGCCCCTGCAACCGTTCCATGACATAAAACGCCGAACCGATGATGTCGTCATCCTCGCAAAGCAGCATCATCCGAGGGACCGGAACCGCGCTATCGGCCAGTGCGCTTTGAACGCGAAACTCGCGTTCCACAGCATGGGCTGATTTCAGCAAAACGCCTGGCGGCTTACGGCGCAGCACGTAAGTCTTGGACGGTGTGCGCAGTTCGAAAGTCGGGTTGGATTGTCCAATGGCGAATTTCGTCGCTTCCAGCGGCCCCATGTAACCGTCCAAATTTGCGCTGAGATAGGTGTCTAGCGCCGTCAGGTCGAGTTGTGATTTATCACGCATTTCCAATAACTATTCCCCCGGCCCTATAGTGCTTCGGCGAAGAGATTACCGGCGGTCACCACGTTCAGGCCCCCAGAAACCGGGATAACGGCTCCGGTCACATAGCTGCCGCCACGCCCGCACAGAAACAACAAACACCCGGCGATATCCTCGTCGCGACCTACACGGCCCAACGGAACTGTCTTGCCAACCTTTTCGCGCGTGCCCTCGTCTGCCGTCGCAAAGGCTGTCATCCGTGATACAAATGGTCCCGGCGCAAGCGCGTTAACAGTGACGTGATAGGGCGACAATTCCTTGGCCAGAATCTTGGTCAAGTGCAGCACCGCAGCTTTGGATGCGGAATAGCTGTAGGCACCGTCGCCCATCGGTACCTCACCCATTACCGATCCAACGTTGACCACGCGCGCCGGATAATCAGGTGTTCCGGACTTCATCAGCATCGGCAACAGACGCTGCGTCAGTTCGAACAGACCAGCGACGTTGACGGAATTGACCTTTTCCCACGCGTGATGGGGAAACTGTCCCAGCGGTGAACCCCAAGAGATGCCCGCATTATTCATCAGGATATCAAGGGTATCCGTGCGATTCTTGACCTCATCGACCATGGCCAGAACGCCTTCTTCCGTTCCGACATCTCCGCTGAAACCTTCGGCGCTTCCGGGCGCGTCCAGAGCATTCAGCTCGGCCGCGACGGTTTCACAGGCTTCCCCCTTGCGCGACGCGATCAGCACGCGTGCCCCTGCCATTACAAGCGATTCCGCAGCCATCCGGCCAATGCCGGTGGCACCGCCTGTAACCAGTGCGGTTTTTCCCTGCAGCGAAAATAGGGTTTCAGGGGTCATGGTCTGCTCCTCGGTTTTGAATTGTGGCACAGGTGGCAATTTTCGGCGAGATTTGCACCCTGCGGAATTCTTGACAACATTCACCGCTGCGCCAAAGGTCCTCTCAACCGAATAACAAGGACAAGACAGTCAATATGCAAGCGTTACTCAGCGTCGCGCCGGGCGGACCGGATACATTGGAACTTACGACCCTGCCCGACCCGGTGCCAGGAAAGGGAGAGTTGCTGGTTGGGGTCAAGGCTGCTGGCGTCAATTTCCCCGATACGTTGATGATCCAGGACCTGTATCAGATTAAACCACCAAGACCATTTGCCCCCGGGGGGGAAATCGCAGGTGAGGTATTGGGCGTTGGAGAAGGCGTGAACGGGTTCGAGGTTGGGGACAGGGTTCTGGCGCTGACCGGATTTGGCGGTTTTGCCACGCAATTGACGGTCAAGGCGGCTACAGCCGTGAAATTCCCCGCATCGATGCCATTCGATGACGCGGCATGTTTCATTTTCACCTACGGCACGTCCTACCACGCGCTGAAAGACCGTGCCGCATTGCAGCCTGGTGAAACGCTTTTGGTGCTGGGTGCCGCAGGTGGTGTCGGTAGCGCGGCCATTGAGCTGGGCAAGGCGATGGGGGCGCGTGTCATAGCGGCCGTATCTTCTCAGGAAAAGGCGGATTTTTGCCGTCAAATCGGCGCAGACGACACAATCGTATATTCCCGCCAGATGGATCGTGATGCCCAAAAGGCATTCTCTGGTGAAATCAAGGCCATAGCGGGCGCAAATGGCGTGGATGTAGTCTATGATGCCGTTGGTGGGGATTATGCCGAACCAGCGCTGCGCAGCATGGCGTGGAATGGCCGGTTCCTTGTTGTCGGGTTTCCGGCCGGTATTCCCAAAGTCCCACTCAATCTACCATTGTTGAAGGGCTGCCAGGTCGTTGGCGTGTTCTGGGGGGCTTCGGTCTATCGTGATCCCAAAGGCCATGCCGAAAATGTCAGCGAGTTGTTCGACTTATACGCCAATTCACAGATAAAGCCGCAAATCAGTCGGCGGTTTCCTTTAGCGGATGCAAGCGAGGCACTGAAATTATTGAACGACCGCACCGTTCTTGGAAAAGTTGTGGTAACGATGCCAGAATCCTGACTGGTTTTCGACGCTAGGTTCAAGATCAGATGGTGTTAGATGCGCGACACTCGCCTGATGAGTGCGCAGGCTGGTGGACATCCATACCTAATCACGTTTATCAACCAGTAATGGGACGGAGAATGAATGCATAAAGTTCTGATTTTGAACGGTCCGAACCTGAACTTACTGGGCACACGACAACCCGAGGTTTATGGCCGAACAACGCTGAAAATGGTCGAAGAAACCTGTGCAAGCCACGGCGCGTCTATCGGGTTGGACGTATCACACCTGCAATCCAATCACGAAGGTGTGCTGATCGACGCGATCCACGCGGCCAAAGGCAATCAGGACGGGATCGTTCTGAACGCTGGGGCGTATACACACACCTCGGTCGCTTTGATGGATGCGATCGCTTCGGTAGACCTGCCGGTTGTTGAGGTTCACCTGTCGAACATACACGCACGTGAACCCTTCCGGCACAAATCCTATGTGGCGCCGGTTGCGCTGGGACAGATCTGCGGCTTTGGGCTGCAGGGCTATGTGATGGCGTTGGATGCGCTGTCGGCGCATTTGCAAAATGAGGGGTCCGTATGAAGCTGGGTGAGTATCTGAATTTCCTCAGCTACGTCAAAACTCTGGAAGAGCTTTGGGACGCTCATTGCCGCCAGATGGCAATTTTCGGTTTCGACCGTCTGCTATACGGCTATACGCGCTACAGGACCGAAACGTCTTTGGGAGACCCCGAAGACTTCACCATCCTTACAAACCACGGCAAAGAGTACATTGATGGTTTCGTTCGCGATGGGCTGTACTTTCATGCACCCATGCTGAAATGGGCGCTTCACAATGAAGGCGCGGCCAGTTGGAGAATGATTCAGGATATGAATTCCGACGGCACGATGACCGCGCAGGAACGCCAAGTATACGAGTTCAATCGGTCAAAAGGCGTTGTGGCGGGATACACTATCAGTTTCACCTCGGTGTCGATGCGGTCCAAGGGTGCGATCTCTCTTTCGGCTGGCGGGGCCGTTGGTCAGGATGAGGTCGATGCAATCTGGGCTGAACATGGCGATGACATCTTATTGATGAACAATGTCGCGCATCTGAAGATACTTACCCTGCCCTACAACACCCCCAATCGCGCTCTGACGAAGCGTCAGCGCGAGGCGCTGGAATGGGTTGGTGATGGGAAGACGACGCAAGACATAGCGCTTTTGATGGGCCTGACATCGGCGACCGTTGAAAAGCATTTGAGGCTGGCCCGGGAGTCCCTTTCAGTGGAAACAACAGCGCAAGCCGTGCTCAAAGCATCCCTGCAAAATCAGATGTTCATCATGGAAGCATGATGTGTTTTTTTTGACGCTAAATTGCGTCAATTTACGTAGGGTAAGGAAAACATGACTTCCCGAATCTGAGCCCCAGTTGCAAAGTGATATTGTTCCGTGAGTGGTGGCTTTAGCCTGGGAACGTTTTGATCGGATCTTTGCAATACCAAAGCTCTCCGGTCGCTCTGACATAAAGGCGTCTATTTGTCCGCGTCTCTTAGTCGGAATTTTGGGGGGCCTCGACCATCCCCATCTGCGGGGCCCCTCAATCCTTCCGATAGTAGTGTATGATCTGTTGTTCCTAACGCCGGAAGGCGCAAAAAAACCGACTACAGGAAAGTAGCCGGTTTTAACTCTGTTCAGGTTGAGGCCCCTGTCAGGGCCTCTGCCAGAATTAGCCCTGTACGGCTTTGGCAACTTCAGCTGCGAAGTCTTCTTTTTCCACCACGATGCCTTCGCCAACTTCCAGACGGACGAAACCAGTGATGGTTGCGCCTGCCTCTTTGGCAGCGGCTTCGACGGTCAGGTCAGGGTTCACAACGAACGACTGGTTCAACAAAGTTGATTCCGCCACGAATTTCTTCATGCGGCCAACGATCATTTTTTCGATCACCTGCTCCGGCTTGCCGGATTCGCGGGCGATGTCCATCTGAACCTGCTTTTCTTTTTCGACAACAGCCGGATCCATGTCCGCTTCAGACAGGGCCGCCGGGTTCACGGCTGCGATGTGCATCGCAATCTGTTTGCCGATCACTTCGTCACCACCGGACAGAGCAACCAGTACACCGATTTTGCCCATGCCGTTGGTGGCTGCGTTGTGAACGTAGGACACAACAGTGTCGCCTGACAGTTTCGCCATGCGGCGAACTGACATGTTCTCACCAATGGTGGCGATCTTGTCGGTCAGGGTGTCAGCAACGTTCTTGCCGCCCAGATCAGCGGCCAACAGAGCTTCGACATTGTCGACGCCTTCTGCCGCGTAAGCAATCTTGCCAACCATTTCCTGGAACTCTGCGTTCTTTGCGACGAAGTCGGTTTCCGAGTTCACTTCGACAGCAACACCGTTGCCACCGTTGACGTGAACTGCGACCAGACCTTCTGCTGCAGTACGGCCGGATTTCTTGGCCGCTTTGGCAAGACCTTTGGTGCGCAGCCAATCAACGGCTTCGTCCATGTTTCCACCGGTTTCGGTCAGCGCTTTTTTTGCGTCCATCATGCCTGCGCCGGTCGAGTCGCGCAGTTCTTTAACCATTGCTGCTGTGATTGCCATCTTTTGGCTCTCCTCAATTCAAACGGAATTGGGGCAGGTCTACCCTGCCCCATATGTCATTTACGTGACGGGCAGCTTACGCTTCGGCTTTGGCTTCCGGCGTGGCTTCTTCTGCAACGGGTGCTTCTTCCACAACGACTTCTTCAACCGGTGCTTCTTCGAATGCGCCCAGGTCAACGCCTGCAGCACCCATCTGAGCGGTCATACCGTCCAGAGCGGCACGAGCAACCAGATCGCAATACAGAGAGATCGCGCGCGCTGCGTCGTCGTTGCCGGGGATGATGTAATCCACGCCATCGGGCGAGCAGTTGGTGTCGACAATTGCCACAACCGGGATACCCAGCTTGTTGGCTTCGGCGATGGCCAGTGCTTCTTTTTTGACGTCGATGACGAACAGCAGATCAGGAACGCCGCCCATTTCGCGGATACCGCCCAGCGATGCCTGCAGTTTGCCCTGGTCACGTTCCATGCCCAGACGCTCTTTCTTGGTCAGGCCTTCGGCGCCCGATTCCATGGCTTCGTCAATCTGGTTCAGACGATTGATCGACTGAGAAACGGTTTTCCAGTTGGTCAGCGTGCCGCCTAGCCAGCGGTGGTTCATGTAGTACTGAGCCGACTTTTCAGCGGCTTCTGCGATCGGCTGAGCTGCCTGACGCTTGGTACCAACGAACAGAACGCGGCCACCTTTTGCAACGGTGTCACGAACGGCCTGCAGAGCCTGGTCCAACATTGGAACGGTCTGGGTCAGGTCCATGATGTGGATGCCATTGCGCGAGCCGTAGATGAACGGGCCCATGCGGGGATTCCAACGCTGTGTCTGGTGACCAAAGTGAACGCCAGCTTCCAGCAGCTGACGCATGGTGAACTCGGGAAGAGCCATGCTATTTTCCTTTTCCGGTTTACGCCTGGGCGGGGGTGAAAGAAGCGGATGCTCCAACCGGCGGGCCAGATAAGGATGTCTCCCTCAAATAGCCCAAACCCCGCCTGCGGGTTTTAATGGCGCGCGTATACGGTAGGAATTCGCCCTGTGCAAGTGCCAAATGGCCTTATTTTTCAAGCCGCGCAATTGCATGCGCGTGGCGCACTGCCTCTTCGCAATGTGCCGCCAACGCCTTGCGGTCGGCAAAATCGCTGACTTTGGCTGGAACGTGGTAAATCAATTCCACCGTCCCCTGCCGACGCGCGCCCAAGGTCTTGAGAAGATGCGGGGCAAAATCCATATCGCCCCACCAGCCATAGAACCTGTCAGGCTGTCCTTTTGGCGCGTGAAAGACTACGGAAACAGGCTGAACATACATGAAGTCCCGCAATTCATCCGAGAAGAACGCGGCAAAAAGCGTTGTTTTAAAGGGCAAAACACGAAGGCCGTCGGTCGAGGTGCCCTCTGGGAAAAACAACAACTTATGGCCGACTTTCAAGCGCTCTTCAAAGATCAGGGTCTGTTCGCGGGCTTTCTTGCGATCTCGTTCGATAAACACCGTGCCCGTGGCGCGGGCTAGCCAGCCGATACCCGGCCATTTGGCCACCTCGGCCTTGGACACGAAGTACACCCGCTTACGGGCGTTCAGCGCAAAGATGTCGAGCCAAGAAGTGTGGTTCGCGACCACAGCGCCGCGTTCGCGCATCAATTCACCGGAACTGCGAAAGCCGATGCCAAGAAGCCGGAGCGCATTGCGGCAGACAAACTGCGCAATGAACGGTGTGATCGGACGCCGTAAACCGAACAGCGGGCGCTCGATCAGGCGAACGGTCAACAAAACGAGCAGCCCGCCAAAAACCAGCAGTGCCAAGGGAAGGCCGCGCAAGATTACCAATGCCCAGCCAAATACGCCCAATTTAATCGGGTCTGGCGCGTCGTCACTGTCCCAAAGCGGATCGTTCACTGGATTAGGCTCCGCTGTAAATACGCCGCTGGCGCTCGTTCATGCGCGCCGTGTCGAGGATCAGGCAAACATCTGTTGTGTTGAACGCGTGGTCGATAAACGCCCCCTCGCCCACAAAGCCACCCAACCGCAGGTACGCCTTGATCAGCGCGGGAACCTGTACCATCGCCCCACGGCGATCCAGCGCATCCGGCGCGACAAGGTCCATGCTTTGAAACACATCGGGTTGCGCCCTGACCCGCAGGTCCGGCGGGGCCAGATGATTGTGGTGCAACATCGACAAAGGCTGGGCCAATTCCTGTACATTGATGCCGTGGAAGCTGGCGACCCCGAACAGCACCTCAATCTCGCGCTCAGCCACATATCCCGCTAGACCATTCCAAAGATGGTACATCGCCGTTCCGCCCCGATAGTCCGGGTGAAGGCAGGAACGTCCAAGCTCCAACAATTTGCGGCCGCTCTGTTTCAAAACAGTCAGGTCGTATTCATCCTCGGAATAGAACTGCCCCAATTCGATGGCTCGTTCACCCGGTAACAGCCTGTAAACGCCCACAACCTCGCCAGTGGCATCATCATAAACCAGCATGTGATCAAAATAAGGATCGAACTGATCCTGCTCTAACCCTGCCTCGTGGTCCACCATCTTGCCGCCGCCGCCCAATTCGCGGACGAATACGTCATATCGCAGCCTTTGGGCTGCGCGCAGTTCGGCCTCGGATTCGGCAAGTTTAACGGTGAAAGAAGGGCCTGCATCCGGCATCAGTTATTCCGCTTTTGTTTGCGCGCTGATACCGCAGTTTTCGGTCAAATGGCAACCGGCGCGGCGGCGGCCCATCGTTAACCATTCTTAAACCAGTTTCACGGATCAAAGACGGGCGTCAGGGCGATGCGGGTTCCGTCAATCACCACTTTTCCCTGTTCTTGGAAATTCACGGTGATCTTGCCCCCAATGTTGGACTGCACCTGTCCGACGCCCCAGTCGGGGAAATCGGGGTGGCGGACATACATGCCCGGTGCAAGTATGGCATTGAGGTCTGTCATGATCGGGCTCCGGTCCGGCGGCAGATACAACAGGAGAGGTACGCATGGGCGACACCAACGTCAATCTGGCCGAACTGATTGGGTCGCGAATTTGTCACGATCTGATCAGCCCTATTGGCGCAATAAACAACGGGCTGGAACTGCTTGAGATGGTCGGAACCATGCAGGGCCCCGAGATGGAGCTGATCTCGGGCAGCGTCGGAAGCGCCGGAGCAAAGATCAGGTTCTTTCGCGTCGCTTTTGGGTCGGCCAGCGATCAACCGTTGGGCCGGGCCGAGGTCACAGAGCTGTTGAAAGATGTTGAAAGCGTTGGTCGAGTGCGTGTCAACTGGCACGTGACCGATGCGATGCCACGCAATCAGGTCAAGCTCGCCTTTTTGGCCCTGATGTGTTGCGAAAGAGCCATGCCGATGGGGGGCGACGTCACCGTGGAAAATAACGGTGGCAGTTGGACGGTGACCGGTGTGGCGGACAAGCTGAATATAGAGTCTGATCTTTGGAAGAACCTACCCAAAGGCCAATTTGCGAATAAGGTGACGCCAGCACAGGTGCAGTTTGCACTGCTGCCCCAGACCGCTGCCTCGATGGGTCGGCGGGTTGTGGCGGAAACCACCTCAACCCGCGTCGCTATCCGTTTTTAAGACCGGACGGTCCCGTTTCCGCGGACAAGGTATTTGAAGCTCGTCAGCTGAGCGGCCCCGACCGGGCCGCGCGCATGCATTTTGCCGGTTGCGATTCCGATCTCGGCCCCCATTCCGAACTCGCCACCATCGGCAAACTGGGTTGAGGCATTGTGCATCAGGATCGCACTGTCGAGCCGCTCAAAGAACCGGGCAGCGACATCAGCATCCTCGGTCATGATGCAATCGGTGTGGTTCGAACCGAACTGGCGGATATGCGCGATTGCCTGATCAATATCAGCCACCGGCTTGGCTGCGATGATGCTGTCGAGGAATTCTTTGCCCCAGTCGTCGCCCGTGGCCGCTATGGTGCCGTCCAGGGCCAACGCGCCTTCGGCATGGATTTCGACGCCCGCAGCAAGCAAGGCGGAAATGATATCCTGGCCGAGTGTTTCAGCCACATCTTGATGGATCAGCAAGCACTCAGCAGCACCACATATCCCAGTGCGCCGGGTTTTGGCGTTCAGCACGACGTCCAGCGTTTTCTGGGGGTCCGCAGCCTTGTCGACATAAATGTGCACGATACCTTCCAAGTGCGCAAAGACGGGCACGCGTGCCTCGCGCTGAACCAACCCAACCAGACCTTTTCCCCCGCGCGGAACGATGACGTCCACACAATCGGTCATGGTCAGCAGCTCTTGCACAGCGGCGCGGTCTCGCGTGGGCACAAGTTGAATGGCGTCTTCTGGCAGGTTTGCAGCCTTTAGCCCTTGGACCAGACAGGCGTGAATGGCGGTCGAGGAATGGAAACTTTCAGAGCCTCCGCGCAGGATCACCGCGTTGCCCGACTTCAGGCACAATGCGCCTGCATCCGCCGTCACATTCGGACGGCTTTCGTAAATCACTCCGATAACGCCCAGAGGCGTGCGAACACGCTGGATGTTCAGGCCCGAGGCCATGTCCCATTCGGTCAGAACCTCGCCCACGGGGTCTGCCTGATCCGCGACCGTGCGCAGCCCGTCGACCATGCCCTGGATTCGCGCTTCGTCCAGCATCAGCCGGTCCATCATCGCCGGGCTCAGGCCCTTTTCACGCCCAAACTCCAGGTCTTTCTTGTTGGCCTCAATGATATCCGCGCGGTTGGCCCAAACAGCGTCAGCCGCGGCAATCAGGGCGGCATGTTTACGCTCGGCACTTGCAAATGCCAGATCGGCCGAGGCTGCTTTAGCGCGTTTACCAAGATCGGCCATAAGGGCGGGAATGTTGTCGAAATCCTTCATCTCAGGTGCCTTTCGGTCGGTCATTTGGTTTTATCATCGCGCCATTACAACGCCAAATCATCTCGATGGATCAGGACGGCCCGGCCTGGATAGCCCAGTGTGGCTTCGATCTCTGAGGACTTCCGACCCTTGATCGCATCCGCCTCTTGCGCGGTATACCGGCTGAGGCCCTGCGCCAAACGCCTCGACTGGTGGTCCATGATCGCAACCGGATCACCGCGGCCGAAATCGCCCGTTACTTCAACGATACCAGCAGGCAGCAGGCTTTTACCATTACCCAACGCTTTGGCCGCGCCTGCGTCCACTACGATTTCACCGCGCGGTTTCATGGCCGAAATCCAGCGCTTGCGCGCGGCATGTGGGTCCAGCGTAGCTGTAAACCAAGTGCAATTAGCGCCATCTTCAAGCGATTTCAGTGGGTTCAAAGTCGAACCTTCGGTGATCGCCATATCACAACCAGCAGCAGTTGCCATCTTGGCGGCCAGCAGCTTGGTCTTCATTCCGCCTTTGGACAGGCCGGAACCGGCATCGCCTGCCATTTCCTCGATCTCGGGCGTGATGGTCTCAATAACATCGAAACGCTTGGCGTTTCCGTCTTCACTCGGGTTCCCGGTGTAGAAACCGTCGACATCTGACAACAGGATCAATTGATCGGCCCCAACCGTCACCGCGATCTGCGCCGCCAACCGGTCATTGTCGCCGTAGCGGATCTCATCCGTAGCCACCGTATCGTTTTCGTTGACGATCGGAACCACGCCCAAGCTCAGCAGCGTTTCCAGCGTCGCGCGAGAGTTCAGATACCGCCGCCGGTCTTCGCTGTCTTCCAGCGTCACCAAAACCTGCGCAGTTGTGATTGTGTGCGGCGTCAAAGCCTCTTCATAAGCCCGGGCCAGCCGAATTTGGCCAACAGCAGCGGCGGCCTGAGATTGTTCCAACGGCAAATCCGCCATGGGCAGGCCCAAAACACCGCGCCCCAATGCAATGGAGCCGGATGAGACCAAAATGACGTCAGTTCCCTGCCCTTTGAGCCAGGCCACGTCTTGGGCCAGCGAGTGCAACCAATCCGACCTCAGCAACCCGGTATCGCGGTCCACCAGCAAGGCAGAGCCGATTTTGACCACCAATCGGCGTGCTGCGGTCAGGGTTGCCAAGACTTGGTCTCCTCAACGGGTTTTTGTCGCAGACGGTTTTCGTCGATCTGGGCACGCAAAGCGCGCAACACTTCGGTCACGCCCAGATGCGCAACGCCAGACATGGTCATCACGGGGCCACCAACAGCCTCTTCCAGCTCAGCCCTTTGCAGCGCCTGTTCCTCTTCGTCCAGCGCATCGACCTTGTTCAGAACTGTGATCCTGGGCTTTTCAGCCAGTTCACCGCCGTAAGCTTCAAGCTCATGAATGATGGTGCGGTAATCCTCGGCGACGGTTTCCGAGGTGCCATCGACCAGATGCAGCAGAACGGCACAACGTTCCACGTGACCAAGGAACCGATCTCCAATCCCGCGCCCCTCATGGGCGCCTTCGATCAGGCCGGGAATATCCGCGACGACAAATTCCACATTGTCGACACCGACAACACCAAGATTAGGATGCAGGGTCGTGAACGGATAGTCAGCAATCTTGGGTCGCGCGTTCGATGTGGCCGCCAGAAAAGTCGATTTACCAGCATTGGGCATGCCAAGCAGACCCACATCCGCAATCAGCTTCAGCCGCAGCCAGATCGTGCGGTCGATCCCTGCCTGACCCGGATTGGCTCGGCGTGGAGCCTGATTGGTTGCCGATTTGAAGTGCAGGTTGCCAAAGCCACCATTGCCGCCCTTGGCCAGCAGAACACGCTGCCCAACCTCTGTCAGGTCGCAGATGACGGTCTCTTCGTCCTCGTCCAGAATCTCAGTTCCGACAGGCACGCGCAGGATGATTTCGTCACCATCCTTGCCCGTGCGCTGCTGACCACGACCGGGTTGACCGTTCTTGGCAAAGAAATGCTGCTGATAGCGGAAGTCGATCAGGGTGTTCAGCCCATCCACAACCTCGGCCCAAACAGACCCGCCCTTACCGCCGTCACCGCCATCGGGACCGCCGTATTCAATGTATTTTTCACGCCGAAAGCTGACGCACCCGCCACCGCCGGCCCCGGACCGGATGTAGACCTTTGCAAGATCGAGAAATTTCATAACTGTCCCCTACTGCAAGGGCCCCATCGGCCACAAGTCAGAGTTTTTTACTATATGTCCAGGTGGGCACATTCGCATCGCGCGCCACCGAGTAACTTTCGGCATCACCCAGATACTGGAACCCACAATGGGTCAGAACCCGGGCCGAGGCAGGATTGTCCTGAAACACGCTGGCAAACAAATTCGAGTTTTCAAGCGGGTTAGCTTTCACCAACATCTCAACGGCCAGTGAGGCTACGCCTGTATTCCAGTAAACAGGCGCCACCCAATAGCCAACTTCGGACTGATTGCGATCCAGCCGTGTAAGCGAAATCAGACCAATCAGTTCCGGCCCACCATCTTTGGTGGCGTCCATCGCCCAGACGTCCTCATCCCGGTCTTCAGCCATCGAACGCGTCACAAACGCCTCGACCGACCCCGGTGGCAGCGGATGCGGGATCGACGTGGTCATACGTGCCACGCGCTCATCGCCTGCATAATGCTCGATGAGACCCATATCCGACCGGCGCAAGGGGCGCAGATCGAACCGCTCGGTTTCGAGGACCGGCTGGTTTATTATTGTCTCGAGTTTCATGAGTGCGTTCCTCCTCCGAACAACACAAAAAATACGGACGCAACAGTGAGACTCGCTAACGTCCACATCAGATATTTTTCTACGGGCCGACCTTCAACCACGTGGGCAATTCTATCTCCGGCAAATGTCCAGATTGGGTGTAAAACCGCCTGGCAAAGCAATAAACAGAGAGCGATCGTGAACGTCGCGTTAAAGCTGGGCGTGCCAACCGCAACGAACCCGGTAAAACCGGCTATGATCATGGCCCATGCCTTTGGGTTAAGGGGATGAACGATCAGCCCCGCCCAAAAACCGGGCACGTCTCCAGTGGTTTCACTGCGCGAAAGACGCAGGTTCGCGATCTTCCAGGCCAGCCAGCAGATATACGCCGCCGAGGCGTATTTCAGGACCGAAAAGACAATCGGTGCCTGATCCGCGAGTTGCAGCAGACCAAAACCAACGGGCCAGATGATCAGCTGTTTGCCCAGGATCACTCCGGCCACAAACGGCAGAGCCGCCCGAATCCCATAGCGTGCACCTGTGCCCAGCAGAACCATATTGGCGGGTCCGGGCGTTCCGACCTGAGAGGCTGCGAAGATCAGGAAACTAGTTGTTGCAACGGTCATTGCATCGCCTCCCAGTCCACACGACGCAGCAAAACGTCCTGAATTATCACATCTTCGTTGGTCGACCGCGCCGTCGCACGATGCTGGCCATTTGGTTTGAACCCAAGTTTTGACAAGACCGCCTTGGACCGTTCGTTGCCGACATGATAACCCGAGGTCAGTTTCTGCTGATCAGCCGCAAAGAACCTCGAAATCATCGCGCGGGAAGCTTCGGTCACATAGCCCTGCCCCCAGAACGCTTTGGCAACCCAATACCCCAGCTGGGATCCGGTCGAGATACAGCCGATAAGGTTCCCTTCCCGAGTAATGGCAAAGGCATCATGCTCGGAAGCCATTTCGTCAACAAATTCGGTCGAATGCGCGTTCTCATAGGGGTGCGGTACAACCGTCAACCAGCGCACCACGTCCAGATCGTTCAGAAGAGTGACAAGACGCGACGAGTCCTCACGCCGAAACCGACGCAAGACAAGACGCTCTGTTTTTATCACTTCGGTCATGGGACCGCTCCTGAAAACGAGAAAGGGGACCGGCACTTTCTGCCGGTCCCCCATGAAATTTTCTTAAACCTTCTGGGTTTCGGCTTACTCTGCGGCCTCCGCCACTGGCAGGACCGAAATAAAGGTGCGGTTTTTCAGTCCCTTGTGGAACTTCACGGCGCCATCCACGGTTGCAAAGATGGTGTGATCTTTGCCCATGCCTACGCCTTCGCCCGGCCAGAACTTGGTGCCGCGCTGACGCACGATGATGTTGCCTGAAATGGCGGCCTGGCCACCATACAGTTTCACGCCAAGGCGGCGACCAGCTGAGTCGCGACCGTTACGGGAGGAACCGCCAGCTTTTTTATGTGCCATTCTGTCTCTCCTTAGCCTTTAGCCAGATCTTTGGCCTGCTCAACCCATTCGGGTTTCACTTTGACCGTTTCGATAGCAGCAATCTGATCGTCCGACAAGGCGGCCAGAGCGGCAAAGCTCTCGATACCGGCTTCGGCCAGCTTCTTGGCAGCGGCGGGGCCGACACCAGTCAACTGAGTCAGATCGTCAGCGGCAGCAGCTGCGGCAGGTGCCTTTGCTTTGGCTTCAGCTTTCTTGGCAGGCTTTTTTGCCACGGGGGCAGCTTCGCCAGCCGGCGCCGAACCGGTTGCAGCTTTGATGCCCGACTTGTCGGCGCCTGACGCCAAAATGTCGGTGATCTTGACCAGAGTCAGCTTCTGACGGTGGCCAACGGTACGCTTCGAGCTGTGCTTACGACGGCGTTTTACGAAGTTGATGACCTTGTCACCTTTGATCTGTTCGATCACTTCGGCCTGAACGCCTGCGCCTGCGACGAACGGTGCACCGACAACCGGAGCGTCGCCGCCCAGCATCAGAACATCGTTGAATTGAACTGTTTCACCTGCGTCGGCAGCCAATTTTTCAACGCGGAGGATATCGCCCGCTTGAACTTTGTACTGCTTGCCGCCAGTCTTGAGGACCGCAAACATGCGTCTTTCCTTTGTCTAATCGCGTTCTATGGTCCCCGACCGGGCGTTTTTGGCTTTCGCCACCTCGAACAGCGCGCCCTTTTCGGGCTGTGTGACGACCCGTGGGACAAGGTCCTAGGGTCAATAATAACGACACCCGGCGCGGAAAACCGGCCGGGATGCGCGCTTATCCACAGAATAATCGGCAAAGTCAACATCAAATACAGGATCAAAGATCCGATGCGCCAAGCGCCCGTGAGACCGCCTGTCCCAGTTGAAAATAGATCTGGTCATACATCTTATCGAAACCATCGAAAAAGGCCTCGTTTACGGCGCGCCCGGTCTCAGTTCGGGAAAAAGCAATGTTCTCCCGCATCTGAGCCTCATCGAGCGGTTGATAGGCCACCAGAAGGAAGGAATACAACCAGATGCGGTTTTCCTCGGTAAGCCTGTCCTTGTCCGACAAAAGCTGCGCCAGAATATCCTCAGAGCTGGTTCCGGCATCCGCGCTGAGGCCGCGAAAAAAGTTATAATCCGAACTAAGCGAGCTTTGTACGTTCTTTTCGATTAGGTCATTGACTTCGATATACTCGCCGACCAGCCCGTAAAGTTGGGTGCCGCCTGCCCCATTCAGATAATTTTCACGCGCCATGTCCTTGATGGTTTCATCCGCGAAGGCCCTTCTGGCCGAGTTTTCCAGAGTTATAACGGTTTGCCCGACATCACTTTCAAAGAACAGGATGGCGCGATCCATCTGGCTGGCTGTCAGGCTGACCTCAAAAATCCCTGAAATTTGCTCCTGCATCCACTGTGGATCATAAATTTCGTCCACCTGATCATCAAAAAACGGCCCGCCGTCACCACCCAGAAATGTGTCGTTCAGGTCTTTCGCCTGTGCCAAACCTTCGTCGCGCAGGATATCGACGACCTGCTCCAATTGAAGTGCCAGCATGAGGCGTTCAACCCGCTCGGACGCTGCCAGTGGCATGGCTGACAGAAACACGGCGAAACAAGCAGCGATCAGGCGCATCAGATATCCTGGGCCGGATGTAGTTCCGCCATACGCGCGGCCAGATCTTCAAACCTCATGGCCATGATTTCGTATTGAATGGCATTCAGCAGCTCATAGACTTCTTGCATCAAAGGCTGCTCCAAAGCCTCAGCATAGGCGACGACCTCAGAATCCGAGAAGTCCTGATAGGTATAGGCTGCCCCGGCAAGTGCGGACAGCTGCAAAGCCTGACGCATGCCGGTCTCATTGCGCTTCATCATCTGACGCAGCTCATCCGCGCCCAGTTGCAAGTCGATCACCCCCGAGGCGCTGGCAGCGAGCAAAAAGCGCACCTGAATTTCCTGCAGCGCACGCAATGCCGTCCCGCTGGAATCAATTGCATTGTTCATGCGTTTCAGATTTTCGACCCGTTTCGATCCACCCTTGATCAGGTCCGAGACGATTTTCTGCCCTTCAAGTTGCTTGGCATCGTCATCTTCAACCATGTGCGATGCATTCTCGGACTCGACCAGCCGTTGCCCAAGATCGGATGCATAAAACTCGACCGCATGGGTCAGAGCTTCATCGCTCAACGTTTGTTCCAGAATAGACACGGCTGTTTCGCGCATTTCCTTGGTATCAAAGACCTCTTCGGTCAGGCGTGTCCAGTCGGACCCAAACCCATCAGGATCGATCCCCAACATTTGCGGGGCTGAGGCCGAGGCCAGAGCGATGCTTTCAAGTGCAACGTCGAACCCGGTTGTTGTCAAAAAGGCTTCGATCCGATCCCGTCCGGCAGCAAATGCTTGCTGCGACCCGGAAATCACGAACAGAACGGCGGCGAATAGCGGCAGGATAGTTTGGCGTAAAGGATATGTCATACCTATGAGCCTAGGGGAAATACCGCGTCAGGCAACGGAAAATCCCGCCTTTGTCATTTTCAGGAATTTTCTGCTTGCACCCCCGCGCGTTCCTCACTAAATCCCCCCCTCACAGACCCCCGCGGAGAGGTGCCGGAGTGGTCGAACGGGGCGGTCTCGAAAACCGTTGTGGGTGCAAGCCCACCCAGGGTTCGAATCCCTGTCTCTCCGCCACTATCCCAAGACCGCCACATACCCTGGTCAACGGTGCGAAGCATCACTCACTATCGGTGTTCTTTTCGTCAAACAACAGAGGGGTCTGTGTTCAGAAATACCAAATCAGCTTTTTTCAGTTTCAGCAAATATATCTGCACAGGTGAGCGAGCTTCTTCCTGCAGCCTCTATTCGGCCACACCGGACATTCGATCATTCCTATATTACGCAGGGCGGCAGCAAATCCTATTTGTCTCTCTATCAACACTTCAAGCAGCTAAACTTTTGAATGGATTACATCCAAGTTTTGGGCTCTTGCTGATATGCTCGCAAGAGTGTTCGGCTCTCACGATCTGTGCTTGTTTTGGCAATAGATACGCTTATCGAACAGAAAGAACTATCAAACGCAACATATACGAGACCCTTTCGGATCAAATACTTGATAAAAGAAAATTTGGCTGGTCATTAGTCGATCTATTAGTAACTTGCATACGCATCAGATTGTGATTGTAATCGCTTATTGCGGAAAATCTATTGGAGTGCACTCTTGATAATTCCGTTTCATGTTCGGGAAATGCTTCAACGCATCAGGGCACGATTTGACGCTGATCAGATACCGAAACAGATGGCACCCAATAATGCCGAGTTTTCAACACTGCGCCCGTCCCGCAAGCCTACACAAGAGATGGTCGCGCGTTTTTGGGAGCAGCTGAAACCCACGGCCAGCGACGAGGATCAAGCGCAAATCGCTGATCCGGAAACGGTAGAAGCTGCCGAAACCTATGGCACCAATATTGAGAACTTTATCGGCACGGTTAAGCTTCCTGTCGGGGTCATTGGACCCTTACGCTTGAACGGAATGAACGCAAACGGCGATTTTCATATCCCCCTTGCAACTACCGAGGCAGCGCTGGTCGCGTCTTACGCCCGTGGCGCTTATGCCGCCACCCGGTCGGGCGGTGTCAGTACAGCTGTTTTGTACGAAGGTGTTCTGCGGACACCAGCGTTTGTTTTCGAGAGCCTTCTTAAGGCCGGGCAATTTGTGGATTGGGTTGTGACAAATGTCGACATACTCAAATCTGCGGCCGAAGCGACGACCCGTCATGGCAAGCTTGTATCGCTGGAGCCTTTCATTGATACAAACGTCGTTTTTTTGATTTGCCGCTACACCACAGGTGATGCAGCGGGTCAGAATATGGTGACCATCGCCACCGACGCCTTGTGCCACGCAATCGCGGATAGCTGCCCTGTCGCGATTGAGAACTGGTATGTCGAAGGTAATTTTTCGGGGGATAAAAAGGCTTCGGCGCTGGGGCTGGTGACGGGGCGCGGGCGTAAGGTCAGCGCCTCGGTCACGCTTCCGGCTGAGGTTGTCAAAAAGACGCTTGGAACGACGGTCGAGGCGATGCTTGACTATGGCCGTGTCGCCAATCTGGGGGCGCTTTTGTCCGGCCAATTTGGGGCGCAGGCGCACTATGCCAACGGGCTGGCGGCATTCTACATTGCAACCGGACAGGACGCGGCCTGCGTTGCCGAAAGCGCAATGGGAGTCACGCGAATGGAACCTAGGGGCGACGATCTTTTCTGCTCGGTGACGCTTCCTAACATTCTGGTTGGCTCGGTCGGCGGGGGCACTGGATTGCCCAGCCAGGCAGCAGCGCTGAACATACTCGGCTTACGGGGCAGCGGGAGTGGGACAGCTTTAGCTGAAGTGGCCGCGGCCACGTGCCTGTGCGGTGAAATCTCCATCGTCGCCGCGATTGCTGCAGGCCATTTTACCCGCGCCCATGAAAGTCTGGCCCGCCACAGATGAGCATTCAGAACCGATTCTGGATTTATCAATCCGAGCGTTTTCCGCTGAAGAAAACCGTCCCTCTGCTGCTGGTGTTTTCCTCGGCCAGTATCTGCGTGTCCGCCCGTCTGGCAGACCGCCCCCTACCCGAATGGCCCGCCTTTGCCGTCGGCTTTGTACTGGCCATGGCGTTGTTCTTCCAGATGCGGGTCTGTGACGAGTTCAAGGACGCCGAAGACGACCGGCGCTACCGGCCCGAAAGGCCGATCCCACGCGGATTGGTCTCACCGGGCGAAGTTCTGAGCCTGGGTTTGCTGACCATTCCAGTGGCTTTTACGGCTGCCTGGTTCTGGCACACGTCGGTTTTGTGGCTGTTGGGCGCGGTTTGGATCTGGCTCGTGGCGATGACTGTCGAATTCGGTGTCCCGGCCTGGCTGAAGGCGCGGCCGGTTTTTTACCTGCTAAGCCATATGGCGATCATGCCCTTGATTGATCTGTTGCTGACCGGTCTCGAATGGCTGCCGGCAGGCGGTGCGGCACCCTCTCTGTGGCTGTTCCTGGCGTTGTCCTTTGTGAATGGCTGCGTCCTTGAGATCGGGCGCAAACTGTGGGCTCCTGAAAACGAGATTACCGGTGTCGACACCTATTCCGCCCTATGGGGTCCGCGTCCGGCCGGGCGTATCTGGATCGGCTGCGTCCTGCTGTCCTACGCGCTTCTTGTCGGCACGGGCAGCGCCACAGGCGTTGGCTGGCCAAGTGCCCTGATCGGCGCGCTGGCGCTGGTTCCCTGCGGGGCTGCCGCGTTCCGCTATAGTCAGTCACCAACTGAGAAAGCCCAGAACAGGATGGACACTGTTTCCGGCCTTTGGGTGTTTTTTTGCTATGCCACGGCTGGTTTCCTGCCCTTCTTGTTCGGAGCCGCTGTATGACTTTCATCGTCGCCCAAAAGGATGCCAACGATGTCTCGGTTGTCGGAGGCAAAGCGGCGGTACTGTCGCATCTGACGCAGCACGGTTTTTCCCCACCCGAGTTCTTTGTCATCACTAATGACGCATTTCGCATGGGGCAGTCCGGGCCCATCGCGAAAAAGGGCCTGCGATCGGCTGTGACCTGCGCACTTAAAACGCTTGGGCCCGGGCCTTACGCGGTGCGCAGCTCTGGCCGGTCCGAAGATGGCGTGGATCACAGTCACGCGGGACAGTTCGAGTCTGTCCTGAACGTTCCTGGCAAGAGTGTGATCGCAGCGGCCAAGCAGGTGTGGCAATCCGGTTTCTCGGCAACGGTCGAAACCTACCGGGCGGTCAAATCCGGCGGCCAAGCCGAGGCTCCTGCGATCATCGTACAATGCATGGTCGATGCAAAGACGGCCGGTGTCGCCTTTTCCGCCGATCCGGTCAGTGGTCGGCGCAATGTGGTCGTGATCTCGGCCATTGAAGGCCTTGCAGACCAGCTTGTGTCAGGTGAAGCGGACGGAGAGGACTGGATCATCGGTGCGGATGGCACACCGGAAAGCGCACCAGACACCCCAACACATTTGACCGTGAACGAGGCGCAATCCATCGCGGCCCTTGCCCAAAAGGCCGAAGCTCTGTTTGGATCACCTCAGGACATCGAATGGGCCATTGATGCGCAAGGGCTACATATTTTGCAGGCTCGACCGATCACCACGGCCTTACGTCCTGTGCCGCTCGAAGACCAGACACTTACTATTTTTGACAACTCCAATATCGTCGAAAGCTATCCGGGCATCGTCAGCCCGCTGACCTATTCTTTTGCTCTGCATGTGTATTCTCAGGTGTATCGCGCTTTCGTCGGGCTGTTGGGCGTGTCGCGGCACACGGTTGCCCGGAACCCAACTGTGTTTGACAATTTGCTGGGGCGGGTGGATGGGCGTGCCTATTACAATCTGATCAACTGGTATCGCGCGCTGGCACTGTTGCCCGGGTTTTCACAGAACCGCGACTATATGGAAACGATGATGGGCGTTTCTGAACCGATGCCGCGTGAGGTCACGGATGCTCTTGCTCCGCCCCCCACCACTGGTTGGATCAGGGTCGTGGAATACGCGAAACTCGCCAAGGTTGCGGGCGGTCTGATCTGGCAGGCTGTCCGGCTGCCGCAGACCCGGCGCAATTTTTATCACAGGCTGAACGACATATTGCAGGCGGGGCTGGATGTGAACACCTCCAACGCTACCGAGCTGGCGGCCGAGTACCGGCGCATCGAAAGCACCTTGCTGGATCGTTGGGACGCCCCACTGATCAACGATTTTCTATGCATGATTGCCTTTGGCGGCTCGCGCAACCTGCTGCAAAAGTGGCTGGGTGAGGACGGATTGACCCTGCACAATGACCTCATGATCGGGCAAGGCGATATCGTTTCGGCAGAACCCGCTCAGCGCATTGCCCAAATAGGAAAGCTGGTTCGGGAGGCAGGTCTTGCCACAACTTTGAAGGCCAACGCGCAGCTGTCGGTTTTGTCCGGGAACCGGCAAATCGAAGCCGAGGTTGATGCGTATCTTGAAAAATTCGGCGACCGGTGCACCGAAGAGCTCAAGTTGGAAAGCGTTCCGCTGCGCGACAATCCGACCAGCCTTTTGCTGGCCATTGCAGCCAGCGCGGAGCGCCCCCCGCCCGGGCGTCAGGAAGGAGCCGAGCCGGATTGGCAAGCGTTGTTTCCGACAAACGCCCTCAAACGGCAGTCGGCCAAATGGATCCTGGGCTGGACCAAGGCTCGTGTGCGCGACCGCGAAAACCTGCGTTTTGAACGCACGCGAATCTTTGGTTATGCTCGGCGTGTGTTTTTGGGTATCGGCCGGGAATTCGCCGCCCACGATCTGCTTTCATCACCAAAGGATGTGTTTTTCCTGACAACACATGAGGTTCTCGGAGCAGTCGAAGGCTATAGCCTGTCACCTGATCTGAAAGGCATCGTTGCGCGGCGCAAACAAGAGGATGAAGCCTCATCCCGACGCCCCGACCCGCCGGAACGCATCGAAATCCGTGGTCCCGCCATCGCGCCGATCTGGTCCGAATGCGTGGAACTCGAGGTGGACACGGCACGAGTGAAGCACGGCACGGGCTGTTCTGCAGGACAGGTCAAGGCGCGTGCGCGTGTGATCCGCGATCCACGCACTGAGGCCCTGGACCCCGGAGACATTCTGGTGGCGCGCCACACCGACCCGGGCTGGATCGCCGTATTCTCAAACGCATCGGCCATCATTGTCGAACGGGGCTCGTTGTTGTCGCATTCGGCCATTGTGGCGCGCGAGCTTGGTATCCCCTGCGTGGTTGGCCTGAAAGGCGCCACGCACTGGATCGAGGATGGCGAGATGATCTCGGTCGACGGGGCAATCGGCGCGGTGGAGCGGTGCGATGAGTAGCAGTGAGATTGCACAAAAAGCGGATTTCGACCATATCCGCTATGCCCAACTGTGGGAGGACGCAGATGTCCTGACTTCTGCACTGGGCGACTGTACGGGTAAGACATTGGTGTCCATCTGCTCGGCCGGTGACAATGCGCTGGCGATGCTGACACTCGATCCCTCGCGCGTCGTGGTTCTGGACCTGTCACCGGCGCAGATCGCCTGCCTCAAACTCAGAATCGCGGCCTATCAGCGGCTGACTCATTCCGAATTCATCGAGCTTACTGGCTCGCGTCCAAGTACCCGACGGGATGCATTGCTGGGCCGGGTTTTGGATGCCACAGATGCCGACACGCGCGCCTTCTGGGAGGCTCTGACTCCGGAGGTCGAAAAATACGGTATTGGGGGCGTCGGCAAATTTGAACGCTATTTTCGCGTCTTTCGGACCCGGCTTTTGCCGCTGGTGCATTCACGCCGAACCATCGACGAAGTGTTCACTCCACGCAGCCCAGAAGCACGGAAAACCTTTTTCGACACGCGGTTCAACACATTCCGTTGGCGTCTTCTGCTGAACATCTTCTTTTCTCGCTTCGTCATGGGGCGCATGGGCCGGGACAGCGCATTTTTCGATCATGTCGAAGGCAGCCCGGCCCAACATGTCGCCCGCCGCATCCGTCATGCGGGGGTCGCCACCGATCCCTCGCAAAATCCCTATCTGCATTGGATACTCAAGGGCGACCACGGTGACGCGCTACCATTGGCATGGCGTCCCGAACATTATGAGACCATCCGATCCCGGCTGGATCGTTTGGACATCCGCCTCGGGTCGCTGGAGGCTTTTGTGTCGGCCGGTGAGAAAGCCAGCGGGTTCAACCTTTCCGACATTTTCGAGTACATGTCGCTCGAAACCTTCCGACAGGTTTACGGTGCCATCCTAACCGCCGCAGAGCCACACGCCCGACTGGTCTATTGGAACATGATGGCACCCCGGCGGGTTCCGCCGGAATACAGGGATCAGATAGACACCCTGACCGATATCGAAACGCAGCAGAAAGCCCGTGACATGGCATTCTTCTATTCGGATTTCGTCGTTGAAGAGGTGCAGCCGTGACCGTTCCTGGGCAGGTTCTGCTGGCGGCGGGGTCCGTATTGGCTCTTGTCGGAGTAATGATGGTCATCCGAAATCTGGCCAACACGGCGGGCTTGAGCGCCGAAGTGCAGCGCAAGCTGATGCATGTCAGTACGGGCCTCTTTGCGTTGCTACTGCCCTGGCTCTTTCCCGATCGCTGGCCGGTTTACATGCTGATCGCAGCCACAATGCTGGTGATGCTTGTGCTGCGCCTACCGCGTTTTTCATCGGGTCTTGGCGCGACCCTACACGGGGTGGAACGCACATCCTACGGAGACTTTCTACTCGCCTTATCCGTTGGGCTTTGCTTCTTGCTGGCGGGCGAAAACACGTTGTTCTACTTGCTGCCAATCGCAGTTCTGACACTCGCAGATGCCGCCGCGGCGCTTGCCGGGACCGCGTATGGAACCAAACGCTACGTGGTGGAAGATGGCGACAAGAGCTTAGAAGGGTCAGTGGTGTTTTTTGTCGTAACGCTATTGGTTGCGATCATCTGCTTCTTATTCTTGTCGAAACTCCCGCCATCTAACGTCATGATGTTGTGTCTTATGGTTGCGGCCTTTGGCACATTGGTCGAGGCGCAAAGTTGGCGGGGGTTTGATAACTTGTTCCTGCCGCTTGGCTTGCTAATTTTTCTGAACGGCCACTATCACAGCTCTTTGGCAGAGCTCGCCCTGTTGGCTGCCATGTTTTTTGCCGCCCTTGCCAGTTTCGGCGTGGTGGGAACCAAGCTGGGCCTGACCAAGCATACGACCCGTGTGTATGTTGTCGCGGTTTTTTTGCTGCTTGCGGCCGCTAAACTGCAGAACACAGTACTGCCGATTATGGTTCTTGCCGCACATGGCTGGGCGCGCACCGCTTCTCCTTGTGACAGTAAGTACCCCGATCTGGATATCGTAGCCGCCTTAGGGTTTTTGGGATTCGGTTGGCTTGCGGCAGGAAATGCAACGGGATGGGATGCGATTTCTTTTTTTGGGCTCAGTGCGATGGGGTTGGCTATGGGGCTCACTGCTGTGGCGCTGTGTGCCAATCCTATTGCGATACCGTTTGCTGCGGCTTTCCTGTTCATAATTCGGACTTGGGCTGTTTCCCAGAATTCTGAACAGTCGAACTGGGCTGAGCCGTTGACGGCTCTGACCCTGCTCTCACTGCTGTGCACAGTTGCGGTTCCATTGGCCCGGCCACACTGGTTCGGAAAAGACCGGGTTCTTAGGTTGACGCTGTTGGCCCTCGCCCTGCCCTTGCTCTCCTATGTTTGGGTCGTTGCTGGATCGCTTGGAGCGCGGTTCTTTGCCGGAGTGGTTTCATGACCAAAGAGACCATCAAAACGGCTGATGCTAAGCTGACCGTGTATCTGAACGGCCCAAACTGGGACGGCGTTCCCGCCGCAACCTTCGGTGATTTTTCCTGCAAAACCCCCGAGGCCGGCGCCGAAATCCTGCAAAAGGGGACGCTGCTGGTCATAGACGCGGGCCTCGACCGGATCATCGGGCCGATGTCTGGCGATACCTGGCACAGTTACCGGTTTGTCTCGCGCAGCGACGGGTCTGCTCCGTTCCTGATGGAACCCACCAATAAACCTCATGAGCCCAAGGTGTTCCGGTCGGCAGGATTTACAGAGATCAGCCGGTACTTCTCGGCCCGAGTCCCACTGCAGGCCGCCGCCCGGTCGGCACCGCCGGAAACCGAAGGGTTCGTGGTGGAAGAGTGGGATGGAGCAGATCCCGAGGCCCTGTTCCGCCAGGTATTCGAACTTTCAACCCGAGCATTCTCAAAGAACGCATTCTACAAGCCGATATCCGAGGCGGATTTTCTGGCCATGTATATGCCGGTTGTGCCAATGATGAAGCGCGAGTTGATCCTGTTTGCGCGCCGCCGCGACGGGTCATTAGCCGGGTTTCTGTTCGGCATTCCCAACTTTGCCGAAGGCCCCGATCCGACATCCGCAATCCTTAAGACCTATGCAAGTCTCGAACCCGGCGCCGGGCGGCATCTGGCACACAGGTTCCACAAGACGGCATTCAGCATGGGGTACGACACCGCCATTCATGCGCTGATCCATGATGACAACAGCTCGGCCGACCGCAGTGCCGCGGAAGGTTCAACGATTTTCCGGCGATATTCCCTGCTTGGGCGGAAGCTGAATGGCTGACCTGCTCGCCCATTTTTCGGCTGCGGTTGAACGTTTTCCGGACAGGACCGCAATAGTGGACGGCAAGGGCCGCCAGATTAGTTTTCAAACCCTGCACACGCGGGTTCAGCACTTGGCAGGTAGGTGGCAGGACAAGGGTATCCAAACAGGTGATCGTGTTCTTTTGGCCATGCCTGTCGATGCGGACCTTTATGCAAGTCTAGCCGCCCTATGGTCCCTTGGCGCCACTGTTGTCTTGCCGGAACCGGCCATGGGGTTGGCCGGTCTGCGTCATGCCGCCCGGACCACGAATCCAAAAGCGTTCTGTGCAGCGGGCGCGTATTCTTTGCTAAAATTTCTGATTCCGAACCTTTGGTCCCTACCTCTGCTGAAGCCGGGGGAAAGTCGCTGCGATCCGGTGGTCCATGAGGTTCGACCGGAGGATATCGCCCTTATTTCTTTCACCTCCGGGACGACGGGCCAGCCGAAAGCCATTCCCCGCTCGCATGCATTTCTGATGGCGCAGCACGATGCCATCGCGCCCCTCCTCGCCAGCAACAATGCCGAGCGCGATCTGGTGGCCTTTCCGGTGTTCACACTGATCAATCTGGTGGCTGGGCGCACAAGTGTTCTCCCGAACTGGAAGTTGAGCAAGCTGGACCGCTTGTCGCCGGAACAGTTGGACAGCTGGATCCATGTGCAGCAAATCACCCGAACCCTCATCCCGCCGTCGCTGTGTGAAAAACTTGCCCAATCCGGCGACACCGGTCCGTTGCACACGGTGTTCACGGGCGGTGGCCCGGTGTTTCCGGACCTGGTGGAGACGTTGAGAGACCGGTACAAGCTTTCGGTTGTTTGCGTCTACGGATCGACCGAGGCTGAACCGATTGCCCATCTCGACGTCAGGGACATCTCGGAGGAGGATTACCGTCGGATGTCCGGTGGCGATGGGCTTCTCGTCGGATATCCAGTGCCTGAGATCACGCTCCGTATTTGCGACAATGAAATTCAGGTCGCTGGGGCGCATGTGAACAACGGTTATCTTGATCCGGCCCAATCAGCGGATAACAAAATTAAAGAAGGTGGCGTCATTTGGCACCGAACCGGTGATGCTGGCACATTGGACGAACTCGGACGATTGTGGTTGTGGGGGCGGATGGGGTCCGAAATTGAAGTGCACTCGGGTTCACTTTTTCCCTTCGCAATCGAAGTCGCGGCAAGGCAATGGTCGGGTGTAGAACACTGCGCACTAATAAATACGAATGAAGGCCCGGCTCTTTGCGTTCAAGGGTTACCTGGTCAAGTTGAGGCTTGGAGTAGTTGTGCGCTTGGCTTTGGTGTCCCCAAGGTGATTTCAATTGACAAAATCCCCATGGACAAGCGTCACGCCTCCAAAGTTGATCGCGCGAAACTTGAACGCATCTTGGGTTATTGATGAAAAATGGGCCGAAACCGCACCGTTTTTAGTTGGTCGGGAAATTCAAGCCTGAGTGTCCGCGCTCGCAATGCGAGAAATAGGGCTTAATTCGCGCGGTGAACGGCAGCTTCCCGCCCATTTTTGAAAATTTCACCGTTCCAAGCTTTCAATCGGCGCCATTAATCCACCCCACTATGTCACTTTACTTTGACACCACCGCTCGCCTTTTGTGCCGAATGTGTCTGCTTCCGGCCCAATTCCGCCTCGGATTTTGGCGAATAATCAAGCTCACCTGCCGTGCTGTCCGCATGACGGCGTGTTATTGCCACCTGGTTCCATCACATCGGCGCAGGCTGGCTCAAACCCCCGAATTGAAATGAATTTCTGGGAATTCCCCTTTGATCACTGATAATTTACCCTCATCTAAGCGACACATATTTCAAGGAGAACCCCATGTCGCGTACTCTCATATTAGCTGTTATCGTCGCCGGACTTGGCGCCGGAGCTTACTATTACCTCAATCAACCCGAACCCACGCCTGCCGAAAGCCTGCAATCGGCGGCCCAGGACGCAGGTGCGGCCGTAAATGATGCCGTGGATGCCGCCACCGAACAGGCGAGCGAAGCCGCATCTTCCATTGCTGACCAGGCCACCGAAGCGGCCGAACAAGCCGGACAGGCGGCCTCCGATCTGGCCGACCAGGCCGGAGATCAGGTCGCGTCCCTGGCCAATCAGGGGCAAGACTTGCTGAATTCCTGGATCGAAGAAGGTACGCTTTCCGTCGAGAATTTTGACTATGACGCCATGGTAGCTTCGGTTCAGGATAGCCAGTTGTCACAGGACCTGAAAACAAAAGCCTTGGGTATCCTGGATGAAATCAAGGCATCCCCTCAGTTGATTGCTCAGAAGATCGAAGAGCTGCGCACGCTTTTGACTGGACAACAATAATTTCTGGGGGCCGTTCTATTTTGAGCGGCCCTTTTTCTTTACCGGGCGCGCATTCCCGTTACGTCAGGCGCAACTCTGATTGACGTCTCAGCACCCGTTTGATTGGCTGCCCCTAAATCCAACGCAACACCACTTGCAACAGACCTGTTCTGTGCTGTGTCCGCACAGGAGATAGGAGACATAATGACCACCCTGCCCCCAAACATGTTCGCCGTCATTCAAACCCATGACGGCTATTCCGGATCGGCCACAGGTCCTTTTATCGAGGATGCCGCCGATTGGCTGGCCGAGGCCGAGCTTCCCGTGCCCGAACCTGGTCCCGGTCAGGTGCTGATCAAATTACGGACGGCGTCGGTGAATCCATCCGATCTCCACTTTATCAAGGGAGAATACGGGCAACCGCGTGTCAAAGGCACGCCCGCCGGGTTCGAAGGCTGTGGCGACGTGGTGGCCACCGGCACCGGTGCCGAAGCGTTGCAGGGACAAAGGGTTGCCTTTGTGGCGGCTGGTTCCGGGGCGTGGGCGGAGTATGTCGTGACGCAGGCGCTGATGTGTATCCCACTGCGACCCGATATCTCAGACGAAGATGGTTCCGCCCAGGTCATCAATCCCATGACGGCGATGGCCATGGTGGACATCGCGCGGGGTGCGGGCGATGCTTTTGTCGTTTCCGCGGCCACCAGCCAGTTGGGCAAACTCATGTGCTCGCTTGGACGCGATTTGGGACTGAAACCAATCGCAATCGTGCGTCGGGCCGAGGCAGTTGAATCCTTGAAAGAACTTGGCGCTCATGAGGTCTTGGTCACGTCCGACCCGGACATGATACAGAAATTCGCAGCGCTCAGCATGGAACTGAAGCCATGTGTCTTTCTGGATGCCGTGACGGATCAGGTTTCCGAGCAGATTTTCTGTTCGATGCCCAACGGTGCGCGGTGGGTCATCTACGGCAAGCTCAGCCCCGAATTGCCAAAACTGACACAGACCGGTCAGTTGATCTTTATGGGCAAGCGGATCGAGGGGTTCTGGTTGACCAAGTGGATGATGTCAACGCCTCCGGCGGACCAGATGAGAGTTGTTGGTGAAGTACAGGCCCGGTTTGCT
This sequence comes from Ruegeria sp. CDSB086, assembly GCF_059611065.1. NCBI lineage: Bacteria > Pseudomonadati > Pseudomonadota > Alphaproteobacteria > Rhodobacterales > Roseobacteraceae > Ruegeria > Ruegeria sp. CDSB086. Next base: position 530,417 of record NZ_JBXWOV010000001.1, on the reverse strand, counting down.
GACGGACGCTGGAAAACGGATGTTTCTGAACGGCTTGGCTTGCGCGATGTGGTGGCAAATCTGGCCAATGCTCTGAAAAAGAGTGACGGGAAGGTGATTATCACGCCATAGTAGAACAAAGCCCCGGACGAAGGAGGATGTCCGGGACGTAAGGAACGCCGGGCCAACCGGCATGGGAGGACAAACTTGGATAACGCACAGCTGCTGATCAGCGGGCTGGCGAATGGCTGTGTCTACGGCCTGATCGCGCTTGGCTTTGTGCTGATTTACAAGGCCACCGAGGCGGTGAATTTCGCGCAGGGCGACTTCATGATGTTGGGCGCCTTCGTGACGATCGGGCTTACGAATACGGAGTATATGGGGCTGCCCTTCTGGATGGCCTTGCCGATTTCATTGGGGATCATGGGCGCGTTGGGCTACTTGCTTGATCGCCTGATCATCCGGCGTTTGTTTGGGGAAAGCCAAACGGCAGTTGTTATCCTGACCATCGCTTTGGGTTTCGTAATCCGGTTCGCAGCCGGATTGATCTGGGGGCACGAGCCACAGACGCTTCAAAACCCGTTGGCCGGCAAGGAAGTCCGCTTTGGCGGACTGGTGCTGGGGATGGAGGACGTCGCGGTCATCGTCGTGACCATCTTGCTGACCTGGGGGCTGTATGTTTTCTTCAGTCGAACCAAGCTGGGTCTTGCGATGCAGGGCGCGTCGCAGAACCAGTTGGCAGCGTATTACATGGGAATACCGGTGAAGCGTGTGCAGGGCTTTATCTGGGCTCTGGCGGGGGTTGTCGCGGGGATTGCAGGCATCTTGTTCGCGGCCAAGGGGTCTGTCGATCCAACCACTGGTTTGCTCGGCATCAAGGCCTTCGCCGCAGCCGTAATCGGTGGCTTTGGAAGCCTGCCGGGGGCATTGGCTGGCGGGCTGATCGTCGGCGTGATTGAACCCTTTGCCAGCCGTTACATTGCAGCAGGGTACAGCCAGATTGCGCCCTATGCGCTGTTGCTTGCGGTGCTGATCTTTCGCCCGAATGGGCTGTTCAGCCAGGTTCGGGTCAAGAAGGTCTAAGTCATGCGGATTGTGTTCAAAACCAACTACATGCAGGATATCCGACCTTGGAAGGACGCGTATCAGCTTTGCCTGTACCTGATCTTGCTGACAGTTGTCGCCACCGCTCCGTGGTGGCTGGACGACTTCTACCTGGGTGAGCTGACAAACGTGCTGATCTGGGCCATCGCGGGCCTGGGGTTGATGATCCTGACGGGTCACACAGGGCAAGTCAGCCTAGGTCATGCCGCGTTTTTGGCCTTTGGTTGCTACGCCAACGTCATTCTTCTTGAAGCTGGCGTGCCGTTCCTGATTGCCTTCCCCTTGGCTGGTATTCTGACCGGGTTGGCCGGAGTGACGGTCGCCATCCCTGCCCTGCGACTGCACGGGATATATCTCGCGATCTTCACAATGGCCCTGTCCATCCTGATGGATGACGTCATCGTTCTGGCCGAGCCGATTACGGGCGGTGTCGCGGGCAAATATCTTGGCGGTGTCGAGATCTTCGGGTTCCTGGTCGACCGCTGGGGCACTCCGGTTCAGTTCTTCTGGTTGGTTCTTGGTGTGGCGGTGCTGGTGACGCTTGGCTACATCAACCTGTTGCGCGCGCCTTTGGGGCGTAGCTTTATCGCTGTTCGGGATTCTGAAGTGTCGGCACAGGCCATGGGCGTGGACATTGCCCGGACCAAGATGATCTCGTTCGCGCTGTCCTGCGCGGTCAGCGGATGGGCGGGCGCGTTGATGGGCATGTTCTCGGGTGCATTCAACAATGAGACGTTCAGCGTCCTGATCTCAATCCAGCTACTGATGATGATCGTGATCGGTGGTCTGGGATCCATCCACGGCGCGTTCCTTGGAGCAATCGTGATCGGGTTCCTGCCCCAGTTCCTGTCGATATCAAAGGAGTACGTGGGCGCAGTGTTTGGTGGCAATACCGTCGCCATCCCGGGGTTGGAGTTCGGTATCTTCGGTATGATCCTGATCGCCTTCATCCTGTTTGAACCGATGGGCCTGTACGGGCGCTGGCTGAAAATCCGCACGTGGTTCGAGTTGTTTCCCTTCTATCGCAAGGACATGTTCAAGCGGCAGAAATCCTACCTCAAGACGGAGCGCCTGAGATGAGCCTTCTTGAGTTCGAAAACGTCACCCTGAAGTTCGGTGGGTTGACTGCCGTCAATGATCTATCTTTCGAAGTCGAGGAAGGCGAGGTTTTCGCCATCGTTGGCCCTAATGGTGCAGGGAAGTCCACGGTTTTCAACCTGATCTCGCGTTTCTACGACCCCTACGCAGGCAAAATCCGTTACGACGGGCACGACTTGCTTAAGGCCAAACCGTCCGGCGTGGCTGCATATGGTGTGGCGCGGACATTTCAGAACATCGAACTCTTCGAGCATGCCACGGTCTTGCAGAACCTGCTTGTCGGACGGCACCGCCACCGCAAAACCAACATGCTGTCCGAGGTGTTGTTTCTGCCCTCCGCACGAAGACAGGAACTGGAGAACCGCGAAAAGGTCGAAGAGATTATCGACTTCCTCGACCTGCAGGCGTTCCGCGACAAAATGATTTCTGGCCTGCCCTATGGCGTGCGTAAGGTAGTCGAGGTGGCCCGCGCACTGGCCACCGATCCCAAGCTGCTATTGTTGGACGAACCGGCCTCGGGTCTGTCAGTCGAAGAAACAACCGACATGCGCTGGTGGATTGACGATATCCGGCGGCAGATGGGGATCACGGTACTGATGGTCGAGCATGATATGGGGCTGGTGTCTGGCGTTTCAGACCGCGTTCTTGCAATGGCGGACGGCGCGAAACTGGCGCTGGGAACACCTGCTGAGGTTCAGTCGCACCCGGCGGTGGTCGAGGCCTATTTGGGGAAAGCCTCATGAGCGAGCCGATCCTGACAATCCGCAACATCGAAAGTTTTTATGGTCCGATCATGGCGATCCGGGGTGTTTCTCTGGATGTTCATCAGGGCCAAATTGTCTCGATCCTTGGCGCCAATGGCGCGGGCAAGACCACGCTGATGAAAACCGTTTCTGGCGTGATGGATCCGGAAAAGGGCAAGATCACGTTTGAAGGCGACGAAATTCAGGGGTCCGAGCCACATAAGGTCGTGCAGCAAGGCATCGTTCACGTGCCCGAAGGGCGTGAAGTGTTTCCATTGCTGACGGTCGACGAGAACCTCAGCCTCGGGGCCTATACCCTGAAGGACAAGGGTCAGATCGATCACGATCGGGATCTGGTGTTCTCATACTTTCCGATCCTCAAGGAACGTCGCAACCAAGAGGCGGGAACATTATCTGGCGGGCAGCAACAGATGTTGGCAATCGGCCGTGGCTTGATGGCCAACCCAAAGATCATGCTGTTGGATGAACCCTCGCTTGGTCTGTCACCGCTGCTGGTTCAGGAAATTTTTGGCATCCTCAAACGACTGAATGACGAGCAAAACATGACCATGATGCTGGTCGAGCAAAACGCCAACGCCGCCCTGGAACTGGCCCACCATGGCTATGTAATGGAGGTCGGACGCATCGTCATGGACGGCGCAGCAGATGTTCTGATGCGGTCAGAGGACATCCAGAATTTCTATCTGGGCGTTCAGGAAGAAGGCGCGCGGGAAAACCGCCGTTGGAAGCGGAAAAAGACGTGGAGGTGAGACAGATGAATATCAGCACCCTGCCCCCTCAGATCACAGTCAACGGCGTTCGCCTGAACGCAACCCCCGGCCAACGCCCGGTTTGTGTCGATGGAAGCACCACGATTTGCGAGCTGTTTCGGAACCGCTGCACTGAGCTTGGTGATCGAACGGCGCACCGCGAAAAGGACCTTGGCATCTGGAGGTCGTATTCGTGGACAGATTACTGGCAGCACGCAAAGTGGATTGGGCTGGCCCTGCGCAAACTGGGGATGCAGCGCGGCGAGGTTGTCTCGATCCTGTCAGAGGACCGCAAGGAATGGGCCTGGTTCGACATGGGCATTCAGGCCGTTGGTGGCATCGCGTCTGGTGTCTACACCACCGACTCGGCCAACCAGCTGAAATACCTGATCAATGACAGCGACAGCCGATTTCTGATCGTCGAAAACGAAGAGCAGCTGGACAAGTTCCTGCAGGTCGAAGATGAGGTTCCCGGGCTGCTGAATGTCATCATTCTTGACGATGAGGGGCTGCACGACCTAGATCATGCGCGCTGCATGATGATCGACGCGCTGTATACGCTGGGCCAACAAGCCGAGGCTGAAGATCCCGATCGTTTCGAGGCTGAAATCGCGCTGGCGTCGCCGCAGGATACCGCGCTGTTGATCTACACCTCGGGCACCACGGGAATGCCGAAAGGCGCGATGCTGAGCCATGAGAACATCCTTGCGGCAATAGAATGTGGGGCACATGCGTTGCCTGCCTTAGAGACGGACGAACAGCTGTGCTTTCTACCGCTGTGCCATATTCTAGAGCGTGACGTATCCATCTACTTCCCACTTGCCGCCAAATGCATCGTAAATTTTGCCGAAAGCCCGGAGACCGTGTTTGCGAACTTGCAAGAGATCTCACCCTCGACCTTCACCGCTGTTCCGCGTGTTTGGGAGAAGATTTATTCCTACGTTCAGATCATGACGCAGGATGCGACGCCCACGGGCCGCGCAGCCTTTGGCATGGCCCTGAAGGCAGGGCTTGCTCGGGCCGAGTACATTCTAGCCGGCAAACCCGTCCCAGCCGGTGTCGCCGCGCAATTCTGGGTGTGGGACCGGCTGGTTCTGCGCAACCTGCGCCGCATGCTGGGTATGGACAAGATGCGGCGCGGAGGTTCAGGCGCGGCTCCGATTTCAACGGACTTGCTGAAATGGTACTGGGCAATTGGCGTGCCGTTGGTCGAGGGGTTCGGGATGACCGAGACCTCGGGTCTGGCGACGCTAAACACCATTGAAAGCAATAAGGTCGGAACCATCGGACGCGCTGTGCCCGGAAATGATATCCGTATCTCCGACGACGGTGAGATTCAGCTAAAGGGCCTTAATATTTTTCAGGGATATTGGCGTAACAACACCAAAACGGCCGAGACTTTCACCGCCGATGGCTGGCTGCGAACCGGCGATCTGGGGCATATCGATGATGACGGCTACGTCACCATTTCGGGGCGCATGAAAGACATCATCATCACTGCCGGTGGCAAGAATATCACCCCGGCCGAGATCGAAAGCCGAGTGAAATTCAGCCACTATATCGCGGACGCGGTGATCATCGGCGACAAGCGCAAGTATCTGACCGCGCTGATCATGATTGATCAGGAAAACGTTGAGAAATTTGCACAAGATCGGAAGATCCCGTTCACGAATTTTGCATCCTTATGTGCCGCATCCGAAGTCAAAGATCAGATTCAGGCGGAAATTGATGTTGTGAATAAGGATTTTGCACGGGTCGAGCAGATCAAGGACTTTCGCCTGATCGATGTGCTTCTGACCGCAGATGATGATGAACTGACCGCGACAATGAAGCTGAAACGCAGTTTTGTCGAAAAGAAACACGGCCATCTTATTGAAGACATGTACAGTTAAAAAAAGAGATAACCTAAAGGGAGGAGAAAGATGAAGAATGTGATCATGCGGCTGGCGGCGGCCACCGCCTTCACGGCTTCGGCGACCCTTGCCAACGCACAGACACAGGGTGTCACGGATGATGAGATCATCATCGGTTCGGTCAACGATCTGAGCGGTATCTTCGCCGCAGTCGGTGTTCCGGCCACCAAAGGTGCGAATGTGGTGTTCGATCGCGTGAACGCCAATGGCGGCGTGCACGGACGTACGATCCGCTATGTGGTCGAGGACAACGGATATCAGATGCCGCGTGCGATGCAGGGCTATAATAAGCTGCTGAACCGCGACAAGGTGTTTGCGATGCTACAGTCGCTGGGAACTCCGATGAATGTCGCGGGCTTCAAGTTGTTGGATCCAAAAGGTATTCCCAATGTCGCCCCACTGTCCGCTGCACGGCAAATGCTGCAGGAACCGATGGACAACAAGTTCACGGCCTTTTCGACCTACTTTGACCAAAGCCGTGTTGGCGTGAAGTATCTGGCGGGCGAATTCGGCGGGCAGTCTGTATGTTCGATGTACTTGCCAACCGATTTTGGTGCCGAAATCGTCGAAGGTACCAAGGCCGGTGCCGAAGAAGCCGGTATCGCGTTTGTCGCCGAGACCACGCACAAGCCGGATGAAACGGATTTCGTGGGCTCGCTGAGCAAGCTCAAGGAAGAAGGGTGCGATATCGTCACGATCGCTTTGGGTGTGCGTCAGGCCATTACCGTTGTCGGCACCGCCAAAAAGATGGGCCTGACGGATATGAAGTTTCTCGGTACATCGGCCAGTTTCCTGACTGTTGTTGCGCAGGTGCCGGGCGGAGTGACAGACGGGTTCTACGCCGCCGCGTCGTGGCAGGATCTGTGGTCCCGCGCAGAAGACCCCGCCCCTGCCGCCTTTATCGAAGAATATAAAGCGGCAACCGGTGAAGACCCCGTCGGATTTGCCATGCTGGGATATTCTGCGGCCGAAACGATGGTCAAAGCGCTTGAGGCTGCTGGCCCCGATCTGACGCATGAAAGCTTTATCGCAGCGATGGAAACGCTGGACTATCAGGATGAACTGGTGGGCAACCACATGACTTTTGGACCTGATGACCATCAGGGGGCTGACTCAGTCTATGTGAATGTTGTCGAAAACGGTGCCTGGAAGATGGTGTACGAAGAATAACCCCCAACACGCATCTCAAACGAAAAAGGGCTCGCACATGCGAGCCCTTTTGATTTTGTGTACTCGGTGGCGAATTAACGCTTCGAGAACTGGAACGAACGACGCGCTTTGCGCTTACCGTATTTTTTACGTTCAACAACACGGCTGTCGCGGGTCAGGAAGCCAGCGGCTTTCAGTGCGCCACGCAGCGACGGATCGTACAGCTGCAGCGCTTTCGAGATGCCGTGCTTGACCGCACCGGCCTGACCGGTCAGGCCGCCGCCTTTGACGGTTGCGACAACGTCGAATTCACCTTCAACACCGGCAACCTGGAACGGCTGGCGCAGGATCAGCTGCAGAACGGGACGCGCAAAATACTTGTCCTGATCCTTGCCGTTTACGGTGACCTTGCCGGAACCCGGCTTGATCCAAACGCGGGCAACAGCGTCTTTACGCTTGCCGGTGGCATAAGAGCGACCCAGTTCGTCACGTACGGGTTCGCGCACGATGACTTCTTCGGCCACAACCTCAACGCCTGCAACGGCGCTCAGCTCTTCGAGAGTATTGATCTGATCAGCCATGGTCATTAGCTCCGGGTGTTTTTCTTGTTCATGGATGCAACATCCAGAACTTCGGGCGACTGGGCTTCATGCGGGTGCTCAGCACCGGCATAAACACGCAGGTTGGTCATAACCTGACGCGACAGGCGGTTGCCAGGCAGCATGCGCTTGACCGCTTGGGTCACAACACGCTCGGGGTGCTTGCCTTCAAGGATCTGCTGCTTGGTGCGCGACTTGATGCCGCCCGGGTGGCCAGTGTGCCAGTAGAAGTTTTCTTCGCGCTTCTTGCCGGTCATCTGGATTTTGTCAGCGTTAATCACGATGACATTGTCGCCCATGTCCATGTTCGGGGTGAACGACGCTTTGTGCTTGCCACGCAGACGCATGGCGACGATCGAAGCAAGGCGACCCAGAACAACGCCCTCGGCGTCGATCAGGATCCATTTCTTGTCGATGTCTGCAGGTGTTGCAGAAAAGGTTTTCATGGCAGGATAGTCCTGTTTGATGTGAAAGACCGCCCACATACGGAGCGGCCCGAATTCGATGTTGCGTATTTAGATGTACCCTTGTGGCGCGTCAAGAACATGGAATCAAAAATAATCTAGCAATTACAGCATATTACGAAATAGGTATTATTTTACCCCATGAAATCGCCATCAATTTCCGCAAATATCCCCGGCCAGATATACTGTCGTAGACCAGCGATCAAAAAAGGAGTGGCCAGAGAATGGATTGGCAGCAAACCATCGCCGATTACGGGGCGGCCTGGCAACAGGCGGACCAAGGTCAACGCCTTGACCTATTAACCAAGTGTTTCGCCACGGATGGCGTCTATGTAGACCCGACGGCAGAAGTGAACGGACGGTCAAATCTGTGCGATCATATCGGGGAAGTCCTCCAAAGCTCTGGCGGACGGGTTGAGCTGACCAGTAACCCCAATAATCATCACGATGTCGTCCACTTTACTTGGCATATGGTTGACCCCGACGGCACCGTAATGGTGACCGGTCACGATTTCGTTCAATTGGATGAACAAGGCAAGATTTCACATCTGGCCGGGTTCTTTGGTGACCCCGCCCCATTGAGCTAGGGGCCTAGACGCTGATCTGTTCCGGCGGATTATCTAAAAGTGCACGCAGGCGCTGCATTGCGGCCTCGAACCGCTCCAACGACACGTGCCCATTCATCGCAATGCGTACGGCGTTGGGGGCACGCCCGTCCCGCAGCGCGAACTCGTCGGCAGACCGTAACTGAATGCCTTCGCGTTCAGCAGCACGGCTGAATGCGGCGGCACGCCAACCCGACGGTAGGTTCAGCCAGACAAACGGCACGTCCGGCGCCCAGTTCAGATCAAAGCCGCCAAGCGCATTGACCGTCACCCGGACATAATCGCCCATCCGGGCACGGACGTCCCTGGCGATCTGCCGTGTCCGTGGATCAGACAGCAACAGCCGGGTCAGTTCTGCAAGCGGTTGTGCCAAACCGAAATAGCCGTATTCGGCTGAGCGCCGAAGATCGACGCTGCGTTCGCGCGGGGCGATGGCGAACCCGACCCGCAGGGCTGGCGTCAGGATCTTTGAGATCGACGAAACATGCCAACCCCGTTCAGGTGCCAAAGCGCGATAGCTGGGCTCGCGTGCGTCCCCCATTCGATAGCAATCGTCTTCAATGATCTGCAAATCATGGCGGCGGGCGACTTCCACAACCTCTTTTCGACGTTCCAGCGGCGTATGTGTACCGGTTGGGTTTTGCACCTCGGGCGAGACGCAAACTGCTTGCGCCTGGGTCTGACGCAAAATGTGATCCATAGCCTGAGGGTCAACGCCCCACTTGTCCATCTTCACGCCGACAACCTCGGCTCGCATCAACTCACCTGCCCGACGGAAACCGGCATATGACAGATCTTCAACCAGAACGACCGGCTTGGGGCCGCGCAGGATCGTCTGAAACACAAGGCAAAGACCATTTTGCCCACCATGCGTCAGAACCACATCATCATGGGTCACTGCGCCAAGCGGCAGATCTGAGAGCCATTCAACGACCGCCTGCCGCATGGGTTGGTACGCATCGCGCGTCGGGTAATTCATCAGCAAACGCGGATCGGCTTGGGACACTTTCTTAAGACATTCCCTGATCAATGCCACCTGCCCCACGTCCGGTAATCTGGGGCTGAACAGGCTGACATCGGCGTTGTACTTGTCGTCGCGCAGGTGAAGTTGTCTTGCCCACACATCGTCCAGCAAAGGTGATTTTGGAGGGGCGACAAATGTACCACGTCCAACCTCGGCTTGTAGCAAGCCTTCTTCCGTCAGAATCGTATATGCCCGGGCAACCGTGCCGGGCGTTATTTGTAACCGATACGCAAGCTCCCGGACTGGAGGCAGTTTAGACCCTATCTCCAGCGCTTTGTTCTCAATCGCTTTTCGTATTGTGTCGGCGACCAGTGTGTACTTGGGACCTTTGGATTTTGGTAACGCCTCTGGCCAAATTGTATCCATTACAATTCTTCCTTTGCTTTTGACACAATCCCGAATGTATCACACACATGTACCGAACATTAGTACTTTGTGTCAATACAATTTGAAAGGATACCCAAGATGACACGCCATATGCACAACCCCGCCCTCATGCTGCTGAACGATAGCCCTCGGCTGCCGATGATCGCCGCGCTGGCCGTGCGGTTTGCGGCGACTGTCACACAGTGGGAACGACAGCGCCGTAGCAGAATTAACCTGTCCAAGCTGGATGATCGCATGCTTAAAGATGTCGGCCTGACCCGCCCCGCGGCCGACCGCGAGATCAAACGCTATTTCTGGCAGTATTAATTATCCCCAGTCCCTATAGGGACCTCTTCCTAGGCCGGGTTTCATACCCGGCCCTTTTTTTATCCAAACGACGCTGCTGCAGACCCTGCAGGTGGCAATGAATAGGTCATCGTAGCCCGCGCAACGGGTTTGACAGAGCCTTCCGAGAACATCAGAACATCGCCTACCGCAAGCGTCTTGCCCAGTTTCAGCAAGCTGCAGCGCGCGATCATATCGTTGGCCCCATCGGGTTTGCGCATGAAATCCATCGAACACCCCGTCGTCACCGCCAGCGACTGACGTCCTTTCAATGCAAGGATCATTGCATAGACGCTGACATCGGCCAGACCGAACATCGACGGGCCTGAAACTGTCCCCCCTGGCCGCAGATGCCTGTCCCCGACCTTCAGCCGCATGGTGATTGAGTTTTCATCCAGGCTGTCGATAACAAAGTCCTTCTCGACCTGTGGAAAAACCTCGACCAGATAATCTGACAGTTGTTCGCGGTTCAAAACCAACGACATACTTCCCCTCCTCGAATTGCCGCCCTAGAGTTGGCCTGACATCAGATCGGAGAGCAAGATGGGAATTCTGGAACGTAACGACATGAATGGCGTTGCCCGTTTAAAAATGAACGCGCCAGAGCGCCTGAATGCCCTGAGCGAAGAGATGCTGGCAGCACTTCAGGCTGAATTCGACGCCTTAAGTAACGACTCGAGCATTCGCGCCGTGATCCTGTCCGGCGAAGGCAACGCGTTTTGCGCAGGTCACGATCTGAAACAGATGACTGCCGGACGTCAGAGCGAGGATGGGGGAAAAGCCTACTTCCAGGACTTGTTCGCGCAGTGCGCCAAAATGATGCTCTCGATTCAATCCCTGCCGCAACCCGTGATCGCGCAAGTCCACGGCATCGCCACAGCCGCCGGCTGCCAACTGGTGGCCACTTGTGATCTTGCGATTGCAGCCGAAGGCACGCGCTTTGGTGTAAACGGGGTCAATATCGGGTTGTTTTGCTCGACCCCAATGGTGGCCCTCAGCCGGAATATCCCCCGGAAACAGGCATTTGAGATGTTGACGACAGGCGCGTTCATCTCCGCAGAACGCGCGACAGAGCTGGGCCTGGTCAATCGCGCAGTACCCGAAATGTTGTTGGAACATGAAACGATGGCGCTGGCCGAACAACTGGCGGACAAGCTTGGATCAGCGGTCAAAGTGGGCAAACAGGCCTATTACAAGCAATTGGATATGCCGATCGAACAGGCCTACGCCTATACCGGAGAGGTAATGGCGCAGAATATGATGCATCGGGATACCGAAGAAGGAATATCTGCATTTATCGAAAAAAGACCGCCAAATTGGGAACAATAACGAGATTATTTAAGGTAATTTTCGCGACTGTTCGCAATTTAGTCCTTTTCAAAAGGGCCACACTGTGGCAAAGCTGAGACATGGCTTAGGCCCAAATACGCTTTTGGGTCGCTGTAGGCGGAAGGTCCCTCCAAGCTGGTTTCTCTCACCGGCGCTGACATTCCCGCTGCGGCGACCCCAAGTACCCTCCTTAAATTACTAGCTAATCAACGCGAAATCTTGCGTGTGTTGCGTTGCGCGATGCTGTGCCCTATGTGGCACCTCATGACACAGAAATTGCATATAGTTGGCGGCGGCATGGCAGGGTCCGAGGCGGCCTGGCAAGCAGCGGAAATGGGTGTGGACGTTGTAATCCACGAAATGCGGCCCAAAGTGGGCACTTTTGCGCACCAGACCGGCAATCTGGCCGAGATGGTGTGTTCGAACTCCTTCCGCTCGGATGACGACGAACAGAATGCCGTCGGTCTGCTGCATTGGGAAATGCGCGAAGCCAACGGCATCATCATGGGCACCGCCGATACGCATCGCCTGCCCGCCGGTGGCGCATTGGCCGTGGATCGTGATCCGTTTGCCGAAGCAGTGACCGCCAAACTGCAGGCCCATCCACGGGTCGAGGTGACGGGCGAAGAAGTCACTGCCCTACCCGACGACGGCCACTGGATCATTGCGACGGGTCCGCTGACATCCTCGTCGCTGGGCGAGTCGATCAGGGCTCAGACAGGTGCTGAGGCTCTGGCGTTCTTCGACGCGATCGCGCCCATTGTCTATGCCGACAGCATCGACATGAGCCAGGCATGGATGCAGTCACGTTATGACAAGGGCGAAACCGAAGAAGAGCGGACGGCCTACCTGAACTGTCCCATGGACCGCGATCAGTACGAGGCCTTCATTGACGCCCTGCTATCCGCTGACAAAACCGAATTTCACGAAGGTGAAACTGCCGGGTATTTTGACGGCTGCCTACCCATCGAGGTTATGGCGGAACGGGGCCGCGAGACGCTGCGCCACGGTCCGATGAAACCGGTCGGCCTGACAAATCCGCATCAGCCTGACGTCAAACCTCATGCTGTTGTGCAACTGCGCCGAGACAACGCACTGGGTACGTTGTTCAACATCGTCGGCTTTCAGACCAAAATGAAATATGGTGCACAAACTGACGTATTCCGCATGATCCCCGGTCTTGAGAATGCCAGTTTCGCGCGCCTAGGCGGGATTCATCGCAACACGTTCATCAACTCTCCGACATTGCTGGACGCGCAGATGCGGCTGAAATCAAAGCCGAATATTCGGTTTGCCGGCCAGATCACCGGCGTCGAGGGTTATGTGGAAAGCGCTGCAATGGGCTTGTTGGCTGGGCGGCTGGCTGCTGCCGAGATCCTGGGGCGTTCCCTGCCCGAGATCCCGCAGGACAGTGCCATGGGCGCGTTGATACACCACATCACCGGCGGGGCCGAAGCCAAGACCTTTCAACCCATGAACGTCAACTTTGGTCTGTTTCGCCCGGTTGATGGCCTCAAAGGGGGGCGCCGGGGCCGTAAGGACCGGTACAAGGCCTACACCGACCGGGCCAAGACGGAATGGACAGACTGGCTGGCGCATTGCTGACTGGACGCATTGCACCCTACCGGCCTAACATACGGGTATGAGCGACAAATACCTCAAAGACGCCTACGGGCTTGATACGCCCGAAGCGACCCGTACGCACTATCAGAAGTGGGCCTCGTCATACGACGCCGAAGTGGGGTCACATGGCTACGCCACGCCTGGCCGCGTGGCCGAGGCACTTTGGTCTCAGATGCCCGAACCGCAGACGCCTGTTCTGGATTACGGTTGTGGCACGGGTCTGTCCGGCAAAGCCCTGCACGATACGGGATTTCAGGTGATCGATGGTGTGGATCCCACACCAAAGATGCTTGAAGGGGCGGCCGCCAAGGGGGTTTACAGAAACCTCACGACGTTTGAGATCACCGATCCGGAACCGCTTGAGCAAGATGCCTATAAGGCAATCACAGCGATTGGCGTGATCGGAACCGGCGCCGCCCCGCCAGAGACATTCGACCTTTTGATGAAGGCGCTACCCAGAGGTGGCTTACTGGCCTTTTCCTTCAACGATCACACACTTGACGACCCGTCCTTCACCACCCGTTTGAACGATTGGCTGGACATGGGCGCTGCGCGGTTGTTGTTTCGGGAATACGGGCCGCATCTTCCCGGGATGGACCTTAAATCTGACGTATATGTTGTTGAAAAGACGTGACATTCATAACCAGATTTGCCCCATCTCCTACGGGGCCGATTCATCTTGGCCATGCCTATTCTGCACTTCTTGCCAGTGATATGGCCGCCGCTGAAGGCGGTCAATTTTTGCTGCGGATCGAAGACATCGACCGCTCCCGCTGCCGGGTAAATTGGGAAGAGCAGATTTATGACGATTTGACCTGGCTTGGATTGACCTGGCCAGAACCCGTGATGCGGCAATCGTCTCGTGTGTCGACCTACGAAGACGCTCTGAGGGCATTGTGGTCGCGGGGCTTGCTGTACCCGTGCACGTGCAATCGTCGGGACATTGCCGCAGCCGCCGGGGCACCACAGGAAGGTATACCTCTTCATGGGCCGGATGGGATCATTTATCCGGGCACGTGCAGGGATGTGTCAGATCGAACGGGGCCGATCCCGCACGAAACGCCCCTTCGATTGGACATTAAAATGGCTGCGCGTGTGGTTCCAGATCTGTTTAGGATCGCCACTCAACCATCTGCCCAAAAGCCGTTCTTCGAAGAAAATGGCGTGGGACCAAACGGGGAATCGGGCACAGTCGCTTTCACGGCCGATGAGTTACGAGACACAATCGGAGACGTGGTATTGTCCCGGCGCGATATGAGAACATCCTACCATCTATCCGTCGTTCTGGATGATGCGGAACAAGGCGTGTCCCACGTCGTACGCGGTCAGGACCTATTCGAGGCGACGCGTATCCATGTTCTGTTGCAGGCCCTGCTAGGCTTGCCGACACCTGTCTATCACCATCATAAGCTGATCCGAGATGACTTGGGCAAACGTTTGGCCAAACGTGACGATGCTCGCGCCATTTCCAAATACCGCGCCGAAGGCGTTTCCGCGAAACAGATACGGGCAATGGTCGGGCTTTAATTGGCCTATTCCATTGGGCCCATAAGTTCGACTTCTGCATCATCCCGAACAGCAGTGTAGAAACAAGTGCGCCGGTTGGTGTGGCAGGCCGCGCCTGTCTGTCGCACCAAAACAAGCAGGCAGTCGCGGTCACAATCAACGCGAAAATCGACCAACTCTTGCATGTGGCCTGAGGTTTCTCCCTTGATCCAGAACGATTGACGCGACCGCGACCAATACGTTACGCGGCGCGTTTCCAGTGTTTTTTCAATCGCTTCGGCGTTCATCCACGCCATCATTAATACCTCGCCCGAGGCCTCATCTTGTGCGATGGCTGGAATCAGACCAGCGTCGTTGTACGTCAGGCTGGACGGATCGAAGGTGACGGTCTCAGACATTGTAAAAACCTTTTGCATCCCGTTGGATGCTCACTATGTATGGGGAACACGCAACGAGGGAAAGCCATGTCTGGCGAGAACGACCTGATAAAGCTCTATTCCGGGCGCATTCTGGCCCTGGCTGCGGATATTCCGCATCTGGAACGGCTGGAAAACCCAGATGCAACCGTAAAGAAACGTTCGCCTTTGTGCGGGTCTACCGTAACCGTGGACGTCAAGGTTGAGGACGGCCGCGTTTCCGGATTCGGTCAGGACGTTAAGGCCTGCGCCTTGGGTCAGGCCTCGGCCTCGGTCGTTGGATCCGCTGTAATTGGCACCACGCGCGCGCAAATCGAAACCGCGCGGGATCAGCTGTCGGCTATGTTGAAGAAAGACGGCCCTGCTCCGGACGCACCGTTTAACGGGCTGGAAGTTCTTATGCCTGCGCGTGATTACAAGAACCGGCACGCTTCGATTCTGCTGGCGTTGGATGCTACTGCTGAAGCTATGGAAAAAGCCGAACAGGCCAACTGCGCCTGAAGATGGTAATTCAATTCAAACCCATCTAACCTCCGCCAAAGTTTTGGGGAGAATTTGGTTTGAATAGTTTGCTGGAACATTTTGTTACCCTGTGGGTCGTTATTGATCCGATTGGAACAATTCCCGTATTTATCGCCGTTACAGCCGGGCTTGGGGCGGCGGCGCGTCGTAAAACAGCCCTGTTGGCGGCGTTCATAAGTGCCGGGGTTTTGCTGTTCTTCCTTGTCTTTGGACAACTGCTGATCGAGGCGCTGGATATCGGGTTGAACTCGTTCCAAGTGGCCGGAGGGATCATCCTGTTCCTGTTCGCCCTGACGATGATCTTTGGCGAAAGCAAACAAGAGGTTGAACAACGCGCAGCAGAAGACGATCAGGAAGACAAATTCCACAAGCCCAACCCCGCGATCTTTCCGCTGGCGGTACCCTCACTGGCGTCGCCGGGTGCAATGCTGGCCGTGGTTATACTGACCGACAACAACCGGTTCAGCGTGGCGGATCAAGGCATCACGGCATTGGTTATGTTGTCTGTCGTGGCTATCGCTTTTGTTTTGATGCTGCTGGCCGAGCCGATCATTCGACTGATTGGCCATTCCGGTGCCGCCATTATCAGCCGCATCATGGGGATGATCCTGGCATCGGTTGCAGTGAATTCCGTGCTGTCGGCCATGCTCGAAATCTTCAAAACCGGTCAGTTGTAAAAAAAACCGCCGCTCCTTCCGGGCGGAAAGGGCGGCGGCAGGCAATGCGTGTCTCGCGTGGGATCCGGATTTCCGCGCAGGGCCGAGGCATGGCCCTTTCAAGGGAATTGGGACAGGCAGGTCACCCTTGACAGAAATGGGGACGACGGCGCGGAGTTTTCGGCACGAGATCGCAGGCAGAAAGGGTCAGAACGCTCCGGGAAGGTGAAGGGCAACCACCAGCATCACCACCAATGACACCGCACCTGCCGCATCCTGCAATAGCGTGGAATGCGAACGGCTTATGGCGGTCTTGATCTGGGTCAGCATGGTCTCACCTCCGGTCGGGTTTTAATCCTTTGTTGACCTTTTGTTCTCATATTTTACCGAGTCGGTAAAGAACTTTTTGAGAACATTTGTGAACTTTGCAGAACTAATTTACTAACCCACTGAAATTAAACGGATTGCCTGATCCTGTTTCATAAGCCAAAGTAGAACACGCACCGTCTGCCCACGTTCCGTGGCCAGGGTCGGGTCTTTGCTAAGCAAATTGCGTGCGTCCGTCTGTGCTACAGCCATCAATCCGGCCTGGCGTTCCAGGTCCGCAATCCGGAATTTAGGCAACCCGGATTGGGCCGTACCGATCAGGTCACCTGCGCCGCGCATCTGCAGGTCAGTCTCTGATATCCGGAACCCGTCTTCGGTCTCACGCAGAACTTCCAGCCGTTTGCGCCCACCTTCACTGAGCGGGGGTTGATACATCAACAAGCAGGTCGAGTCCGCCTCACCCCGTCCCACGCGGCCGCGCAGCTGGTGTAGTTGAGCCAACCCGAATATCTCAGCCCGTTCGATCACCATGATCGAGGCGTTCGGAACATTCACGCCAACCTCGATTACAGTCGTGGCAACAAGTACTTTTGTTCGGCCCTCTTGAAACGCGGCCATTGCGGCATCCTTGTCGGACGCGGGCATCTGGCCATGGACCAGGCCGACAATACCCTCGCCCAGTATGGCACGCAGCCGTTTGAACCGCTCTTCCGCTGCCGTCAGGTCCGAGACTTCGGATTCATCGACCAGCGGACAGACCCAATAGCACTGACGTCCTTCATCGATAGCCCGACGCAAATGCGCCACGACGTCATCCATACGCTCGGTGCTGATAATCGCCGTTTTGATAGGTTTCCGCCCCGGTGGTTTTTCATCCAGAACAGAGACGTCCATGTCCCCATATTGCGCCAAAGCCAGGCTGCGCGGAATCGGTGTCGCGGTCATCACCAGAACATCCGCGCCCTGCCCTTTTTCGGACAGCTCCATCCTTTGTCGGACCCCAAACCGGTGCTGTTCGTCCACAATGGCAAGTCGCAGGGCGTGGAACTCCACATCGCTTTGAAACACCGCGTGGGTGCCGACAAGGATGTGAATATCGCCCAGTTTTAGGGCGGCCAACTTTGCACGCCGTTCGGCGCCCTTGTCCCGTCCCGTCAGGATTTCCAGAACGACTCCGGCCTCTTCGGCAAGCGGGCGCAGGCCTTCCAAATGCTGCCTGGCCAGAATCTCGGTCGGCGCCATCATGACACCCTGTCCACCAGCCTCGACCGCGACCAGAAGTGCCATGAAGGCGACCAAGGTCTTCCCTGCGCCCACATCGCCTTGCAGCAATCGGTTCATCCGTGCGTCCGAGCCCATGTCGGCGGTTATTTCCTTGATCGCCCGCGCCTGGGCCCCGGTGGGTTTGTAAGGCAGATTAGCAAGAACTTTAGCTTGCAGAGCACCAGTGCCGACGCTCACGATGCCCCGGGCCTTTCGCTCGCGTTGTCGCGCCAAAGCCAGCGTCACCTGATGGGCAAAAAGCTCATCATAGGCAAGGCGTTCCCGGGCTGGCGCATGCGCGGCCACATCACCCGCCCCCTGTGGATTGTGCGCCGCGGATACAGCCGTGGCCCAATCCGCCCAGCCCTGTTTTGACACTTGCGCAGGGTCAATCCACTCAGCCAGCTTTGGTGCGCGGGTCAATGCGCTACGTGCCGCCTTGTACGCCGTCTTTTGGGTGATGCCCTGCGTCAGGTGATAAACCGGCTCGAACTCAGGAATGTCATCCGCGCTTTCCACGGGCAGCATGTGATCTGGATGGACCATCTGCGCCATGCCGTCGAACAGTTCGAGCTTGCCAGAGATCACACGACGGCTGCCTTGTGGTAGAACTTTTTTCAAATAGTCGCCACGCGCGTGGAAAAAGACCAACTGAAACTCGGTCTGCGTGTCTTCGACATGAACGCGGTAGGCCCCGCCCTTGCTTCGCGACGGTCGGTGGGTACCGACCGTGACCTCAACCGTCAATGTCGTTGGCAGATCAGCCCCCTGGATTGTATCGCGCCGCCTGCGGTCCACGACAGCGTAGGGCAAGCCGAACAGCACATCACGCGGCGACTCGATCCCCGCCTGCACCATTGTCTGCGCAGTCTTGGGGCCAACGCCCTCCAGAGTCTCGAGCCCCGCGAAAAGGGGAAACAGGATTTCAGGGCGGCCGCTCATGCGGTGCCGATCAGGTGCAGCCATTCATCTTCGTCCAGCGTCTCGATACCAAGTTCTGCTGCCTTCTTGGCCTTGGAGCCCGCACCCGGGCCTGCTACCAGCAAATCGGTCTTCTTGCTGACCGAACCAGAGACCTTGGCCCCCAGTGCCTCGGCCCGGGCCTTGGCTTCGGCGCGGGTCATCTTTTCAAGTGACCCTGTAAAGACAACCGTCTTGCCAGCCACCGGACTGCCCGATGTGTCGGGTCGTTTGGCGTCCTGCACGTCCAATTGCTCGACCAAAGCGTCGATGCTGGCGCGTTCTGCGTCCTGAGCAAATGCAGAAACCAACGCGCGCGCCATGACGTCACCTACGCCATCAATACCCAAAAGCTCGTCCCACTCAGGACCTTCGAAATCAGCGGCTGCGGTGACGGCGCGTTCAAATTCTTGCCAGGAGCCATAGTGGTTCGCGATCAGATTCGATGCGGCCTCTCCGACATGTCGAATGCCCAATGCAAAAAGAAGGCGTCCGAATGGGATTTGGCGTTTTTCATCAATTGCAGCCCAAAGGTTCCCGGCACTTTGCGCACCCCAACCCTTACGGTTGGCGAGCTTGTTGAGATTGGCCGCATCTCTGGTCTGCAGTGTAAAGATGTCCACCGGGGTTTTAATTGGCAAGTCCGGGTCATCGTAGAACATTTCAATCTGCTTGGCGCCCAGCCCTTCGATATCGAACGCTTTCCGAGATACGAAATGTTTCAATTTTTCAACAGCCTGCGCCGGGCAAATAATCCCACTGGTGCAACGTCTAACGGCATCGCCTTCTTCCCGAACCGCATCACTGCCGCATTCCGGACAGGTTGTGGGAAAATCATAAGGTTGCGCGCCATCTGGACGTTTCGAAATATCGACATCCGCCACTTTTGGGATCACGTCGCCCGCGCGATAAACCTGCACCCAGTCGCCGACCCTAATATCTTTCCCATCCCGGATCGTACCGCCCTTTGCGTCGCGACCAGCGACATAGTCCTCGTTATGCAGCGTGGCATTGGACACGACGACGCCACCAACAGTTACCGGGTGCAGCCGGGCAACCGGGCTGAGCGCACCCGTTCGACCCACCTGAATGTCGATGGCTTCCAGCCTTGTCCATGCAAGTTCAGCGGGAAACTTATGCGCAATGGCCCATCTTGGGGTCGTGGACCTGAACCCCAACCGGGCCTGCAGCGCCAAGTCGTTCACCTTGTAGACAACGCCGTCGATGTCATAGCCAAGAGTGGCGCGTTGGGCTTCGATTCTGCGGTAATGTCCGATCAACTGATCTGTTGTTTCGCACAATGCTGTCAGTGGGTTGGTTGAGAAACCGAATTCCGCCAACCGTTCGATGGCACCCATTTGTGTATCGGCCAAAGGGGCAGACAACTCACCCCAGGCATAAGCGAAAAACCGCAGCGGACGGGATCGTGTGATTTTCGCGTCAAGCTGCCTCAACGACCCCGCGGCAGCGTTTCGTGGATTTGAAAATATCTTTTCGCCCAGCTCTATCTGTCGCGCGTTCAGCTTGTCGAAGTCTTCATGCGACATATAAACTTCACCGCGCACCTCCAGAACCTCCGGAGCGTTTTTGACGCTGTGCGGAATGTCCGAGATCGTCCGCGCGTTCGAAGTCACGTTTTCACCAATCTCGCCGTCGCCTCGGGTTGCCGCCTGCAGGAGCTTCCCCTGTTCATATCTTAGCGATAGGGACAGACCGTCAATCTTGGGTTCAGCAGTAAAACCCAGCTCGGCCGTGTCGCTCAATCCCAGATATTTGCGGATTGACCTGTCAAAATCCGAAACGTCCTCATCGTTGAACGCATTGCCCAGGGACATCATTCTGACAGCGTGTACGAGTTTTGAAAATCCCTCCGCCGGTCTTGCGCCCACTTGATCTGTGGGGCTGTCGAGCCGTTTCAACTTGGGGAAACGCGCCTCGATGTCCGCGTTTCGCCTCTTTAGCGCATCGTAGTCGGCGTCCGAGATCTCTGGGGCGTCCTCGGCGTGATACAGCGTGTTGGCCCGCGCAATCAATTCCGAAAGCCGTGCCAGCTCGGCACGTGCTTGATCTTCCGTCAGCTCTGTTACCGCAATTGAATCGCTCATGGCCTCGCCCTGTCACATAGTCTTTGAACCCAGTGATAGGGCGAGGCCATGGCTAGGTCCAGATGTGCTGTTCCATGAGTGAGGTGGTCGCCCTGAACCTACAGCGACCAGATTTCATTTTAAGTCAGGCTCCAACAGCGATCCGACGTTCGTCCAAGCTGTTGCTTTGGGGATCGCGCAACACGTAGCCCCTGCCCCAGACGGTTTCGATATAGTTTTCGCCGCCGGTCGCATTGCTGAGCTTTTTGCGCAGTTTGCAGATGAAAACGTCAATAATTTTCAACTCGGGCTCGTCCATACCGCCATAAAGATGGTTCAGGAACATCTCTTTGGTCAGCGTTGTGCCCTTCCGCAGGCTGAGCAGTTCGAGCATCTGGTATTCCTTGCCAGTCAGATGAACAGCCTTGCCTTCAACCTCAACGGTTTTGGCATCCAGATTCACCGCGACCCGACCTGTATGAATGATGGATTGGGAATGCCCCTTGGACCGACGAATGATTGCGTGGATGCGGGCAACCAGCTCCTCTCGGTGGAAGGGTTTGGTCATGTAATCGTCTGCGCCAAAACCAAAGCCCTTGATTTTGCTTTCGGTGTCATCAGCGCCCGATAGGATCAGGATGGGTGTTTCAACCCGCGCAATGCGCAGCTGCCGCAATACTTCGTGACCGTTCATGTCCGGCAGGTTCAGGTCCAGAAGGATCAAGTCATAGTCGTACAGTTTGGCAAGATCGATGCCTTCCTCGCCCAGATCCGTCGCATAGACGTTGAGGTTGGCGTGCGTCAGCATCAGCTCAATGCTTTTCGACGTGGTTGGATCATCCTCGACAAGAAGTATACGCATTTACTGCTCCAATTTGGGTCAATTTAACAATTCAAATTGAGACTGCTCAAAAATGGTTAACCTGACGTTACCGTTGAATCATTTATTCACTTTCATCTTTAGGTTGTCGATATTTTTTTAATGCCGTCACTTTCAGAGCATCCGCGCCGTGTTCAGCGACCGCAGAAACCCAAGAATTGAACTCTTCATCGCTTAGCCCATAACGTTTTTTGGCGTCCGACAACGAAATCAGCCCGTATAGAACGCCGCGCACCACAATGACCTTGCGCGAAGCGACCCATCTGGTCGTCTCTGCAGGTGGCAGATCGTTTCGCGATAAAACCGTTCCATCCGACAGGGTTACGGACCTTGGCCCTTCGACTTTGTGCAAATACATCTCTTGACCCTTTTTCAGCTGCGACAAAGCTGACAACAGCCTACTTAATGTCGCGTGAAACCGCCCCTTGAGAGTGTGTAGAATTTTCCTATATTCTGCCGGTCTTTCTTAACCCGCACTGGAATCGTCATGGCCCTCGATACCGAGACACCGCTGAACTCGCTTGGCTTTGCCAAACCCCCGTCAGAGACGCGGGTGGTTGTTGCCATGTCTGGCGGCGTCGACAGTTCAGTTGTTGCCGCTTATCTGGCCGATCAGGGCTATGACGTGGTTGGCGTGACGCTGCAGTTGTATGACCACGGCGCGGCCTTGGCCAAGAAAGGCGCCTGTTGCGCGGGGATTGATATCCATGACGCACGGCGTGTGGCCGAGGAGCGCGGCTTTCCGCATTACGTTCTGGATTACGAGAACATCTTCAAAGATGCTGTGATCGACGAATTCGCCGACAGCTATCTGGCCGGAGCGACTCCGGTCCCATGTATCCGGTGCAACGAGCGCGTGAAGTTCAAGGACCTCCTGGAAACCGCCAAGGACCTTGAAGCCGACTGCATGGCCACCGGTCACTATATCCAGCGAAAGATGGGCGCGAACGGGCCGGAACTGCACAGCGCCGAGGACGCGAACCGGGATCAATCCTATTTCCTGTTTTCCACTACGCCCGAGCAGTTGGACTTTCTACGTTTTCCTCTGGGCCACCTGCCCTCGAAGGACGCGACCCGAGAAATGGCCGCGCAATATGGCCTGTCAGTGGCGGACAAGCCCGACAGTCAGGACATCTGCTTTGTGCCCGATGGCAACTATGCCAGCGTGATCGAAAAGCTGCGCCCCGGTGCGGCGGAACCAGGTGAGATCGTACATTCCGACGGTCGGGTGCTGGCGCAGCATAATGGTGTCATCCACTACACCATCGGTCAGCGCCGCGGTCTGGGTATCGGCGGGCTGAGTGAGCCTTTGTATGTGGTGAAGCTGGACGTAGACAAAAAGCAGGTTGTGGTTGGCCCGAAAGAGTTGCTGGCGACCCGGACCGTTCCGGTGCGCGAGATCAACTGGCTGGGGGATGAACCTTTTACTTCGCGTGACGAATGGCACCTGTCGGTCAAGGTGCGGTCGACCCGCCCGCCGCGTGAGGCGATTATCCGACCTCTGTCTGAAACGACTGCCGAAGTCGAATTGCTGACTCCCGAGGAAGGCATTTCGCCCGGTCAGGCCTGTGTGTTCTACTCCAATGAAAGCAGCCGCATATACGGCGGCGGCTGGATCTGGCGCGGTTACTGAGGCACCCGGATTACAAGACGTCGGTTGGGCTGTTCACCAGAATATACAGTCCGACTGCTACCATGATGTAAGGTGCGATCCTGTCAAGGCGGGCAAAACGCGGACCTAAAACCTGAGCGCGTGGTGCGCCCCAACTTGCAATTCCGATCAGCGTTGCCAGTGCACACCCGGCCCCAATCAAGGCCGTCAACCGAAACGCTGGCGTCGAATCCGCGAACAGCGGAGTCATAGCCGCAAGCGTATCAATCGATAGCGTCAAAAACAGCGCGACGACCGAGGTGATGGCCCCAGTATCGGGCAGTTGACGCCCGCCCGACCCTTTCCGTTGCTGCCAAATGCCATAAAGGCCCAGAGACAACGGGATAATCCCAAGATAACCGACCCAATTCAGAAACCGGCTGTGATCCAACCCGCTGGCAATCACAAGCGACAGGCACAGAATTATCATTTGCGCCGCGGCAAAGCCAAAGACGGCCCGGCGCGTTTCCATCACCATGATCAGTCCAAACAGGATGACCAGATTGTCCAGGTTAGTTGATATGGTCACGATCGCAGCGGAAAATGCGAACAGGATGTGTTCAATCATGGCGATTGGGCAGCCTGTTCAAAACCGCTCGGGCGGCGCGCAGACCCGGCGCTTCACCACCCCGGCCCAGACGATCCATGGTCACGTCCATAGCGCTGCGCTGCGCATCCGGACTGGTGGCCACGTCCGACAATGCCGTGGCAACCTTATTCGGTTCGCAATCATCCAGCAGGCATTCGGGAACCGCGCGTGTTTCAGACACCAGATTGACAAGGGTCGCCGTGTCCAGATTCACCATGCGCTTTGCGATCAGAGTCGTCAGCCAGTTCAGATTGTAGGCTATCACCATTGGCGTGGCCTGTGCCGCCAGTTCCAATGAAACTGTCCCAGACGCCGCCAGCGCAAGGTCGGCCGCAGCAAAAGCAGCCCTTTTCTGCGCCTGCGCCTGATCAGAGGGCAAATCTCGGGGGTCAACCACGACGGGCGACCCTGGCCAGTCCTGAACATATTCGGTGACCGCATCAACCATATGGGCCACAGCTGGCACGACAACGCGCGTGTCAGGGCTCTGTTTCAAAAACAGGCTTAACGCCTGACCAAAGACCGGAGCCAGACGATCCACCTCACCCCCCCGCGAACCGGGCAAGGCCAGAACGATGGGCGATTGGCCTAGGCCGTACGCGGAGCGAAAGGCCTGAATGTCTTGTTCGGCCGCCACTGGTTCGCTGACCACCGGGTGCCCGACAAAGTCACATTCCATCCCCGCGCGCTGCATATAGGGCGGCTCGAATGGCAACAGCGCCAGCACATGATCGATGACCTTGGCCATCTTGTCCGCACGCCCGGGACGCCAAGCCCAGACACTGGGGGCAACATAATGAACTGTGCGAATAGTACTTTGCGCTTTGACCAGCTTGGCAACCCGCAATGAGAAATCGGGACTGTCGATGGTGATCAGAACATCTGGATTGCTATCCAGAACAGCCTGCGCTGTCTCAGAAATCCGACGTTTGAGGTGAAAAAACTTGGGGAGAACCTCGACCAGTCCCATAACCGACAATTCGGACATGGGAAAAAGGCTGTCCAACCCTTGTGCCTGCATCAGCGGGCCGCCAACACCCTGAAATTCAACTCCGGGTACCAGCGCGCGCAGGCCTTCCATCAAAGCCCCGCCAAGCCGGTCCCCCGAAGGTTCACCGGCTACGACGAAAACCCGCATCAGTTCGTCCGCTCGCGGACATACAAAAACAGGCCCAGCCGATCACATTCCGCAATCACGCGGTCTTTCTCAAGCACAAGGACGCCGCCCTTTTCGATCACAATTCCCGACAGCCCCGCCGCAACTGCGCCAGACACAGTATCAGGCCCGATCGCAGGCAGATCTGCACGAACGTCCTGATCTGGTTTCGGGGCTTTGAACAAAATGCCGCCGCCCGCATCGGGGCGCTGAGTCAGAGACTGCAACATCCATGCCGTGCCGAAGATACCCTCAATCGCCAGCGCCTGCCGTTTTGAAACCACACAGGCCTGCCCAACATCCGCAGCACCCATCGCCCGGACGATACCCGATGCACGATCCGCATCCGTCAGATCGGCCTCAGACGGTTGCGCCTGCGTCAGACATCCCAGTTTCGGAAGAAGGTTCGGCGCGATTTCCTGGGCTGCCTTAACCTCCAGACCTGCATCCTCAAAAATGCCGATGACAGCGCGCAGCGCCGCATCATCGCCGGACATGATGGCTTGTTGCAGGATTGGGACCAAAGGCATTGTTGCTGCGTCGATCCTGGCGGGATCAATGGGCGGTCGCCCCACCGCACCTGCCATGCAAATTTGGGTTACGCCCCGCTCCTTGATGTCGGCGATAAAGGTTCCGACCTGTTCCAATGGAAACTCGACATCCGGGGTCAGAGTGTCAGGACGGAACCCCTCCATCGCGCAGACCACCGGGCGGTCGGGCAACTGCGCGACCACTTCACCCGGCAAAACGCCTGTTCCAGCAATCAGCGCCAGCATTGTTTATTTCCCCGGTGTAAGGAAAGACCGATCCGAATGTCCGGTCACGAAATCGACGATCCGCTGAACGTATTCACTTTCGTTATCCGTGCCGACCCGGTGCGCGCGCTCCATGAACGTACCATCGCCAGTCGACAATTCGCGGAATGCCGCCCGCAAAGCGGCAATATCCTCACGTGAGACACCGCGCCGTTTGAGGCCGACGAGATTTAGACCATCAAGTTCGCCACGCGGCGCCTGAACCAGGCCATATGGGATCACGTCATTTGGAACCATGGTCAACGCGCCGATGATCGCGCCACGCCCGACGCGGACCCACTGATGCAATCCAGAGATACCACCGACAATCACGTCATCCTCAATGATGCAATGACCCGCTGCGCCGGCATGGTTCACCATGATCACCCGATTGCCAATCTGGACATCGTGGGCCACATGCACGCCCGCCATCAGCAGACAATCATCCCCAATCCGCGTAACGCCGCCGCCGCCATCGGTCCCGGTATTCACTGTGACATGTTCGCGAATCCGGTTGCGTTTGCCGATCTCAAGGCGCGTATTCTCACCACCGAACTTCAAATCCTGTGGGATCTCTCCAATGACCGAAAAGTTGAAGATCACGGTCTCTTCACCAACCGAGGTATCGCCGGTCACCACAACATGCGATTTCAGCTCGACCCGATCCGCAAGCTTGACCTGAGAACCCACATAGCAAAACGGTCCTACGACGCAGCCTTCACCAATCTGCGCGCCGTCTTCGATGATTGCGCTTGGATGGATGCCGCTCATGTGGTCTTTTCCATATCCCAGTCGACATAGGCCGAAAACTCGGCCTCGGCCGCGACCTCTCCTTCGACCGTGGCGCGACCGGCAAATTTGAAGATCTTGCCGCCCTTTTTGCCGCGGACCGTTTCGACATGCATCTCAAGCACGTCACCCGGGATCACCTTGCGACGGAATTTGCATTTGTCGATGTTCATGAAATAGATCAGCAGCTCGCTGTCGATCACGTCCATGCCCACACCCAGCATGACGCCCGCGGTCTGTGCCATCGCCTCGACAATGGTCACGCCCGGCATGATCGGGGTTCCCGGAAAATGCCCTTGGAAATGCGGCTCGTTCATGGTGACGTTCTTGATGCCAACAGCCGATTGAAAACCCGAGATATCGACGACCTTGTCGACCAGCAGAAACGGATAGCGGTGAGGCAATATCCGCTGGATCAGCTGAATGTCAGCGCTTTTGGTTTCCGTTGTCATAGTGCAGTCGTCCCGTTCTGGATTTCTCTTTGACGCGTGGTTAGCAACACCGCGCCTTAAGGGCAAGCAAACCTATTCTTTGATTTCTTCTTCAAGTTGGCTGCCATCGCCAATCTGTTCATTGATCCGCGCAATCGCCGTGTCCGTCACATCGGTTCGGTCCGCGCTGAGAAAAACATTGGATCGTTCGATAACGACCGACGCCCCGGATTCGCGCAACAACTCGATCAAGATCGGTTGCACAAGAACCAGAAAAGTCTGCCGCGCTTCTTCGCTTTGGCGCGCAAGGGCGTCCAGTTTCGCGCGCTGACTTTCGCGATGTGTCTGAACCTTGTTGTCGAACGCCTCGGCCAGCGGGCGAAACTCTTCGGTTGGCAGTTCTGCGCGCTTTTCGGTCAGGTCTTTTTCTTCCCTGCTGAGCTCAGCGACAATTCGTTCATTCTCATCGGCCAGCAATGCACCTTCGGTTTCGATCTCGCGCAGGACGCGCCGACCGAATTGCGACTCGGAAAACAACCGGTCGCTGGACAGGGTCAGTACATTCGCCTGAGGAACGCCTAATTGCTGCGCCTGAGCTGTCGACATGCAGGCCAGCGCCAGAAAAACGCACAGGGCCCGAATTGGGCCCTGCACTTCATTACATATTCGGTTCAACATCTGGCGATCAGAACCGCGCCTGAACAGTCAGGTCAAAGTTCTGTTCCTTGTCGAAGTCTTCTTTCTTCAAAGCTTTGGAGAAGTTGAACCGCAGAGGCCCAAAAGGCGTTTCCCACAGAACCGACACACCGATCACATGGCGGACAGACCCGTCCGCACCCACGATGTCGGCACCAGCAGTGTTCACGTTGTTGATGTTGTAGACGTTACCAACATCGTAGAACACACCGCCGCGCAGACCCAGTTCTTCGGGCAGGCCAAGCGGGAAGTCTGATTCAAAGCGGGCAACCCAGTAGTAGTTACCACCGATCGCATCGTCCTGGCCGTTCGACAGGTCTCGCGGACCCAGGCCCGCAGGTTCAAAGCCACGGAACGTGTTCGGACCAATCAAGAAGCGGTCGAGCACGCGGCTGAAGTCGTCGCCCTGCCAATGCAGTGCACCTACTTCCATCGATGCCCGCAGAACAACTTCCTCGTTCAGGACACGTGTCTGCGCAATGCCGCGCGCTGTGGTCTTGTAGAACTCGTTGTCGCCGCCAAGACCGGCCGCATCAACGCCCACCTCAAACAAAACGCCCGCATTCGGGTTCAGACCACCGCGTCGGCTATCATAGAGGTAAGATACACCCAGCGTGCTCGATGTCCGTTTACCCTGCTCGATTTCCGAAGCGATAACAGCACCGTTTACTTCGTCATCCTGCTGCGTCATCTCGCTGCGGTTCCAACCATAGCGGAGACGGAGCGAAGACAATTCGCTGATAGCGTAGCTCAGCTGCGGCTCGAAGAAGACGCGCTTTGTATCGTAGCTTGCAAAGCTTGAATTCGTCGATGCCAGGCCAAGACCAAGATCGAACTGCAACCGGCGACCCAGCAAATATGGTTCGGTGAAGTTAATGATGTATTGCTCGGAATCCTGCGCCGTCGAAAGGGTCAAGCCAAGGTTTTGACCGCGACCCAGGAAGTTGGATTCATTCAGGCCAATTGCAATCCCGAAACCGTCGGAAATCGAGTAACTACCACCGAGGCTCAGCGAGCCGGTGGGCTGTTCTTCGACGTCCACATCCACAATCACCTGGCTGGGCGTGGACCCTTCGCGCGGCTCAACATCTGCCACGGCAAAGAACCCAAGGGCACGGATACGTTCAGCACTCTGGCGGATTTCGCGCGGGTTGAACGGATCACCTTCGACCGTATCGAACTGGCGACGGATCACGCGGTCCAATGTCGTTGTGTTGCCTTCGATGTCGATACGTTCAACAAAGATCCGCGGACCTCTGGTCAGAACAAACTGAACGTCCAGCGTCAGATCACGTGGGTTACGAGTGACCCGCGGTTCGACCCGCAGGAAATCAACACCCTGTTTCAAACCCAACCGTTCCTGACGAGCGATCGAGCTTTCGATCAGAGACGGGGAATAGGTCACGCCCGGGCGGATTTTCAACGCCGCTTGATATGCGGCAGGATCAACGCCCGGAATTTCACTGACGGTCGAAATCTTGCCGAACGAGAACTTCTGCCCCTCGGTGATATTCATCACCAGGAAGAAAGCGTCACGTTCGCGGGTGAATTCGACGTTTGCGCTGTTCACGCGGAAATCCACGTATCCGCGCGACAGATAGAAGTCGCGGATGACTTGTTTATCAAACTCGATCCTGTCAGCGATAAACGTGTCGCCGCGCAGGAACGTGCGCAGAATGTTGGCCTGCTTTGTCTCAAGAATCCGGCGCAAGCGGCGATCCGAGTATGCCCGGTTACCGACGAAACTGACACGCTCGACCTCGATCGTGGTGCCTTCGGCAATTTCAAAGACAAGATCGACGCGGTTGTCGCTGCGGCGAATGATGCGTGGGATGACGGTCGCGGAAACGCGGCCCTGCGCTGAATAGATTTCAGCGATCTGATCCGCGTCCGCTTCGGCAAGCTGTGGTGTGAAAACCCGGCGGGGCTGAGAATTGATGGCCTCAAGCAGAAGATCGTCTTTTACGCGACGATTGCCTTCGATGCTGATCTGATTGATCGTCGGATATTCTTCGACTTCAATCACCAGAGTGTTCCCGCGCGGCGTCAG
Organism: Ruegeria sp. CDSB086; assembly: GCF_059611065.1. Classification (NCBI taxonomy): domain Bacteria; kingdom Pseudomonadati; phylum Pseudomonadota; class Alphaproteobacteria; order Rhodobacterales; family Roseobacteraceae; genus Ruegeria; species Ruegeria sp. CDSB086. The sequence goes on along the minus strand of NZ_JBXWOV010000001.1, from coordinate 500,536 downwards.
CTCAACTGTCTCAAAAACACCACTGTCAAGCAAACGCTGAAACGCATCATTCAACTGTCCGGCAGTCACAGTCTGGCCTGGTTGAATTCCAGTCCGGGCAATAATTGTCGAACTTTCGATCCGTCTGTTGCCCTCAACATCGAACGAATTGATGGTGTAACTTTGCGCGCGCGCAACCTCCGGCAAGAAGGTAAAGCTAGCTATAATTACAAAGGAAAAAATACGTAGCGTCTGCCACAAAATCTTGTTTGTTGGCTTCTGCCCCCCGCAGGATGTGCCTGCGCCTCGCCTATCAGTCATTTTTTTCTCTACCCAGAATTTTAGGACTTTATTGTTGAGTAGCGAGATTAAGTTTCCTTGTCAAAAGACGAAAACACAAAGCGGCCCAGTGGGCCGCTGCAAGTTGTATTCAAATTGTGGCGAGAATCACATGCTGACGACGACAGCCCAGCCACCAATCGCCAGCGCCGTCGCGCCGAAAAACAACAGAAAGTCCCAGTTCAGCATGAATAGGAAACTAAAACTCTGAAAAGATTTCCGCAGCGTCTTTGTCATTTGAGCCTCTGACACAAAAATTTAGACGCAGTCAAACTAGGCGCGGATTGGGGCGAAATTGCGGCTTTTGTTGGCGCATATCACCACAATCAGCAGAACAGATCGTTGGACACGGAAAAGATCATCAGGCCAAGGATCAGCGATATCCCTACGCCCATCAGAACCTTCAGTACGCCATCGCTTGGTGGTTTACCTGCCACGGCCTCATAGGCGTAGAACACCAGATGCCCGCCATCCAGTGCCGGGATCGGAAACAGGTTCAACAGCCCGACAGCCGTAGACAACACAGCGATAAAGAAGATGAAGCTTTGCGCGCCTTGGCTGGCCATCGCCCCCGAGGTTTCAGCAATACCGATCGGGCCGGACATGTTGCAGGTGCTGATGGCCCCCGTAACCATGTGCCAGATACCCGACAGCGACCCGTCTATGATGCGCAGGGTTTGACGCGCACCACCCGAAATGGATTCAAGAACTCCGGCCGCCTCGGTCGCGGGTTCCAGCATCATCCCGCCAACGATACCGATGCGCCAATGTGTAACAAAGCCGCCTTCTGACTGCGGTTCGTCCGTACGGCGCGGGGCAAGTGCAAACTCAAGATCTGCCCCATCGCGCCAGACATTCAGCAACAGAACTTTCCCGTCGGACCCTTCGACATGCTCTTTCAACTGATCAAATGCAAAGATCGGGTCCCCATTGACCGACGTGATGACATCACCACGCTTAAGGTCGATATCCATGGCAGCACTACGAGGCGTAACCTGCTGAATCAGGGGCGGAAACAGCCAGGGACCGGTCACATCCATGGTCTGATCATCGCGGATGACCGTATAATCCAGAACCGGTTCCACCGGCAACGCGTCAACAAAGTCAGTCCACGCGCCCGCCTCGTCAAAATCGGGCACCGCGACGCCGCCAATGGCGACGATTTCGTCACCGTCCTGCAATTGCTGAACAGTGCCGGGTAAAGGGTGCAAAGTCCCGACGGTCAGTGGGTCCTTGGTCACCCCCTGGGTCAGGAAAATCAGACCAAACACCAGGATCGACATGATGAAATTGAAAACCGGACCTGCGGCAACTGTGGCCGACCGGGCCCAAAGAGGTGCCCCATGCATAGTGCGGCGCAAATCCTCAGGGCTCTGCTCGGTAATTTCCTCCATCGCGGTTTCGTCTTTGCCCGACGCCGCATTCGCATCGCCCAGGAATTTGACATACCCACCAAAAGGCAGTGCGGCGATCTGCCATCGCGTGCCGCGTTTGTCGATGCGGCTCCAGAGAACCGGGCCAAACCCGACCGAGAACACCTCGGCATGGATACCGGACCAGCGTCCAACGATGTAATGGCCGTACTCGTGCACCGCGACGATCACCGAAAGTGCGATGACAAAGGCAATGATCGTGTACAGCAAATTGCCAAACTGAGGGATCAGAGAAAGTACGTCCAAAATTTTATCCTGCTCGTTGGATGACGATGTCATCTACCCATGTACGTGCCAAATGGTCCGTTTGCAGCACGTTATCAAGAGTTAAAGGGGCATCAATAAGGCCACCTGCGGCCTCGAATCTGTCCAGAACGGCCTCGACTATGTCGGCCATCTGAAGGAAACCTATTTCGCGCGCGACGAACCGATCCAACGCCCGTTCTTTGGCGGCGTTGAACACAGCACCTGACAGGCCGCCGCGTTCCATCACGGCGCGCGCCAAGCGCAGCGCGGGATACCGCGCCTCATCGGGTTCACTGAACCTCAGTTGCCCAAGTTTGCCAAGGTTCAACCGTTCGACCGGCAAACCCTTCCGGTCGGGCCAGTGGAGAGCGTACCCGATGGCATGGCGCATATCCGGGGCGCCCATATGGGCCATGACAGCGCCGTCCTGGAACCCAACTAAGGCATGAACGATGGATTCCGGGTGCACCAGCACTTCGATCTGATCCGGAGACACGCCGAAGAATTCTTTGGTTTCAATCAGCTCCAGCGCTTTGTTGAACATTGACGCGCTGTCGATTGTGATCCGCTGCCCCATATCCCAGTTCGGATGGCTCGAGGCTTGCTCGACTGTTGCATGCGCTAGCTTGCTCAGTGGCCAATCGCGGAACGCGCCGCCACTTGCTGTGATGATGATACGCTCGACCGCAGACATATCCTCGCCGACAAGCGCCTGAAATACGGCTGAATGTTCGCTGTCGACCGGCAAAAGTCGCGCATTGTTCGCTTTGGCCGTCTCAAGAACCAACGCACCGGCGCAGACAAGCGTTTCCTTATTGGCCAACGCCAACGTGCCGCCCTGCCTGAGCACTTCAAGGCCCGGTTCCAGACCGGCGGCGCCCACAATGGCCGACATAACCCAATCGGCAGGCCGTGCCGCAGCTTCCGTCAGCGCATTTTGACCAGCGGCCACTTTGACGCCCGAGCCCGCAAGGGCCGTGCGCAGATCATCCAACCGGTCTTCATAGGCCGTAACTGCCACATCGGCGTTCAAACGCCGGGCATCTTCCGCCAGCTTTTCGATATTCGCCCCGCCCGTCAGAGCGACGACGTCATAGGACGCGGGGTCGCGATCAATCAGATCAATCGTATTTTGCCCAATTGATCCGGTCGCGCCGAAGATTGAGATTTTGCGCATCACATCGCTCCGGGGGAATAGAGAATCCCGGCTATCAAAACGAACAGGGCCGCGCCCATCATGCCGTCAAAGCGATCCAGAAACCCGCCATGACCTGGTATCAGGTTCGAGCTGTCTTTGACCGTAAATTTGCGCTTTGTTGCGCTTTCGACAATGTCCCCGGCCTGGCTGGCCATCGACGCAAGCACCGAAATTACCACAAACATGACGCCAAAGCCGGCATGAACGGCAAAGATCGTGCCAACCAAAGCTGCTGCTGCCCACCCGCCTGCGGTGCCCGACCATGTTTTCTTTGGGCTGACCTTAGGCCAGAACTTAGGGCCGCCAAAGGTTTTGCCAACAAAGTATCCTGCAACATCCGTTGCCACGACCACCGAGATAAGCCAGACCATCCAGCCGAACCCCATGTTTTCGCGGATTGAGATGAAGCCCAGACCCGATGCAGCAATCCAGAAAGCGAAAAGCGCGTAGATCCCCTTGGATCGACTGATCTGCCCTGCTCCGACCAAGGCCGGCGCAAGCAGGAATGGCAGCGTATAAAGCGGCGGAAGATGATAGCTAAGAACGACAGCAACACCGGTGAGGATGCCCAACTGGATCGCCACACCATTGCGGTCCGGATCGATCATCCGCACCAGTTCCCAAGTCATCAATCCGCAGGCGATTGCGATAAAGCCTTCGAACCACAGGCCGCCCAGCCACACTTCGACCGAGCCGATGCACACAAGCACCGCAGCAGACAGAACACGGGCGGTTAGGTCAGACCATCGGCCCTCGCTCATGCCGGAACCGCTCCGAACCGCCGGTCACGGCTTCCAAAGTTTCGGCACAGCCGTTCCAGCTCGGCCGAGGTGAAGTCGGGCCAGAGCGTGTCGATGAATTCGTATTCCGAATAGGCCGATTGCCACAAAAGAAAGTTGGATATACGGGCTTCGCCGCTGGTCCGGATCACCAAATCCGGATCGGGAAGAACATGTGTATCCAAATACTTGGGCAGGGTTTCCTCGTCCACATCTTCGGGGCGCAAGCGACCTTCGGCGACGTCACGCGCCAACCGTTTGGTCGCCCGGGCAACTTCATCCCGCCCGCCATAATTTAACGCAATGGTCAGATGCACCAGGTCGTTGTGTTGAGTTGCAGCCTCTAAAGTGTCCATCAGTTCGGTCAGCTTGGAATCTAGCCGAACCCGATCACCAATAAAGCGTACGCGCACACCGGCTTTGGTCAAGTTGCGTGCTTCTTTGATGATGTACCGTCGAAACAGGCTCATCAAGCCGGCGACTTCCACCTGGGTCCGTTTCCAATTCTCGGTCGAGAAGGCAAAGACGGTCAGATACTTGATGCCCAATTCCGGACAGGCCTCAACCACTTCTCGTACCCGCCGGGCACCGGCCTGATGCCCAAACAGCCTGGGCCGGTTGCGCGCCTGCGCCCAACGCCCGTTCCCATCCATTATGATGGCTACGTGGCGTGGCCCGATAGCGGGTGAGGGTTGAGTTGTGTCAGGCATAATGCGGGCTCAGACCTGCATGATCTCGGCCTGCTTGGTTTCAAGCGCGGCGTCTACGTTCTTGATCATCTGGTCGGTCAGGTCCTGGACTTCACTTTCCCAGAACTTCTGATCGTCTTCTGACATGCCGTCAGCCTTGGCTTTCTTGATCTGGTCCATGCCATCGCGACGGACGTTACGGATCGAAACACGGGCGTGCTCGGCATATTGCCCGGCAACCTTGCCCAGCTCGCGGCGGCGTTCTTCGTTCAATTCGGGGATCGGCAGCATGATGATGGTGCCGTTCAGCTGGGGGTTGATGCCCAGACCGCTTTCACGGATCGCTTTTTCAACCTTGCCCACCAGGCCTTTGTCCCAAACATTCACCGTCACCATACGCGGTTCGGGGACGTTTACGGTACCGACCTGATTGATTGGGGTCATCGACCCATAGGCATCAACCATAACTGGTTCCAGCATCGACGCCGACGCACGGCCTGTTCGTAGTGAAGCGAATTCGGTTCTAAGGTTACCCATGGCGCCATCCATACGGCGCTTCAGATCGTCGGTGTCTAGTTCAAAATCGTCAGACATGCTGCTCACTCCCCGTCTTCAGGTGATGTTTGCAAGGCTCATAGTCCATCGCAATTGGGATGTATAGCAATGATGATCCGGAATTGAGCCAATGACCAGAGGTGTTTCTGGCATTTTCGGGTTCTTTCAATGGCAACTGAACCGGCCAACATTGATGTCAGCCGGTTCGATCATGTGCATAGGAATCAGGCGTTTACATCGACAACAACACGGCCTTTGACCTGCCCTTTTAAGATATCCGCACCCAATTGAGGCAGATCGCTCAGCGTCGCGGGATGAACCATTGCCTCAAGCTTGTCCATCGGCAGGTCGGTTGCGACGCGTTGCCATGCGCGAACCCGGTTGTCATAGGGCTGCATCACACTATCGATGCCCAACAGGTTGACACCGCGCAACAGGAACGGAATGACGCTTGCAGGCAGCCCTGCCCCTCCGGCCAGACCAACGGCTGCGACTGAGGCGCCATATTTCATCTGCCCCAGTACACGGGCCAACATCTCGCCCCCCACTGCGTCAATGCACCCGGCCCAGGACTCGCTTTCCAACGGGCGTTTTACGGTTTCATTGAGATCCTCGCGTGGGACAATCGTGGTGGCGCCGAGTGATTTCAGATATTCACCCGCCTCTGGTCGACCTGTCACGGCAGCCACCTCATAACCTAAATTGGCCAGAATGGCGGTCGCAACCGAACCAACACCGCCAGCGGCCCCGGTGACTAGCACTGGACCATGTCCCGGCTGCATGCCTTGATCCTCAAGTGCCATAACCGCCAACATCGCTGTGAAACCGGCCGTGCCCACTGCCATGGCCTGACGCGTGTCCAGACCTTCGGGCAAGGGAACCAGCCAGTCGGCCAGGGCGTTGGCTTTTTGGGAATATCCGCCCCAATGCGCTTCACCCACGCGCCAGCCGGTCAGAACGACCTTGTCGCCCGGCTTATAGCGATCGTCCGAGGACGCCTCGACCGTGCCGCTGTAATCAACGCCGGGCACGTGCGGATAGCTGCGCACCAGCCCGCCGCCCTTCGGCGACATACAAAGGCCGTCCTTGTAGTTCACGGTTGAATACTCAACAGCGATTGTCACTTCGCCATGAGGCAGATCCCCAACGGAAAGCTGTTTGACCGAAGCGCTTGCCAGTCCGCTGTCTTCGTCCTTATCCATTACCAACGCATTGAACATTTAACTTTCCTTTCTTTTCAATCAGTCACCAGCCAGTGCTGATCCGAGATATGTCGTTCAAATCCAGAATTTATCCCGCACGGTTGCGCCACGCATTCCGTCCGGTGTTTCAATTTCGATCCGTGTGCCGGGTTCCCAATGGCTCAGCTTGACCATTCCAATTGAAACATTGGTGTTGAAATCCGGGGACCAAGCGGCCGACGTAATCTGGCCAATCCGCTTGCCTGCAGCCACTACCGGCCAAGGGCGGTCGCATGGTGGTACAGCGTCGCCGTCGATTGCAATCGGACGGATTTGTTGCACCGGGCCCTCCTTGGCCACGCGCAGCAGAGCGTCTCGGCCAATACAACCGATTGCCGTATGGGTGTTACAGAACTTGCCCAAACCGCATTCGTGAGGGGTGTTGTCGTCGGTCATGTCGTTGCCGTATGACAGTAACCCACCCTCAATCCGTTCGATTAGATTGGGACAGCCCGCGCGGACGTGCAGGTCTTCGCCCGCCGCAAACAGCGCATTCCACAAGGGCATACCGATGTCCGAACCCTCGACATAGACTTCGAAACCACCTTGTTTGGAATAACCAGACCGTGCGATTGCGAGTTCACGCCCCTCGAACTCGAACTTGTCGAACTTGAAAAAGCGAATGTCACGCACACGGTCGCCAAAGACACGGGCCAGCAGGTCATCCGCCTTCGGCCCCTGTATCGCCAGCGGAGACACATCGGGTTCGTCGACCAGCACATCCAGACGGTATCCGTTGGCAATGCCCTTGACCCAAAGCAGCAAGTCACTGTCGGCAATCGAAATCCACCACCGATCTTCCGAGAGCTTCACCGCCACAGGATCATTCAGCATTCCCCCTGTTTCATCGACAATGGGAACGTAAAAGCACTGACCGGGCAGCATCCTCCGCAGATCCCGTGGCGTCAGCATTTGCATCAGCCGCGCGGCATCCGGCCCACGCAGTTCGACCTGCCGTTCACATGAGACATCCCAAACCTGCACATGGCTTTTCAAGTGCCGGTAGTCTGCTTCGACGGATTCGAAAACAGTGGGCAATAACATACGGTTATAGACCGTATATCCTTTAACCCCAGCAGCTTCGACACCATCCGAAAAAGGTGTTCGGCGCAGGCGACGCGAGAGTGAGATCTGAGCCACTTAAGCCTCCTCAGGCAGAAAAACCAGATCGCTCACCGGAGCGGCCGAACCCGTCTCAGTCAGCATCTGATGAAGCTGGCCCCGGTGATGTGTTTGGTGGTTGAAAAAATGAATGACGCATTGCGCATACGGCTTCGTGACATCGGCTTCTTTGGCGGCCGAGAACCATGTGAACGGGCCGCGCAGGTCCTCGTCATTCAAGGACGCGGCCCATTGGGTTGTCCGCTGGTCAATCTGATCGCGCAGCGGCAACCATTCTGCCAGATCGATGCACAGTGACGGGCTTTCCGGGATACCGCCGCCGGGACCTTGCCCCTTGTCAAACCGCGACATCCATTTCCAGTCCCCCCAAAGCAAATGATTTGCCGTGCCCAGTATCGAACCAAAAAACGCTCCGCGCTCGCGGGTCAGTTCCTCATTCGAAAGTTCGGCAAGAAACCCCTTCAACTGGCTGTTTTGCCATTGATTATATCGGGCCATTTCTTGCGCATAGGCGGCGGTGATCATCACTTTGGCCCATGCCAGTCAATTGGGCAAATTTCGGCAGATTTACCGCCAAAGTCCCAGACACGGCCGTAGTCGCGTACCTTGGACTTGGTGCCGCGGGCCACGATGATGTCCGGACCCATCCAATATTTCGAATTTGACACCATGACCGGATGCTCGGGGTCCTTGCCGCCCAGCATCTCAATCTCACCCTGAATTTTGCGGCCGATCGCGATGCGACGTTTGGTGCCGTCGCGCTCAATCTGAACCGGAGCGCGCTCGGCCCCGATAATCTCGCTGACCAGCATGGTAAACAAACCGGTGGTCCCGCCCGCTTGACCGCTGAAGATTTGCAACAGCCCGTTGTAGGCCTTGCCGCTGGCACGCTCATCGACATAAGCGGCCACTTTCCACTGTCCTTCACCCATTCGGCCCGGAATATCGACCAGCAGCCCGACATTCAGTCCGGACAGGTCTTCGCCTTCATAGTGGCCCTCATCAACGATAATTCCCATCCACGCGTGGCAATGTCCCTCGGTCGGAGGATGCGCGCCCAATGATACCACGCAGGGGCAGAATACATCGCACGAGCAGTTCAGGATCAATTCGCCTTTGATTGCCCAATCTGTCGGGCTCATCTCGCGCCGCTTGGGATTAGGCATACGGCTGTCAATGCGCTGACTGATCGGCAGCTTGTCGGCCTCGGGTTTTCTGTTCTTAGCCATAGGCTTATCCTCCGTAGCTTATTGGATAGACGAGCAGAACAAGACCGCCCGCAATCAATGCAAATCCCATCGGTCGGGTCACTGCGTGCCCGATCTGGGGTAGTTTCTCCAAAACCATGAACAGGGTCGCGAGACCCATCCACAACAGGCTCATGACACCGCCAACAAAACCAAGCGCCATGAAGCCCCAGCAGCAGCCCACACAGAATGCGCCCAATCCCAGCCCCATGCGCAATCCGCCAGTGAACCCGGTTTTCCAGTGCCCCAGAAAATAGGTCATGGGGGCATGGCAGACGCCGTGGCAGAGCTCTTTCGCGCGGGTGAACTGAAATGCGCCGACGGCGATCATTAGGCCGCCTGCGAAATACCCGGATTTGCCGATGCCCAGCATGTCCACGACCCCACCAAACAACAGCGCCAACTGAACACCGGTGATCAAAGCTGCAAAGCCAACCCAGACGACCAGATACCCGGACAGAACACCCAACCAACCCGCCCGCGAGCCATTGGCGCTGCGGATCAGATCGTCATAGCTGCGCAACGTCGGCACGAGCGTCGGCAGCATCATCGCCGCCATCATGATAGCCCACATCCAGAACAGCGGGCCAAACTCGGCCATGGGCATATACATGTCCATGCGCGGGTCCATGGCCGCCATGGCTTGACCCATTGGGCCGGGGCGACCGATCCAATCCAGATCCATGTCGCGGCTCATGGTGAACATGACCCACCACGCGGACAGGATCAGGGCATAAAACCCCAGCCAAAATGCTGTGCGTAGAACTGTGCGACTCACGCGCTCCTCCCGACTCAGTCCTTGCTTTTCAAATGTCAGACTTTTAAATGTCAGACAAATAAAAATTCACCAACGGTCCCCAGAATATGAAAATTGACCCCAAGAAGCCTGCTGATCTGTCTGCGCAGATCGCTCAGGCCATTCGTGACGCAATCATCTCGGGCGAATTGATCGTGGATGAACGTTTGCCCTCCGAGGCGGAATTGTCCGAGCAATTCCAGGTATCTCGCCCAACCGTGCGGGAGGCATTGAAGCGTCTTGCAGCGCAATCCCTGATCCGCACGCAACGTGGTGCAAGCGGTGGTGCATTTGTGAACCGGTTAAGTTTCGAGGGCGCGTATTCCCAACAGATCACGACCTCGACCCTGCTACTGTCGATGAATGCAGTCAGTTTCGACACCGCCTGCGAAGCGCGCTTCGCGCTCGAACGCGCCTGCGCCGCCTTGTCCGCACAGCGCCGTACAGCGGATCAGTTGGCCACCATGCGAGCCGAAGTTCACCGCCAATCCCAACCCGGCCTGACGGATGAGGCATTCTGCGCCTCGGACGTGGCGTTTCACCGGGCGCTGGTTGATGGTGCCGGCAATCCCGTACTGTCTTATCAACTGGCCGGCGCGGTCGAAGCCATGCAGCCGCTGATGAACATGATCACTTTCACAGCGCGGTCCCGGGAAGCAATTATTGCCTTCCACAATCAGATCGCCGACGCGCTGGAAGATCGCGACTCGACCAAAGTGGACGCGACGCTAGTTGAGCTTGAGAGCTACACAAGACAATTGGCGCAAGACGTGGCGCAGCAGCGACGTAATCCGGCGTAAGGAAAATGAAATGACCACCGCTTTGAACGTGATTGCAGCCCTCATGACCATTGGGTTCGGCCTGTTCGGGTTTCTCGCGCCCAGCTTTACCATGGGCGCGCTGGATCTGAGCACCACCAACAGCAACATGGGGCTGAGCGAGATGCGTGCTTCGGTCGGCGGGCTTTTCGTCGTCACTGGCGTGGCTGTTTTGTTCCTCAACAACCCGATGGCCTACGCCATGCTGGGGGTTGTCTACGCGGGCGCGGCATTGGGCCGGTTTGTTTCGGTTTTTCTGGACAACCCACCACTGGTCAAGGCGGCTACTTTTGGTGGAATCGAACTGGTTCTTGCACTTTGGCTGATACTGGCCAACATCAATAGGGCCGCCTAACCCACTGTAATTATTTCCAACGCCCGGCAAGATTCCCGGTTTGCATCCGGCCGCTGGCTCACCTATATAGGGTATGTCCTTCGGGACTATGGACATAAACGCGCTCGTAATAAGCGGATCGGACCCGGGGGCGGTACCCGGCGGCTCCACCAACATCCTTCATTTGGGGATCATGGGGCCGAAATAGGATCGACGAACGTCTAAAGGGGTTAGCTTTGTCTCGGCGGGGTGCCACCGTATCGGCCCGAAAAGTACAATTGCAAATGACAATCGTGCTCCGGTTGCAGTTGCTGCGTAAGCAGTAGCAAGACCGAAACTTAAGCCCTTGCGCCTAGCCGCGTAAGGCGGGGTTCGCAGGTACCTGGCAACAGAAACCTGCACCTTCCACTTAAAGTCTGAGTTTTTCGCTGAGCATGTTCATGTTCAGAGTTTTTTCACTATTTGGTCTCATGCTTACCCCAGCAGAATAAGGAGAGCTGGGATGTCGCACGCAGATCTACTCAGAGAGTGGTATTCCGAGGTTTGGGAAAACGGCAATACCGACGCGATTGACCAATATTTCGCCCCCGAAGCCATGGCTGAAGGGCTTATTCCGGAAATGCAGGTCGGTGCGGATGATTTCCGGGATCTGGTCATGGCCTTTCGCCATATCCTTGGGGACATTCAGGTCGATATGCCCAAAATCATCGAAAACGGCGATTGGGTATCCGCCATCATTCACCTGCGCACAACGCGCGCCGATAATGGTGCCCCGCTTCAAGCCACGGGCAGCGTCATGGGGCGGATTAAAAACGGGCGCATGGTTGAAGCGTATAACCAGTTCGATTTCATCTCACTCTTCGAACAGCTTGGCCAGTTCCCGCAGGACACCTTGCCTGTGTGTATGACCGGTCAAAGGCTGGATTGGGCTTGACCATATAAGCAATCTTGACCCCCTCAGCGCTTACGCGGTAGCAAGTGCCATGGGGTAAGATTGCGAACACCCCGTGAGGCGTCAGCCCAAGTTTCGCATGTATCCGACAAAACTAGGAGACATGCTGTGCCCGCACCAAACTCGATCACCCCAAAGCAATTGTTAAGACTGATCGGCACGCCGCAATCCCCCATACTGATTGACATCTGTATGGATGCGGATTTTGAGGCTGACCCCTATCTTATCCCAGGCTCTATACGCCATCCTGCGAAGGATATCGAAGGGCTGGTCAACCTGATCGGTGACCGACCTGCAGTCGTAATTTGCCAGAAAGGCAAAAAGCTCAGCCAAGCCGTCGTTTCTTTGTTGCGGGGCGAAGGTGTGCAGGCCGAGTATCTGGAGGGCGGCATGTTTGCGTGGCGAGACATACCGGACGCTCCGCGTGTGCCTGCGAAAGCGTTGTCGATGCAGCCCAAAGGTTCCCTTTGGGTGACCCGGCACCGACCAAAGATCGATCGCATCGCCTGCCCTTGGCTGATCCGGCGGTTTGTGGACCCAAAAGCCCGGTTCCTGTTTGTTGCCCCGTCGGAAGTCGACGCCACCGCTGCAATATTTGACGCGACCCCTTTTGACATCGAAGGCGCTCATTGGAGCCACCGGCAAGACAAATGCACCTTTGACACCATGCTGGACGAATTCGCACTGCACACGCCCGCGCTGGATCGGCTTGCAACGATCGTTAGGGCCGCAGACACCAATCGCCATGAACTCGCACCAGAAGCCGCCGGGTTGCTTGCAGTCTCTGTCGGGTTGTCCCGGCAATACCGTGACGATCACGAAAACCTTGATGCAGGAATGTATCTGTACGATGCGTTGTATCGCTGGGCGCGCGACGGGTTTGAAGAACAACACGACTGGCCAATGGATCGCAAATCATGACCCCGACCCTATCGGAGCTGGTCCGTATCTTTGGTCGCATCGGGCTTTTGTCCTTTGGGGGGCCTGCGGCGCAAATCTCACTGATGCATCAGGAATTGGTGGAAAAACGTCCGTGGCTGGACGAACAATCGTATCTGCGGGCGCTGTCTCTTTGCATGCTATTGCCTGGTCCCGAGGCCATGCAACTTGCCACATATGCCGGCTGGCGGCTGCGCGGCGTGACCGGAGGGTTGATCGCTGGCGGCCTGTTCGTCATTCCCGGCGCGTTGATCATCGCCGTTTTAGTCGGGCTTTACGCAGCTTTTGGGGACCTGCCTCTGGTTCAGGCCGCTTTCCTTGGGGTGAAGGCAACGGTCATTATCATTGTTCTTCAGGCGCTTAGAAACCTGTCACGCAAAGCCCTGACCGACGTGGAGCACCGGGCAATCGCCGGATTGGGCTTTGTCGCAATCTTTGCCTTTAACCTGCCTTTTCCCTTGATCATTCTGGCTGCAGCGCTTTGGGGGTATCTGAGCTTCAAGGGTGAGGCCAACACCGCCCAAACGCCCCCTGCCCCAAGTGCGACGCGCCCGCTGCGCACCTGTGCAATCTGGCTGACCCTATGGCTTGGCCCATTGGTGTTGCTGAGCGTTACTGGTCAGAAATTGCTGAGCGATCTCGGGTGGTTTTTCGCCCGCCTGGCAGTTGTTACGTTCGGCGGCGCCTATGCGGTTCTGGCATATATGACCCAAACCGTCGTGGACAAATATCAGTGGATCAGCACGGATCAGATGATTGATGCGCTGGGGCTGGCGGAGACGACACCCGGTCCTCTGATCCTGGTCACACAGTTTGTGGCCATGCTGACAGGGCAGATCTCAGGCGGGATCCCTTTAGCACTTGCCGCTGGTGCGGTGGCCCTATGGGCCACGTTTGTTCCGTGTTTCCTGTGGATCTTCCTTGCCGCACCTTATCTGGACCAACTGGCCGCCCGTCCACGGCTGTCCGCAGCCCTGCACGGGATAACGGCGGCGGTTGTCGGTGTGATTCTCAACCTTTCCGTGTGGTTTGCTCTTAACGTTCTTTTCGGAACAATCCCGGAATTGGCATGGGGACCCCTAACCATCCCATGGCCCGAACTTGCAACACTCAACATAAAAGCGCTGCTTTTAACATTCATGGCCGGGGTGTTGATATTCAAGCTAAAATTCGGCATGGGAATGACCTTGGCCCTGATGGCCATGGCCGGAGTAGGATTTCATTTTCTTTGAACAATCCACCAACTCCCGGTCTTTCGTTTCCGAACGAATCCCCTATGCTTGAGATAACCACTTTTGAGGATGAAACATGTCGCAGGACATTGACTATGGAACCCTGATGCACACCGCCATGCGCGGCCTCATTCAGAAGGTTCTGACCAACGTTTCTGAAAACGGTCTGCCTGGGGCGCATCATTTCTTCATCACCTTCGACACACGGCAGGACGGAGTTGAACTGGCCGACTGGCTGCGCGAACGCTACCCCGAAGAAATGACGGTCGTCATGCAGCACTGGTTCGAAAACCTTGATGTCGGCGACAACGGTTTCGCGATCACGCTGAATTTCGGTGACGCTCCAGAACCGCTTTATATTCCGTATGATGCGATCAAAACCTTCGTGGATCCGTCGGTTGAATTCGGACTGCGTTTCGAAAGTCCGGAAGACGAAGAAGAGGTTGCGACCCATATCGTCGAAGAATCGATTGAGGTTGAGGAAACGCCGGTCCAGCAAGACGCGGATGTCGTTTCACTGGACAGCTTCAGAAAGTAGGCTCAGACTTACAAACCCCGCCTCTCGCGGGGTTTACTGTTTTTCGAGGAACGTATCGACCGAGCGGGATTTAACCCCGTTACGGAACCGCGAAAAAGACAGGTTAAGCCCACCGTCGGCCAGTGTGCGATCGAACTGCTGCAATTCATAGCCACCGTTTTCATCAATGAACAACGAAAACACCGTCAGAGTCTCGCCCTCGATCCGGCCCCAGACGAACGGTTCACCCTGCATCGGGTCCAGGGGCACCTCGTGACCAAACACATTGCGCTTCATCGCCGCTGAATACACGTCTGACCTGTCAGATTGCTTGAAATCGATCGAGAAGGATTGATCTTTGACCCGGCCATCCGGCTTATAGGTCGTGGTCTTCCAACTGACGTTGAACCCTTCTTTCGTTTCATGGATCGAAACGCTCATATCGCGTGGGGTTTCGGTACCATCATCATCAACTAAATTGGCTGAACCGACGTAATCCCCGATAAAGGGCGTGATGTCCCCGGCCTGGGCCTGAAGATTGGCAAAGACAAGCCAGAATACGGCACCCACCGCGAATGCGATAAGCCGCAGCGGATTAACCCGGTTAAATTGCAGCACCTGACCCTCCAGCGTTTTGATCTTGCCATTCTACCCCAGTCACAGGCGCACACAATGGTCCTAGTACCTGTGTATCAAAGAAAAATGCGCCACCCCAACGCCTATACCTTTGGTCGGCTTACGCTTATGGTGCGCGCAACTGGCCGATTGCGCGATGACGCCGTCACGGGTAAACGGCATACGACTGCATACTAGACGGAGTGACCGATGTCCCAGACCCGCACCGAATCCGACAGCTTTGGCCCGTTGGAAGTTCCCGCCGACAAATATTGGGGTGCACAGACTCAACGCTCGATCATGAACTTTCCGATCGGCTGGGAAAAGCAACCTGTCGCTATCGTGCGTGCGCTGGGCGTCATCAAAAAGGCCTGTGCGATGGAGAACAAAGCCATCGGCAAGCTGGATGCCAAGATCGCAGACGCCGTTATCCAGGCCGCGGGTGAAGTGATTGAGGGTAAGTTTGACGACAACTTCCCGCTGGTCGTGTGGCAAACCGGTTCGGGTACTCAGTCGAACATGAACTCGAACGAAGTGATCGCCAATCGCGCGATTGAAATCATGGGCGGTGTGATCGGCTCGAAAGAGCCTGTGCACCCGAACGATCACTGCAATATGGGTCAGTCGTCAAACGACACTTTCCCGACGGCAATGCACATCGCCACCGCCATGAGCGTGCGCGACGTATTGCTGCCCGGGCTTGAGAAATTTGCGTCGGCACTGGAAGCCAAAGCGAAAGAGTTCGCAGGAATCATCAAAATCGGCCGCACACACACTCAGGATGCGACCCCTTTGACCTTGGAACAGGAATTCGGCGGCTATGCGCACCAGATCCGTCAGGGTATCGCCCGGGTCGAAGCCGCGATGCCCGGCATCTATGAACTGGCACAAGGCGGCACAGCTGTTGGCACCGGTCTGAACACGCATGATGGCTGGGATGAGGCCGTCGCAAAGAACATGGCTGACATCACCGGCCTGCCCTTCGTTACCGCACCCAACAAATTCGAAGCGCTTGCCGCCCATGATGCTATGGTCTTCCTGTCGGGCGCGCTGGCGACTATTGCTGGCTCTTGCTACAAAATCGCCAACGACATCCGGTTCCTGGGCTCTGGCCCGCGGTCTGGCTTGGGTGAGTTGATCCTGCCGGAAAATGAGCCAGGTTCGTCGATCATGCCCGGCAAGGTGAACCCAACACAGGCCGAAGCGCTGACTCAGGTGGCAGCGCATGTAATAGGCAACGATGCGGCGATGAAGTTCGCTGGCTCACAGGGTCATTTCCAGTTGAACGTCTACAATCCAATGATGTCGTACAATCTGCTGCAATCCATTCAGCTGCTGGGTGATGCCACCGACAGCTTTACCGAGCGTATGCTGCTGGGCATCAAGGCCAATGAACCACGCATCGATAAGCTGATGAAGGAATCCCTGATGCTGGTCACGGCGCTGGCCCCGACCATCGGTTACGACAACGCCACTACTGTCGCCAAAACGGCGCATAAGAACGGCACGACCCTCAAGGAAGAGGCCATTGCGCTGGGCTTTGTTGATGAGGAGACATTCGATGCGGTCGTGCGGCCCGAGCACATGATCGGCCCCAAGTGATCGGGTGGCGTCAGCCTGCCTGCCTGTGCCTGCTTATTGCGGGCACAGCGACCTCGGCTCACGCTGACCTGTTCGACCTGATCGACTCTCGGCTGGAATGGATGCAGGACGTTGCTGCGTTCAAACACGCCAATGACCGCCCGGTCGAAGACCTTGAGCGTGAAAAAGTCGTGATTGACAAAACCTTGGAACAAGCAGCGCTTGCGGGCGTTGACCCGGACAGCGCTCAGCTGTTTTTCGAAGCGCAGATCGAAGCCGCGAAAGAGATTCAATCCTGTTGGATTGAACGGTGGACCGAAGACCAAACCTCTGTTCCCGAAAACTATGCGGATCTGACGACCGAAATACGCCCCGCTCTGTTGGATTTGGGCGGGCAAATCCTTGACACATTGTCGGATCAACCAACGGTCTCAACTGCGTCGCAGGCTGATTTTCTGGACACCGTGAATGTCGAATGCCTTTCAGATGACAGCCGTGCGGAATTGTTCGATAGTCTGACCAAAGTGAGACATGCGCAATGACGGAACCGGTCAATCTGAACAAATTTCGAAAAGAAAAAGTGCGGACCGAAAACAAGGCCCGCGCTGATCAAAATGCCGTTGCTTTTGGCCGCACCAAGGCCGAAAAGGATCTGGCAAAAAAGCAGCAACACAAGCTGAACCAAGACCACGAAGGCCGTAAGTTGGACAAATGAGCGGACGCCCGGTCAAACGATCCCTGACGCTGAAAGGCCATCGGACATCCGTATCGCTGGAAGATGAATTCTGGCAGGCGTTCCGGACCATTGCCAAGGAAAAAAACCTACCGATCAACGCTCTGGCGGCCGAAATTGATGTCGAGCGTGACCCGGACATCGGACTTGCATCGGCCATACGGGTTTTCATTCTACACTGGTATCAATCCAAGTAGATCAGTCTTGCTCTGACATCCTGAAACCGCTTACAGTAATCAGGAACAAAAGGAGTACAGGCCGGTGGTTGATACAGTTCTAGGGCCAGACGGAAAACCACGCTGCGCGTGGTGTCAGGCCGCGCCCGAGTTCTTTGACTATCACGATCAGGAATGGGGGTATCCGGTTGGTGACGACCAGCGTCTGTTCGAAAAGCTATGCCTCGAAAGCTTTCAATCCGGTCTAAGCTGGCGCACTATCCTGTCCAAGCGCGAGAACTTTCGGAAAGCTTTCAAAGCTTTTGATATCAACACAGTAGCCGCGTTTGATGATGCAGATACAAAGCGCTTGTTACAAGATGCAGGAATTGTGCGACATCGTGGAAAGATCGAGGCCGTGATTAACAACGCACGCCGCGCGAAAGAGTTAGTCGCTGCCGAAGCGTCTCTGGCCGCATATGTGTGGCGGTACGAGGCGGATACACCGCCTACCCCGCAAACCGCTTCAACGTCGCCGGAATCTGTGGCGTTGTCGAAAGACCTGAAGAAACGGGGCTGGAAGTTTGTCGGGCCGACGACCGTGTTTGCCTTTATGCAGGCAATGGGGCTGGTGAATGATCACGCCGAAGGTTGCGTCATGCGTGAAAAAGCGGCGCAGTTGCGCCGCGAATTCACCAAACCCCAATAGTGTTTAGATTGACGCGCGGAAAATCTTGTCGATGTTTCCGCCCAAGGCCGCGTTGAACTCGGCATCTGATTGCTTTTTTGACAATCCTTCGGTCAACGCGCGCGAGAAGGACGCGATCATCTTACCGTTCTGGCCCAGCAGATCGCAGGCCTGTTCCGTCGAATAACCACCCGACAGCGCAACCACGCGCAGAACACGCGGATGATCGGCCAATTCGTCATAGAGGTTAGCTTGGTTAGGGATCGTCAACTTGAGCATGATGTCCTGTCCGTCAGCCAACTGATCAAGGTTTTTCAGGATTTCAGCCTTCAGAATGTCTTCGGCTTCGGCTTTGGTGGCGGAGTTGATGTTCACCTCAGGTTCAACAATCGGAACCATTCCGGAAGCCACGACTTCACGCGCAACGTCGAACTGCTGTGCAACAACCGCCGCGATGCCTTCGGCGTTTGCCTCATGAATGACCGAGCGCTCCTTGGTCCCGAAAACACCATCGGCTTTGGCCAATGTTGCGGCCAGACCCGGGATGGGTTTCATCATCTGAACGCCATTCGCTTCGTCTTCCAAGCCTTTGTCAATCTTGAGGAAAGGTACAATGCCTTTCACTGACCACAAATAGTCGGCGACCTTCTGACCATCAATTTGCTCGCCCAGAGTGCGTTCGAAAAGAATCGCGCCGATCACTTTGTCCTTGGTGAAATCATCCGCCAGAATGATCCGCGCGCGCATTTTCTGGATTTCACCGAACATCTCTTCGTCCGAGCTGTATTCAGATGCGTCCACGCCATAAAGCGCCAGCGCCTTGGGGGTCGAGCCACCGCTTTGATCCAATGCTGCGATGAATCCTGCGCCGTTGGACATTTGTGCGCGCTGTTCTGCTGATGACATAAGACTTTCCCGTTCAATATGATTCCGCGATTTCAAACCGCATACAGCAAGGCGTGAAAGGATGGTAGTTTGTTAGCGCTCAACCAAGCGCAACCAAATTCCGTCTTTCGATCGGACGGTCAAATGCGCGACCGGAATGGGCGTTTGTCCCGCGACCAACTCGAACCGGAAGTGTCGCAGCAGCATGGATAACAAAAGCGGCCCCTCGATCATGGCGAACCCGGCACCGGGACATACGCGGGATCCTGTCGAGAATGGAATGTACGCGTTGCGCTGACAGGTCTTTCCATTCTCAGTTCCCCACCGGGTCGGATCAAATTCGTCGGGACGTTCCCAGAGCCTTTCCTGCCGATGCAGATGCCACGGACTGATCACGATTTGCGACCCTTCGGGGACATCCCTGTCCCGGAAACGTTCAGGGCAAGCCGCCTCGCGTACCATCATCGGCACGGGCGGATAAAGCCGCAGCGCTTCGCGGAATACATCCCGGCTAAGCTTTAGCCGCGACATTACAGAAAAATCGGGCGTGTCGAGCGCCGCAGCTTCCTCGGCCAGGCTGTCCTGCCATTCGGGATACATGGCCATCAGGTACAACGTCCACGCCAGTGCGGACGCGCTGGTTTCGTGCCCGGCAAGAAAGAAAATCGCCACCTGATCGACCATTTCCTGCGTGCCAAACCCACGCCCGGTTTCGGGATCACGCGTGGTCATGATCTTGGTTGCCAGATCATCCGGTGCACCACCACGAGCGATCAGTTCAGCCCGACCCGCCGTAAGACGCCGGATTAGCGCCCTGATATCCTTTGCATTCTTCTTGGTGCGTCTTGAATGCAATCGCGGCAACCATTTTGGCAGAGGGAAAAAGGCCGCAATGTTCAGAATTGGTTGTTCACGCTGATAGTTGCAAAACTTGTCAAAAACCTGAGAGGCAATTTCGTGTTCGATGGGCACCGAAAACAAGGTGCGAAAGATGACATCCGCCGCGATATGGCTGGTGACCTCTTCAAACTCAACGACACCACCTGACTGCGGACGCAACCGATCCACCGCTGCTTGACCAGCCGCGTGCATCGCCGGAAAGGTATCTTTCAAACGGCCGCCTTCGAACGCGGGATCAATGATCCTGCGCTGCCTCTTCCAGGTGTTCCCATTGGTCAGGAAGACAGAGTCCCCCAGCAACGGACGCAGCCCCTCACTTATGCGGTTAGATTTGGGAAAGTCATCAGGGCGTTTTTTCAGAACTGTGTCGATCAATTCTGGCTGATTTACCAGGTATGATCGAAAGAACGGCGTGCGAAATTCGGCCATCCAGGCGCGGTACAGCCTTTGGGGCTGGGCTGACAGAATGTCCTTGCGAAACAACCTCAGATACCGCCAAAGCGATACTTTATCAGGGCGCGAAGATGGCTTGGGCGGCGTCATGCCTTCACCGAGATGTATTTTGAGACCGGCTTATCCATCCGCGATTTCGACGGTGCCCGCCCCTCAAACCTCTGACCTAAGGTTTGAGGCCCGGCAGTGATGCGAAAATAGTCATACCGATCGGGCTTGTCGAAGGCGCAGAGATACTGGAAATGCAGGCGGAAGAATTTCCATCGCAAGTTCTTCCAGCGTTCGGGGGACAGGGTCTGTGTAAAGGCCGCAGACAGAACCAGCGGCCATTTCTTTTCGGCGGTGGCGACACCGCTGACAGAAACCGGATCGCACAGCGCAAAAGAACAACCATCGCCGGGGGCCGAGACGTCGACCCAGGTCAGGCCTTCCTGCGTGGACAAGAATTGCAAATCCGCCCTCAAACCCTGCGCCTCGGGTAGAAATGACACCATGGGCACGACCTGCCCCAATGTCAGGAACGAAAACGCGGGGCCGTTATCACGTTGACTGTTGTCGCGGATAACATCGGCCAGAACGCTGACACCCAGATGGGCCCCTGAGCTATGCCCGACGACCAGCACCTCGTCTGCGTCTGAATTCAGCGCCTCTTGGATCAACGCACCGAATGCACGCAAGCGATTGCGTAATTCAACTGGCGTCGCCCCTTTGAGTTTTGCGGAATAGGCATAGTCATGCATCAGGTAATAGGCAAAAAGCTGGCCGTCTTGCTGGCGAAACCAGCGCATCAGAGCGTAAGCGGCCCCAACTGCCAGGACTACGCCCAGCCAATCGATAAACGGCATCAAAACCCATGTCATGGCCCCGGCCAGCAAGATCGCCAACAGCAGTTGAGCCACCAACATTCCAACCGGGTACAGTGCGGCAATCACCGGTCCTTTGCGCAGCTGCATCAGGCGCCACAGCGTTCCTGAGGACATATAGGTCCATGCGGTCTGCACCAATTGCAGATAGGTCGCCGGGATCGAGTTGGACATGCTGTCACGCACCAGATCCGACCAGACCAAAACACTCACATCGGCCTGAACTTCATCATCATCCTGCCGGGAAGCGACGTGCCATCCATATGGGCCATCGTCTGACTTGGCGGACACCGAAATCTCATAACCGGATATCTCCGCCTGCAGCGAGCCTTCGGTACGATAAAGCTCACGATACCGCCGCGGCGGTATCGGGTCATAGCCGGGAATATAGAATACCCGGCGTTTACACACCCGAGGTTGATTATTCTGACTGCTCATGGCCTTACCTTCTGCAGCGCAGGTTAACGCAGGCTAAGCGTCAAGGTAAGTCAGATCAGCAGATCATCCGAAATTCGCCAGCGCCGGGAATGTCTCTAACAGCCACCAGCTGAATTCAGTGAACAGCCCTGTGATCAGCATGATGCCCACGAAGAGCAACAAGCCCCCCATCACCTTTTCGATCGTGCCCATGTAAGGCTTGATCCGGTTCATCACCGACATAGACCGGTTCAGGAACATTGCAGCAAGCAGAAATGGAATACCCAAGCCCGCAGCATAGACGCCCAACAATAGGGTTCCCCGCGCGACCGAGGCCTCGGACGCGGCCAGCGACAGGATTGCGCCCAGCTGCGGCCCAATGCACGGTGTCCAGCCAAACGCAAAGGCCAGACCAAGGATATAAGCGCCAAACACTGATCCACCAGAATCACCAGTCTCAATCCGGGCCTCGCGGTCCAGAAACGGGATGCGGAAGACATTCAGAAAATGCAGGCCAAAGACAATGACCACTGCACCAGATATCTTTGCGAATAACACCTGGTTCTGCAGGACAAACACCCCGAAGGCAGAAGCGGTGAAGCCCAGCAACAAAAACACCGTAGACAAGCCCAGAACAAAGAACAGGGCGGCCAAGGTTGCCTTGCGGCGTGCTTTCGCCTCATCCTGCATTTCGTTGATCGTCACACCGCTCATATAAGCCAGGTACGGCGGAACGATGGGCAGAACGCAGGGCGACAGAAAGCTGATCAGCCCGCCCAGCATCGCGATGAACATGGCAGGCAGCAGGCCCGCGTCTATGATATCTATTCCGAACATGTTCAAGCACATATGGTATGAGGCGGCCAACGTCACGGGGCCAATCGGTCACATCCTCGTGGTTGCACGCTGGACACCCCGTCAAAGTGGAAATATCTGAACCTTATGTCAAATCCGTCAGAAACACTCGATGCGCTGGGTCTGTTGTGCCCTCTACCCGTCCTCAAAGCGCGCAAGCGTTTGAAATCCATGCCTGCGGGGGCCGTTTTGCGCGTGCTGGCAGATGATCCTGCCGCCATAATTGATGTCCCGCATTTCTGCTCTGAGAGTGGGCACCAATTGCTGTCGCAAGAAGACGCGGACGGTCATCAGATCTATTTGATCCAGAAATCTCACTAAGATCGGGCAAAAGAAAAAGGCGGGCACTTGGCCCGCCTCTTCTTATTACTGACCCAGTGACCACCAACCACGCCGCTTGGGTTTGGCCGGCTGCTCCGGTTCTTCGGCCACGACCTCCAGAACCGGCTCAGGGGCTTCTTCAACCATTATGTCCGCTGGTTCTTGCGGGTCTTCTGCGGCCACTTCGGCCACAGGTTCGGGTTGTTCGGCCTCTGCAGGTTCAACCTTTTCTTCAACGACGCTTTCCGCTTCGGGCGTGGGCAGCTCTGCCACCGCTTCGGCCTGTTCAACCTTCTCGGCGGTTTCAACAGGAGCTTCAACAGGTGCATCCGTCACACCAGTTTCCTCGGCCGGTGCGTCAGGGCTTGCGGCCTGGGCATCCTTGCTCACAACAGCTTCAGCAGCGACTTCTTCCGTAGCTTCAACAGGTTCCGCGTCCTTCTTCTTACGGCGCGGTGCACGGCGGCGCTTGGGCTTGGCTGCTTTTTCCTCTTCGGCAGGCTCAGATGCTTCACCCTCGGGTTTTGCGTCATCCGCCGCTTCGGTTTTGGCTTCATCCGATTCCTCGGACGCCGCCGCGTCACCCTCTTCAGCGTTCACCTCAGGAGTTTCGTCAGAACCATTGCTCTTTTTCCGACGGCGGCGACGACGCTTGCGCTTGGGCTTGGCATCCTCTTCGGCCTGAACGGTGGTTTCCTCTTCGACCGGCTCTTCCTCGCTGGCGTCGACAAGATCCATCAGGGACGCATCCACTGAAACAACGGGCGCGCTGGCTTCGGGAACGATCCGGCTTGCCGTCTTGAATTTCTCCATCGAGAAATCAGGGCTGACCAGATGTACGTCGCCTTCAACACGTACAGACAGGCCATAACGGGCCTCAATCTGTGCGATATGCTCGCGTTTCTGGTTCATCAGGAAGTTGGCGATGCTGACAGGGCAACGAACAAGCACCTCGCGCGAACGGCGGCGTGTACCCTCTTCCTCGATCTGCCGCAGGATCGACAGCGCCATGTTGTCGTCCGACCGGATCAGACCCGTTCCGTGGCAAGCCGGGCATGGCTGAGTCGTGGCCTCCAACATGCCGGGACGCAGACGCTGGCGGCTCATCTCCATAAGACCAAAGCCTGAGATACGGCCAACCTGAATGCGCGCACGGTCTGTTTTCAGCCGTTCTTTCATACGCTTTTCGACGGCGAGATTGTTCTTGCGCTCGTCCATGTCGATAAAGTCTATGACGATCAGACCGGCCAGGTCGCGCAGACGCAGCTGGCGGGCCACCTCTTCTGCGGCCTCAAGGTTGGTCTTGAGTGCGGTTTCCTCGATCGAGCCCTCTTTGGTCGCCCGACCCGAGTTCACGTCAATCGCGACCAGCGCTTCGGTCACGCCGATCACAATGTAACCACCCGATTTCAGCTGAACGGTCGGGTTGAACATCCCCGCCAGATAGCTTTCGACCTGATAGCGTGCAAACAGCGGCAGCGCATCCTCGTACCGTTTCACGTTCTTCGCGTGTGACGGCATGATCATCTTCATGAAGTCTTTGGCGATGCGATAACCGCCTTCGCCTTCGACCAGAACCTCATCAATTTCGCGATTATAGAGATCACGGATCGACCGTTTGATCAGATCGCCTTCTTCATAGATTTTCGCCGGCGCAATCGATTTCAGCGTCAGTTCGCGAATCTGCTCCCACATGCGCTGCAGGTATTCATAGTCGCGCTTGATCTCAGATTTTGTCCGCTTGGCACCCGCTGTCCGAATAATCAGACCCGCACCGGTTGGAACGTCAATTTCCGCAGCAATTTCCTTGAGCTTTTTACGGTCAGGTGCGTTGGTGATTTTGCGGCTGATTCCACCGCCACGAGCCGTGTTCGGCATCAAAACGCAGTATCGACCTGCCAGAGACAAGTAGGTTGTCAGGGCAGCGCCTTTGTTGCCACGTTCTTCCTTGACGACTTGCACCAGCAAGACCTGGCGGACCTTGATAACCTCTTGAATCTTATAGCGACGTGGCCGCGGCTTGCGAACCGGGCGAATGTCTTCGCTGTCATCCTCGTCGGCGACGGATTCAATCGAATCGTCCTTCGCGGTGGCATCAGCTCGCGCTTCTTCTTCAGACTTGCCCTCGTTTTCTTCGGTCGCGTCCTCCGAAGCTTCGGGTGCATCTTGTGGTTGTGCTTCGTTAACCGCGTCATCGGACTTGTCGGCGGCTTCCTCATCTTTGGATTCTGTCGCCTCGATTGCAGGCGCATCAGAGCTATTCGCTGCCTCGCTACTGTCTTCCGACGACGCACCCTCTGCTGCACCATCAGCGTCGGTTTCAGACGCCGCCACATCATCACCAGGCTCTTCTACCGGTGTTTCAGCAACGCGATCTGCCGGGGATGTGCCCTCAAGGTCCGGGCCATCAGCGCCGTCTTCGCTTTCGTCCAGATCAATGGTTTCCATGCCGGTGGGTTCGTTCGATACTTCAATCGACTCAACCGCATCGTCAGACTTAACGTCCGCAGCCTTCGACCGCGACCGTGACCGGCGTTTCTTCGGCTTGGCCTCTTCGGCTTCGTCACGCGCTTTCATTGCCTCAGCATAGGCGCGCTCTTCTTCCATCAGCGCTTCGCGATCGGCCACGGGGATCTGATAGTAATCCGGATGGATTTCCGAAAACGCCAGGAACCCATGCCGGTTCCCGCCATAATCCACAAAGGCCGCCTGAAGTGACGGTTCGACCCGGGTTACTTTTGCAAGATAGATGTTGCCAGCAAGCTGGCGTTTGTTTTCGGATTCAAAATCGAATTCCTCGACCTTGTTTCCGTCAACCACCACGACGCGGGTTTCCTCCGCGTGGGTGGCATCGATAAGCATTTTCTTAGCCATGTGTCCTTGGTGCACCGCGCCAAACGCGTTGTCCTTACCCGTCCGGGGGGACAGGCGCTTTTGGGGTGGTGTCTTGTCAGGGCGATTTCGGACGGCGCGCGGCAGGGTCTGGCGCTGTGGCCCCCTGCCCGTATACTCAATCGTTGCGCGCGCGTCATCGCGGTTCTTCTCCGACAGGCGCAGATCTAACCGCCGCCTGCCCATTTATTCCTTTCGCCCGCTGATGCGGGCTCAGGCGTTCATCTGCCCCTATGGGGCATAATCGGTCTGCTTTGCCTTGCGGGATTGATCACCATCAACGGCAGAGCAGCGAAACTCAAAGATTCGGGACTTTTGGGCGCAAATTAGCCCTGCCCGTCCAGATACAATAAAAGCAGTCCTGTGGAAAACACAATGGGCAAACTGCGAGAAGAACAATACAAAGCCCCGGGATCACTTCATCTGGCCAGAAATATCCCGGGGGTAATTTGAGCCGCAGGCTCAAGAGGGGGCTGCCCCCCTCTCTTTCTCACAAATAGTCCGAGCGCTGCAGCCCGTATTTCGCCATTTTCTCGTTCAAGGTCCGGCGTGGCAGGCAAAGTTCGTCCATCACAGACGCAATCGATCCCTTGTGCCGCCGCATTGTATTGTCGATCAACATCCGTTCGAACGCCTCAACATACTCCTTAAGCGGTTTGCCTTCGGTCGTCATGACCGGCTGCATTTCTTCGTGATCGGACATCAACAGCGACGCAATCGTCCCCGATCCACGTCGCGATTGAAGAACAGCCCGTTCCGCGATGTTGATCAACTGCCGTACATTTCCCGGCCATGGCGCCTGTAACAGCTGCGCCGCTTCTTGGGCACTCACCTGCGGCGCTTCGCAGCCGTACTCTTCAGAAAACTGCTCGCTCAGACGGGTGAACAGCGTCAGGATGTCCTCGCCACGCTGACGCAATGGCGGCATCGTGATCCGCAGCGCCGCCAGGCGATAGAACAGGTCCGGGCGCAGAACGTCTTCGCTGGTCTTGCCTGCTTCCTGCAGGTTCGAAATTGCGATGATCCGGGTTTCAGCCGGGGTGCCCTGGTCATTCATCACGCTCAACAGGCGGGCCTGCAGCGTATCGCTCAGTGCTTCTACGTCTTCCAGCACAAGTGTACCGCCCCGCGCCTCTTCGATCGCAGGCAACTGCGCATCTTCCGGCATCATTGGGCCAAACAGGCGTTTCGACAGCGCTTCTTCCTCAAGCGCGGCACAGGACACCAGTACAAACTTCTTACCAGCACGGCTGCCGACCGCGTGCAGCGCATGGGCCACAAGTGTCTTGCCAGTGCCGGTCTCACCATCGATCAGTACATGGCCATCGGCCTGGCCCAGATCGAGGATATCTTCGCGCAGACGCTCCATGACCGGGCTGGCCCCGATCAGTTTGTTCATGATCTGGGTTCCACCTGACAGTTCGCGCCTCAGTGCACGGTTGTCCAAGGTCAGTCGGCGCGCGTTGCTGGCGCGTTTGGCCAGTTCCGACATGCGATCAGG
This sequence comes from Ruegeria sp. CDSB086, assembly GCF_059611065.1. Taxonomy (NCBI): domain Bacteria; kingdom Pseudomonadati; phylum Pseudomonadota; class Alphaproteobacteria; order Rhodobacterales; family Roseobacteraceae; genus Ruegeria; species Ruegeria sp. CDSB086. Next base: position 473,261 of record NZ_JBXWOV010000001.1, on the reverse strand, counting down.
GTTAAAAGGCTTTTCAAGGAAATCAAACGCCCCTACGCGCATCGCTTCCACTGCCATTGGCACATCGCCATGGCCAGTGATCATGATGACCGGCAACGTGCTGTCAGCCCCCATCAGCTTTTTCAGGAGCTGAATGCCGTCCATGCCCGGCATTTTGATATCCGAGATCACGATACCCGGATATTCCGGTCCCAACACTTTCAGCGCGTCCTCTGCGCTGGCGAAGGTTTCCGTGTCATATCCCGACAGTGCCAGCCATTGGCTGATCGACTGGCGCATGTCCTGTTCGTCATCCACAATGGCGATTTTCATGGCCTGTGCCATAGTCATTCCTCGTTATTCCGCGGCCTCAAGGCCGTCGCTTCCCAGTATCGGCAACTGCATCTCGAACACGGCCCCGCCTTGCGGGCTGTTTCGTGCTGTCAGCCGTCCACCATGGTCGTTTACGATCCCCGATGAGATGGCAAGCCCCAGACCGACCCCGTCGCCGGGCTGTTTCGTAGTATAGAACGGTTCGAACAGGTTTTCGATGTTCTCGATTCCATAGCCGTTGTCGCGCACTGTCAGCACCGCCGTATCGCCCGCTGCCAGTATGATTTCGACATCCGGTTCGGATACTGATTTGGTGGCGTCCAGAGCATTGCGCAAGAGGTTCACCATCACCTGCTCGATCCGCATCCGGTCCCCCATCACAGACACCGGTTCATCGGGCAGTATCTGGGTGATCTTGACGTGACGCTGGCGCAGCTGCGGCTCCATCATGGAGAGGGACGCTGCCAGCGCTTCACTAAGGTTTACTGGGGAAAACGTATCCGCACCCTTCCGCGCATAGGATTTGAGCTGACGGGTAATCGCCCCCATCCTTTCGATCAAACCATCGATCCGACCAAAGCTTGCCAGCGCCTCTTCCGGCCGGTTCCGACGCAGCAAAAGACGTGCGCCAGCCAGGTAGGTTTTCATTGCAGCCAGAGGTTGATTTAGCTCATGGCTCACGGCCGCCGACATCTCGCCCAAAGCGGCCAGTTTCGAGCTTTGCGCCAGCGTCTGTTCGGCAACTTCCAGTGTTTTTTCAACCCGTTCCCGCTCAGCAATTTCCCGCTTTAGCCTTGAGTTCAATGCGCGAAGCTCTGCCGACTCGCGTTGGAACAACGCCATGCGGAACGTGGCTCGGCGGCTAAGCGCGTAGAAGGCCAAGGCCAGAAGAATCGCAAAACCCATGATCTCAAGCGCGATAACACTGTTCACTTTTTCCCGAATCGACTCGTAGGTGGTGAACGAGGTCATTTTCCAACCGCGAAACGGGATGCGCGTTTCCATCCGCATCACTGCCTCGCCCTGCAGGTAGGCGTCTGGCGGCAAGGCGGTCCAGTCGGTCGTGGCACGAATTGCACGCTGGATAGCACCTTGCGCCGGCTGGCGCAGCAATGCGGCGTTTTCTTCAAGCCCGCGCCATTGCGGTTCAGTCGACAGAATGATCGTCCCGGTGCTGTCCGTCACCATCACAGCGTCGGAAATACCTGCCCAGGCGCGCTCGAATTTCTGCAGGTCAACTTCGACCACGATAACGCCAAGAACCTCGGCGTTCGCCTCCATTCGTCTTGAATAGACAAAGCTGTAGCCGCCCGAATCTTTTTCAATCACCGTGAATATTGTCGAATTCGCCCGCACCGCATCAATGAAATACGGCGAACTCCGGTGTGGCTCTCCCAAACGCGCGCGATCAGTGGCCGCAACAGTACGGCCATCACCGTCCAGCAACATCAGCGAGGCCGCGCCGATCTCTTCAACAAACGAGATCAAACGCTGGGTGGACAGCGAATAATCACTGGACTGCAGCGCGGAAATCAATGTGGGGTCGCGCGCTAAAAGCTGCGGAACAATTGCATTTCGGCGCAGTTCGCTCAGCAAGTTGCCTGAATACAGCGCCAGTCGCACTTCGGCCCGGTTTCGTGTGGATTCGGTAAACCGGTCCGTCAGTAGACGGTTGGTTACATAAACCGTGGTAACCGTTGCGATCAAAAGAAAGATAACCGCCAAGCGCAGCCGCCAACCCAATGGCGCACCACGAAACGGTTTTGTCAGAAAGGACCAGCCAGAGCGAACTTCGGAACTCATCCCGGAAAGTTACGCGGGCTGGATCGTAAGCTCAAGTCACGCCGGAGCAAGAACGCCAGACAATGCGCGGAACAATGCCGTTCCGTCCGTTCCGCCATGGCCGTCGTCTGCCGCACGTTCAGGGTGTGGCATCATTCCCAGCACCCGACGGTTTTCAGACAGGATACCGGCAATATCTCCGACCGAGCCGTTCGGATTCTCGGTATAGGTGAACGCGACCCGATCCTGATCCTGCAGTTTGGCCAGTGTGGCGTCATCCGCAAAATAGTTACCATCATGGTGCGCGATCGGAATACCGATCACATCGCCCGCATTGTAACCTTCGGTGAAGGCACTGTCGCTGGTTTCCACCTTCAGGCCAACCGTGCGGCAGATGTATTTCAGACCGGCATTTCGCAGCAACGCACCCGGCAGGATGCCGGTTTCTGTCAGGATCTGAAACCCATTGCAAACACCAACGGCATAACCGCCACGTTTGGTATGATCGACCACGGCCTTGCAGATCGGCGACTGTGCGGCGATGGCACCGCAGCGCAGGTAGTCGCCGTAGGAAAAGCCACCCGGAACACCGACGATATCCACACCTTCGGGCAGCGCGGCGTCCTTGTGCCAGACCATATCGACCTGAAAACCAGCCTGTTCGAAAGCGACGGCAAGATCCCGATCACAATTGGACCCTGGGAATACGATGACAGCTGCGCGCATGGCGGGGCCTCCGGGGATAAGGTTCAGACCAGTTCGACTTCGTAGCGTTCGATGACCGTGTTGGCCAACAGCTTTTCGCACATCTCGGTGATGTCCGCCTCGGTCGCGCCTTCGGCCAGCTCAAGGTCGATCACCTTGCCCTGCCGCACACCTTCGACCTGATCAAAGCCCATGGCACCCAATGCGTGACGCACCGCCTCACCCTGCGGGTCGAGGACCCCGTTCTTGAGCATTACATGCACACGTGCTTTCATTCGCGCAACTCCAGCTGAGGGCCGATGTTGTCGGCCCGTTCCGTTGAGCGGGGGATAACGCGCTGGAAGGCGTTCGACAACCCTTCTTGAGGTGGGCAGATGACCGCACTTACACCCGCTACCCGCCACCACCGGAATTCAAACCGGGATAGTGCGCGTCGATTGCATTGAACGTGCCTGTCAAAACCATCTCGATTGCGACCGCCACAAGTATGAGAGCCATGACCCGGGTGATGACATTAATCATCGTCATACCCAATAGGCGCGAGATCGGATCGGCGAACAACAAGCCAAGGCCAACGATCAAACAGGCGATCACGATTGCCGTTCCAAGGGTTACTACTTCGGCACCATCGCTAAGCGTATGAGAGTAAACGATTGTTATCGCAATAGTGCCAGGCCCGATAGTCAACGGAATAGCAAGCGGTACAACGGCGATGTTTTCTTTTTTCCTATGCCCATCCTCTACAGCTTGCTGATCCCCTTGTGACCTGTCCGAAGCGTTCAGCATCGACATACCAATTCCGAAGATGATTAGCCCCCCGGCAATACGGAACGAAGGTATGTCGATCCCGAACACAGCCAGGATCTCTTCTCCGATCACAACCGCTATCAGGCCGACTATGATCACTGTCCCCGTCACGATAAACGCTACCCGCCGGCGTTCGGGGGCCGAATATCCTTTCGTCATGCTAAGAAAAATCGGGATTCCGTAGAGCGGGTTGAAAATAGCCAGAAGGGCTGCAAGGAATTTTAGAAAAACTGCCTGATCAAACAATTCGGCCATGTATAGCGCCACCCTCGTTTTCGTATTTGCCCGACAATGCCGGACAACCGGTAACCCTGTCAAACCGCTAGATACAAAGAAAAAAGCACCGCTTTGGGTAAAGCGGTGCTTTTAACAATATGCGGTTCGCCTGTGTGATCAGTTGATCAGCGTAGGCTTAGCGACGTTACTTTTCGGCAAAACGCCCAGCCGGCGTGCGACTTCGGAATAGGCGTCCGTCAGACTGCCCAGATCGCGGCGGAATACGTCTTTGTCCAGTTTTTGACCGGTTTCGATATCCCACAGACGGCAACTGTCGGGGCTGATTTCATCGGCCACGATCAAACGCTGGAAATCCCCATCATAAACACGGCCAATCTCGATCTTGAAATCGACCAGACGAATGCCGACAGCCAGCATCATGCCGCTCATAAAATCATTGACGCGCAGCGCGAGGCTCAGGATATCGTCCATGTCCTGTTGGCTGGCCCAGCCAAAGGCAGCGATGTGTTCCTCAGTAACCAGCGGATCACCCAACGCGTCGTCTTTATAGCAATATTCGACAATTGGGCGCGGCAGTTGCGTACCTTCGGCAATGCCCAAACGTTTCGACATTGTTCCCGCGGCATAGTTGCGAACTATGATTTCAAGCGGAACAATCTCGCAATTGCGCACCAATTGCTCACGCATGTTCAGGCGACGGATGAAATGGGTCGGAACGCCAATCTGGTTGAGGCCGGTCATGAAGAACTCGCTCAGACGGTTGTTCAGCACGCCCTTACCGTCGATGACATCTTTCTTTTCCGCATTAAACGCGGTGGCATCATCCTTGAAGTACTGCACAATGGTGCCAGGCTCTGGGCCTTCATACAGAATTTTGGCCTTACCTTCGTAGATCTTTTTGCGACGCGCCATGAGCGACCTTTCCAGTCCGGGGCGAGGGAATGAGTCCCTTCGCGTTGGCGCCCTCATAGTCCAAGCCCCCCTTTCCCGCAAGTTCAGCGGACCGAGAGGCTTTGACGCAGCGCAATTCCCTTGCACAGGCGCTCAGCTATAGTCATATCATCAATTAAGAAGATGTAAGCTATGAGGTCCACAAACAATGACCACTTTTGACGAACGCGAAAACGCTTTTGAAGCAAAATTCGCTCATGACGAAGAAATGCAGTTCAAAGCACAGGCGCGCTGCAACAGATTGCTGGGCCTCTGGGCCGCAGAAAAGATGGGCAAGTCCGGCGAGGACGCCGAAGCCTATGCCAAAACCGTAGTAATCGCCGATTTCGAAGAGGCCGGGCACGAAGATGTCGTGCGCAAAGTCGCCGGTGATTTGGGCGCGCTGTCGTCCGATGAGGAAATCCGCGCAAAAATGGCCGAGCTTTTGCCCCAAGCCAAAGCGCAGGTCCTGAGCGAAACCGAATAAAAAAACACTCGGCTCATGATCTTCATGAGTTTTATGAATTTGATTTGATGCCCCGGTCATGAGACACGGGGCGTCTCTATTTTTAACGGCCCCATTCGGCTATTTGGGAATACCCCCATGACAAATGCGCTCAATAAACTTCTGGAAACAAATGATGCTTTGCTGGCCGATGGTGCCACGGGCACGAACTTGTTCAATATGGGCCTGCAATCAGGTGACGCGCCCGAGCTGTGGAATGTCGAAGCACCGGATAAAATCCGCGCTTTGTACCAAGGTTCGGTTGACGCCGGCAGCGACTTGTTTCTGACCAACACCTTCGGCGGCACATCCGCGCGCCTGAAATTGCACGACGCCCAGAACCGGGTTGGTGAGTTGAATCGGATCGGTGCCGAACTGGGCCGTGAAGTGGCGGACAAATCTGGTCGCACCGTTGTTGTCGCAGGCTCTGTTGGTCCGACCGGTGAGATCATGGAACCTATTGGCAGCCTGTCCCATGCCGGCGCTGTTGAGATGTTTCACGAGCAAGCCGAAGCGCTGAAAGAAGGTGGCGCGGACGTTCTATGGGTCGAAACCATCAGCGCACCCGAAGAATTCAGAGCGGCAGCAGAAGCTTTTGCGCTGGCCGACATGCCCTGGTGTGGCACCATGAGCTTTGACACTGCCGGACGTACTATGATGGGTGTGACCTCCGCAGATCTGGCTCAATTGGTCGAAACCCTGCCCAATCCGCCGATTGCATTCGGTGCCAACTGCGGCACGGGCGCGTCGGACATCCTGCGCACGGTTCTTGGATTTGCGGCTCAGGGAACCGAACGTCCGGTGATTTCCAAAGGCAACGCGGGTATCCCGAAATATGTCGATGGCCATATCCACTATGACGGCACGCCTGAATTAATGGGGCAGTACGCCGCGATGGCACGGGATGCGGGTGCCACGATCATCGGCGGGTGCTGTGGCACCATGCCAGATCACCTGCGCAAAATGCGCGAGGCACTGGATACAACCAGCCGCGGCACGCGCCCGACGCTGGATCAGATCACGGATGCTTTAGGCCCGTTCTCATCAGCTTCGGACGGTACCGGAGACGATGCGGCAGTGCCTGAACGGCGCAATCGCCGCCGCCGCCGCGCTTAAATCTTTCAGCGCCCCTCGAATTTCGGGGGGCGTTTTTCCATGAAGGCAACTACCCCTTCGGCAAAGTCGCGCGAACGGCCACAGTCGCCCTGCAAATGCGCCTCCATCTCCAGTTGCTGCGGCAGAGTGTTGTCGTAAGTTCCGCGGATTGCCTGTTTGATCGCGCCAAACGCGGTGGTCGGTCCGTTTGCCAGATAGGCAGCTCGCTTGCGCCAATGCGCGTCGAAATCGTCGTCAGCCACCGCTTCCCAGATCATTCCCCATTCGTCCGCCTGTCTGGCACTGACCTTGTCGGCAAACAGCGCAGCGCCCATGGCCTTGGCGAACCCCATCTGGCGTGGCAGGAACCACGTGCCGCCCGCATCCGGCATCAAGCCGATACGGGAAAACGCCTGCAGGAAATACGCGCTTTCAGTCGCAATCACCACATCGGCGCTGAGCGCAATGTTCGCCCCGGCCCCGGCAGCTGGTCCGTTGACGGCTGCGATGGTTGGGACCGGACAGTTGTAGATGGATTCCAGCATGGGATCGTATTCGTCGCGCAGTGTGCGTTCCAGATCAATCCGGCCTGTGCTGGAAGAATCGCCGAGGTCCTGACCCGAGCAGAAGGCGCCCCCTGCCCCTGTCAGCACGATTGCCCGCGCATGCCGGGCCGCATGTGTCATCGCATGGGTGACCTCGGCCCGCATCTGTGCGGTCAGCGCGTTCATCTTGTCGGGCCGGTTCAGGGTTACCACTGCCAGATTGTCAGTGATATCCAGCAGTATAGCCTCATAGTCCATGTAGTCCTCTCCCCATGCTCACGGCATTAGGGAACCCTGACTCAATTCAAGACGAAGGGAAAGAAATACGGTGGGTCAGTCGTCAAGAATCTGGCGCAGTCGTTCTTTCTCAGCTTCGCTGAGGCCGTCCTTGACTTCAGTGCCCACCGCCTGAGATCGGTTGCGTAAAAAACTCCAGCCTATCACGGCGGCGATCAACAGCATGATCGGACCGGCCAGCCAAAGCATCAGGTTCGCCCCCGTAACCGTAGGCTTTAACAGAACGTATTCACCGTAACGATCCACGATAAAATCGACCGCTTCCTCATCCGTATCGCCCGCGACCAGCCGTTCGCGCAGCAGCAGGCGCAGGTCGCGAGCAAGTTCGGCATTGCTTTCGTCGATGCTTTCGTTGCGGCAGACAAGGCAGCGCAGGCCGGTGCTCAGGTCACGCGCGCGTTGCTCCAGGACCGGGTCCTCCAGTACCTCGTCTGGCTGCACCGCAAACAAGGGCGATGCGATCAGGGCGAAAATCAGGATCAGACGCTTCATTCCGCCGGTACTCCGCCCGAGGGTGCTTTGCGCGCACCCGCTGCCACCCGGAACCTGCGGTCAGTCAAGCTCAGAAGCCCGCCTAATGCCATCAGGATACATCCGCCCCAGATCCAGTTGGCCAGAGGTTTGATGTAAGTCCGCATGACCCAACCACCATCGGCTTGCTGGTCCCCTATCACGACATAGAGGTCGCCCCAAAAGCGATAGTCGATCGCCGCCTCGGTAGTAGGCATCCGGGCAACGGGGTAATTGCGTTTCTCGGGATGCAGCGTGCCCATAGACCGACCGCTCTTTTCAACCTGAACATCCGCAGTGGTTGAAAAATAGTTCGGCCCTTGCACGTCGCGGACATTTTCAAGCGTCAGTGTGAACTGCCCAACTTCAAACGGCTGACCGGGCTGCGCAACGCGGATATCTTCAACCTCCCACGCGGTCAGACCGGCAATGGCAAAGATGGTCACGCCAAGCCCGGTATGAGCCACAGCTTTACCCCAGTCCGCGCCAGGTAAGCGGAACAGACGTTGGATACTACCCTTGCGACCGGTGCGGCTCCACAAGTCCACAGCCGCACCTAAAGTGATCCAGGCCCCAAGAAACAGTCCGATTGGCCCAAGGGCGCTGCGCCCGGTCTGCATAACCCAGACCAACAGGGCCACCGCGACCGACAAGATGAACACATAGCGCAGGGAATAGGCCGTCTTGCCCAATTTGCCCCGTTTCCATGGCAACATGGACCCTATCGGCAAAGCAATTCCCAAGGCCACCATGAAGGGCGTGAAGGCCGCGTTGAAGAACGGCGCCCCGACCGAGAGCTTACGGTCAAACGCCATCTCGGCCACCATCGGCCACATCGTTCCGAAGAATACCACGAAACAGCTGACTGCCAGCAGGATGTTATTTAGAATCAACGCGCTTTCGCGGCTGACAACGCTGAACACACCCTTTGCCTCCATCGCTTGTGCGCGGGTCGCGAACAGGGTCAGTGCGCCACCGATGAAGAGCACCAGAATGATCAAGATAAAGACGCCGCGTTCCGGGTCATTTGCAAAGGCATGCACAGAAGTCAGCAAGCCCGACCGTACGATGAATGTCCCGATCAGCGAAAAGCCGAATGCGATGATGGCCAAAAGGATGGTCCAACTTTTCAACGCTTCGCGTTTTTCCACGACGATGGCGGAATGCAACAGGGCAGCGGCCAAAAGCCATGGCATGAACGAGGCGTTTTCCACCGGGTCCCAGAACCAGAAACCACCCCACCCCAGCTCGTAATAGGCCCACCATGATCCCAGAGCGATGCCAATGGTCAGGAATATCCACGCGGCCAGGGTCCACGGACGCACCCAGCGGCCCCATGCGGCATCAACACGCCCTTCGATCAGGGCGGCCACAGCAAAACTGAATGCCATGCTAAGCCCCACATAACCCAGATACAGGAACGGCGGATGGAAGGCCAAGCCGGGATCCTGCAACAACGGGTTCAGGTCGCGACCGTCAAACGGGGCGACGATCAGCCGATCAAAGGGGTTCGAGGTGAACAGGATGAACGCAAAAAACGCCACCGCAATCATCGATTGAACCGACAGAACCCGCGCTTTCAATGTCGGTGGCAAGCCACCTCCGAAAAACGCAGCCATCGCTCCGAACAATGACACGATAAGAACCCACAACAGCATCGAGCCCTCGTGGTTTCCCCACGTCCCGCTGATCTTGTACAGCATCGGCTTGGCCGAATGGCTGTTCTCGACGACCACACGCAGGGAAAAGTCCGAAGTCACGAACGCCCAGACCAAGGCTCCGAACGAGAAAGAAACCAGCAAGAACTGGACGATTGCCGCGGGTTCCGCGACCCCCATCCAGCCGACCCAGCGTTTGGCTGCGCCGATCAAGGGAACGATCGACTGCACGATTGCGACGAGGAAGGCGAGGATCAGCGCGAAATGGCCAAGTTCTGTAATCATGCCCCGGATATAATCCTGTTGCGTGACAAGCACCAATCACTTTCGCCCTCTTGCCGCGAACATAGTGTCGCGGGTCAGCCGGCCCTTTTGCGCCGCCATGTCTCTAACGCAGGGTTTTCGTCGGATTTTATTGTGTCTGCTGTCAGTGCCGCGTCCGGGCCGGGTTTGGCCACACCCACGCTGTCGCTACGCATCGCCGCCAGCGCCTTTAGGTTCCCAACCACTTGCGGAGTGCGCATCATAGTGGCGGAAATATCGCGTTGCAATTCTTGCACCTTGGCCTGATGCCGCGCGCCGAAATAAAAGGACACAATCACCCCCAGCAACCACCACAACGGCTCGGGTACTAGGGCGATCCCCTGCATACGCGCCGAAAACCAGACCGGATCAACCATGGCTGCCACGAAAAGACCAAGCGTTCCCAGTGCCATCGCGGGCCTGGGCAGGCGGTTAAGACCGTCGATAAACCGATCAAACGGAGCTTTTCCAGCGCCATGGAATTCTGCCGCGAACTGACTGACGGCCTGTTGTCGGACCTGTAAACCCCTCTCGGCGCCGCTTTCGGCATTTTCCCGAAAGACTTCGACAGTTTCGCGTATGATGTTGCGCTCGTTTCCAAACAGAAAACCCAAAATGCCCGAGATCAATCCCATCGTGAAACCCTCTTTTGGAACTCTGCATCCGTCAGATGATAGGAGGGCGAAACAAACTCTTCCGCTCGTCGGATCCAGCCCCCTTTACCGCCCGCCCTGCTACGCGCGTATTTGCGGGACGCGGGCCTTCGGTCCGCGAGACGGAAATAATAGTTGCGGCGCGCGACCCCATAGGCATCTGCGAACGTTACCGGGTCGGACTTGGCCGCGCTTTGGCATGCCCGAGCTGTCTGTGGCCCGACAACACCGTCAACGACTACGTCGAATCCCATTTCGTGCAACAATCGCTGCAGAATCCGAACTGCCTGCGCACCGGCATTGACGTACATGTCAAAAACCGAGGGTTGGACCACCTGGGGCAACAGTCTCAGGAGCGGAAGCTCAAAATAATGCCGGACGAAAATGTCGATGGCTTGTGCTTTGCTGAGCCTTCGCACATCCGTTCGGTCCACCACTCCATCACCGGACAAATCCAGACCCAGACGCCGCATGGTATGAACGGTCACACCATAGTTTGTTGCGCCGCCCGGATCATCCGGGTCATCTACGAACCCGCCCTCTCGCCCCACGATCTCAGTCGCAATTTGCCGAACCGTCTGCATCGCACCCTCCGCCCGTGATTGCGCAAAGGCTCGGGTAAATTCGTTAACACGTGGCAATTAAAAAGGGCGCTGAGTGTCATGTGCACGCAACGCCCTTGTTTTCAAACTAGAATTCGGTCCTGGATCAGCCTCCGTTGACCTCCTTATAGACACCCTGTTCCTTCAAGGCATCTACGACCTCTTTCGGCATGTAGGTTTCATCGTGTTTGGCAAGAATTTCAGTGGCTTCGAAAACGCCATTTACGTAAGATCCGGTGCCGATCATTCCCTGATTTTCTGTGAACAGGTCCGGCAGAACGCCGGTAAAGGCTACGGGAACACTATCGCCGCCATCGGTCACGACGAAGCGTACCGTCTTGCCCTGCCCCCGCACGATCGAGCCTTCTTCGACCAGTCCGCCAATCCGAAATACTTCGGTCGGCTTGGGGGGCTCGGCGATCACCTGACTGGGTGAACGGAAGAAATTGATGCCGTCCCGCATGGCATACCCAATCAACGCCGTCGACAGCGCCAAAGCGACAGCTGCCAGCACAATAACCTGAATTCGACGACGTTTCTTGAGCGTTTTCATACCGTCCTCACGGGAACAAGGGGGCCATCATCAGGCCCCGGGTTTCATCCTCACCTAACATCAGGTTAGCGTTCTGCAAGGCTTGCCCACTGCTACCTTTTGTCAGGTTATCCAACGCGCCAATCACAATGGCCCGGCGTTCTATCCGATCTGCCACCACACCGATATGGCAGAAGTTCGATCCCCGCACATGGTGGGTCGAGGGTGCCTCGCCAAAGGGCAGCATCTGGATAAAGGGTTCGTCTACGTAAGCCTTTGCCAGTGCCTCATATACGCTGCTCGGATCACCCTTGACATAAGTCGTTGCCAGAATACCCCGGTTGGCCGGGATCAGGTGTGGTGTGAATTGCACATGAACGGTCCGCCCGGCCAGAGCCGAGAATTCCTGATCAAACTCACCCAGATGTCGATGCGTGCCACCAACCGCATAGGCGTTGTAACCTTCGCTAAGCTCTGCATGCAGCAGGTTTTCCTTCAGCGACCGCCCTGCCCCGGACACAGCGCATTTCAGATCCAACACAATATCGTCCAGATCAATGACGCCGGCCGAAATCAGCGGGCGCAGCACGTACTGACCAGTCGCCGCATTGCAGCCGGTTCCGGCCACAAGGCGCGCATTGCGGATCTCATCCCGATAGAACTCGGTCAGGCCATAGACCGCCTCTTCCTGCTGCTCCATTGCCACATGCGGGTTTCCGTACCACTTCTCGTACTCTTCTGGGTCGCGCAGCCTGAAATCCGCAGACAGATCGACGATCTTCAGGGTCTTGGGCAAGTCCCGAATGACTTCTTGGCTGGTTTTATGCGGCAGCGCGCAAAAACACAGGTCGACTTGCGAAAAGTCGATCTCGGAGATTTTGCACAGATCCGGCAAGTCCATGTGCCGCAGATGCGGAAAGACCTGCGCCATCGACTGACCAGCCTTACGCTCGGCTGCCAGCGCGACGATGTCCATATTCGGGTGCTCAGCGATCAGCCGCACCAGTTCAGCGCCGGTATAACCAGATGCGCCCAAAATTGCGATTCTATGGGTCATGTGAGACCTCTTGTTTCAGTGTGTCACAGGATACGATCGCCGGTGTGACGGTCGTTGAACTACGGGATCAAACAGGCTGCGTCCTTGACCTAAGTCAGGCAGCCTCGAAGGTGATTTGTCGTCGGAGGAATTGTGTCGCCCTGTCGCTGACAAACGCGGGCTTGCCGGTGGTCAAAAATCCACCCTCGCCGTTTCCTTGCATTTTCGGGTGCCGTTGCAGGTAGTCCGCAAGGCTTTCGGCCACCAGATCACCCTGACTGTAAACCTGTACACCCGACCCCAGCGCCTTTTGGAAAGTCTCAGCCATCAACGGGTAGTGAGTACAGCCTAGAATCGCCGCCTGCGGTTCCGGCATCTTGCGCCTTAGCGCGTCCACATGGGACCGAACCAGCGCTTCTGCCAGGATCATGTCGCCGTCTTCAATCGCGTCTACGACGCCTCCACAGGCCTGCGCCTCGACATCTACACCGATGGCTCGAAATGCCAATTCCCGCTGAAAGGCCCGACTGGACACTGTGGCGGGCGTTGCGAACAGGGCCACGTGTTTGACGGCGACTTCCCGCGGCGGGCTGTTATCGCCCCATTGCCGTTCCGTCAGCGCTTCGATCAGCGGAACAAACACGCCAAGCACGCGCTTGCCTTCGGGCACCCCCTCTTCCTGCATCCGGCGTAACGCCGCAGCACTAGCAGTATTGCAGGCCAGAATCACCAGGTCACAGCCCCGGTTCCACAGATCGTTTACCGCCCTGCGTGTCAGGTCGTAAATGTTTTCAGCGTCCCGCACGCCGTAGGGCGCGTGTTCGCTGTCCGCGAAATACAGAAAATCCACGTCGGGCAGACGTTTCTGCGCGGCGTTCAGGACGGTCAAGCCGCCCAACCCGGAATCAAAGATGCCTACTGCCATTTGCCCCTTCAGGCGCGATGCCGTTCCTCAAATTCATAGCCATAGTCATAAGACTTCAGCGGCTTCGGGGACAGCTCATACGTGGCTTTGCGCAAGAAATCCATCATCTTGCGTTTGTCAGTGGATAACGGGTCCAAAACGTCGCGGGAAATCGGCTCTCCGATGACCACTTTAACCGGCGTATCGACGCGTTTCTTGAACTCTTTGATCAGCAATCCCATGCGCAAAGTGTTGTGCAGATGGCTGGCAACCTGGAACAAGCGCGAGGTGTGACCGTCAAAGAAAACGGGCACGACAGTCGCGTTAGATTTGGCCACCATTCTTGCGGTAAACCCGCGCCACCCCGGATCCATTGGATGTGAGAACGGCTTTAAGCCCGTGCTGACCGTGCCACCCGGGAAAATCCCTATGGCACCGCCATTACCAAGATAGTTCAGCGCGGTTTTCCGGGTTTCAATATTCTGCTTCATCGCCTCTTTCGTTTCATCAAACGATATCGGCAGGATAATGTTGTCTAAGTCTTCGGCTTTCCGAAACACGTGGTTCGCCAGAATGCGAAAATCGCCGCGCGCTTCGGACAAGATATGCCCCATCATCATCCCGTCCAGAATGCCATATGGATGGTTGGCAATAAGGATCAGTGGCCCGGTTTTGGGAATGTTGGACAAAGAACCGCCAACCACATCCAGCGAAAGCCCGTACCTCTCGACCATGACCGACCAGAAATCACGCCCGTCGGCCACTTGTTTTTCATACCCGTCTGCACGCTTAATCAGGCGCAAGCGACCCGTTGTGTTTTCCATCAACTTAATAACCATACGCCCACCTTTGGTTTCGGCGGAATAGGCATAAGAGATGTCACGAGCAACGTGGCGGCGCGAGGGCATTTCGGACTCCGATACTTGGCACCTGCTAGATAGTGCCAAGTAACAATTTTGCCTAGCTATCGTGACAGGCTTGTGACGGATTATTCAGCGGCGGCTTGCATTTCAGGACCGCCATTTCGAATGGTCGCCAACAGTTCTTCGCGCCTTTTTGCGGCCTTAGCCTCGTTTTCAAGTAGAACCGGGCCAAAGCCCTTAATCTCAAGCGGCAGCTTGGCCAAAGCGACAACCGCATCGTGAGTTTGTGGTATAACTAAGGGCGTTATCTCTTTGATATCGTGTTCATATTGCCGGATCAAGGCGCGCTCCATCCTTCGCTCGGTGCTGTAGCCAAAGATGTCCAATGGAGTACCACGCAGGCCTTTCAACCTGGAAAGCAGCTTCAACGGACCCAACATCCACTCTCCGAATGTCCGCTTGCGTGGCCGACCCTCTGCGTCCTTGCCACCCAAAATCGGTGGCGCAAGGTGCAGGGTCATTTTGAAGTCGCCGTCAAACTCGGCCGCAGCCTGTTCGCGACTACGCAGCAACAGACGCGCAACTTCGTATTCGTCCTTGTAGGACAACAGCTTATGATACCCTCTTGCGACGGCCTCTTTGACGGATTCATCCTCGAAGCTATCGACAAGCTTACGATAACGTTTTGCCAGACGGGCGCCTTGGTAGTCGGTCAGGTGCTGCGCACGGAAATCAATCAGCTGTTCTAAAGTTTTTGGCAGCTCAGTCACCTGAGGGCTCAAAATCGCGGTGACGTCCTGCGGATGCAGAACGGCCCAACGGCCGATATCAAAGGCGCGTTTGTTGCGCTCAACCGCGGTCCCGTTCAACTCGATCGCCTGTAACATCGCTTCATGGCTGATCGGTAGCAGACCACGTTGCCAGGCGGCACCCAGGACCATCATGTTCGAATAGATCGAGTCGCCCATAACCGCGCGCGCCAGATCAGTGGCGTCAAATAGCGACAGGCCCTCTTTCAGCCGTGCTTGCAGCGCAAGCTCTAGTCGATCACCGGGGATCTGAAAGTTTGTGTCGCGGGTAAAGTCGCCCGTGACGGTTTCATGGCTGTTAACCACGGCACCGGTTTGACCCGTGCGGGTCAGACCCAGGGTTTTGGCCCCAGCGGACACAACAAGGTCGCCCCCGATCAGCGCATGCGCCTCGCCGGTAGCCACACGAATGGCGCTGATATCTTCGGGTCGGTTGGCCAGACGGCAGTGGATGTGCACTGCGCCACCTTTTTGGGCCAGACCCGCCATCTCCATCATCCCGGCGCCCTTGCCGTCGATCTGAGCCGCTTGCGCCATCACAGCGCCCAGAGTGACCACTCCGGTCCCGCCAATACCGGTAATGACCACGTTATGTGTACCGTTGATCGTCGGCAGAACGGGCATCGGCAAGTCCGGCAAATCGATCTCGGTCGTGGCTTCTTTGCGGATCTTTGCCCCTTCCAACGTCACGAAAGACGGGCAAAACCCTTTTAGACAAGAGAAATCCTTGTTGCAGCTGGATTGATCAATAGCGCGCTTACGCCCAAGTTCAGTCTCCTTCGGAACGATCGAGACGCAGTTCGACTGAACCCCGCAATCACCGCATCCTTCGCAGATGTCCGAGTTGATGAACGCGCGCTTGTCCGGGTCGGGGAACGTACCTCGCTTGCGTCGGCGACGCTTTTCTGCCGCACAGGTCTGAACGTAGACGATGACCGAAACGCCTTCGATCTCGCGGAATTTCTTCTGCACGTTCATCAGTTCGGCGCGCTCAAAGGTTTCCACGCCGGACGGCATCGCCTTGAAGTTCACGTCTTCTTTTTCATCGTACACCACCGCCACATGCTGAACGCCCATGGCCTTGACCTCGGCCACGATCCGCTCTGCGCTTAGGTCTCCTTCGTTATCCTGCCCGCCGGTCATGGCGACGGCATCATTGAACAGGATTTTGAAGGTGATGTTGGTGCCTGCCGACAGCGCCGCTCGGATCGATTGAACGCCCGAGTGGTTGTATGTCCCGTCGCCCAGGTTCTGAAACACGTGATCGGTCGTCGAGAACGGCGCTTCGCCGATCCAGTTCGCACCCTCTCCGCCCATCTGGGTGAACCCGGTGGTTTCCCGATCCATCCACTGCACCATGTAGTGACAGCCGATCCCCGCATAGGCCCGGCTGCCGTCGGGCAGTTTGGTCGAACTGTTATGTGGGCAGCCTGAACAGAAATACGGCAAACGCGTTGCAATCTCTTCTGCATTATCCGCCCGGCGCGCCTCGGAAAGCTTGGCCATCCCAGCGCGCACCCCGTCTGTATCGCGCCCTTCCTCGATCAGGATATCGCCCAGTTTTTCGGCGATCATGATAGGGTCCAGTGCGCCGCGTGTCGGGAACAGTTCTTCACGATGCAAGGTACCGGCCCCGCCCTTGTACCAGCCGTAGACGCGACGCCCGCGGCGGTCGTCAAAGATGGCCTCTTTGACCTGAACCTCAATCAGTTTTCGTTTTTCTTCAACGATTACAATCAGGTCCAAACCCTCGGCCCAGTCATGGAAGCCTGCCATATCCAGCGGGAATGTCTGACCAATCTTGTAAGTCGTAATGCCCAGGCGCTCGGCCTCGGCCTCATTGATATTCAGCAGTGACATGGCGTGCGTCAGGTCCAGCCAGTTCTTGCCGGCCGCTACAAACCCGATTTTCGCACCCGGCTTGCCCCAGACACGCTTGTCCATCTTGTTCGCACGCGAGAACGTCTCGGCCGCGAACCGCTTATAGTCGATGACCCGCGCTTCCTGTAGGTGCGGTGTATCACCCAACCGAATGTTCAAACCACCTTCAGGCATGTCGAATTCGGGAACCACCACATTCATGCGATCCGGGCTGCCATCCACAACCGAAGTAACCTCGATCGTGTCTTTCATCGTCTTCAGGCCTACCCAGACGCCTGCAAACCGGCTGAGTGCGAACCCATAGATGCCATAGTCCAAGATTTCCTGCACACCAGCGGGGCTAACCACAGGCATGTACATATCGACCAAAGACCATTCGGATTGATGCAAAACGGTCGAGCTTTCGCCGGTATGGTCGTCGCCCATCGCCATCAGCACGCCGCCATGTTTGGCGGTTCCGGCCATGTTCGCGTGACGCATCACGTCGCCAGATCGGTCCACGCCCGGCCCCTTGCCGTACCAAAGACCAAAAACGCCGTCGAACTTGCCGTCGCCGCGTAGGCCGGCCTGCTGACTGCCCCACAATGCCGTGGCCGCCAGATCTTCGTTCAGCCCGAACTGAAAGGTCACATCGCTTTCAGCCAGATGTTTCTGGGCTCGCATCATCTGTTGATCTACAGCCCCAAGGGGCGAGCCGCGGTATCCGGTCACAAGACCCGCGGTATTCAGACCCGCCTCATTGTCCCGTGCCTTCTGCATCAGCATAAGACGCACCAGCGCCTGTGTGCCGTTCAAAAGAACGGGGTTTTTATCAAGATCGAACCGGTCGTTTAGCGATATTTGTGGCTGACTCATCGGACGCCTCCCCTCGTCAGATCAGTGTGCTTCATTCATACGCATTTTAGGTCAAAAAAGCTGACCTGTATAGGACCTACCAGTCTGTTATTGTAACGTTTCAACAGTTTGAATGTAGAACTTGTTACCTATTTCATATAGGGCTTCGGAAGGATAACGAAAGTTGCGGCGATGGATTGGGACAAGTTAAGGATATTTCACGCGGTTGCGGATGCCGGCAGCCTGACACATGCGGGGGACAAGCTGAATCTGTCTCAATCCGCGGTCAGCCGGCAGATCCGTGCGCTTGAAGAGTCGCTTGATTCGACGCTCTTTCACCGCCACGCCCGCGGCCTGATTCTAACCGAACAGGGTGAGTTGCTGTTTGACGCGACATCAGCCATGTCGAAACGTCTGGACGCCGCCGCTGCCCGCATTCGCGACAGCGAAGAAGAAGTGTTCGGAGTTTTGCGCGTCACCACCACGTTTGGCTTCGGTACACTGTGGCTGGCGCCGCGCCTACCAAAACTGTACGAGCAATACCCCGATCTGAACATCGACTTGATGCTGGAGGAGCGTGTTCTCGACCTGCCGATGCGCGAGGCTGATGTTGCCATCCGCATGAAAGAGCCCAGCCAGGCCGATCTGGTGCGAAAACGCCTGATGACCGTGCAAATGCAGCTTTACGCTACGCCGGAATACCTGGAAGAACGCGGCAGCCCGGAAAGTCCCGAAGACATCTCGAAACACAGGTTGATCTGCCAGACACCCTCGGCCCCGCAGGTCGGCGCAAGCGCAATGATGGTCCGGCACCTGATGACCTACAATCCGACCTCTCTGTTGACGGTGAACAACTATTTCGGCGTTTTGCAGGGTGTTTTACACAACCTCGGCATCGGCGTGTTGCCGGATTACGTGACCCATGACTTTCCGCATCTGCAGTCGATCCTGTCGGACATCGAAACCGCCGATGTCCCGGTTTATCTCGCCTACCCCGAGGAACTGCGCCATTCCAAACGCGTCGCGGCATTCCGCGATTTTGTTCAGGATGAGATCATTGCGCAGCGCAAGCAGTTGAAGCAGATGGGAAAACTGTAGCTATGCACCAGTGGCATAGCGGCAATGATCTGCGATCAGTCTATAAAACCTTGATAGTGCACAAACCGCCCCCTAAATGAGCAATCGAAGGCGGTGATGCTGTAACGCTCATCATCTTCACCTCCCTGTTGGACTACGGCCGAGCTTAGTGCTCGGCCTTTTTTTTGCCCGCAACACTAAATTCATATCTGAAATGGGTGAAACATCTGGGAAAATCCTGCACTTAAGCCTATGATCACGAAAAAATCATCAAGACTTATGGTCGAGGACAGATTCGATGTTTCACCTCACTCGCCTGTTAATGGCGTTCTTCTCCATTGCGCTATTATCTGGGCCAGCACTTGCCCAGGTCACTAGTACCTCTAGTGCACCGGCTACCGTCACAATCCCCGAGGATCTGACGCCCGAACAAGTCGATGACATGGTGGCACGAATGTCCGACGACCAGGTCCGCGCGATCTTGTTGGAGCGTCTGGACGCAGTTGCGGAAAAAAACGCCGCCGAAGCGGAAGAGCGCGAAGACCCAATCACGGAAATCAATGAGATCTGGGCCGAAATGGTGGCGTCGTGGACTCAGGTTATCGTCACGGTCCCGAACATCTTCAGTGCGCAAGCCGACGCTTTCAAAAACTTTTCGGCAACCTTTGGTACGACCGGCGCGTTTACCCTGCTGGGCCTGATCCTCAGTGTACTTGTCGTCGGCTTCCTCGCGGAAAAGCTGTTCGAATTCCTTACTCGCCGGTGGCACGAACATGCTGAAGTTGGGGATGAAAATGACCTTTGGGGCGCCGTCAGGTACCTGTTTCGCCGTTTTTGCCGCGAGATCGCAGGATTGGTCGTGTTCTATGTCGTCATCCGCGCGGTCGGGCGTGGGCTTCTGACTCCGGAACAAATCACCTACGCGGCACCCTTCGTTTTTTACCTGATCTGGATTCCGCGCTTGGGCGCAGCGGCCTCGCGGTTCGTACTTGCACCAAGCAAACCACACTACCGGCTGGTAAACATTGATGATCACTGGGCGAAATACCTACACCGCAACCTGATCGGTCTGCTTATTTTGGTCGGTTTCACGCTGTTCTTGCTTCATTTCAACAGGCTGAACGGCATTACCGGCGGCGAAACACGCATTGGTTTCTGGCTGAACGCAGCGATCCATATCTATATCGGCGTCATCGCCTGGACCGCGCGCGAAGGCCTGTCTCAGATGATGTTGGGTACAGACCCTGATCACTCCAAATTTGATGAGGAAGTCGCCCACTACTACCCCTACTTCGCAATCGGCGTGTCGGCGGTAATCTGGCTGCTGGTCGAGTTTATCGTAGCGCAACGCAATCCTTCGTCCTTGGCGCTGCTGGTCAAGGGGGCGCATTTCACCACCATGGCATGGCTGCTACTCGCACCTGCGTTGGATACGCTGATACGTGGGCTGGTTCGCCATCTGCAACCGCCGATGCTCGGCGAAGGACCGGTGGCCGAGCGCGCATACAAGTCCACTAAACGCAGCTATATCCGGATTGGTCGGGTTTTGGCCGGCATTCTTGTCATCCTGATGATTGCCCGGGCATGGGATCTCGACCTCAGTGAAATCGCGGGCGGTGGGGATGAATCCGGTAGCAAGGTCATCCAGTTCTTCATCATCATTGCTGTTGGCTACATCCTGAACGAGGTCGTTTCGCTTTGGATCAACCGTCGCCTTGCGAAAGAGCAAACTGCGGTTGAACAAAGTGCCGATCAAGAAGCGGGCGAAGGCGGCGGTTCCGGTGGATCACGTCTGGCGACGGTTCTGCCCCTGCTACGTGTGACCGCTCAGGTCGCGATTGCGGTGATCTTTGTCCTGCTCGCGCTTGGCGCGCTGGGTCTGGATATCACGCCGCTGCTTGCTGGTGCCGGTATTCTTGGCCTGGCCATCGGCTTTGGTGCGCAAAAGCTTGTTTCGGACATTGTCGGCGGAATCTTCTTCCTGATCGACGATGCGTTCCGGGTTGGTGAATATGTTGATATCGGCGGCACCATGGGAACGGTCGAAAAGATCTCGATCCGCTCCATGCAATTGCGCCACCACCGCGGTCTGGTTCACACCATCCCCTATGGTGAGATTCAGAAGATCACCAACTTCAGCCGTGACTGGGTCATCATGAAGCTGAAATTCACCGTGCCCTTTGATACAGATCCCAACAAGGTGAAGAAAATCTTCAAGAAGATCGGTGCCGAGATGATGGAGGACGAAGTTCACAAGGACGGCTTCCTGCAGCCCTTCAAATCTCAGGGCGTATTCGACTTTGACGATGTCGGCATGATCATCCGCGGCAAGTTCATGGCCAAACCGGGTAAGCAGTTCACTCTGCGCAAAGAGATCTTCAACCGGGTCAAGGCTGCCTTCAAGGAAAACGGCATCGACTTTGCCCGTCGCGAAGTTCGTGTCGCCATCCCGGGACTGGACGAAGCTGAAAACCTGACCGAAGAACAAAAAGCAGCAGTTGGCGCTGCGGCTGCAGATGCGTCCAGAAAGGCGCAGAACCCAGCTTAACGATAATGGATCATCCGCTGACGCGTCAGCGGGTGACACCCGCACGTTCCAAACAACAGACGGAACCGGCCCAATTGGCGGTTCCGTTTTTTACTTTCACAATTGGCCTGCGCTGACTTGACCCTTTCCACAAGCGGCACCTTGCCCTAAAAGGCCCGCAATCCCGGCCAACCTGGACAAGGACATACGATGCAAGAGCCCGCCATCACCCCGGATCTGATTGCCGCACACGGGCTTAAGCCCGAAGAATACGATATGATCCTTGAGATCATCGGGCGCGAGCCGACTTTTACCGAACTCGGCATCTTTTCGGCCATGTGGAACGAACATTGTTCCTACAAATCGTCCAAGAAATGGCTGCGCACCCTGCCCACCTCTGGACCTCAGGTGATCTGCGGGCCAGGTGAAAACGCCGGCGTTGTGGATATCGGCGACGGTCAGGCGGTGGTGTTCAAGATGGAAAGCCACAACCATCCCTCTTATATCGAACCCTATCAAGGTGCGGCCACAGGTGTTGGCGGCATTCTGCGCGACGTCTTCACCATGGGTGCGCGCCCCATCGCATCGATGAACGCGCTGTCATTTGGCGAGCCCGGCCACCACAAGACCCGCCAGCTGGTCAACGGTGTGGTCGAAGGCATTGGCGGTTACGGCAACTGCTTTGGTGTCCCTTGCGTGGGTGGCGAAGTTCGGTTCCATCCCGCCTACAACGGCAACTGCCTTGTGAACGCCTTTGCTGCAGGTCTGGCCGACAGCGACAAGATTTTCTATTCGGCGGCCTCTGGCGTCGGCATGCCCGTCGTGTATCTGGGTGCAAAAACCGGACGTGACGGTGTTGGCGGCGCAACCATGGCCTCGGCCGAGTTTGACGACACAATCGAAGAAAAGCGCCCGACCGTTCAGGTCGGTGACCCGTTCACCGAGAAGCGCCTGATGGAGGCGACGCTGGAGCTGATGCAGACCGGTGCCGTGATTTCGATCCAGGATATGGGTGCAGCGGGTCTGACCTGTTCCGCCGTTGAAATGGGCGACAAGGGTGGTCTGGGTGTGCGTCTGGATCTGGAAAACGTTCCTCAGCGCGAAGAAGATATGACAGCCTATGAGATGATGCTGTCTGAATCGCAAGAACGCATGCTGATGGTCCTCAAGCCCGAGCTTGAAGCCGAAGCCCGCGCCGTGTTTGAAAAATGGGATCTGGACTTTGCAATCGTCGGCGAAACCATCGCCGAAGACCGCTTCCTGATCCTTCACAACGGCCAAGTCAAAGCCGATCTGGTCCTGTCCAAGCTGTCCTCGACGGCACCGGAATACGACCGCCCATGGGAAGCCACGCCAGAAGCCGAAGAGCTGGCCGAAGTCCCGCAAATCGACCCGATCGACGGTCTGCGCGCCTTGCTTGCTTCCCCGAACTATGCAGGCAAGCAGTGGGTTTATGAGCAGTACGACACCATGGTCATGGCCGACACCGCCCGCACACCGGGCCTGGGCGCAGGCATGGTCCGCGTGCACGGCACTGACAAGGCGCTTGCCTTCACCAGCGACGTAACCCCGCGCTATGTCCGCGCCAACCCTGTTGAGGGCGGCAAGCAGGCTGTGGCCGAGGCCTACCGCAACCTGACCGCCGTGGGGGCAAACCCCTTGG
The DNA here is from genome assembly GCF_059611065.1 of Ruegeria sp. CDSB086. Taxonomy (NCBI): domain Bacteria; kingdom Pseudomonadati; phylum Pseudomonadota; class Alphaproteobacteria; order Rhodobacterales; family Roseobacteraceae; genus Ruegeria; species Ruegeria sp. CDSB086. The sequence continues at coordinate 450,194 of NZ_JBXWOV010000001.1, read as the reverse complement.
CAACCACCGACAACCTGAACTTCGGCAACCCCGAAAAGCCCGAGATCATGGGCCAGTTCGTCGGCGCGATCCAAGGTATCGGCGAAGCCGTAGCCGCGCTGGATATGCCAATCGTGTCGGGCAACGTCTCGCTGTATAACGAAACCGATGGTCAGGCGATCCTGCCGACCCCGACCATTGGCGCCGTAGGCTTGCTGAATCACACGGACGAGATCATCGGCAACGAGGTCCGCGAGGGTCACGTGGCATTGGTGATTGGAGAAACCAATGGCCATCTTGGCCAATCCGCCCTGCTGGCCGAAGTGTTCAACCGCGAAGACGGCGACGCGCCGCATGTCGATCTGGATGCCGAAAAACGCAATGGCGAGTTTATCCGTGCCAACCGTGAGATGATCAAGGCCTGCACCGATCTGGGTGACGGTGGTCTGGCGCTGGCAGCCTTTGAGCTGGCGGAATCCGCAGGCGTCGGCGTTCACCTCGATGAAGCCTCGACCGAGTTCCTGTTCGGCGAGGATCAGGCCCGTTATCTGGTCGCGTGCAACTTTGATCAGGCCGAGGCATTGATGATCGCTGCTGGTCAGGCAGGCGTCCCTCTGGTGTCCGTAGGTCGGTTCACTGGCGATAGCATTCGGGTTGGCAACTCTGAGGCCGCGTTAGAGGATCTGGCTACCACGTTCCGCACCAGCTTTGCTGAAGCCGTCGCCTAACACCGAAGCAAACTTTGCAACATGAAACCTGCGCCTGTCCTGGCGCAGGTTTTGTCGTTTCAGGGCCCCTATCCTCCCCTTGCACGCCCCGTCTGGGCGCTCTACATCTTGAGAAAGACCTTCAGGAGAAACCTACATGCCGATGAGCGCCCACGAAATCGAAGCCCTACTGCGCGAAACCTTTCCGGATGCGGAAATTCAGGTTGGCGGAAGCGATGGCGTGCATATGTCCGCAATGGTCGTGGACGAAAGCTTTCGCGGGAAAAACCGGGTGCAACAGCAGCGCGCAGTCTATTCGGCCCTGAAGGGCAAGATGGACGGCGCGGACGGAGAGTTACACGCTCTGGCGCTGACCACGAAAGTGCCTGAGTGAGCACGGCTTTTTGGGCATATTCGCTTTGGGGCGCCGTGTTTGTCGGCATCGTCGGTATTTATGTCGTCGCCATTGTCAGGCGTAGCCGCTCTGCACGAAGACCCATCACGCGTGGACGCAAAGGGGCGACCCCCAGTCAGAATGCCAGCGTGGTCGCCTCAACGATGGACGGAGGCAGGGGGGGCGCGGTGAGTGCGATAGTTGTTCCGCGTGATCCGCAGCAATACGCAAAGACAATGGCTCCCCAAAAATGAACGGCTGGCTCTTCTGGATAGGCATCATTGCAGCATTGATAGTTGCCGCGGCACTTATCGAAGCCTATGTGAAGCGCAACAGAAAGCGTAAGCTGGCCGACATGCGCCCGGACCCGGACAAGATCAGCAAGGTCGGCGGCATTGAAAGATACGGGCTGGATCCGCTGGCCCTGGCACAGGCCGAGCATCGGCGACTAGAAGAAGAAGGATGGGTCCCGGACCCGCCAAAGGATGAAACGACCGCCCCCGACGCGGGTGAAAAGGACAAGCAAGATGACCGACGTTAAGACTCAGATCAACGAAACCGTCAAAGCCAACGATGTGGTGCTCTACATGAAAGGCACCAAAGAGATGCCCCAATGTGGGTTCTCGTCCCGCGTGGCCGGCGTGCTGAACTACATGGGCGTTGAATATGCCGATGTTAATGTTCTGGCCGACGAAGAGGTTCGTCAGGGCATCAAGGATTATTCTGACTGGCCGACCGTGCCACAGCTGTACGTCAAAGGTGAATTCGTCGGCGGTTGCGACATCATCACCGAGATGACCCTGTCGGGCGAATTGGACACGCTGTTTGACGAAAATGGTGTCGAATTCAACAAAGAAGCAGCTGACAAAATTCGCGAAGCAAACGCCTGATCAGCGACTGCTGCAATTCTCCAGAACAACCTGCTCACTGGTGGCCCCACTGGCCGCCAGAAAGCTGACGGTCGCATCCCACCCTTTTGACCGAAGGATATACGACCCGGTCTCTCCTTTGGATTCATAGCGAATACCTGATCCGCTGGGCACTTGCTGCAAGGCAACCAATTGGTTGTCTACCATCATCGCCGCCGCACCGGAGCCGTCGGACGCATTGAAATACGCAACCTGCAACTCAATGCCATTCTGGCAGGTGAAGCTAACCGGCAGGATATCCATGTCCGCCCAGGCCAAGCCCCCTGGTAGACCGAACAATCCGGCCAACGCTACCGTTTTCAACGCATTCATTTCGCCGTATTCTCCTCAACCACCGAGGCCAAGGCCTCAGCGCGTGCGGCCAGTTCGGCCAGTGTGTCCGTGACCGAAGGCGGGACGACCGCCACTTCAATCCTTTCAGGCTCGGGCTCGGGCCGGTTGCGCAGGCTTTGCAATTCGGCTTCAACTTCGGCCAGCTTGGCCTCTGCCCGTTTGAGCTTGTCATCTGTCGCGGCGGTCTTGTCGGCCAGCATCAGCCCAGCCATCAACAGCATGCGTGCTTCGGGCATCCGACCGATCTGATCAGACAAAACCTGCGCTTCGTCATCCAGCATTTTCGCCGCAGATTGCAGAAATGGCTCTTCACCGTCCTGGCAGGAAACGTCAAAACCACGGCCACCGATATGAATGGTCAATTCGGGCATTACTCTACCTCTCCCTCAGCCAGCTTTGCCTGCGACAGCAACGGCTCCAGCCGGGCCAGTACAGCCTGAGCTTCGGCAGCGTCGGTTGCCTGTGCAGCCTTTGTCGCCTCAAGTTCGGCCACAGTCGCGCGGTTCAACAGCTCGGCATCGGCCAGACCGTCCTTGCTGGCCGCCCGCAATTCATCCACCGAGTTGCGCAGTTGTTCGTTCGCCTTGCGCATACGTTGAAGATCATCATCCAAACGCGACATGGCCGCGCCGTGGCTGGCACGTTCCGCACGCAACATCTCAAGCTCTGCGCTTAACTCCGCAACACGCTCGCTGTCGGCCAATTCGGACCGCAACTTTTTATTCTCATCTTCAAGCGACTGCGTTTTGCTCACAACCGCTTTAAGTTCATCGTTTTCTGTCTTGAGAACAACCAGTTCGTCCTGGTTTTCCAATGCAGCTTTAGCCTCTGCCAACTCGGCCCTGGCCGCTTCGACCGCCGCCAATTTGGCGGTGGCCTCTGTAAGCTGCTGACGCAACGCGCCGTTTTCAGGATCTTCGGCTGTCGTTGCTTTCAGCGCATCCATGTCGGCGCGCATCGCGTCGACTTCCTTCTCGTGCCGTTCCTTGAGGGATTTCAGCCGCTCTTCCAACTGCGCATTGGCGACGCGCTCGTCTTCCAATGCCGTGTGCAAAGCGGTGTCATCACCGCCACTTGCGGGCACCGTGTCACGCAGGGCGTCGACACCGGTTCCAATCCTCTCCATCGCGGCAACGATACGGCGCTGTAATTCTTCGATCTGGCTCATGCCCCTGCCACCTCTTTACCAAGGTTCACTTTTTCGCGGCCCGTCCGAATCAATACAGGCCGGGTATTGGCCTAGTCTAACCGAATGAAACGGAAAATACCCACTGTTTGCTTTCAATCACTTGGACAGCATTCTTGAACCACGAACGCGACGCAACCCCCGGTTCCACTTGCACTTTGGGGGGTGGATGGTATTGAGCGCCTCATCTGCCTGTAATCCAAAGGAACAACGCCCGTGGACCTGACTGCGCTGCGCAATGCCAATCCTGAACACTGGAACAAGGCTGCGGCTATCCGCACCCTGACCCTTGACGCCGTCGCTGCCGCCAATTCCGGCCATTCCGGTATGCCAATGGGCATGGCCGACGTTGCGACCGTGCTGTTTGAAAAGCACCTGAAATTTGACGCCTCGGCCCCGAACTGGCCTGATCGTGACCGGTTCATCCTGTCTGCTGGTCACGGTTCGATGTTGGTCTATTCTCTGTTGTATCTCACTGGTCATGCGGATGTGACACTGGATGAGATCAAGAACTTCCGCCAGCTGGGTGCAAAAACTGCGGGTCACCCGGAAAACTTCCTGGTGAACGGTATCGAAACCACCACCGGGCCACTGGGTCAGGGCATTTCCAACGCAGTTGGTTTCGCCATGGCCGAAGAAATCCAGCGTGCGCATTACGGCAAAAAGGTCGTCGATCACTATACTTATGTGATTGCGGGCGACGGTTGCCTGATGGAAGGCGTCAGCCAAGAGGCCATCACACTGGCTGGCCGTCATGAGCTGAGCAAGCTGATTGTTTTCTGGGACAACAACAACATCACCATCGACGGCACCGTGGATATTGCTGATCGCACCGATCAGGTGCGCCGCTTCAAGGCCTCGGGCTGGAACGTGATTGAAATCGATGGCCATGATCCGATCGCGATTGATGCGGCCATTGTGCAAGCCAAATCGTCCAACAAACCATCCATGATCGCCTGCGAAAGCCACATCGCGCTGGGTCACGCCGCACAGGATACTTCCAAAGGTCACGGCGCATTGACCGATCAGGATCAGCTGAAAGCCGCCAAAAACGGCTATGGTTGGCCCCATGATGCCTTTGTGGTCCCTACTGACGTCAAATCGGCTTGGGAGGCCATCGGTGCCCGTGGCGCGGCTGAACGCGCCGAATGGGAAGAGCGTTTCGCGCAGATTTCCGAACGCAAACAGGCCGAATTCAACCGCGCCTATGCGTTTGATGCACCTAAGAAACTGGCCGGTTCCATCCGTGCGTTCAAAAAGCAGATGTCGGAAGATCAGCCGAAACTCGCCACCCGCGCGTCTTCGGAAAAGGTTCTGAACGTAGTGAACCCGATCATGCCCGAGACCGTTGGCGGTTCCGCCGACCTGACCGGGTCGAACAACACCAAATCTGCGGATATGGGCGTGTTCCTGCCGGAAAACCGCAAGGGTCGCTATATCCACTATGGAATCCGCGAACACGGCATGGCCGCAGCGATGAACGGTATGGCGTTGCACGGCGGTATCCGCCCCTATGGCGGCACGTTCATGGCGTTCACCGACTATGCCCGCCCCTCGATGCGTTTGGCCGCCTTGATGAAGGTGCCTACGGTCTTCGTGATGACCCACGACTCAATCGGTCTGGGCGAAGACGGCCCAACCCACCAGCCGGTTGAGCATCTGGCCATCTCGCGCGCGACGCCGAACACTTATGTGTTCCGTCCCGCCGATGTGGTTGAGACGGCTGAGGCATGGGAACTGGCGCTGACGTTCAAGGACAGCCCTTCGGTTCTGTCGCTGACCCGTCAGGGCGTGCCGACGGTGCGTAAAGAACACAAGGCCAAGAACCTGACCGCGCAAGGCGCATATGTTCTGGCCGATGCCGAGGGCAAGCGTCAGGCCATTCTGATCGCCACCGGGTCCGAAGTGTCGCTGGCGATGGAAGCCAAAGCGATGCTCGAGGCTGAAGGCATCGGCACCCGCGTCGTCTCCATGCCGTCGATGGAGCTGTTTGCGCAGCAGGATGAAGCCTATCGCAAGCGCGTCCTGCCGGGCGGCCCTGTCCGCGTCGGTATCGAGGCCGCCGTTCGCGCCGGTGGCTGGGATCGCTGGTTGCTGGGTGAACGTGGTCGCGAAGCCAAAGCCGGTTTCATCGGCATGTCCAGCTTCGGTGCGTCGGCCCCAGCCGGTGAACTGTACAAGCATTTCGGCATCACCGCCGAGGCGACAGTGGCCAAGGTCAAGGAACTTCTGGGTCAGTAAACACTCTGCTCATCAGCCAGATACAAAAAAGGGCGGCTTTGGCCGCCCTTTCCTATTTTGGCTGCTTTAGCTCGGCCTTCAACGCCGTATAGGCCCGTTTCGCATAATCCAATCGCAACTCATACCGTTCTGCTGGCACAATCCCATCGGGCACGTTCTGCCCTGCAGCAGACAAAACCTGCCTAACATGCGTTCCATATAGCTGAATGAATTGCGCCGACTGGCCGCTGAGCAGGTTAAACAATCGCCCCCCTGCCCACTTGGCGCGTCGGGCCGCAGTCTCCGCCGTGTCGATCCGGAAATGCAGTACCTGGTAAAGCCTGAGCGGTTCAAACGGCATTTGTTCCGCGCCAAGGTTCATGGCCGACAAGGCCGCCGTTTTGCGTTTGGCTGCGCGCCCCTTCAATTGTATGCGGACCCAACTCTGAACCGGTCGATAAGCCGGCAAATGGCTCAGGTCACTCCTTTCAGGATTCTCAATTCAATGCGCATCAGTCTTCTTTGAAAACATCCCGATCATCGGCCCGACCACCTTTGTCGCCACCGGGATCAGAACAAACCCCCAGGCCAGACCGAACACACCGTCCATTGTCGCCTTGGATACCCATTCAACAACACCGGTCCACTGCTCAGACACCGAATGACCAATGGCATAGGCCCAGTCGTGGATGTGGTGTCCCAGCCACCCAAAGCCCAGAACCTCCATCCCGTGAATGATGATGGAACCGCCGACCCACAACATCGCGGCTGTGCCGACTATGGACAGGATTTTCATGACAACCGGCATGGCTTTGACCAACCCGCGCCCAAGCCCTCGCCCAATCGGTGTCGGTGCGTTTTGCGCGAGGTACAGCCCGACATCGTCCATCTTCACGATCAGGGCAACTGACCCGTAGACCGCCACGGTGACACCGATCCCCACAACCGCCAAGGTCGCGGCCTGCATCCACAGGTTTGGGGCCTCAATCGCGGCCAGCGCAATCGTCATGATTTCAGCCGAAAGGATAAAATCCGTCTTGATCGCGCCTTTGACCTTTTGCTCTTCCAGATGGCCGGGGTCGCGAATGGCCATGTCTTCCTCGATAACGTGACTGCCATGAGGGAATAGGACATGAAATATCTTCTCGGCCCCCTCGAAACACAAGTAAGAGCCGCCGATCATCAGCAAAGGCGTGATCAACCACGGAGCAAAATTCGCCAGTAGCAAAGCAACCGGCAGCAGCAGGATAATCTTGTTGAATATGGAACCACGCGCGATGCGCCAAATGATGGGCAACTCGCGCGCCGGGGCGAATCCCTGAACGTATTTCGGGGTTACGGCGGCATCGTCGATGATCACACCAGCGGTCTTTGCGCCCGCCTTTCCGGCCGCCGCGACCACATCGTCCACGGACGAGGCCGCAACCTTTGCAATACCTGCTACGTCATCCAACAGGGCCAACAGACCGCTCATGGTGTTTCCTTTCACTTCACCTGCCGCAACCGGAGCCTACCCGATCCGACGGCTAGCGCAAGCGTTAGCGCAACCGGCGCAGGTTTGCGCTAACACGTTAAAAATATGTCACTTTTGGTCTTTTGAGAAAGCGCTTTGACAGCTATATGGCGTCCAACGCAAGCGCATTTGGAGACAGCACATGACCATCAAGGTCGGTATCAATGGTTTTGGCCGCATTGGCCGCTGCACGTTGTCGCATATCGCGGCATCCGCCCGCAACGACATCGAAGTGATCAAGGTCAACGCAACCGGCCCGCTGGAAACCACAGCGCACCTGCTAAAGTATGACAGTGTCCACGGACGTTTCCCCCGCGATGTCGCAATCGATGGCAAAACCATGGATCTGGGCCGCGGCCCGATGGAGATGTTCTCGACCTATGACATGAACGAACTGGACTGGGATGGCTGCGATGTCGTTCTGGAATGCACCGGTAAATTCAATGACGGCCTGAAAGCCAAAACACACCTGGATCGCGGTGCACAAAGGGTCCTGCTGTCTGCCCCGGGCAAAAACGTCGATAAGACCATCGTCTATGGTGTAAACCACAACAGCCTTGTGGCCGATGACAAAATGGTCTCGAACGGCTCGTGCACCACGAACTGCCTTGCTCCGCTTGCCAAGGTACTGGACGAGGGCATCGGCATCGAGAACGGCATCATGACCACGATCCATGCTTATACCGGCGACCAGCCGACCCTGGACCGCCGTCACAGCGATTTGTACCGCGCCCGTGCTGCAGCGATGTCGATGATTCCGACATCGACAGGTGCCGCGAAAGCCTTGGGTGAGGTTCTGCCCAATCTGAAAGGTCGCCTGGATGGTTCGGCCATCCGTGTCCCGACCCCGAATGTTTCTGCGGTTGACCTGACATTCCGCGCTGCTCGTGATGTAACGGTAGAAGAAGTGAACGCTATCGTACGCGAAGCCTCATTGGGTTCGATGCAGCGTGTTCTAGGCTATGAACCCGCACCGCTTGTTTCGACCGATTTCAACAACACCGAGGAAAGCTCGATCTTCGCACCCGACCAAACCCGCGTTGTCGGCGACCGCATGGTTCGCGTTCTGGCTTGGTACGACAACGAATGGGCGTTCTCGGTCCGCATGGCAGACGTCGCAGTTGCCATGGGTCGCCTTAACTAAGGTTGCTTTGAAATCTTGAACCTTTTCGCCCGCTCAGGTTAACTGGGCGGGCGTTTTCGTCCGGGGCAAGCATGACAAATCAAATCGCCATCTGGCTTGCCCTGCTCATTCTGAGCTTGTTCGTTATCAGCTATGCCCTCTTTGGAACCGAACAATTCGTGTTCCTTGGCAAGAAACTCTACACCTTTCTGGACTGGCTCGCCTTCTGGCGGTGACAGAGGTTTTGCTTGACTTTTCCTCTGAACTGGCTTTGTTAGCGCTAACTTCACATTAGCCGCATTTCGGACGGAGCAGGACATGACACTCAAGCTGGCAATCAACGGATTTGGACGGATCGGACGCGGCGTGCTGCGGGCGGTCATGGAATCCGGGCGCACTGACGTTGAAATCGTTGCGATAAACGACTTGGCGAAGCCGGAAATGAACGCGCATCTGTTCGAATTCGACAGCGTCCATGGCCGGTACGGCAAACCTGTCACTTTAACCGAGGCAGGCCTGGACGTTGGAAACGGCCCAATCCGCCTGAGCAGCGAGCGTGAGCCGGAAAAACTGGATTGGTCCGATGTGGACGTCGTTCTGGAATGCACTGGCGTATTCCGCACACGCGAAGCTGCATCCCGCCATTTCACGAACGGATCGAAGAAGGTATTGATCTCGGCCCCCGCCCGCGGCGATGGCGCTGTGAAAACGATCGTGTTTGGCGTTAACGATCACGAGCTTACGGCCGAAGATAACGTGGTGTCCAATGCGTCTTGTACCACCAACTGCCTGTCACCGGTGGCCGCAGCGCTGGACGCAGGGCTAGGCATTGTCCACGGCAACATGACCACGGTTCACGCCTACACAGCCAGCCAACCGGTTCACGACACTGCCGGCAAAGACCCTTACCTGTCACGCGCGGCGGCATTGTCGATGATCCCAACCACTACGGGCGCGGCCTCTGCCGTTGGCCTCGTCCTGCCGCAACTGGCCGGCAAGCTGACAGGTCAGGCCATTCGTGTCCCAACACCGAACGTGTCCGTGGTTGATCTGGTCGCCGAAGTCTCACGCCCGACAACCGAGGACGAAGTCAACGCGCTGTTTACCGAAGCCGCAGCCAGAATCCCCGGGGTTCTGGCGGCAGAGAACCGCCCGCTGATCTCGGTGGATTTCAACCACGACCCACACAGCTCGACCGTGTCGCTGCCGGAAACCAAGGTGACCGACGGCACACTGGTGCGTGTGCTGGCATGGTATGACAACGAGTGGGGTTTCTCGAACCGGATGCTGGACACCGCCGCAGCGATGGGTGCCCTAGCCTAAACGATCACGTAGCGCGGCATTAACGCGGGGCGTGACGAATTTCGACACGTCCCCGTCCAACCGGGCTATTTCCTTAACCAATTTGGAGGCAATGGCCTGATGCCGCGCCTCGGCCATCAGGAAGACCGTCTCGACCGTGTCGTCCAACGCCCGGTTCATCCCGACCATCTGGAATTCATATTCAAAATCCGCAACAGCCCGCAGCCCGCGGACAATGATCTGCGCCCCAACATCACGGGCGCAGTCGATCAGCAGGTTTTCAAAGGGATGCGCAACGATTTCGGTTCCCGTTTGCTCGGTCAGATGAGCACATTCCGCCTCGATCATCGCAACGCGTTCCTCGAGCGAGAACAAAGGCCCCTTATCGCGGTTGATCGCAACGCCAATGACGAGTTTGTCCACCAAAGCAGCCGCACGGCGAATGATATCGATATGACCCAAGGTGATTGGATCGAATGTTCCGGGATATAATCCAACCCTCATCGCGGCCTCCTGCGCAACAAAATTTCTGCGCAAGCAAACATAACTTCGCCGCAGGTGCAAGGGCCAGCTTTGGGGTTCAAGGGCCTCAATGCCCCATGATCATGCCTTGCAGCGCGTCTTTTTCCATAGCCAGTTCTGCCAGCTGCGCCTTTACCACGTCGCCCAGTGTGACGATCCCCACCAGCTTGCCATCTTCGACAACGGGCATGTGGCGAAAGCGCCCTTCGGTCATGCGGGTCATGATATCCTGAACCGTGTCCTGCTGAGTGGCTGTCACAAGGTTACGGGTCATATAGGCGCTGACTGGCTGCGCCAGGCAACCACTGCCGCTTGCGGCCAGCTCCCTTACGATGTCCCGCTCGGAAAGGATGCCTGATGCCGTTTCGCCGCCATCTTCTGATACAACAACCGTCCCGATCCGTTTTTCGGCCAGGATTTTCGAGGCGTCAGCCACAGTGATTGTCGGGCTGACTGTCTCGACCCCTCCGGTGGCCTTGGATTTCAGAATGGCCTGAACGAGCATAAGCGTAACCTCCGAAATAATGTCCTGTTTTCCAAAGCGTTGCCGGAATGCTTAAACCTGTCAAGGTGACACTTGAGCCTCAAGCCGCTCAACCTCTTCCCGAATACCCTGCGTCAAGGCCTGCGCAAACCGGTTCAATCTTTCATTCCGCTGATCGCCCTGATGTCGCACCAGGTGAAAACTCCGGGTCAAACTCACCTGATCCGTCAGGATTTTCTGCAGGTTGGGATGAAACGGCAAGGTGAAATCATGCGCAACACAAACCCCCGTTCCAAGCGTGGCCTGCCGCAGCTGAACCGACACCGAATTCGATGCAAGCGCGACACGGTCAACACCGATATCCCCTAGATAATCCAGCTCGCGGTCAAAGATCATATCCGGAATGTAGCCAATCATGCGATGGCCACTCAGGTCCTGGATCGAACGGATTGCCGGGTAAGAGGCCAGATAGTCGCGCGTCGCAACAAGGTGCAGTTTGTAATCGGTGATTTTCTGGACCAGAAGGCTCCCAGCTGTTGGTGCACTGACGGTCACCGCCATATCAGCCTCGCGCCGGGACAGGTTGATCACGCGCGGCAGGGCTAGGATCTGAATATCCAGATCGGGGTTTGCATCGCTGATTTTCGCGCAGACCTGCGGCAAAAGATAGTTGGCCGACCCATCCGGCGCGCCAATCCGTATTTGTCCGCTGAGCGTTTTCGAAGTGCCCGCCATCGCACCCGCCGCCGCGCGCATCGCCTCTTCGGCTTTCAGCCCGTGTTCCATCAGGCGTTCGCCCGCAGCGGTCAAAAGGTAGCCTTGTTGCGACTTGGTAAACAGGGGGGCTTCCAATGAGGCTTCCAACCGAGCAATCCGCCGCCCGACGGTGGCTGGGTCGATCTTCAGCTGACGCCCGGCAGCCGAAAGGCTTTCTTCGCGCGCGACGGCCAGAAAGACCCGCATATCATCCCAGTTTGGTGTCACGCCCCGCCCTTTGCATTTTTGCAAAACATCTTTGGGACATTGCCTCTGTTCAAGCAATTTATGCAAGCCTATTGTGCGCACAAACGCATCGGAGGAGATCTGCAATGACCGAGCTGTCCCATTTCATCAACGGCGAGAATGTCGCCGGAACCTCAGGACGATTTGACGACGTCTTTAACCCCGCCACTGGCGAGGTTCAGTACAAGTGCCCGATGGCAAGTGCTGCCGAAACCACGGCGGCAATCGAAAGCGCGGCCGCCGCGCAGCTTGCCTGGGGTGCAACCAATCCACAGAAACGCGCACGTGTCATGATGGCCATGGTTCACCTGATGAACCGCGACATGGACAAACTGGCCGAGGCGCTCAGCCGCGAGCATGGCAAAACCATCCCAGACGCCAAGGGCGACTTGCAGCGCGGTCTGGAAGTGATCGAATACTGCATCGCCGCACCGCAGATGCTGAAGGGTGAGTTCACCGACAGCGCAGGCCCTGGCATCGACATGTATTCCATGCGGCAGCCGCTGGGTGTTGTTGCATCCATCATGCCGTTCAACTTCCCAGCCATGATGCCGCTTTGGCACGTAGGCCCTGCCCTGGCCTGCGGCAACGCAGTGGTTCTGAAACCGTCCGAGCGTGATCCATCTGTGCCGCTGATGCTAGCAGAGCTGTTTGTCGAAGCCGGCCTGCCCAAGGGCGTCTTCCAGGTCGTCAACGGCGACAAAGAGGCCGTGGACACTCTGCTGGACAGCGATACCATCCAGGGCGTGTCCTTCGTTGGGTCGACCCCGATCGCGCAATACATCTATTCCCGCGCAACCGCGAACGGTAAGCGCGCGCAGTGTTTTGGCGGCGCCAAAAACCACATGATCGTCATGCCTGACGCGGATCTGGACCAGGCGGCCGACGCTCTGGTCGGTGCCGGTTTCGGCGCGGCGGGCGAGCGCTGCATGGCGATCTCCGTTGCAGTCCCCGTTGGCGAGGAAACCGCCGACGCTCTGATCGAAAAGCTGATCCCGCGTGTTGAAAAACTGAAGGTCGGCCCCTACACCGCCGGCGATGACGTCGACATGGGCCCAGTTGTAACCGGTGCTGCCAAAGAGCGTATTCTTGGTCTGATCAACTCGGGCGTAGAACAAGGCGCGAAGCTGGTTGTTGATAACCGCGACTTCAGCTTGCAGGGCTATGAGGACGGCTTCTTTGTCGGCCCACACCTGTTCGATAACGTTACGCCTGAGATGGACATCTACAAGCAAGAGATCTTTGGCCCGGTTCTGTCGACCGTGCGCGCAGGCTCTTATGAAGAAGCGCTGAAACTGGCGATGGATCACGAGTACGGCAACGGCACTGCAATCTTCACTCGCGATGGTGACACCGCCCGCGACTTTGCCAGCCGTGTGAATATCGGCATGGTCGGGATCAACGTTCCGATCCCTGTTCCGCTGGCCTACCACACCTTTGGCGGCTGGAAAAAATCTATGTTTGGTGACCTGAACCAGCACGGTCCGGACAGCTTCAAGTTCTACACCCGCACGAAAACCGTCACAGCGCGCTGGCCGTCGGGCATCAAAGAAGGTGGCGAATTCAACTTCAAAGCGATGGACTGATTTCCCGCCCAAACAAATTCAAAAGGCCGCCCCGTTGGGCGGCCTTTTTCGTTGCGCGGCGAGGGGTCAGTTCTGTAGAAATTCGCGCAATGTGACTCTGCCATCAAAATCCGCGTCAAACTCGGCCATGACCATCCGAAGCTCATGCGCGGGGATACAAGCTTTGGCGATGCCTTCGATCTTGTCGCTTTCAACCATGGTCAGGCATTCGGCCGACAGCGGCTCATCCATTTCCGGATCGGGGAACTCGATGAGATCCCGCACTTCCATGGCCACAAATTCATCCGGGGACACCACGCCATTTTCGTCGGCATCATATTCGAGAAACTCCACCGCCCGCTCTGCCAGATAGAAGATTTCGAATTCAGAATATTCGACGTGACCGTCTGCGTTGGAATCCGCCCGATTGATCTCCTCTGCTGCAATTGCCTCTGGTGTGCAGGATTCTTCTGTCACATCACAATCATCCCCGACGATGAGGCCCTCTTCTTCCGTCAGGAATTGGTACAATTCCGGTTCAGTAATCACCCCGTCCCCGTCGCGATCCAACTCGGCAAAGAAGATCCGCGCCATCGGCGTTGCTTGTGCAGGTGTTTGGGCAGACCCCCAATAAAGACCAGCCAGTAACAAGACCGGCAGCAGATAGAGCGTCTTAGGGGCAAAACGGCTGAGCGTTCGAATGGGCATTTCATCTTCTCCAACTGTGTCTGGTGAAGGCCCTGCCAGCTCGCGGTCGATCACACCACGCACGAGTTCGCTCATCGACGATCCGCGCTGTTCGCTTAGATCTGCCAACTTGCTTTTCAACTCATAAGATACGCGAATTTCCAAGGTTTCCGATTTCTTGGTCATATCGTGCGGTCTCCGAACATCTGTGGGCCTGTCCCCTGGAATTGGAGCAGACATGCCCGAAAAAATACCCCAAGCCGTGTCCCGCAAACAGCAAAAACCTGTCCGGACACCGAGTATTCCCCCGTCCGGACAGGCAATAAACTGCGTCAAATGTGTAAATCTCACGGAAAATTTAAGCCAAGCATCTGGCCCTGAGGGAAAGCAGTTACTAAATTGCCCGAAACCATAGAGCATTCCTTCAGGAGGCATCCGTGTCCAGTTCCCGTATTAATCGTCGTACCGCCTTGCTGGGTGCTGCGTCCGTCCTAGCGACGCCGACGCTTCTGCGCGCCCAAAGCTCAGATGCTTTCCCAACAACAGAAGAGGCGATCAGCACGCAACTGCCGGTGCGCCGCAATGTCTCGTCCTTCTCGCAACAGAACTGGCAGGACCATTTTGACCAGCTGGGCGCTGGGGCTTTGCTGGCCGATATCACAAGCCGCGCGGTGCACTATTGGGGGCCCGATGGCACCTACAAGCTGTACCCTAGTTCGGTACCGATGAGCGAAGAGCTGACGAAGCGCGGTTATACCAAGGTTGTGCGCAAAGCGGAGAACCCAAGCTGGACACCGACCGCGTCAATGCGCGAGCGTGATCCGCTGTTGCCAGTGCGTATGGAAGGTGGTGAACCAGGCAACCCGTTGGGCACCCGTGCAATGTATCTGGGCTGGCCAGCCTATCTTGTACACGGCACCCACGATACGCGGAAAATCGGGCGCCAAAGCTCGTCCGGGTGCATCGGCCTGTACAATCAACACGTCGAGGAATTGTTTCCTCTTGTTCAGGTCGGAACCCAGGTCAGACTGGTCTGACGACAAAGCCCCGGCCACAAGGACCGGGGCTTTTTCATGAAATCAAAATATCTTATTCCGGCAGGATCACAGCGTCGACAACGTGGATCACGCCATTGCTGGTCTCAATATCGGCCTGAATGACTTCGGCACCGTTAACTTTCACGCCGTTCTTTGCATTTACGCTCAGGCGATCGCCTTGCACGGTCAGAACCTTGGCGCGCTTGCCAGCGATGTCACCGGACATCACCTTGGCGGGAACCACGTGATAGGTCAGAATTTCGACCAGTTGGTCTTTGTTCTCCGGCAACAGCAGTGTTTCCACCGTACCTTCGGGCAGTGCCGCAAAAGCGTCATCAGTCGGTGCGAACACTGTGAACGGTCCGTCACTTTTCAACGTGTCGACAAGCCCCGCAGCCTGAACAGCGGCGACCAATGTGTTGAAGGAACCGGCTGATACTGCGGTATCCACGATATCTGCAGCCTGTGCTTTTACAGGCAGTGTCAGTGCAATTGCGGCGGCGGCGCCCATAAACGTACGACGAAACATGGCTGTCATCTCCTCTCCAGCTAGTTATGGAAAGGGGTACGGGCGCTTAGTCGCGCCGGATCACTAACAGATCAATTTTCTTTGACCTGAACCCATATGCTTTGGGCGCGACCGTCTTTCAAAAATGGCAAGGATTCGACCGCATCGGGGCGATCCTGTTGAAGGTAGTACCCAGGCCAAAGCATTGAATATGCTCCAGATTGCAGCAGTGCATGCAGCATGTACTGCTCACCCCAGCCCGGGCAATCATAGAAGAACCGTTTGGGATATTCGTAGGGCAGAAAAACATCGTGCACATGAATGACCACACCGGGTTTGAGCGCCGGAATGATGCGGCAGAACAGGTGCGCGACGTCATTGCTCATGCGAACAACGTGACTGGAATCGATGAACAGCACGTCACCGGATTCGAGTTGCTGGAACACTGCCGGATCGACTTCTTCCAGACGTTTTTGTTCGAACTCATCCACCACATGCGCGATATCTGCCCGTGGATACGGATCGATTGCGGTGACCTTGGTCTGCAATCCGCCGTCGATAATCGCCTGCCGGGTCACACGGGTCGAGTTGCCACAACCCACCTCGATCACGCGTTTTGGTTTGAACCTGCGTATCATCAGATACAGCGCATCCGCATCCGGGCTGTCGTAGTACCCATTGTTGATACGATAACCGGTCTTGTTGCGCGCCGGGTCTTTCAGAGCTTCCAGAGAAACAGAGTGTTCTTGGTATTCCGACACCAATTGAGTGATATCGAACCCGTCCATCCCCGGTGACAAGGTATAGGCCGGGCGGGTCAGACCCCCTGCCCGTTCAAACGCCTCAAGGCGCGCGCGCTCGTCCCGTTCGGTCACTTTGTCGATCAGTTTCACACCAAACCGGTCAAGCGCGGCGTTCAGCCGGGGGAATTTCCTTGGTTTCACGGGGGGCTCCGGGTTTGGTGACAGTCTAGACGCCTCCTTACCTGTGCGCATGGGGGCTTCGCAAGAACCCAGCTGGCAAACACTTGGCAAAAAGACAATTTCCGTATTCACTGGTTGGAACAAAGTTGCGAGGGCCGGAATGCAGCAGGAATTTACGCTGGGCATCGAAGAAGAGTATCTGCTGGTTGATCGAGACAGTCTGGAACTCGCCGAAGCGCCCGCCGCGTTAATGGAAGCCTGCCAGGCCGATTTTGAAGGACAGGTCAGCCCCGAATTCCTGCAATGTCAGATCGAGGTTGGTACGCGCCCGCATGTGACCATCAGCTCTGCGCGCGAGGATCTGAAACGCTTGCGGTCCTGTGTTTCGAAACGCGCCGCCGAGCACAACCTTGCCCCAATCGCTGTTTCCTGCCACCCCTTTGCCGACTGGAAAAAACAGCAACATACGCGCAAAGACCGATATGACGCGCTGCAACACGCGTTGGGCGGAGTGGCGCGGCGTATGCTGATCTGTGGCATGCATGTCCATATCGGGGTGGCCGATTCAGCCTTGCGCGCCGACCTGATCCCGCAGCTGTCCTACTTTCTGCCGCATCTCTTAGCCTTGTCGACGTCATCGCCCTATTGGAACGGTGAGGACACCGGCCTGTCTTCGTACAGGTTAACGGTATTCGACAACTTGCCACGCACCGGACTCCCGCCGATCTTTTCCGGCTGGTCCGAATATGAACGTACTACGGGCGTTCTGGTCGAACTGGGCGTGATCGAAGACACCACGAAAATTTGGTGGGATTTGCGACCGTCGCACCAATATCCAACGCTGGAAACCCGGATCATGGACGTGCAGCCCCGCATGGAGCATGCACTTTCACTGGCCGCCATGGTGCAGGCCTTAACGCGCATGTTGTGCCGCCTGAAAGACAGAAACCTCAGGTGGCGGCAATATGATCGGTTCCTGATTGGCGAAAATCGCTGGCGCGCGCAACGCTATGGCGTGGGCGAAGGCATGATCGACTTCGGAGATCGCTCGATCAAACCTATGCCGGAACTCATGGGCGAACTGATGGGCTTACTCGCGGAAGATGCCGAAGCTCTGGGCACCATGAACGAGCTGGCCAAGCTACAGCAGATTGCTCAGAATGGCACCTCGGCCACCCGCCAGCGCCGCGTATATGCCGAGGCAGCGGCAAAAGGCGATGACCCTGGCAAGGCTGTTGTTCAGCACTTGATTGACGAATTCCATCAAGACCTCTGAACCTTGGCATGTTTTCCCGCACAAGAATGTGCCCGTGATTGATGGCCGTGCAAAATTTCTGTAAGGATTGGGAAATAAACACTCGTTCAATTCATCGGGCAGCATGGGAGGCAAGCCATGGATTTCGCAACGACCGAAGAGCAGAATGCGATCTTCGACATGGCCCATGATTTCGGGCAGGAAAACATCGCTCCATATGCCCGCCAGTGGGAGGCTGAAGGCACCATCCCCAAAGACCTTTGGCCGCGCATTGGTGAGCTGGGTTTCGGCGGCCTTTATGTTTCTGAGGACAGCGGCGGTTCTGGCCTGTCTCGTCTGGACGCTACGCTTGTGTTCGAAGCTTTGTCGATGGCCTGCCCCTCTGTCGCGGCCTTTCTGTCGATCCACAACATGTGCGCCAAGATGCTGGACAGCTTTGGGAGTGACGAGCTGAAATCCCGCATCATGCCCAATGTTCTAAGCTTGAACACCGTGCTCAGCTATTGCCTGACCGAGCCCGGCTCAGGTTCTGACGCAGCCGCTTTGAAAACCCGTGCTGAACGCACGAACGAAGGCTATACCCTGAACGGCACCAAGGCTTTCATCTCGGGTGGCGGGTATTCGGATGCCTATGTCTGCATGGTGCGCACCGGTCAGGATGGGCCCAAGGGCATTTCGACAGTTTATGTCGAAGATGGCACCTCCGGCCTTAGCTTTGGCGCGCTTGAACAAAAGATGGGGTGGAAAAGCCAGCCTACAGCTCAGGTACAGTTCGACGATTGCAAGATCCCCTCCGACAACCTTGTCGGTGTCGAGGGCGACGGTTTCAAATACGCGATGAAGGGGTTGGATGGCGGGCGTCTGAACATCGCGTCCTGTTCTCTAGGTGCCGCACAAACGGGGTTGAACATGACACTGCAATACATGTCCGAGCGGAAGGCTTTCGGGCAGTCCATCGACCAGTTTCAGGCCCTTCAGTTCCGTCTGGCAGATATGGAGATCGAATTGCAGGCCGCCCGGACATTCCTGCGTCAGGCGGCGTGGAAGTTGGATCAGGGCGCGCCCGATGCAACAAAGTTCTGCGCTATGGCCAAGAAATTCGTGACCGAAACGGGATCGAAAGTGGTAGATCAATGCCTGCAATTGCACGGCGGCTATGGTTATCTGGCCGACTATGGCATCGAAAAGCTTGTGCGCGACCTCCGCGTGCATCAGATTTTGGAAGGCACGAACGAGATCATGAGGGTCATCGTTGCCCGCCAGATGCTCTCTCAGCGCTGAGGACTTTATGTCAGACATCTATATTCGCACAGCAGGCCGTGCCGGTCGTATCACCCTGACCCGGACCAAGGCGCTGAATGCGCTCAGCTATGATATGTGCCTGGCCATCGACACCGCCCTGCGCAACTGGCGTGAGGATGATGCGATCGATCTGGTTGTTCTTGATGCCGAAGGCGACAAGGCCTTTTGTGCTGGTGGTGACATTGCCGAGCTTTATGAGACCGGAACCAAGGGCGACTTTGAGTACGGCCGAAAGTTCTGGCGCGATGAGTACCGCTTGAATGCTCTGATCTTCGAATACCCAAAACCGGTAGTCAGCTTCCTACAGGGTTTCACCATGGGTGGAGGCGTCGGCATCGGGTGCCATGGCAGCCATCGCATCGTGGGTGAAACGTCGCAAATCGCCCTGCCCGAATGCTCGATCGGTTTAGTTCCGGATGTCGGCAGCACGCTGATGCTGGCACTCGCACCCGGACGGTTAGGTGAATATCTCGGCACAACCGGTCATCGTATGGGTCCAGCAGATGCCATTCTGGCCGGTTTCGCAGATCATCACATTCCGATCCAGCAATGGCCGGATCTGATCGACATGCTTGAAGCATCCGGCGACGCCAGCATTCTTGAAAGCCATTCCGACACGCCGCCCGAAGGCTCGTTGGTCAAAATGCAAGATGCGATTGAGACGGATTTCGGCGGCGAAACGCTTGGAGATATCCAGAACAACCTGCGCAACTCGAACAATGACGCCGCCGCTGGTGCGCTGAAGTTGATCGGGCGCAATTCGCCTCTCTCCATGGCCTGCACGGTCGAGATGCTGCACCGTCTCCGCACTCCAAACCTGACCATGCGCAAGGCATTGGAACTGGAGTATCGCTTCACCTATCGCGCGATGGAACACGGAGACTTTCTGGAGGGTATCCGGGCGCAGATCATCGACAAGGATCGCAACCCGAGCTGGCGCCATCAGAACCAGGACATACCGGCTGTCGCTGTTTCAAAGATGCTACAACCTTTGGGCGCGGACACGCTGACTTTTGAGGAGGATTAAGGAATGAAAATCGGGTTTATCGGTCTGGGCAACATGGGCAATCCGATGGCGGCCAACCTTGCCAAAGCAGGGCATGATGTCAGCGGCTTTGATATGGCGGATGTCACCGTGCCGGGTGTCACTATGGCCAGCTCCGGCCCTGAGGCCGCGACCGATGCCGACATCGTCGTGACGATGCTGCCTAATGGACAGATCCTGCGGGCGGTGGCAAATGAGATCATTCCCGCCATGGCGCCCGGAGCGGTCTGGATCGACTGTTCAACGGTCGATGTCGACAGCGCCCGCGCCGTCGCTGAGCAGGCCAAGGAAGCGGACGTACTCGCAGTAGACGCCCCGGTGTCGGGTGGCATCGGCGGTGCGGCAGCGGGTACGCTGACCTTCATGGCTGGCGGTAGCGACGCGGCGTTTGAAAAGGCATCGCCGCTGTTCGACATTATGGGTCAGAAAGCCGTGCATTGCGGCGAATCCGGTGCTGGTCAAGCGGCCAAGATTTGCAACAACATGATCCTGGGCGTAACCATGATCGCCACCTGCGAAGCCTTTGCGCTGGCCGACAAGCTTGGGTTGGACCGGCAAAAGATGTTCGATGTGGTCAGCACGTCTTCGGGCTATAGCTGGACGATGAACGCCTATTGCCCTGCCCCAGGTGTCGGCCCTGCAAGTCCCGCGGACAACGACTATCAGCCCGGTTTCGCGGCTGAACTGATGCTGAAAGATCTTCGCCTCAGCCAGCAAGCTGCTGAAAGTTCGGACGCAGACACGCCCATGGGACAGGTTGCAACGGCGCTTTATGAGAAATTCGTCGAATCCGAAGACGGGCTGGGCAAGGATTTTTCCGCCATGCTGCCACGTTTTGAAAACCGTACCAGGGGCTAGTCGCCACAGGGTGGCGACTTCCTGCCCATCGGGTTGACCGGCAGACAAACAGCGGCCATCTGTTTCCTAACCGCGCTTTAACGCGAAAGGAAACATGATGTCGCGAATTCTGTCTGTTACTTTGACCATTGTCGCGCTTTCATTGAGTCCGGCTACAGCAATTGCAGGGAACGGAAAGAGTAAGGCGGGTCATTGCCCGCCAGGCTTGGCAAAAAAAGCAGTGCCCTGTGTTCCGCCGGGTCAGGTAAAAAACCAGTACAAAAAGGGCGACTATATCACGCGCGACTACCGCTGGATCAATGATCCCTACCGTTATGGTCTGAATCGCGGCGGATCCTACATTCGCGCGGGCGATTACGTTTATCGTGTCGACCCCGAAACGCAAAAGGTGCTGAACCTGATCGGCGCAGTGGCTGATATTCTTTACTAAAGAACTGCACTATTCCGCAGCAACGCGCGCACCGTCCAACATCGGTTTGAGATACCTGCCGGTATGGCTGCGGTCGACCTCGGCCACATTCTCGGGCGTCCCGGTTGCCACGATTTCGCCACCGCCATCGCCGCCTTCCGGGCCGATATCAATGATGTGGTCGGCGGTTTTGACGACATCCAGATTGTGTTCAATCACAACGACAGTATTGCCCTGATCGACCAGTTCATGCAGCACTTCCAACAACTTGCGCACGTCTTCGAAATGTAGGCCAGTGGTTGGTTCATCCAGAATATACAGAGTCCGCCCGGTCGAGCGTTTGGACAATTCTTTTGAAAGCTTCACGCGCTGCGCCTCGCCACCCGAAAGTGTGGTCGCCTGCTGCCCAACCTTAATATAACCAAGCCCGACCCGCGCCAGTGCGTCCATTTTATCGCGGATCGACGGCACGGCCTTAAAGAACTCCTGCGCGTCTTCGACGGTCATATCAAGGACATCGGCGATAGACTTGCCTTTGAACTTGATCTCCAGCGTTTCGCGATTGTACCGCGCGCCTTTACAGGTTTCGCAGGTGACGTAAACATCGGGCAGGAAATGCATCTCAATCTTGATGACACCGTCACCCTGACAGGCCTCGCAACGACCACCCTTGACGTTAAAGCTGAACCGTCCGGGCTTATAGCCGCGCGCCTTTGCCTCGGGCAGACCGGCAAACCAATCGCGGATCGGCGTGAAGGCCCCGGTGTAAGTCGCTGGATTCGAACGCGGAGTTCGCCCGATGGGGCGCTGGTCAATGTCGATGACCTTGTCCAGATGCTCCAACCCTTTGATGGTTTCGCAGGGCGCCGGCGTTTGCCGTGCGCCGTTCAAACGCATGGAGGCAGTTTTAAATAGCGTCTCAATCGTAAGCGTCGATTTTCCGCCTCCGGAAACGCCGGTGACGCAGACAAACTTGCCGAGCGGAAACTCCGCCGTCACGTTCTTCAGATTGTTCCCGGTCGCTTTGACAACCGTCACCTTCTTTTTGTTCCCTTTGCGTCGCTCAGCCGGGACCGAGATCTCGCGGGTTCCCGACAAGTATTGCCCGGTCATCGAGGCCGCATCAGCCGCGATTTGATCAGGTGTGCCTTTGCTGACAACCTGACCACCATGCACTCCAGCCCCCGGCCCGATGTCAAATACATAATCCGCCTCGCGGATTGCTTCCTCGTCATGCTCGACGACAATCACTGTGTTACCCTGGTCACGCAGGTTCTTTAGCGTCCCAAGCAAGCGATCATTGTCCCGCTGGTGCAGACCAATGGACGGTTCATCCAGAACGTACAAAACTCCTGTCAAACCAGATCCGATCTGGCTGGCCAGACGAATGCGCTGGCTTTCACCACCAGACAAGGTACCACTTGAGCGGGACAGCGTAAGGTATTCCAAACCAACGTTATTCAGAAACCCCAGCCGCTCGCGGATTTCCTTGAGAATGGCGCGTGCGATTTCGTTCTTCTGGACACTTAGATGGTTCGGTGCATCTTCGATCCAGGCCAAAGCCTCGCGGATCGACATCTGCACGACCTGCCCAACATGCATGCCTGCGATCTTTACCGCCAGCGCCTCGGGACGTAGGCGATAGCCTTCACAGGCACCACAGGGTCGGTTGTTCTGATACCGCTCAAACTCTTCACGGATCCATGCGCTGTCGGTCTCGCGATAGCGGCGCTGCATATTCGGGATCACGCCCTCAAAGCTGCGGGTGACCTGATAGACCCGCCCGCCTTCATCATAGCGGAATTGGATTTCTTCGTCGCCGGAACCGCGCAGAAACACTTGCTGCACCTTTGGCGGCAGGTCCTTCCACGGCGTGTTCTTGTCGAACTCATAGTGTCGGGCAATCGCTTCAATGGTCTGCAGGAAGTACGGCGACTTTCCCTTGCGCCAGGGCGCCAACGCCCCGTCGTACAGTTTCAGGGTCTGGTCCGGCACCACAAGGCGTTCGTCAAAGAACAGCTCGACACCCAGACCATCACAATCCGGGCACGCCCCGAACGGAGCGTTGAACGAAAACAAACGGGGTTCGATTTCAGAAATGGTGAAGCCGCTGACCGGGCAAGCAAAGTTCTCGCTAAACGTGATCCGTTCCGGATCGCCCTCACGCGGCGCGGTTTCGAGAACGGCGATACCGTCGGCCAAGTCCAAAGCAGTACGCAAACTGTCGGCCAGCCGGGTCTCCAGCCCTTCGCGCACGACCAACCGGTCGACGACGACATCAATGTCATGGCGATATTTCTTGTCCAGCGTGGGCGGTTCATCCAGTTCGTAGAATTCTCCGTCGACCTTAACGCGCTGAAAACCCTGCTTGCGCAGTTCAAGGAATTCTTTTTTGTATTCGCCTTTGCGGTCGCGCACGATGGGGGCGAGCAGGTATCCTCGCGTCCCCTCCTCCATCGTCATGATGCGGTCGACCATGTCCTGAACCTGCTGCGCCTCAATCGGCTGCCCAGTGGCCGGGCTGTACGGCGTTCCGGACCGGGCGAATAACAAGCGCATATAGTCATAGATCTCGGTGACCGTTCCGACGGTCGAACGCGGGTTTTTGGATGTAGTCTTCTGTTCAATCGAGATGGCCGGTGAAAGGCCGCTGATGTGGTCCACATCCGGCTTTTCCATCATGTCCAGAAACTGGCGCGCATAGGCTGACAGGCTTTCAACGTAACGCCGCTGGCCCTCGGCATAGATCGTGTCGAAAGCCAAAGACGACTTACCAGACCCCGACAGCCCGGTGATCACCACAAGCTGATCACGTGGGATGTCCACGTCGATACCTTTGAGGTTATGTTCGCGCGCTCCGCGCACTTCGATATTCTTCAGCTCAGCCATTTTTGGCCCCCAACACACAAGTGTCTTAGAAATAGGTGAACGACGCTGGAACTCCAACAGAAAAGTTAGAACAAAGCAAGAACCGTCATCTATTCGCCGATCCGACAAAGCAGCATCGCATTTGACACGCAGAAGCGTGGCACAAATTACGAATTTACCGCTGACTTTGTGGAAAATGGCGCGGTTGACGGGGCTCGAACCCGCGACCCCCGGCGTGACAGGCCGGTACTCTAACCAACTGAGCTACAACCGCGCATCTATTTTCGTGATCCCTTAACCCGGATCCAGGCTGACAGCAGTGGCGCGGTTGACGGGGCTCGAACCCGCGACCCCCGGCGTGACAGGCCGGTACTCTAACCATCTGAGCTACAACCGCCCGCTGTCTGTTCATCGCTGAACGTTTGGGTGTATTATGGCTACGCCCCGACATCGTCAAGCGGCGTTTTGAAGTTTTTTCGAAGAACCTGATTTTTTCCGATTGAGCCACCCACCCCCGAGGCCGGAAAACCAGCATTTCATGAGCTGGATCGAATTCACCACCGGCCATCTTGCCAACCAATCCGAGTCGCTGTAACAGCAGCGCCTACGGGTGATTAGCTCAGTGGTAGAGCGCTTCGTTCACATCGAAGATGTCAGGAGTTCAAATCTCTTATCACCCACCATTCCACTTCCTCAGAATCAACGCCTTCTAAGGCCTTGAAATTACAATGCTTGCCAGCTTGCATTTCAACTGCGTATCGTTCTTGCATCTGCCGTGTGATCAACCGGCGCTGAAGCACGGGGTTTCGCATGGCCAAATTGAAACGGGATATTGGCCTTGTTGGCCTGACCTTCATTTCGGTCGGTGGAATTATCGGTTCCGGCTGGTTGTTCGGCCCCCTCCTCGCAGTTCAACACGCAGGTCCTGCCGCTATCCTTTCGTGGATCATTGGCGCGGTGGCCATGTTCGTTCTTGCGATAACCTTCGCAGAGATTTCGGCCATGCTGCCCATTCCCGGAGGGATCGCCCGCGTCCCCCAGTTTTCGCACGGGAACATCGTTTCGATGGCAATGGGGTGGACCGCCTGGATTGGGTACAACACCACCGCCCCGATTGAGGTCGAGGCGATGCTTAAATACCTTGGGCCTTATGCACCGTGGCTGCACACAGCCGATACGGGCGATTTGACCGGCGCGGGTATCGCCGTGGCGTTGTTTTTCATGTTGTTGTTCGTAGTCATTAATGCGTTGGGGGTAAAATTCTTCACGCAAGTCAACGCGACGCTGACATGGGCGAAAATTGCCATTCCTATCGTTCTGTCGGTTCTACTGATCGCAAGTCGATTTGACACCGGGAACTTCACCCAACCGGGTGGTTTTGCGCCGTACGGTTTGCAGGGTATCATGGCGGCTGTTTCAACCGGAGGCGTCATCTTTTCCTTCATCGGTTTCCGCCATGTGGTCGATATGGCTGGTGAGGTTCGAAACCCCAAAGTCGCCATTCCTGCGGCACTGGTGCTGTCCATCATTCTGTGTGCAGCCATTTACGTCGGATTACAGATTGCGTTTATCGGCGCACTTGACCCGGAGATGTTGAAGAACGGCTGGGCAAGCCTGAATTTTAGCGGTCAGGGGCCATTGGACGGGGTCATCCTATCGGTTGGGATCGTCTGGTTCCTGAGCGTTTTGAATATCGGCTCGGTCATTGGACCCTTTGGCAACGGTTTGGTGTCCACCGGCTCGAACGCGCGTATCGCGATGGCCTTGTCACAGAACGGGTTCCTGCCAAAGCGTTTGCAAATACTGTCCTCATTTGGGGTGCCCTTGTGGGCCTTGGCGCTGAACTTTCTGATTGGAATTCTGTTCCTTCTTACGGTCCCGTTCACCACCGTTATTGCCCTGAATGGCGCGGCCATAGTCGTATCTTTTGCGGTTGGGCCAATCGCCGTTGTGTGCTTGCGACGCCTGATGCCGGACCACCTGCGGTCCATTCGCATTCCCTTTGTCAAAGTGGTGGCCATCACAGCCTTCGCTGTCGCCACGCTCATCGTCTATTGGAGCGGATGGGACACCGTTTGGCGGCTTGGCATCGCGTTGATCGTCGGGTTTGTTCTTCTTCTGGCACGGTTTCATAATCGGCTGGACGAAATGGACGTGACCGAGGCCCTGTGGCTGGTTCCCTATTTCGGAGGGATCGGCCTGATCTCGTTCCTGGGACAGTTCGGGGAAGGTGCGCTTAAGCAAATCCCCTTCGGTTGGGATATTTTGCTGTGCGTCCTGTTTTCAGTCATCATTTTTGGTCTAGCGGTCCGATCCTCCCTGTCCGCCAAAAAGTTTCAGACTTACATTGCCGAGGAAGAGGTTCTGGACCCGAAGAAACCTGTTATCGGCTTCTGAAAAAGAAAAGGCGGGGAAAACCCCGCCTTTTCTTTGTCTATCGCCTATCGCTTAGTGCGTCGTGGCAGACGGGCTTGCGCTTTCAGTGGCCTTCGCAGCGGCTGCGGCAGCCTCTTCGGCGGCCTCATCCCACTCAATCGCTTCCGGCTCACGTACCAGTGCCAGTTTGAGAACTTCGGACACGTGCTCTACCGGAATGATCTTCAGACCTTCTTTCACGTTGTCCGGGATCTCGGCCAGGTCCTTTTCGTTCTCTTCCGGGATCAGAACAGTCTTGATGCCACCGCGCAGGGCCGCCAGCAGTTTCTCTTTCAAACCACCAATCGGCATCGCGTTGCCACGCAACGAAACCTCACCCGTCATCGCGATGTCCTTACGAACCGGAATACCGGTCAGCACGGATACGATCGAGGTCACCATGGCCAGACCAGCCGAAGGCCCGTCTTTCGGAGTCGCACCATCCGGCACGTGCACGTGGATGTCTATCTTGTCAAACTTGGGTGGCTTCACCCCAATCTGAGGCGAAATTGACCGCACATAAGACGACGCCGCATCGATGGATTCCTTCATCACATCGCCCAGCTTGCCGGTGGTCTTCATCCGACCCTTGCCCGGCAGTTTCAGCGCCTCGATATGCAACAGATCACCACCGACCGATGTCCACGCCAGACCGGTGACAACACCAACCTGATCGTCCTGTTCGGCCAGGCCATAGCGGAACTTGGGAACGCCTAGGAACTCATCAAGATTTTCTGGCGTCACCGTTACTGATTCCGCCTCTTTTTTGATGATCTTGGTCAGCGACTTCCGGGCCACCTTGGCGATTTCACGTTCTAGGTTCCGAACGCCAGCTTCCCGCGTGTAAGTGCGGATGATCGAATGCAGCGCGTCATCGGTCAGTTCGAACTCTTTGGCCTTCAGGCCATGGTTCTTCACCTGCTTGCTGATCAGATGCTGCTTGGCGATCTCGCTTTTTTCGTCCTCGGTGTAACCGGCCAGCGGAATGATCTCCATCCGGTCCAGCAAAGGCCCAGGCATGTTGTAGCTGTTGGATGTGGTCAGGAACATCACGTTGGACAGGTCGTATTCGACCTCAAGGTAGTGGTCCATGAATGTGCTGTTCTGCTCCGGGTCCAACACCTCGAGCATCGCCGAAGCCGGGTCACCACGGAAGTCCTGCCCCATCTTGTCGATCTCGTCGAGCAGGATGAGCGGGTTTGTGGTCTTCGCCTTTTTCAGCGCCTGGATGATCTTACCAGGCATCGAACCGATATAGGTTCGACGGTGGCCTCGAATCTCGGATTCGTCGCGTACACCACCCAGCGAGATGCGAATGAACTCGCGCCCCGTCGCACGTGCAACCGACTTACCAAGTGAGGTTTTACCCACACCCGGAGGGCCAACAAGGCACATGATCGGCCCCTTCAGCTTCTTCGACCGCTGCTGAACAGCCAGATATTCGACGATCCGTTCCTTGACCTTCTCAAGGCCATAGTGATCGGCATCCAGAATGTCCTGCGCGCGGCCCAGATCTTTTTTCACGCGGGATTTGGTGCCCCACGGCAAGGCCAAAATCCAGTCCAGATAGTTGCGTACGACGGTGGCCTCAGCCGACATCGGGCTCATGTTCCGCAGCTTTTTCAGCTCGCCTTCGGCCTTTTCACGGGCCTCTTTGGACAGCTTGGTCTCTTCGATTTTAGCTTCCAGTTCGGCAACTTCATTGCTGCCGTCTTCGCCATCGCCAAGTTCCTTCTGAATGGCCTTCATCTGCTCATTCAGATAGTACTCGCGCTGCGTCTTCTCCATCTGGGTTTTGACGCGGGTCTTGATCTTTTTCTCGACCTGCAGAACCGACATTTCGCCCTGCATCAGGCCATAGACCTTCTCAAGTCGCTCGCTGACGCTTAGGGTTTCCAGCAGATCTTGCTTTTGTTCGACTTCAATCCCCAAGTGACCCGACACAAGGTCAGCCAGCTTTGCCGGTTCGGTGGATTCTCCAACTGCGGTCAACGCTTCTTCTGGGATGTTTTTACGCACTTTCGCGTAACGCTCGAATTCATCCGCAACAGTGCGCTGCAGTGCTTCGGTTGTCGTAACGTCGCCAGGAATCTCGGTCAGGTACTCGGCGCGGGCCTCAAAAAATTCTTCGTTTTCAAGGAATTCCGTGATCATCACACGGGCTTGGCCCTCGACCAGCACCTTCACGGTGCCGTCCGGCAATTTCAGCAATTGCAGTACATTGGCCAGCACACCGGACCGGTAGATGCCGTCCTCGGTTGGGTCATCGTCGCTCGGGTCGATCTGGCTGGACAACAGAATCTGCTTGTCGTCCTGCATCACTTCTTCCAGCGCCCGGACGGATTTTTCCCGACCGACGAACAGCGGCACGATCATATGCGGGAAAACCACGATATCGCGCAGCGGCAGCACTGGGTATGAGGAGTTCAGGGGCTCTTGCATGCTCTATCCTTATCATTGGCAAGACGGCTCTGGTCCCTCATCGAGGCAACGCTCGGCCGTCTCCTGTCTTGGACGATAAAGGTGGGGCAGTTACCGCCCTATTTCAACCTTACCGCCATCTCTCGTGATGAGAATGACCTGAGGTGTACGGGACTGCAAGGCACCTGATGGACTATTCGGTGATTTTGATCATCAAAACACCAAGCGCCTATCAAACAGGCTCTATATCGCCTTGCGCTCGCAGTGCATGGAACTCGACCTGCCAGGCATCGAATGTTCCGGCAGCGATGGCGTCACGCATGCCCTGCATGATCTCTTGGAAATAGTGCAGATTATGCCAGGTCAGCAGCATGCCCGAAATCATTTCATTCGAACGGAACACGTGGTGCAGATAAGCGCGGGAGTAGTTTGAACAGGCGGGACATGTGCAGTGTTCATCCAATGGACGCGGATCGTCTGAATGGCGGGCATTCTTGATGTTCACCACGCCGTAGCGCGTGAATACCTGCCCTGTGCGCCCCGAGCGGGACGGCAGCACACAATCCATCATGTCAATGCCACGCGCAACGGCGCCGACGATATCATCCGGTTTTCCAACGCCCATCAGATAACGTGGTTTATCGACCGGCAGCATATCCGGCGCAAAGTCCAGCACGTCGAACATCGCCTCTTGGCCTTCACCCACGGCAAGTCCACCGACGGCGTAGCCCTCAAAACCGATTTCTTTCAGCGCCTCGGCCGATTCCTCGCGGAAATCCTGCTCTAGTCCGCCCTGCTGAATGCCGAACAAGGCATGACCCGGGCGATCCCCGAAAGCGTCACGCGACCGCTCAGCCCACCGCATCGACAGGCGCATCGATTCGGCAATGCGATCCCGGTCAGCGGGCAACGCTGGGCATTCGTCGAAACACATAACGATGTCGGACCCCAACAGGCGCTGAATCTCCATCGACCGTTCAGGCGTCAATTCGTGGCGCGAGCCATCGATATGCGATTTGAAGGTCACGCCTTTTTCGGTCAGCTTGCGCAACCCGGCCAATGACATGACTTGGAACCCACCGGAATCCGTCAGGATCGGCCGTTCCCAATTCATGAACTTGTGCAACCCGCCCAGACGGTCGATCCGTTCAGCGGTCGGGCGCAGCATCAGGTGATAGGTGTTGCCCAGCAGGATGTCCGCCCCTGTGGCGCGTACGCTTTCCGGCATCATCGCTTTGACCGTTGCCGCGGTGCCAACCGGCATAAAGGCCGGCGTGCGCACCTCACCGCGTAGAGTATGGATTACCCCGGTGCGTGCTTTGCCATCCGTGGCTTTCAGGTCAAATGAGAAACGGTCTGTCATGTGAATGCCTCAGGGTCGCTGAACCGGGCAGCAATTGCCCGATCTCCGCTGGTATTGCAAGCCGTCAGGGCAATGACGCAACGCGGTCAGTGAACAGGCTGACAACCCCTGCCCCATCTACATCCCGGCATACGCGCACCATTGGTCTGTTGGCATCCGGTCGGGTTGCCCCGATTTGCGGACCATCTACCTCAACCTGAAGCCCGGTTTCGACTATCTCGAACATGGGTTCGTGGGTACAGGCAATCACAGCCGTCGAGTCGTGCAGGCCGCACCCTTCCAATCCGCCGATATCCTTGTAGAACTTCAGATAAAATTTCGAGATGTCGCGCAGGAAACCGCCCATGTCAGCGGAACGCGCCGCCAATGCATCAAAATCCGCAGTCTCGTACAGAGTTTTCAGCGTGACATCCAAGCCGACCAGAACTGTATCTGGCGGAGACGCGAACACTGCATCCGCGGCCTGCGCATCGTGATAGATGTTGGCCTCGGCATGCTCTGTGATGTTCCCGGGGCAAAACACGGCACCGCCCATGATCACCAGTCGCTTGATGTTGCCTGCAAACTCTGGGTCCAACCGCATGGCATCGGCGACATTGGTCAACGGACCAATGGCGCAGACGACCAGCTCACCCTTGTGTTCCCGCGCCTGCTCGACAAGGAATTCGGCCGCCGTCAGGGGGTGATTTTCCCCAATCTGCGGGATGTCAGTCAAATCACCGAATCCTTCGGGGCCGTGCACGTGCTCGGACGGGTCGTATGTGGTCGCACCAACTGGAAGCGGCGCCCCCTCAGCCACTGGCGCGTCCAGTCCCAGTTTATGGAGCAAGAACCGCGCGTTGCGGCTGGATTGGTGCACATGCGTGTTGCCGAAAACCGTGGTCAGGCCGATCAGGTCTATTTCTGGTGCAGCGGCGGCATAGGCAATGGCCATCGCATCGTCGATGCCCGGATCTGTGTCAATTATCAGTTTCATCCCCGCCCGATAGCGCAATCACAACCGGATGCAAAGCAGCCACATTCAAAATATTCCACGCTACATTGTGGTTTTCAGAGATTTGCATCTATCCCCATTCCCGCCATACCAGAGTTGAAAATGGGCGAGTCAATCCCCAAGTGTATACCATAGTACACAATAATACAGAGGACAGATATGACCGAAGAACAGATCATTGGGTTGCTAACATCGAACATCATTTACCTGCTTGCGGCAGTTCTGATTGTCGTCGTTATTTTCAAAGGCATCAAAATTGTGCCTCAGTCCGAAAAATACGTGGTTGAACGCTTTGGCCGCCTGCACTCGGTGCTTGGCCCCGGAATCAACTTTATCGTTCCTTTTCTTGATGTTGCGCGTCACAAGATATCCATTCTTGAACGCCAGCTACCGAATGCGACGCAGGACGCGATCACCAAGGACAACGTTCTGGTTCAGATCGATACCTCGGTGTTCTACCGCATTCTTGAACCGGAAAAGACCGTGTACCGTATCCGTGACGTCGACGGAGCGATTGCAACAACCGTTGCAGGTATCGTCCGTGCCGAAATCGGTAAAATGGATCTGGATGAGGTGCAGTCCAATCGCGCGCAACTGATTGAACGCATTCAGGAAAGCGTCGAAACTGCCGTTGACGACTGGGGGATCGAAGTCACCCGCGCCGAGATACTGGACGTAAACCTGGATCAGGCCACACGGGATGCGATGCTACAACAGTTGAACGCGGAACGTGCCCGCCGAGCGCAGGTGACCGAGGCTGAAGGTCAAAAACGTTCGGTCGAATTGAATGCGGACGCGGAACTTTATGCGGCCGAGCAGACCGCAAAAGCCCGCCGTATCCAGGCAGAGGCCGAAGCTTATGCAACCGGCGTGGTCGCCAAGGCCATTCAGGACAATGGTATCGAGGCTGCCCAGTATCAGGTTGCGTTGAAGCAGGTCGAATCCCTGAACGCGCTGGGTAACGGCACCGGGTCGCAAACCATCGTGGTTCCCGCCAATGCGCTTGAGGCCTTTGGCGATGCCTTCAAGATGTTGAAAGGAGGAAAGTAATGGCTGATCCCTTCTGGCTAACATGGTGGCTCTGGCTGGCCGGAGCGCTAGCTCTGGGCATACTTGAGATCGTCTTGCCGGGGTTCATCTTTCTTGGCTTTGCGATTGGAGCGGCGGTCACAGGGCTTTTGCTTGTGATCCCCGGTTTTGCCCCGAGCCTGGCGGTCTTGCTTTTGATCTTTGCGGGTCTTTCGCTTGTGGCCTGGCTGATCCTGCGGCGCATGTTCGCCCTGCCCCATGGCCAGGTGAAAACCTTCCGCCACGATATCAACGATTGATCCAAATCGACGCAGCGTCCCGGGGGCCACACGGCACCACTGGACGCTGCCCCAGCCTTTCCCTATATAATTTCTCAGGTAACAGCCCCGAGGCACGAATGACCCATCCAAGTGAACAGTTCGAAGGTACGCCGCTGATCGCGCCTTCGACCATCGATCATCCACTCTACGATTCCGTGGTCGAGGCTTGCAGATCCGTCTTCGATCCCGAGATTCCGGTGAATATCTACGATCTGGGTCTGATCTACACGATCGACATCACCAAGGAAAACGCGGTGAAAGTCATCATGACACTGACCGCACCCGGATGCCCGGTCGCCGGTGAAATGCCGGGCTGGATTGTCGAGGCCATCGAACCAGTCGCTGGCGTCAAAGAGGTTGACGTCGAGCTGACATGGGAGCCCCCCTGGGGCATGGAGATGATGTCAGACGAAGCACGTCTTGAACTGGGATTCATGTAGACTTTCGCTCAGCTTTACCGAGTAAAGCATTGAAGGATAACAAAAAGGGCTGCCCATGAACCGAGGCAGCCCTTTTTACATTATAGGACCCGAGCGGCCTATTCCACGCCGCAGGTCGATTTTATCTCGGCCGCGCGTTGATCCAGCTCTTTGACGTAATCGCCATTCAACATGCTGAGCCTTTTTTGCTCGGTTCCCGTGACCAGTCCCAGCAATGCACCGGCAGGAGTGATCGCAATGATACTTTCTGCCTGCTGGTCTTCTGCGTGCTTCTTTTCTGCTGCGATGGCCCGAAGATCCCCCTCGGCGGTAGCGCAATTTACCGGATGCCGTGCGCCATCCGTTGCTGCATGCCCCAAACCTGCGGTCAGAAAGACTGTGGCTACAGCTTGCATCGTTATGATTTTTCTGCGGAAATGCCTGATCTTCACCATCTTCATTCGCCCTTCGCTCAAATATCTTGTTACAACCGTCAGGCTAAGGCGAAGACCGTGAGGGACGCAAGTTTGCTGTGGCAATTGGTCGTTTGGCAGCGTCACTGCCGGTAAAACTTAGGTCAGCAGGTCTGCTATGTCTTGAGCCTGACGCCTCTCGGCCCTAGATTAGGGATAACGTAGCGCAACGGAGACCACCATGTTTGGCATTCCCGGCAAACAGGCCGTGACAATGACGACCAAAGCGGCCGAGCAGATCGCACGCCTGATGGCGTCCGGCGGTCATGCAGGGTTGCGCATTGGCGTCAAGAAAGGCGGCTGCGCTGGCATGGAATACACCATGGACTACGTGGATGAAGCCGATACCAACGACGAAGTGGTCGAACAGGACGGTGCCCGCATCATGATCGCGCCAATGGCGCAGATGTTCTTGTTCGGAACTGAAATCGACTATGAGGTCTCGCTTCTGGAAGCCGGGTTCAAGTTCCGCAACCCGAATGTTGTGGACGCTTGCGGTTGCGGCGAATCCATCAAATTTGACGAGACGCTTTCCACACAAAACTAAGTCGCCTGCAGGTGCAGATAGGTTTCGTTGTAGCGCCGTGTAAGATGGTCACCTGCGCTGATCGTTTTGCCTGAGCTTGGCGGAGCAACGTTGGTGTCGTAGGACGGGTTAAAGAACAGTGGGACCGAAATGCGTTCCTGCGTCCCGCCTATGACGCGATGCTCGGTGGCTTTGACTTTTCCGGCGGTCCAGAATTCCAGCATCTCTCCAAAGTTGATGATGAATGTACCAGGCGCCGCAGAGACAGGTTGCCAGCGATCATCCGGCATGCGGACCTCAAGCCCTGAGACCCCGTCCGTGGCCAGCAATGTCAGACACCCATAGTCAGTGTGCGCCCCGATGCCAAAATCCAGATCACCTGCCCACACCGGGCGTTCTGGATAGTAGTTCCCGCGCAATAGAGCCATAGGCGTGTCAAAGGCGCGATCAAAACTGAGTGTATCCCGGCCCAAAGCGACCGCAATGGCCCGAAGAACGCGCATCGCCACATTGCAAGCGTCAATGTAGTAAGCTCTGATAATACCTTGAAATTCTACAGGATTATTCGGCCACAGGTTCGGAGCATACACACTGAGCCCTTTTCCGGCATAAGAATTTCCCGCAGGCAATTCGAAACCACAGTCGAACACTTCCTTGAAATCCGGATTGGCCTTGGGGTCGACCTGTTCTGATCGCGGCGCGCCCCACCCTCGGTTTGAACCCGTCATCGCCATATCAACGGTTTTTTTCTGGACGTCCGGCAAATGGAAGAAGTCGCGATACGCCTCGATCACGTTTCGGACTTGATCGGGGTTCAACCCGGTGTTCGATACCGTTAAAAACCCAACTTCACCAATGGCATGCTGCAGCATTGCCATCTCTGAAGCCTCGCGTTCATCCAGTTTTCTCAGATCCAGATCGTCGATCATGCCGCCCTCCACAATAACGCGGAACCTGCCGTTGTGGTCGGACCTTTGCAACCGGAATTGTCAGGCTCGGCTGGTGGTGCTATCCGATGAGCAAACAACGACTTATTTGGGGGTACGCGTTATGCGGCGCAAGCTGGCAGCTGGAAACTGGAAAATGAACGGAACCGCGGCTGCATTGCCTGAGCTTCAGTCGCTGGCTACATCGTTTCCTGATGCATCCGTGGACGTCCTGATTTGCCCACCGGCAACCCTACTGCATCGCGCGGCAGAGGCGGTGAAAGACACCGGAATTGATGTCGGCGGTCAGGATTGCCATGCAGCCGAATCCGGCGCACATACCGGCGATGTCAGTGCTCAGATGCTGGTTGATACAGGGGCAAGAGCCGTCATTCTTGGGCATTCAGAGCGGCGCGAAGATCACGACGAGCAGAATGAGGATGTGCGCGCCAAAGCACGTTCCGCGATGGACGCGGGCCTGAAAGCCATCATTTGCGTCGGCGAAAGCCTGGAGCAGCGTGAGGCCGCGAACACGCTGGACATAATCGGCGGACAGTTGTCCGGTTCGATCCCAGACCAGTCAACCGGCGAAAACCTGATCGTCGCTTATGAGCCAATCTGGGCTATTGGCACCGGCAAGGTTCCCACCCTGGACGAGATCGGAGAAGTGCACGACTTCATCCGCGCCCGGCTGGAGCGTCGATTTGGCGAAGGTGTCGGCCGCTCGGTCCGTTTGCTCTATGGTGGTTCGGTCAAACCGGGAAATGCAGCCGAAATCTTTGCAGTCTCTAATGTGGACGGGGCTTTGGTGGGCGGCGCAAGCCTGAAAGCCCAGGACTTTTCCGGCATTATCGACGCCCTGCAAAAGGCCTGAAGTCAAGCCAATTTCATCGTCACCAGCCCGGCCACAATCAGGGCCGCCGCGACTAGGCGGGGCGCAGTCAGCGCCTCACCCAGAAACATTACGCCGACCATAAAGGCCCCGACTGCACCGATTCCGGTCCAGATCGTATAGGCCGTGCCCAAAGGCAGATCGCGCATCGCAAGGGCAAGCAATCCGAACGATCCGATCATCGACACGCCCATCAGGGCCGTAGGCCATAGGCGTGTGAAACCGGCAGATTGCTTCATGGCGACGGCCCAGACAATTTCCAGAAGGCCAGCGAATAGCAATAATATCCAGGGCATTTGGACACCTCATATCTCTTCGGGTCGTCCCGAATGATCAGCCAACAAGGCGAGGTCGTCCTCGGCTGAAAGATATACCCACTGTACCCGGGTTCAAGAGGTCGGACACTTAATTGAGCACCTAAGGACACCCGGGCGGGCAAACGATCGACGCCCGATTGACGAGATGAAACTTTTAATGCGGCAATTCAACCGGTGATACGAAACTGATGGGTTCGCGTTTAGGGTGGTATCGAATGGGTTTCCGGTTGTCTGGATCGATTCCGCACGCAAAAAAAAGGCCGGGTCTGACGAAAGACCCGGCCCTCTATTCTTTCACAGAAACCGCTAGTTCGTAATGATCTCTGGCCCCATGAAGGTATTGGGCAAGAAGGTCGAAATCCACGGTATGTAAGTCACCATGATCAGGAAGACGAAAAGCACGGCCAGGAACGGCAGCGCCGCCTTCACAACGCTCATCATCGGCATACCGGCCACGCCCGAAGTCACGAACAGGTTCAGTCCGACCGGAGGCGTAATCATCCCAATCTCCATATTCACCACCATGATAATGCCCAAATGGATCGGGTCGATGCCCAACTCGATGGCGATCGGGAACACCAGAGGTGCCACGATGACCAACAGTCCCGAAGGTTCCATGAACTGACCGCCAATCAGCAGGATCACGTTGACCACAATCAGGAAGGTAACCGGCCCCAGACCCGCCGATAGCATTGCACTAGCGATGTGCTGAGGCACCTGTTCATCTGTCAGCACGTGCTTGAGGATCAGCGC
Source organism: Ruegeria sp. CDSB086 (assembly GCF_059611065.1). Classification (NCBI taxonomy): domain Bacteria; kingdom Pseudomonadati; phylum Pseudomonadota; class Alphaproteobacteria; order Rhodobacterales; family Roseobacteraceae; genus Ruegeria; species Ruegeria sp. CDSB086. The sequence continues at coordinate 413,195 of NZ_JBXWOV010000001.1, read as the reverse complement.
GTTGGCGATGACGAACAGCAAAGTCACCGTCAACTTACCGGCCTCAAACAGCGTGTGCTTGGTGTCGGGGTGAAAGAACGCCGTGACCAAAGCATAAGGCTTTTTCAACAGCGGAATGTTCTGCCCATCCCCATTGGTGCTAAGCGGACCCATGTCCTTGTAGACAAAGCTGGCAATAAAGAAGGCGTAGACGGCAGCGACAGCAGCAGCTTCGGTCGGTGTGAAGATACCGCCATAAATACCACCCAGAATGATGACGATCAGGAACAGACCCCAACCGGCTTCGCGGGCCGAGATAAAGATCTCGCCCCAACCTTTCCATTCACCCTTGGGCAGATTCTTGACTTTGGCCATAACGTAGATCGTGACCATCAGCATCAGACCCGCCATCAGGCCCGGAATGACGCCCGCAAGGAACATCCGCCCGACCGAGACCTCAACGGCGGCGGCATAGACCACCATTACAATGGACGGCGGGATCAGAATGCCCAGCGTACCCGCGTTACAGATCACACCCGCAGCGAATTCCTTGGAATAGCCAACCTGCCGCATACCGGCGATGACGATAGAACCGATGGCCACAACAGTCGCCGGTGACGATCCCGACAGCGCGGCAAACAACATACAGGCAAAGACACCCGCAATCGCCAGGCCGCCCGGCAAGTGCCCGACACAGGCGATGGAAAAGCGGATGATCCGCCGCGCCACTCCACCGGTCGTCATGAAGGACGACGCAAGAATGAAGAACGGGATCGCCAACAGTGTAAAGTGGCCTTCAAAGGCTTCGAACAGGGTTCCCGCGACCGAAGCCAACGAACTGTCGGAATAAATCAGCAGAAACAGGGTCGAGCTGAGACCCAGGGCCACCGCAATCGGCACACCGATCAGCAACAGGCCGATGACCATAGAGAATAGAAGTACGACGTCCATTAGTCATGCTCTCCTTGCTGAGCCCGGACTTCTTCGATCTCGTCCTCGACTTCGTGGCTGGCAACAAGACGGTCGGTCTCACCACGCCAGATTTGTACTGCGACCTGAGCAAAGCGGATCACTAGAAGCAGCATCGACACCGGCAACACCAGATACGGCACCACCTTGGGCAATTTTTCATACCCCTCGCCGTAGTTGATCAGATCCTCGAGGAAGCGCAGCGGCGCGACCATCGGTATATCGTCCACTTCATAGAAACTCTGGCTGCGTGCGTCGAAATTGAACCCGGTCGGGAACCAGCGGCCCGATGTTGGCGGCAGGTCCGCAAACACAGCCCAGTAGTCATACGACCCTTTCAGAAGCAGAAGCGAGAACACTAGACAGCACGCCACTGATATCAGCGCCAGAATGCGGCGTGGCGCCGGGGCCAGCATGTTCAGGATTGCATCAACACCCAGATGCGCGTGTTTCTTGACCGCATAAGAGGCCCCCAGCAACACCAGCCAGCCAAAGGTGAAAACCGTCAGCTCAAGCGCCCATAGGATATTGGAGTTAAACACAAAACGCGCGATCACGTTGGCGAAGGTTACGACCGTCATCACGCCCAACAGAGCGGCAATCATGGTCTCTTCGATATGGTCGACCAGCCCGCCTTGGCCGGGTTTCGAACCAGACATTTTTCTGTCCCCACATTATTGGTGATGAGAGTTAGGTGTGGCGGGCCAAATTACGGCCCGCCCAGCCTGCGTGTCCGCCACTCCCCAGTCTTTGGACACGCGGCCTCAACCGGGATCAGAACCCGGCGTTGATGGCCTGAGCGGCGTCGATCTTATCCTGACCTACGTCGTCGGAAAACTGGTCCCAAACGGGCTTCATCGCATCGACCCAGGCCTGGCGCTGTTCGGGGTTCAGTTCGCGGATGATGCCGCCGGCATCAGTGATCGAGGCCTTGGCTGCTTCGTTCACCGAGAAGGCTTCCTTGTTCCGTGTCTCAGTCACTTCGCTTAGAATGGTCAGGAACTGATCGCGCACCTCGGGATCAAGGCTGTCCAACCAATCAACCGATGTCACGACCAGATAGTCGATGATGCCATGGTTGGTCTCGGTGATGCCGTCCTGCACTTCGAAGAACTTCTTGCCATAGATGTTCGACCAGGTGTTTTCTTGGCCATCCACAACGCCTTGTTGCAGCGCGCCGTAAACTTCCGAGAACGCCATCTTCTGCGGGCTGCCGCCAATGGCTTCCATTTGGGCAACCAGAACGTCCGAGGATTGAACACGGAATTTCAGGCCCTCGGCATCCGACGGAGCCTCAAGCGGTTTATTAGCCGACATCTGCTTCATGCCATTGTGCCAGAACGCCAGCCCTTGCAGGCCGCGGCGCTGCATGCTGTCTTTCATCGCCTGACCATCAGCCGAAGCTTGGAATGCATCAACTGCGTCGATGTTCTTGAACATGAACGGCAGGTCGAACAGACGGAACTGTTTGGTAAACTTCTCGAACTTCGACAACGACGGCGCGGCCAGCTGGACGTCGCCTTGAAGCATTGCTTCAAGCACCTTGTCATCATTATAGAGCGTCGAGTTCGGATAGACCTCAACGCACATCACGCCATTCATCTCGTCATTGACGCGCTGCTCCAGCAGCGATGCCGCGATGCCCTTGGGGTGTTTGTCCGTGTTCGTCACATGCGCGAACTTGACGACAATCTCGCCGTCATCACACGCGGCCATACCGGCGGTTGCTGTAACACTCAACGCCAGCGCGGTCGCGGCAGTTGTCAGGAATTTCATCTGTCTTTTCCTCCCAGACTTCCATGAAACCTTTAGTCAACGCCAGATCGGCGTCTCATGTGGCGCAGTGAAGCGAATCAAGGGGCGCCGCTCAACTTTTTGTTCGAAATTCGGAAGGTTCAAATATTTTTGTTTCACTTCATAGTTTTAGAAGGCACTTCCCCGCCATTAAAAGGCAGTGACACTACCCGCTGTGCGAAAATCCGCACATTTATTCCCCCGGCTGTGCGGATTTCCGCACGCACTTCGAATCAGATCGAACGACTCACCCCCTGATTCTCTGGTGACTACCCGCAGCCTGCGAATACAGGCTGCCCGGCCCAACGGCTTTAAATGCATGATAATGCGGCCAAAGGCGGCGGGTGCCCCCGTTAGCGCCGATAGTCTTCTGGGCGAATCTGATAGCGCGCCAGTTTGTCGTAAAAAGTCTTGCGCGGCAGTTTCAACGCACTTGCCGCATCCGAGGCTTTGCCATTGTGCCGACCCAGTGCCGCAATCAACAACGACCGCTCTACGCGTGCCATTTGCTCGTTCAGGCCCAGATCAGCGGCACGTGCAACCTCTTCCGGCATCCCCAACACGAACCGCATCGCCGCCGACATCAGTGATCTGGCGTTACCCGGCCAGTCGCTGGCCATCAATGACGCAAGTTGCTCCGAGGTGATCTCGGGCTCGGCAATGCCCGCCTGTTCTGACGCTTGCGCGACGTAATGGCGAAAGATCACTGGTATATCTTCCGGCCGTTCCGCCAGCGACGGGATGCGTACACGCATGACATCCAGGCGATAAAACAGGTCGGCATTGAATTGGCCCTGCTCTGACAGCGCCGCCAGATCTGCGGTCGTTCCCGCGACGATCCGTGAACCGGTGCCCTGCTCTATCATTTCAAGCGCGGCGTATTGCGTGGCGTCTGGCATGGCCGAAACCTCATCCAGGAACAACGACCCACCGGCCGCATCTTCGCACACGCGCACCAACCCCTCGGGCGTCAGCCCTGAGGCCGGGCGTTTGACGAACGGCCCCTGCCCGACCGGCGACATCAGATGAACGACTTCGGCCACTTTCGATATCCCGCTGCCCGGTGGCCCGGTTACCAGAACTTCTGCCCCGGTGGGGGCGACGGATCGGACCCGTTCACGCAGGGCCTCGGCCTGTGCGGACAGGCCGAACAAAAGCCGCGCTGCGGGGTCGCCGCGCTCAAGCTCTGATTTGAGGGCACGCTGTTCGATCACCTGCGCGCGCGCGTCAAAGGCTCGTTCCAACACGGGCAGCAGGTCCGCCGCCGCACATGGCTTTTCCAGAAAATCAAAAGCTCCCTGTCCCATGGCCTGCACCGCCATCGGGATGTCGCCCTCACCGGTCAACAGAACAACGGGCAAATCTGGATCTACCTCACGCGCGTAGTTCAGCAGATGAAAACCATCCCGGCCCGGCATACGGATGTCCGAAACGATCACACCCAGAAAGTCGGCGCGAATATGGTCTTTAGCTGCCACAAAGGATCCCGCCGTAACCGGATCATAATCTGCCAGCTCAAGCGTTTGAGCCAAAGCTTCGCGGACGGCAGCGTCGTCATCAACCAGTAGAATTTTCCGCGTCATGCGACCTCGTGCTCCGTGAAAGGCTCAAGCTCGACCGTAAACAATGCCCCGGTGTCCAGATTTGCGCCCCGGATATTACCTCCAAAGCTTTGCACCAGACCATACGAAATCGAAAGCCCAAGCCCCATCCCCTCAGAGGATCCGACAGCCTTGGTCGTATAGAACGGTTCGAACAGTTTTTCCGAGTTTTCGATGCCCGGGCCGATATCGCGGACAGTCACGGCCAGCTTGTCGCCGCGGTCGATCGCAATGCGGATGAGGCGGTCGTTTTGCCCACTCATCGCGTCGGCGGCATTGTTAATCAGGTTGACGAACACCTGAACCAACCGCACCTCGCCGCCCCATGCGTAAACCGGGTTATTGGGCGGGGCCCAATCCATACGGACATCCTCGGTCCGCAACCGCGCCTCGGTCAACTCGACCGCCGTATCGATCACTTGAACCAGGTTAACCTTGCCCATCGGTTCACTTTCGTTGCGCGAAAAGGCGCGCAGGTTCTTGATGATGCGCGCCATGCGCGCCGCCATGGCAGAGATACGCGTCAGGTTCTCCGACGCTTTCTCATCCCGGCCGCGGGATAGAAAAGCCGCGCCATTATCTGCGAATTGCTGAATTGCCATCAGCGGTTGGTTCAGTTCGTGACTGATACCCGCCGACATCTGACCCAACGCGCTGAGTTTACCGGCCTGGATCAGCTCTTCCTGAGCGTGTTTCAGCGCCGCTTCTGCGTCTTCACGTTCACGCACTTCGTGGCGCAGTGCCGTGTTTGCAGCTGTCAACGCATGCGTCCGTTGCGCGACCCGGCTTTCCAGAATCGTGTTGGCCTCGGCCAATGTGCGCCTGCGTTCGGTCGCCAGATACAACAGCGCGCCGAAGGCCAGACAGATTGCAGCAACGGTCGCCGCCTGCAACCCCGCCAAACGCTGCGCGGGGGCCACATCGACCAGAACCTCAGCCGTCATGTCGATCACCGGCAAGTCCAGCATCAGGTGTAAAGCGCGGCTAGGCAGATACCGCCCCCAATTCAGTTCCCAGACCTCGTGCGGACCGACCAGAACCGAGGCAAAATCGACCACCTCGCCGTCTGGGGGTGTCAGGCCCAACTGTCCTTCGTCCCGGTGCCAAAACAACAAATCCGATCGGTTTGAGATAAACACGACGCCGTCCCCGTCAGTGAAGAACACCGCCTCGGTACTGCCGCGCCAGGTCTGTTCCACATCCTGCACATCGGCCACAACGATTAATACACCCTCGACCTGACCAGCATCGCCAAAGGCCGGGGCGGCGTAGGAATAGGTGCGATCCCCGCTGCTTTCCACAACACCGTGCGCGCTGCCCATTGCGCCCTGCAAAGCGCGCCGAAACGCGGGGTGGTTCGCCATGTTTGGCCACACAACCGGCTGCGCCGAGGCCAGCACCTGCCCGCTTCGGTCAAGATACATCATGTTGACGGCCGAGGTTTTGTCGGCGACGTCCAGCAATATCGCGCGCGCTGCCCGTTGTTGCACCGGTGTCTCTAGGGCGCGCAGGACCGGATGCGTGGCCATCAGCACTGCCAGTTCCTGATATACCTGCATCTGAGTGCTGAGCCGGTCGGCAGCCAGTTCAAGGTCAGCCTCGGCCTTTTCGCTGAGCTGCGACAGCGCTTGACGGTAGCCATAGGACCAGACCCCTGCGGTCAACAGGCCGACAGCAAACAAAAATCCCAGAATGACCCAAACGCGTTGCATGATATAGGGTCTTGCATTCGGCGCGCCGCATGGCAAGTCTGCGCCGCATGAAGACGGTATTTCAATCTCCGGTCGATCCGGAATTCGTGCAGAACCCCTACCCGTTCTATGATCAGGCCCGCGCGTGCGGTGATCTGGTCTATTGGGAGGACTATGGGAAAGTTGCGGCTGTATCACACCGGGCGGTCTCGGCGCTTTTGAAAGACCGCCGCTTTGGTCGGGAAGTACCCGAAGAAATGCGAACCCCAGGTCCGGCGTATCTTGCCCCTTGGCTGGTGGTCGAGGCGCATTCGTTGCTGGAAGCCGAACCGCCAAGACACACACGTTTGCGCGCATTGGTGATGCGGGCATTCACGTCGCGTGCCATTGCAGCACTGGAACCTTCGATTCACGACCTAACCCATTCTTTGATTGACGCATTTCCCGACCAACCGTTCGATTTGCTCTCTACCTTTTGCACCCAAGTTCCGGTCATCACGATCTGCCGCCTTCTGGGCGTGCCCGAGGATATGTCACCCAGTCTGCTACGCTGGTCACATGATATGGTGGCGATGTATCAAGCCAGCCGTACGCCCGAGACTGAGACCGCTGCCGCAGCCTCATCTCAAGCATTCACCGACTTTCTGATCAACTACATCGAGCAGCGCCGCAGCGATCCGCAGGACGATCTGATCACACGGTTGATCGTGGCCGAAGAAGATGGCGAAAAGCTCTCACGCGAAGAGCTGGTCGCCACCTGCATCCTGCTTTTGAATGCCGGGCACGAAGCGACCGTGCATTCACTTGGAAACGGCGTGAAGACCGTTTTGCAAAATGGCATCGGACCGCAACACTTTGCGCCGGACAGCATCGATCGCACGGTAGAAGAGATTCTGCGCTTTGACCCGCCGCTGCACATGTTCACCCGTTATGCTTATGAAGACATCGACGCATTTGGGCACAGTTTCAAACGTGGTGATGAGGTCGCGCTACTATTGGGCGCTGCGAACCGGGATCCTGCCGTCTGGAGCAACCCGGACAGGTTTGATCCCACCCGCGCCATCGTCACGAACACCAGTTTCGGTGGCGGCCTGCACTTTTGCGTTGGCGCCCCTCTGGCACGGATGGAAATGCGCATCGCACTGTCCACGCTGTTCGACAGATATCCGAACCTGCGCCTGAGCACCGAGCCCGAGTTTTCGAACACGTACCATTTCCACGGGCTGACCAAACTGATGGTGCAGACCTAGCTTTCGATCAGCGCTTTCAGAGGCAACATGGTGGTGGACTTGATCTCTTCCATCGACAGCAAGGCTGTCACGTTGTGCACGCGCACTTCTGAAATCAGCGCCTGATAGAATTCGTCATAGGCACGCGCGTTCTTGACCCGCACCTTCAAGATATAGTCGATGTCCCCGGCCAGCCGATGCGCTTCTTGCACTTCGGGCCTGTCACGCAGGGCCTTGAGGAACTTGTGCTGCCAGTCAGCCTCGTGCTCTGAGGTGCGGATCAGAACAAAAAACGTAGCTTCAAATCCCAGCGCTTCGGCGTCCAGCAAAACGGTCTGCTGCCCGATCACACCGGCCCCTTTCAGCTTGCGTATCCGATTCCAGACCGGCGTCTTGGAACTGCCGACACGAGCGGCTATTTCGTCCAGCGATTGACTGGCGTCCCGCTGCAGCTCGACCAGAATTTTCCGATCCGTATCATCAATCCGCACCGACATTCCAAATTTCCCTTCGTTTCGAAACCAATGTCCCGTTTTGCCGTTGGCGTGGAACATTTGTCCTTATTTGTTCGCCTATATGGCGTATTGGCGGGAATATTTCCTATATTGTAACACAAGTCAAACCACACTCGGGACACGAAATGCAGCTTACGCAATCATATGATGGCACAGGACATGTCGACTTTGTCGGCGCGGGTCCGGGCGATCCGGAATTGCTGACGCTCAAGGCACTGAACGCCTTCGAGCGCGCGGATGTTGTTCTGCATGACCGTCTGATCAGTGATGAGGTCCTGGCCTTGGCCGGCAAGACCGCCCAACTGGTCGATGTCGGCAAGGCCGGTTTCGGCCCATCGTGGAAACAGGAAGACATTGACGCCCTGCTGGTTGAGCACGCCTTGAAAGGTCAGCGCGTCGTGCGCCTGAAGTCCGGCGACCCGACCGTATTTGGCCGTCTGGATGAAGAGATCGAGGCGGTTGAGGCTGCTGGTATCTCGTGGCGGATTGTTCCGGGCATCACCGCCGCTTCGGCGGCAGTTGCCGGAATCGGTCAAAGCCTGACACGGCGTGGGCGCAACTCGTCGGTACGCTTTCTCACAGGCCACGACATGAAAGGGTTTGCGGATCACGACTGGACTGCCTTGGCACGCGCCGGTTCGGTTGCCGCGATTTACATGGGCAAAAAGTCCGCTCGTTTCATTCAGGGTCGCCTGATTATGCACGGTGCAGATCGCCAGACGCCGGTGACGTTGATCGAAAACGCTACGCGCCCCGATCAGCGCATTCTGGAAACAACGCTGGACCAGTTGCCCACCGATTTGAACGCCGCCGAAATGGATGGCCCTACCCTGACCTTTTTTGGCCTCGCCCCGCGCCAAGCGACCGCGGCCCTGACCGAATTTAAGAAGGAGCACGCCTGATGGCCCGCGCTTTTACCCCCAAAGTGGTGACCGCCAACGACCTGTTGGAAGGTGATGTTATTTATCTGACTGAAGACGACCAGTGGTCTCAGGAGTTGTCCGAGGCCGAGCTGATCACCGATGAAGCGCACGCGCAGGTGCGCTTGCTGGATGCCTCTAGTCAGGCCAGCAAAATCGTTGGTGCTTATCTTGCCGATGCCGTCGCCGGCGACAACGGCCCCGAGCCCACCCATTTCCGGGAAGACTTCCGCCGCACTGGTCCGTCCAACTATGCCCACGGCAAACAGGAATCCTCCCCGCAGCCCCGGGCCTGACCTCTGGCCCTTCTCTCTCCCCTTCTCAAGGCCCCAAGGTTCGGGGCTGCAACTAAGGACAGCTAATCATGTATCGCTACTCCGAGTTCGACACAGCATTTTTGGCAGAACGTAACGCGCAGTTCCGCGCGCAGGTCGAGCGCCGCATTGACGGCTCGTTGACCGAAGATGAATTCAAACCGCTGCGCCTGATGAACGGCCTGTATCTGCAGCTGCACGCCTATATGCTGCGGGTTGCCATTCCATATGGAACGCTCTCTAGCGCTCAGATGCGTCAGCTAGCCCTGCTGGCCGAGAAGTGGGACAAAGGTTATGGCCACTTCACGACCCGTCAGAACATTCAGTATAACTGGCCGAAACTGAACGACGTGCCCGATATGCTGGACGCGCTGGCTGAGGTTGGCATGCACGCTATCCAGACCTCGGGCAACACCATCCGCAACGTGACCGCCGACCATTTCGCTGGTGCCGCCGCGGATGAGGTCGCAGACCCGCGCCCCTATGCCGAACTGTTGCGCCAGTGGTCGACCGACCACCCAGAATTCCAGTTCATGCCGCGTAAGTTTAAGATCGCCATCACCGGATCGGAAAACGACCGCGCCGTGATCAAGGCGCATGACATCGGCCTGCAACTGGTTGAGCGTGACGGCGTTCTGGGTGCCCGCGTTATCGTGGGTGGTGGCCTGGGCCGTACGCCGATGATCGGTAAAGAACTGTCCGAATTCGTCGCTTTTGACGACCTGCTGGCCTATCTTGAAGCCACCGTTTCGGTCTGGAACCAAATCGGGCGCCGTGACAACAAGTACAAAGCCCGCATCAAGATCACCGTGCATGAGCATGGCATCGACGCAATCCGCGCCAAGGTCAACGAGCGTTTCCTGCAGGTCCGCCCGCAGTTCAAAGGCGCGGACATGAACCTGCTGGAAGAGATCAAGGGCCACTTTGCCCCGCCAACCTTCCGAGAAGCCTCGGTCGCGTCGTTCGAAAGCGCCTACACCAACGATCCGGTCTTCCGGTCGTGGGTCGACACCAACATCGCGCCGCACAAGAACGCGGACCATGCAATCGTCACGATCTCGATCAAAAAGCACGGCCAGACACCGGGTGATGCGACTGCTGAGCAGATGCGCGTGATGGCCGATCTGGCCGAAGAGTTCGCTTATGACGAGCTGCGTATCAGCCACGAGCAGAACGTGATCCTGCCGCATGTCCACAAGTCGGACCTGCCCGCGATCCACGCTCGTCTGAAAGAGCATGAGTTGGCCACCGCCAATATCGGCCTGATCAGCGACATCATCGCCTGCCCCGGCATGGATTACTGCGCGCTGGCGACAGCCCGTTCGATCCCGGTAGCACAGGAAATCGCGACCCGTTTCGATGATCTGAAGCTTGAGCATGATATCGGTCACCTGAAGATCAAGATCTCGGGCTGCATCAACGCATGTGGTCACCACCACGTGGGACACATCGGCATCCTGGGTCTGGATCGCGCAGGCGTCGAGAACTACCAGATCACTCTGGGTGGTGACGCGACCGAAACAGCCGCCGTTGGCGACCGCACCGGACCGGGCTTTGCCTATGATGAGATCGTGCCAGCCGTTGAGCGCATCGTAGACACTTATCTGGAACAGCGTGACAGCGCCGAAGAAACGTTCCTGGAAACCTATCGCCGCGTCGGCATGGCACCGTTTAAAGCGGCGCTTTACCCCGAGGCGCAGGCCAATGCCGCTTGACCTGATCCAGACGGAACTGGGGGCCGACCGCGCTGAGCTGACCGAAAAGGTCGAAGAGCTGAACACCCAGTTCCGCCACCACAGTGCCCATGACGTCATGCATGGCGCGTTGGAGGCAATCGAAGAGCTTGCTTTGGTCTCCAGCTTTGGGGCGGAATCGGTGGTGTTGTTGCACATGGCAGCCGTGGTCGACAAAGCCACGCCGGTCCTGTTTGTGGACACGCAGATGCTGTTCACCGAAACGCTGGAATATCAGCAGGACGTTTCAGATCGGCTTGGCCTGAAGAACGTTCACATCATCCGCGCAGATGATGAGGATGTTCAGCGCGAAGACCCATACGGTGCCTTGCGCCTGAGCGACACGGATGCCTGCTGCAACCTGCGCAAAACCTTCCCGCTGCAGCGTGCTTTGGCGGGCTATGACGGCTGGATCTCGGGTCGGAAGCGGTTTCAGTCTGGCACACGCGCCGCGCTTGACTTCTTTGAGGTCGAAGACGGCACCGGTCGGATCAAGGTAAACCCGCTGGCCCATTGGGCGCCCGAAGACGTGCGCGCCTATATGGATGAAAACAACCTGCCCCGGCATCCGCTGGTGGCCAAAGGTTACCCCTCGATCGGTTGTGCGCCCTGCACCTCGCCGGTCAAAGAAGGCGAAGACCCCCGTGCCGGACGCTGGCGCGATCAGAACAAAGAAGAATGCGGCATCCATTTTGTCGACGGCAAGATGGTGCGCGCTGGAGAGAAAACATGAACGTAATCGTAACGGATGAGGGGTTCGCCCCCGACGACTGGACAGATGGCTTTGTCACGCTTGAGGACGCAGCCAATGATGTGGTTGCGCTCGACGTGGCGTCGGATACTGACCCCGATGAGCTTGTCGACCGCCTGGGCAGCGCCCGGATGGTCCGTGTGGACTTCCCGTCTTCGGCGGATGGTCGCGGCTTTACCATCGCCCGCGTGTTGCGCCTAAAAGGCTACACCGGTCGTTTGCGGGCCAGAGGCCATGTTCTGGCTGACCAATATGCCATGGCGCGCCGCAGCGGATTCGATGAGGTCGAAATCGACGACGCGCTTGCCAACCGCCAGCCCGAAGATCAGTGGCTGGCCCGCGCCGATTGGAAAGACCACAACTATCAGGCCCGCCTGCGCGGCTAAGATAGCCAATCGCCAGCTTGTGACTTCAAAGGGGCATTTAGCCCCTTTTCCTGACTTGGATCAAAGATTAAACGGAGATGTCGGTTTACCCAGCCGATAGTGAAACGATGACAGAGATGAAACCCGTGACCGAAGTAACCGCCGTCAAGGCCCCCGTCCTTCCGGACGCACAGACCGTAACAGACGTCAAACATTGGACCGACAGCCTGTTTTCCTTCAAGGTGTCGCGTCCCGCCTCGCTGCGGTTCCGTTCGGGCGAGTTCGTGATGATCGGCCTGCTGGGCGACAACGGCAAGCCGTTGCTGCGCGCGTATTCCATCGCCTCGCCTTCGTGGGACGAAGAGTTGGAGTTCTACTCGATCAAGGTACAGGACGGCCCGCTGACATCGAAACTGCAGCACATCAAACCGGGTGATCAGATCATCCTGCGCCCCAAGCCTGTTGGCACGCTGGTGCATGACGCGCTGCTGCCTGGAAAACGCCTGTGGTTCTTTGCCACCGGAACCGGTTTTGCGCCCTTCGCGTCCTTGCTGCGCGAACCGCAGACCTATGAGGATTACGACGAGGTCATCATCACCCATACTTGCCGCGAAGTGGGTGAATTGGAATATGGCCGTCAGCTGATCGAAAGCATCCGCCAGGATGAGATGCTGGCCGAGCTGATGGGCGAAGGCTTTGCCGACAAAATCCGCTATTATCCAACCACCACACGGGAAGAGAGCCCCAAGATGGGCCGCATCACCGAATTGCTGAAAGACGGCACGGTTTTTGCTGATCTGGGCATCGAAGGCGGTATCAAACCGGAAACCGACCGTGCGATGGTCTGCGGGTCTTTGGCCTTCAACCTGGACATCAAAAAGATTCTGGAAGAGTTCGACCTGCGCGAAGGTGCCAATTCCGAACCCAAAGAATTTGTCATCGAAAAAGCCTTTGTTGGTTAACCCGATGCACCGGATCCGGGGCATTTGGCCCCGGACTGGCGAAAAACCTCTGACAAACCCCGATTTTTCGGGCTGGCCTGCACTTATGCCGCTTGAATCGGCGTGCAGGCCAGTCTAAATTCCGGCCTTGAATTTCTGCAATCATCAAAGGAATGAACCCATAGCCCGCAGACCTCACAACGCGCCGCCGCAAAGAGACACCGGCCCCCGCGTCAATGATAAGATCCGTGCCCCCGAAATCCGTCTGATTGGCGCTGAAGGTGAAAATGTCGGGGTGGTTCATCCCGCCAAAGCCATGCAGATGGCAGTTGATGCCGGTCTTGATCTGGTCGAAATTTCGCCCAACGCAAACCCGCCGGTCTGCAAAATCATGGACTTCGGTAAGTTCAAATACGAGACGCAGAAACGCGAAGCCGAAGCCCGCAAAAAACAGAAGATCATTGAGATCAAAGAGGTCAAATTCCGACCCAACACTGACACTCATGATTACGACGTGAAAATGCGGAATGTGTTCAAGTTTCTTGAAAATGGGGACAAGGTCAAAGTGACCCTGCGTTTCCGCGGCCGTGAAATGGCGCACCAAAATCTGGGTCGTGAACTGTTGGAACGTGTTGCGGCCGACACCAAAGAGGTCGGCAAGGTTGAAAACATGCCAAAGATGGAAGGCCGTCAGATGATCATGCTGATCGGTCCGCTGCCACAGAAATAAATCCCTGTGCATATCGAATTTGAAACCCTGTCAGATCAGCTCTGACAGGGTTTTTTGTTGGTTCTATCGTACAGGCCAAGCGGCGCTTCAGCCGGGGATCGCGGTCGAGATCGCCCGACTAAGTTTGCCCACAAGCTCGTCTATCTGCGCGTCTTCAATGATGAACGGCGGGGCCAGCAGGATATGATCCCCAACCCGACCATCCCGCGTACCGGACATGGGATAGCAGATCAGCCCCTCGGCCAAGGCGGCTTTCTTGATTTTACCCGCAACGCCGTGAGCCGGATCAAACGGCGTTTTTGTTTCGCGGTCAGCCACCAACTCCAGCCCGCGGAAAAGGCCCCTGCCGCGGATATCGCCGACATTTGGATGCTGACCGAATTCGGCCTGAAATGCCTCTTGCAGCTTATCGCCCATCACGCTGGCGCGCGCGGGCAACGCGCGCGCGGTCAGTTCGGTGACAACAGCCAGGGCCGCTGCTGTCGCAACCGGGTGACCAATATAGGTGTGACCATGCTGAAAGAACCCGGACCCGTCGCGGATTGCATCATAGATCTTCCCGGTGCACATCATCGCACCAATCGGTTGGTATCCAGCACCCAACCCTTTGGCGATGCACAGAATGTCCGGCGAAATCCCATCATGATCGCAGGCAAACAAATGCCCGGTCCGCCCCATGCCACACATGACTTCATCAAGAATCAACAAAACGCCATATTGGTCACAGATCTGGCGAATACGCTGGAAATACCCCTCAACGGCAGGAACCGCGCCCAGCGTTGCGCCCACAACGGGTTCCGCCATGAAAGCCATAACCGTTTCAGGACCCAAGCGAAGGATCTCGGCCTCCAACTCATTCGCGACGCGCTGGCCGTAGTCAAAACTGCTCTCGGCATCCGGCTTTTCAGCGTATTCGAAACAGGGCGCGATATGTGTCATCTCGATCAGCATCGGAGCAAACTGCGCGCGCCGCCATTCGTTACCTCCAGCCGACAACGCGCCCAAAGTGTTCCCGTGATAGCTCTGCCGCCGCGCGATCACCCGGCGACGCTCGGGCTGGCCAATTTCAAGAAAGTACTGCCGCGCGAGTTTCATCGCCGCCTCGGTCGCCTCGGATCCGCCTGAGACGAAATACACACGGTCCAGACCATCAGGAGCATGTTCCACCAACAGATCGGCCAGTGCTTCGGCAGGTTCGGATGTCATGAAACCGGTATGTGCAAAAGCGATCTGTTCGACCTGCCGCTGCACGGCTTCGACAACCGCCGGGTTCGAATGCCCGAGGCACGACACCGCAGCGTCACCACAATCCAGATAGCGCTGCCCCTGATCGTCGATCAGGTAACACCCGTCGCCACCAACGGCGACCGGCAGGTTCGATTTGGTATGACGAGGAAAAACGTGGCTCATTGCTGAGGTCCTTTCAAAACCGCGACCAGCGCCGAAACCGACGCTGCGTTGTTCGCCCAGGCACTTCCGTCCTGGTCGGTCAAACTGTTTTCAAATCCAACCCGCACATCCCCGCCACGGTCCGCAGCCGTTTTTAGGCAAGCATGTTCCTGCTTTCCGAATGCACAGACCATCCAACCGGAGTGGGTTTGCCGAAAGTGATCAAGGTCTTCCGGTGCAGATTCCTGCCCCGTGGTGTAACGCCCCAGAACCAACAGCCGATCAGTTTGCCCGTCGCGGACGATCCCGCGGGCCTGCCAGTCTGCCAGAAACGCAGCATCTGCATCGTCATAGAGAATATGCTGAACGCGCGTTCCCTGCTCGGCACACAGACCGTAAACATTATCCGCGAGGTCCGGCGCGCGCGCGATTTCCCGGACCGAGATCGAAGCCCATTTTGGCTTTACGTGCTGCAAACAGTGCAATTGGGCCGGGACATCAAAGATACCCGCCGCCTCGGTAGTAATCTGAATGTCCATTTCAGGCACGGCACGACGCAACTCGGACATCGTCTCAAGATAACGCCCGGCATCCAGAGAATGCTGCCCCTGTTCATCGCGCACATGCAGGTGGATCCCATCTGCACCGGCCCGAAAACAGCTTTGTGCAGTCGATACGATCTCCTGCACCGACACCGGAAGCTGAACGTGATCCGCATGCCCCCTCCGGGCACCGTTCGGCGCCACCAGAACATAGGGCGAATGCGATTGCGGCAGTGTTTTGGACATAAGAGCACCCTTTTCAACTTTTAACCCAGTTAAGGACCTTAGGCGCGTTTTCAATTTACATCTTTCATAACATTTGTTTTCTTTCGCGGATGACCAAGTCTTTGAGCCAGCTTACCGAAGCTCTGCGACAGCAGATTGACCAGTTGCCTCCCGGATTGCAGATGGCGGCAAAATACATCCTCGACCATCCCGGAGATTTCGGGCTGGACTCAATTCGAGAAACCGCAGCAAAAATCGGCGTGAGCTCGAACGTTCTAGTCCGGCTGGCGGATCGGATGGAATATGACCGCTTCGACGGCCTGCGCGCTCCGTTCCGCGATGCGTTGGTCACAGATGGTGAGGATCATCTGAGCCAAAGTTGGCTTGCCGACATGCAAGACGGTGATTCATTCAGCGCTGCCCAGGCAAAATTTGCCCAGAATGCACAGAACGTCGTCATGCGATCCCTGCGGTTAATGAACCCTGAACGCGTCAAGCGCGCCGTTGAAATTATGACGTCTTCTGACAGGTGCTTTGTCACCGCCACCCGCGCCAGCTATGCCCTGTCATACTATTTTTCTTATGCCGGACGCATGGCACACCCCGGTCTGCAACTTGTTCCGCGCCACATGGGGTCCGCGGCAGATGATCTGTTGGACGCAAGCCCCAACGATTGCCTGATTGCAATCACCGTCCATCCCTATTCCGCCGACACCATCCAATCAATGCGATTGGCGCGACGCATGAATGTGCCGCTCATCCTGATTGCCGACAGCGAAGTGATCGCACCCGGGATCGAGCCTGACGTGGTTTTCCCCATCAGCACGCGATCTCTGCACCACTTCTCAAACTATGCCGGGGCCATGGTGGTTCTGGAATGCCTACTGGGTCACCTGTTTCAATCGGGCGGAGACGTCGCGCGCGATCGCGTGGACAATTACCAAAAGTCCCGAGAAGACACAGGCGCATACTGGCAACCATCCCAGCCGCCCAGAATAAGGCGGACATAGAAAAAGCCCCGGCCATAAGGTCCGGGGCTTTTTTGATAGTTTTGAGCTTACATGCAGGCTTCAATGGCCCGCTTGGTCATGACACTGACCAGATGCGCGCGGTACGCCTTGCTGCCGTGCAAATCGGCAATCATGTTCGCGGGATTGATGCTCAGCCCGGTCAATGCATCCTGCCGAAACTCCTTGTTCAGGGCTTCCTCTGCCTCGGACCAGCGGAACACACCATCCTCACTGGCCCCTGTTACCGAAACGCGAACACCGTCGGCGAAACGTGCCAGATACACTCCGACCAGCGCAAAGCGCGATGCGGGTTGCAGGAACTTCTGATAGCTGGCCGCTTGTGGCACCGGGAAATTGACCGTGGTGATGATCTCACCTTCCTCCAAGGCTGTACTGAACAAACCCTCGAAGAAATCATCCGCTGCGATTTGGCGCGTATTGGTGATGATCGTCGCACCTGATCCCAAAGCGCCCGCCGGATAGCACGCTGCCGGATCATTGTTGGCCAGTGAGCCACCGATTGTTCCTCGATTGCGCACCGCTGGATCGCCGATCTGCCCAGCCAGTGCGGCCAGCGCCGGATAGCTGCC
The DNA here is from genome assembly GCF_059611065.1 of Ruegeria sp. CDSB086. Classification (NCBI taxonomy): domain Bacteria; kingdom Pseudomonadati; phylum Pseudomonadota; class Alphaproteobacteria; order Rhodobacterales; family Roseobacteraceae; genus Ruegeria; species Ruegeria sp. CDSB086. The sequence goes on along the minus strand of NZ_JBXWOV010000001.1, from coordinate 395,907 downwards.
GGCGGCCTCTGACGCCACCGTTGCGTGGGTTGTTGCGCCACCAATGGCGACCGACCCGTCATCCTCGATGCAGACCCCCTGCATGTCGGGAATCCCACCCAGCGACACCAGCGTAGACGGCGCTGCCAATCGCTGTTTCAGCGTTGGGATCAGCGTCTGGCCGCCCCCCAACGCCTGTGCATCCTCGCCACCCAGCGCCGAAACGGCGTCAGCAACGGTCGAGGGCTTTTCAAACTCGAAATTGTACATTTCGCTTTCCTTTCCGAAAGGCGCGGATCCGCCCTTCATCTGGCTAAAAATATCCCGAGGGTCTGGGGGCAGAGCCCCCAGGCCACCCGACCAATCAGCTGTTCATCGCCGCCCAGACACGTGACGGGCTCACCGGCATATCGATGTGATCGACCGCCTTGCCGCCCGAGTTCAGCGCATCCAGCACCGCATTGACCACCGCCGGCGGCGAGCCAATTGCACCGGCTTCACCGCAGCCCTTCACACCCAACGGGTTATGCGTACAGGGCGTCTGGCTGGAATGATCGACACCATAGAAAGGCACGTCATCCGCGCGCGGCATCGCATAATCCATGAAAGACGCGCTCAGCAACTGACCGTTTTCATCATAGGCACAATTCTCCAGCAAAGCCTGCCCTATGCCCTGACCAATGCCGCCATGGACCTGACCGTCGACAATCATAGGATTGACGATGTTGCCAAAGTCATCTGCGGCGTTGAAAGCCTCGACGGTCACCTGACCGGTCTCTGGGTCAACCTCGACCTCGCACGCGTATGCACCGGCCGGGTAAGTGAAATTGGCCGGGTCGTAAAACGCGGTCTCCTCCAACCCGGGTTCAACTTCCAGCGGATAATTGTGCGGTACGTAAGCCGTCAGGGTTACATCGCCCCAGGCTACCGACTTGTCGGTGCCCGCGACGCTAAACTGACCGTCTTTCAGTTCAATATCCGCCTCGGAAGCTTCCAGCAGGTGGGCGGCGATCTTCTTGGCCTTCTCGATTACCTTCTCGGTCGCTTTGACCATGGCCGAACCACAAACGGCCAACGAGCGCGAGCCATAGGTGCCCATGCCAAACGGGATCTTTGAGGTGTCGCCATGCACGATCTCGACCATCGACTCGTCGATACCGATCATATCGGCCACAACCTGCGGGAAGGCTGTCTCATGCCCCTGCCCGTGGCTGTGTGCGCCCACCATGACGCTTATCGAACCGGTGGCGTTCACCCGAACAGTTGCGGCATCATAAAGACCCGCGCGGGCCCCCAACATGCCGACGATGTTCGAAGGCGCGATACCGCAGGCCTCGATATAGCAATTGATGCCCAGACCACGCAGCTTGCCGTTAGCTTCGCTTTCGGCCCGACGCGCGGCGAAACCCGCCAGATCGGCAGCGACCTCAAGCTTGTCCATCGTCCCGTTGTAATCCCCGGTGTCATAGGTCAGTGCGACCGGAGTGTCATAGGGGAACTGAGTGATAAAGTTCTGACGGCGCAGGGCAATCGGATCAACACCCAACTCGCGTGCAGCTTTATCCACGACACGTTCCAGCTGATAAGTCGCCTCGGGACGGCCAGCGCCACGATAGGCGTCCACCGGAACCGTGTTGGTGAACATCGCCTTCACATTCACCTGAATGACCGGTGTCTTGTAGTTACCTGCCATCAAGGTACCGTGCAGCCAGGTCGGAACCGAGCTGGAGAAGGTCGACAGATACGCACCCAGATTGGCGTATGTGTTCGTGCGCAGACCGATGAAGTTGTTGTCTGCATCCAGCGCCAGTTCGATCTTGCTGACATGGTCGCGGCCATGGGCATCGGACATGAACGCCTCGGACCTGCTTGAGGTCCACTTGACCGGGCGATTGCAGGCCTTGGCGGCAAAGGTGCAGAACGCTTCTTCCGCATAGTGGAAAATCTTGGTTCCAAAACCACCACCCACATCCGGGGCCACCACGCGCACTTTATGTTCGGGCAGGCCCAGAACAAAAGCACACATCAGCAGACGGATCACATGCGGGTTTTGCGACGTGGTGAAGAGCGTGTATTCGTCCGTACCACGCTTGTACTCACCCACCGCCACGCGCGGCTCCATCGGGTTGGCGACGAGACGGTTGTTGACCAGATCCAGCGTCGTTACGTGGGCTGCATTGGCAAAGACCTCATCGACCTTGGCGTCGTCCGTCTCACCCAATTGCCAATCATAGCAGATGTTGTTCTTCAGATCGTCGTGAACCAGCGTCGACCCATCCTGAGCAGCAGCTTTCATGTTCATGACAGCCGGCAGTTCTTCGATGTCCAGATCGATCGCCTCGGCCGCATCACGGGCCTGTTCGAGGCTGTCTGCCACAACGGCCGCAATCGGGTCGCCCACATGGCGCACCTTGCCTTGTGCCAAAATGGGGTGCGGCGGCTCCTGCATCGGCGCGCCATGCTTGTCGGTCACTTCCCAACCGCAGGGCATCCCGCCCACGCCTTCGAAATCCTTGCCGGTGAAGACCTTGACTACGCCCGGCATAGCTTCGGCCGCCGAAGTGTCCAGGGATTTGATCCGTCCATGCGCGATGTCGGACCGTAGGAAATGTACATAGGCCTGGCCATGTACGTTGATGTCGTCGGTATAATTGCCCGCTCCCGTCAGAAAGCGTACGTCTTCGCGCCGCTTGGAACTGGCTCCGATGCCACTGTCTTTGGGCATTGCTTGTTCTCCTCCCATAAACGGATGCTGTGCATCCTATGTCTTCCCACGGGCGCTTCATCGGACGCCCGCAGCGGCATCATTCGGCAGCGATGCTGCTGACGTCCTGACCAGATGCGGCCATGATCGCCTTGACAATGTTGTGGTAGCCGGTGCAACGGCACAGGTTGCCTTCCAGATACTTGCGCACCTCGGCCTCGGTCGGGCGCGGGTTTTCTTTCAGCAGTGCTGCAGCACTCATGACCATTCCCGGTGTGCAGAAACCGCATTGCAGGCCGTGATGGTCCTGAAATGCCTGCTGAATCACGTTCAGCGAGCCATCTTGGTTAGCCTGGCCTTCGATCGTGCCCACATCAGCCCCGTCTGCCTCAAGCGCCAGCATATTGCAGGACTTCACGGCCTCGCCGTTCACATGAACAACACACGCGCCGCATTGCGCTGTATCGCAACCCACATGAGTGCCAGTGAGATTGAGATTCTCGCGTAGAAAACCGGACAACAACGTCCGCCCTTCCACCTCACCGCTCACGGTCTTACCGTTCACGGTCATTGAGACCTTGGTCATAAGATCCTCCCCTATTGGCTTTTATCGCTGTCGCCGAGTTAAACACGGGAAAATTTGTTTGAGAACAAAAATATTTAGCGCCAATATCCGACGTTCGTAGGGGTCGTCTTTTCTATCTCAGCCGCCTAAGAAGAAAAGCTAAAATCTGCCACATCACCTTTTGCGCGACGCGCGTGGTTGCGGCCGCGTCGGGATTTCTTTCAACAGCCCGCCAACCCCCATCCCAGCAATGTCCGCGCCGGTTGTTTCGATGCCGCAAGCAACCCGCGACAGGACCCAATCCGCGCCGTTCAATGCAGGCGAACGGGCGCATCCGGGCAATCCGATTACTGGCCTTGGGCCGAGTGATCCAAGAAACAGCAGATTACCGGGATCGACTGGCATGCCGAACCTATCCACCTGACCGCCAGCCGCCCGCACGGCCTGAGGTGCAACATCAAAAACATCAGATGTCGCAGAGCCGGTCAGGATCATCACAATGTCACCGGCAGCCTCTGAAATAGCCTGCGACAGCGGTTCGGCTTTGTGTGGAACGATCCGTACATCGCTGAGGTCCATGCCAAGGGTTTCTACCCGGCCGCGAATGGCGGCGATCCCCTTTTCGTTGGGGGGACCTCCGGGAATATCCGTTACGATCAGCCCTGCCGTTTTATGTACCGGTGCCACCAGACGAATCGAGGCCCTAGCCAGACCAGCGGCCTGCACGACGTCATTCTTTGGAACGGCGTAGGATATCACCTTGATCGTGGCGACCATCCCACCCGGGCCCATCTGTTGATATTGCGGCACGGTCGCTACTGTGATCATCGGGTTGACGCAGTTGAACTCCTGCAGGGCCGCAACGTCCAATTCGACAACACCCGGCCCGTCGGCCAGCAGGTTCACGCGCCCGGTAAACGGCTGCGTTACCCGTAATCCGGCGGCATCTGGATCAGGCGCAAGTGCAGCGGCCAACATTTCAGCAGCCTCGTCCTCGTGGCAATCGCCGGGCTCAAGCTGCGCAACCGTGACCTCATCATATCCAGCTGCACCCAGATGAGCCGCATGTTCGGCAGTCAGCAGCAATCCTTTGCGCAACTTGGCATCCTGAACCTGGACGGAGTGTGCAAGGATCGCGCCGGTGGCCTCGGCGACAGGAACGGGACCGAATTTCACGCCTTGCCCCGCAGCACGGCCGTCATCTGGGCGAGGATGGCCACCGCGATCTCGGACGGATCCGCCGCGCCGATGTCCAATCCAATCGGTCCGTGGATCTGGGCAATCTGTTCGTCCGTAAAACCCGCTTCTTTCATGCGAGCAACCCGCTTGGCATGCGTACGCGTGGACCCCAGAGCGCCGATATAAAACACGCCCGCCTTCAAGGCAGACTCCAAAGCCGGGTCGTCCAATTTGGGGTCATGCGTCAGCAAGACAACAGCGGTTCGCGTATCCATGCCCAGCTTGGCGACCGCCTCGTCCGGCCAATCAGTCAGGATGGTTTCGCCCGGGAATCGGGCACCAGAGGCAAAGGCATCGCGCGGGTCGATGATGGCCGGATCATATCCGGCGATCCGGGCCATCGGAACCAGAGCCTGCGCAATGTGCACTGCCCCCACTATTATCAATCGCAGCGGAGGGTTGTGGACTGCAACAAATGTCTGCCCGTCCTCCTCAAAACCTGATCGGTCCATGCGCATTCGGTTTGAATAGGCTTTGCGGCGTAAAGCCCGATGACCGGTCTCGGTATTAACTTCATAGGCCACCGGTTCCCGCTGTGCGCGGGCTTTGACCAGATCTCGCAACATGGATTCTGGCAGGACCGAACCGACAGGTTCCACTAAAACACGGATCGTTCCTCCGCAGGCCAAACCCACGGCAAATGCATCCTCGTCACTGACACCAAATTCCAACAGACGTGCCTCACCTTCGTCCATCGCCTCAAGCGCTTCGACGATGACCGCGCCTTCGACACAGCCGCCGGATACCGACCCTTCGATCCGCCCGTCTGCGGCGATCACCAACTGTGCACCGACGCGGCGCGGCGCGCTGCCCCAGGTTTCAACCACCGTGGCCAGAGCGGTTGGGTTACCCTCGGAATGCCATTTAAGGGCCGTCTCTGGGCTGTTGTCGAATCTGTCCATTGCACCCTCCCGGCGTGTTCTGAACCAACATAGGCAGGTTTGGCGCAATGAAAAGTAAGCCTTAAGGCGAATACCGGATGTTCGACCTGTCTGTTAAACTCAGAATTGTATCGGCGTATACAAGCCCAGATTGCCAAGCAGCCCACAAATCATTGATTGCACCCGGCCCAGAATCTAGCCTACATGCGTAGCTGCTGCATTCCAGTATGCGCATATTAATTTTTGACAATGGAGACAGAGAGTTGAAACGCATTTTTACACTCGGAATGGCACTTGGCCTGTTCACCGCAAGCGTTGCATCCGCAGACACGTTCCTGCGTTATGGCGAGGTTGAAGGTTGGAAAGTATTTATTGACGAGGACAAGAAATCCTGCCTGATCGAAGCGGTTGATGACGCTGAAAACGTCGTTCAGATGGGACTGACCGAAGATCGTGGCGTGGGCTATGTTGGCGTCTTCACCAAGGCCAAGACCGACATCAAGCGCGGTGAAAAAGAAGCTGTCGCGGTACTGCTGGGCGACAACATCTATGTTGGTGAAGCAACCGGTATGAAGGGCAACATCACCAAGGGTTACTCAGGTGGTTACGTCCTGTCCGACGATCCCCAATTCGCCGATGACCTCGCCAAGCAAAAGGTCATGGTTGTGTTCCCGGAAAAGGAATTTGCCTTCACCGTTGATCTGACCGGCACATACAAAGCCATGGAAATGGCCCGCAAGTGCAACGAAGAACAGCTAAGCTGATACTCAGTAGGAAAGCGCGGACAACAACCGCGCTTTCTCACCCACGTCATCGGGTTTCGAGATGACATTGGCCAGATCTTCGAGCGACGCAATCGAATGGCCGGCGCGGAAGCTGTCAACATGGGGCAGCATGGCCGCGACGCCCTGCGCTTTGGGTGCAAACCCGTCCCAACGCAGTAATGGGTTCAACCAAATCAGGCGTCGTGCGGACAGGTGCAATCGCTCCGTCTCTTTACCCAACGCCTCGGGGTCACCCCGATCCAGCCCGTCCGAGATCAATAGGACCACAGCACCCTGCCCCATGACCCGCCGCGACCAGTCGCGGTTGAACGCATGAAGGCATTCGCCAATCCGCGTCCCCCCTTCCCAATCCTGCGCCTCGGCCCCGGCAGAGGCCAGTGCGGCATCCACATCTCGTTGCTGCAGATGGCGAGTGATGTTTGTCAGGCGCGTCCCGAACGTAAACGCATGAACCTTGGCCCAGCCTGCCCCTTTGGCATTCGAAACGGCATGAAGGAAATGCAGGACGACCCGACTGTATTGGCTCATTGACCCCGAAATATCGCAAAGCACGACAAGATTGGGCCATCGAGGTTTGGGCTTGAGCTTGGCAATATCGCGCAACTCACCACCCTGTCGCATCGCGGCGCGCAATGTCCGCGCCCGATCAATGCGATGCCCCAGATGGCTGGCCTGACCGCGTCTGGATTCTATTGGCTTCACCGGCAGAGCAAGCCGCGACAGCATGCGCTTAGCTTGCGCGATCTCGGCGGTGCTCATCTGCTCAAAGTCCAGACTGCGCAGACGTTCCTCGGAGGACGCCGTTTGCGAGGCGTCGATCTCTAACTCGGATTCTTCTTCCTGCTCAGCCACCTCGGGCAGATCACGTTCAACCCCGTCCAACAACGCCTCGGCCGCGCGCTTTTCGGCCGCGTCAGCCTTGCGTTCTTCCTGTACGCCGCGAATGGCAGGCAGCATCATGGACATCATGTGCTCAAGATATCGGGGGTCACGCCAATAGAGGCGAAAGACCTGCGCAAATACAGTGCGGTGTTCCGGGCGGTTCACAAAACAGGCGTGCAATGTCCAGTAGAAATCCTGTTTTTCCGTGAACCCCGCCGCCTGAACCGCGCGAATAGCATCCACCACTCGACCCGTCCCAATCGGCAGCCCGGCCTTACGCAACGCGCGTGCGAAATGGGTGATATTTTGCGCCAGCTTGGGGTTGTCCGGAATGTCGATCGGAAGCTGTTCAGCCATCAGGCTGGTTCCAGCGACGCTTTGGCTTGATCCAGTATTCGTTTCGCCTCGGACCCCTGCAATTTCTGGATGTCGTCCTGGTATTTCAAGATCGCACCCAGGGTGTCTCCGATCACTTCGGGGCTGAGGTTGATGACGTCCAGCGCAAGCAGGCATTTGGCCCAATCTATCGTCTCAGCCACACCCGGTTTCTTGAACAGGTCTTCGGTGCGTAGATGCTGAACAAAGGCCACGACCTCACGACTAAGCGCTTCGGCAGCTTCCGGCGCGCGCGCGTGCAGGATTTCGATTTCTCGGTCGAAATCGGGGTAGTCGACCCAATGATAGAGGCAGCGTCTTTTTAGTGCATCGTGCACCTCACGTGTGCGGTTCGAGGTGACGATAACGATGGGCGGCTCCGGTGCTTTGACCGTGCCCAGTTCAGGAATCGTGACCTGAAAATCGCTGAGCGCCTCAAGCAGGAAAGCCTCGAAAGGTTCATCCGTGCGGTCCAACTCATCGATCAGCAGGACCGGCGCGCCGTTTTCATCCGGGCGCATCGCCTGCAGCAGCGGGCGTTCGATCAGGTACTCGTCCGAGAACAGCTCGGTCTGCAATGTCCCCCGATCCGCCCCGCCCGAGGCTTCGGCCGTGCGGATCGCCACCATCTGCGCCGGAAAGTTCCATTCATAAACAGCGGAAGAGGCATCCAGACCTTCGTAACATTGCAACCTGATCAGGCACCGGTTCAGACCGGCGGCAAGGGCCTTGGCGATCTCGGTCTTGCCTACCCCGGCCTCACCTTCCAGAAACAGTGGTCGGCCCAGTTTCAGGGACAGGAACACCACCGTCGCCAGCGCACGCCCGCAGACATAGCCCTGTGAACCCAACATGGATTGAACGGCGTCGATGGAATCTGGCTGTGTCATGTTTCGATCTCTCCCTTGGCACAACAGGTCATGGGCGCTCGCGCGCGTCAAGGCCGTGTTCTTTCCGGGACTTACGACGATCGGACTGATTGACAAGGTCTGGGACCGAATTGAAGGTCTTTCACCGCCGGGTCCGCTGTGCTAGCGGAAGGCCATGACCGATACCCTCACGATCCGCCGCCCCGACGACTGGCATCTGCACCTGCGCGATGGCGCGATGTTGCAGGCCGTCCTGCCCGAAACCACGCGTCATTTCGCCCGCGCGATCATCATGCCGAACCTTGTGCCGCCCGTCGTGCGCGGCGATCAGGCCGCCGCCTATCGCGACCGCATATTGGCCGCGCTGCCTGAAGGCATGACGTTCGAGCCGTTGATGACCCTGTACCTGACCGAGGATACGGACCCCGATGATATGGCAGCAGCCAATGCCAGCGGTCTGGTCAAAGCGGTCAAACTGTACCCGGCGGGCGCAACGACCAACTCTGCCTCAGGCGTGCAGGATTTCGACAAAGTGCGTCCGGTGCTGGAGAAGATGGCCGAGATTGGCCTGCCCTTGTGCGTACATGGTGAGGTCACCGACGCCGAGATCGACATTTTTGACCGCGAAGCTGTATTCATCGACCGTGTTCTGGATCCGATCCGCAAGGCCACTCCCGGACTGCGTGTGGTGATGGAGCACATCACGACCGCGAACGGTGTCGATTACGTCAAATCCAATAACAAGGATCTGGGTGCAACGATCACGGCACACCACCTGATTATCAACCGCAACCATATCCTCGTTGGTGGAATCAAGCCGCATTACTATTGCCTGCCTGTCGCCAAGCGTGAAGAACATCGACTGGCTCTGCTGGCGGCTGCAACCTCGGGCGATGCGCGGTATTTCCTGGGTACTGACAGCGCACCCCACACCGACGCCAACAAGGAAATGGCCTGCGGGTGTGCGGGATGTTTCACGGCGACCAATACAATGTCACTTGTGGCCGAGATGTTTGACCGCGAGGGCGCTTTGGATAAGCTGGAAGGCTTTGTGTCTCTGAACGGCCCGGCCTTCTATCGCCTTCCGGTGAATGAGGAAACCATCACCCTGACCAAAGGCGAACCGGTGGAATACCCGGACAAGATCGACTGCGAAGATGGTCCGGTCACAGTGTTTGAACCGGGTTTCCCGCTACACTGGCGCGTGACTTAACCCGCCAGCAAAGCAGACAAATCGCGGACGCGGCCTCCGGTGCGAAGCATCGACCAGATCGCGTCCGCGTCCTCTGCTCCAATCAGCTTGTTGGCTTTGCCGCGCACGCGGTCCTCACGGTCCGACAGGGTCATCGGGGCCAACAGGTCATGCGTGGCCTCGCGCCTTGCCCCATCCCGGCGCAACAAGGTCAGCTGCGCCTGCGTTTCTGACAAACTGTCATCCTCTTCGACAGAGACTCGGTCCCGCAAGGATACCAGTCGCGGGTCGGCGCATGTCTTGTCCGAATAGCTGCCCGGCAGGGCCGTATCATAGCCAAGAGCCTGCATCGCAAGCACCGTCCGATATGAGAACTTGGCACCAAGGCCAGTTGTCGGGGAAGTCTGGTTGCAGACACTCATCCACCTTGGATGCGTCTTGATCTTGATCTCGGCGACTTCCGGTTCGGCGATATCCAGGTCGCGTGCAGCCTCAAGCGCGGCGTGCAATCCGTGGCAACAGGCATGAAACTTGTGACTGACGCTTTCAAAAAGCCATTCCGCACCCAGCCCATCCAATGAGGCTGCAATGTCTGATTGTCCTTTATGTGTCGCGCCAAATCCATAAGACCCTTCCAGCGCGTCTGAATTGGGATCGAATCCCGATGCCACCAACAAAGCTGCCTCAATCCCGGCAGAGGCCGCCAGACCCGCGTTATAAGGCTTACCCATCGTTCCGAATTGCGCCTTTAGACCGGCCGCCCGAGTCGCCGTCAGGCCCAGAACTTTTCGCATCTGTTCGACGTCGAATCCCAGTATGCGCCCTGCAGCGACAGCTGCACCAAACGCGCCAGACGTTGCTGTCTGGTGAAAGCCCGCCTGATAGTGATCGCGCCCCAGCCAGAGGCCGATCCGAATGGACGTCTCCATCCCAACCAGCGCGGCCTCAAGGAAATCGACCAGAATACGGTCGTCCCACTCGCTTATGGCCAGCGCCGCTGGAAGGACGGCAACCGATGGATGCCCGATATGGGCGAAATGCGTGTCGTCATAGTCCAGGGCATGCGACACGGTACCATTTACCCATGCAGCACCGCGCAGGGGCGCCCCTCCTCCACCAAAAAGGCGCGCTTGTTCCGCCCCCCCCTCGCCAAGCACAAGGTCGCGCACTGTCCGGGAAACAGGCTCATCAACTCCGGCACGCCCGACAGCAATCCAGTCCAAAACAGAAAGAGACGTAACGACCCGCGTCTGCAAAGTCGTCGTAATTGGCCCCGCCGCGAAGGCTGCCAGTGATGTGGTGAAATCGGTCATGGGCGCAGTCTAGCGACCGCCAACCTGGGGTAAAGACCTAGCTGTACAAGTCCTTCGCGCGGGTCTCAAAGGCTTGAACGATCCGATGCATGGCCTCGTTGAAGACCACGCCGATGATCCCTTGAAGGATCGCGTTCTTGAATTCGAAATCCACGTGGAACGTGATGTTGCATCCGCCATCGTCGGCGTCAGCGAACTGCCAGTCGGATTTCATGTATTTGAATGGGCCGTCCAGATATTCGGTGTCGATTCTTTTCTGATCGGCAAACAATGTCACTCGGCTGCCGAACCGTTCGCGAAACACTTTGAACGAGATCACCAAGTCTGCCTCCATGACCTGCGCCTCGCCCGCCGCATAGGTCCGACGAATGCGGGCGGCTGCGCACCACGGCAGAAACTCGGGATACTTTGCCACGTCCGCGACCAGCTCGTACATCTGCTGAGCAGTGTAAGGAAGGTGACGTGTTTCCGAATGAGTAGGCATGGCGTCCGGTTTTTCAGGTGACAATGGCGCGTCATGTCGTATGTTGCGCGCCAAAGATCAAGGGGGCAGCGATGAGCGACCGCGCATATGTGATAGATACGATGATCTCGGCCAAGGCGATTGCAGCCCGAATCGAGGAATTATGCCGCGAAATCACGGCAGAATTCGGAGATACCGACAAGCTGATCGTGGTCGGCCTGCTGCGCGGCAGTTTCGTCTTCATCGCGGATCTGGTGCGCGAGCTGGACCTGCCGATCGAAGTCGATTTCCTCGAAGTATCCTCGTATGGAGACGCGATGGAAAGCAGCCGGGAAGTACGCATTCTCAAGGACTTGCGCGGTGCGATTGAAGGGCGCGATGTTTTAGCGGTCGAGGATATCGTCGACACGGGCCACACGCTGAACCACGTTACAAAACTCTTGCGCAGCCGCAAGCCAAGCCGACTTAAGTCCATTGCCTTGCTGGACAAACCCAGCCGGCGCGAGGTCGATTTCCGTTCCGATTGGATCGGCTTTGAAATTCCGGACGAATTTGTTGTGGGTTACGGGATCGACTACGCGCAGCGCAATCGCAACTTGCCGTTTATTGGTAAGGTTCGTTTTGTCGAAGACTGAGAGGGGCAAAAACAAACCCAGTTTCCAATCGTCAAAGTAGCTGCGCACCCTTGTATTCACTTAAATGAATACCATTGGACAACGCCCTCAACAACAGATTACCCTCCGATCATCTTGGGAGGATTCTGCTTATGAAAGTAATGTCTATTGGGCTTCTGGCGACTTGCGCAGTCGCCGCAACGGTTGGTCTTGCGGACGCAAAAGACAACAAGGGCAAAGGGAAAGGCCCAGACAAGTCGAAAATCGAAAAGTCGATAAAGACCAATAATGGCGTTGGTGTACCGCCTGGACAGATCAAGCGTTATACGCGAGGTCAGAAAATCCCTAACGATCTGAATTTTGACTATCTTGATGACCTGGACGGCTGGAAGTTGAAACCCCTACCCGCCGGTCAGCGATATATCCGCGTGGATGACGAAATCCTGTCAATATCAGATGACACTAAGACAGTCATTGATGCCGTTGGAATAGTGAGCGATCTCGTAAACTGAAGTTTCAGCCATTAAGTGATCGAATTGCGGCAACAAATACGTCTACTCCTACCGGGATAAGTGCGTCTGGGAAATCATAGTCAGGGTTATGCAATTGCGGATGATCCTGCCCCGACCCAAGCCAAAACATGGCCGTTTTCGCGCCTTTCCCAAATTGCCCAAAATCTTCCGAGAATTTTTGCGGCGTCTTTGTTAAATGGCACGGCACTCCACGCTCGGCGCAGGCTGTTGCGATGATGCTCACCGCGTCGCTGTGATTGACGCAGGCCTCGAAGACATCGTCATAGGTGATCTCAAAACCCAGACTGTCGGCGGATGCAGCGCGGCGCGCCAGCGCCTCGGCCTCGGTGATCAGCGTTTGCATCCGGGCGTCTGAAACGGTGCGCAAGGTCACCCAGATCTCGGCCTGCCCCGGAGCGACGCCGAAAGTCGGCTCTCCCAAACGAGCATGCGTCACAGTTGTCAGCGCAAAATCGGCATCCAACGCGCCGCCTGCGCCTAAACCCGCCAGCTTCGAAACCAGTTCGGACATCGCCTCAGCCGGGGAAATCCCATCCTGAGGCGCAGCCGCATGGGATGTCTTGCCGGTCAGGATAATTTTCATCCCGCGCGAGGCGCAATTGGCCGAACCCTGACACAACTCAACTGCACCAAGTTCCAACCCCGGCAGGTTGTGCAAAGAGAACACATAGTCCAGCGCGATTTGCGCGAATTGGGGGTCCGCGCGAAAGGCGATAGCGCCCTGCCCGGTTTCCTCAGCCGGTTGAAAGATCAATACCACCCGACCCTTTTGGGGGCGGTGGCGCGCCAAGTCTTCGGCAACGCCAAGCACCATCGCCATGTGCCCATCATGGCCACACAGTTGCCCTTTGCCCGGAACCTTTGACACATAGGGGTGCGTGCCAAGTTCTTGAATCGGCAGCCCGTCCAACTCGCACCGGATACCAACTGTTGGCCCAGCCTGCCCACTGTCAAAAACCGCGGCAACGCCATGCCCCCCCAGTCCGGTAAGCACACGGTCCGCGCCGATTCCCTGCAACAGCTCTGTCATGCGGGCAGCGGTTTCGCGCTCCTGCCCGGAAAGTTCGGGATATTGATGCAGGTCGTGGCGCAGGCGTGTCAGCCGCGCGTGCGCTTCGGGTGTCACCCCTGTTCCAGCTTTTTCTGGCGAGCCTCACGCAACCGGGCAAAGTCATCCCCCGCGTGATAGGACGACCGGGTCAGAGGTGTCGCGGACACCATCAGGAACCCTTTGCCATAAGCAGCCTTTTCGTAGGATGCGAATTCTTCCGGCGTCACGAACCGATCCACACCATGGTGTTTGGGCGTGGGCTGCAGATACTGACCGATGGTTAGAAAGTCGATATCGGCGGCTCGCATGTCATCCATGACCTGCCGAACTTCTTGCTCATTCTCACCCAAGCCGACCATGATTCCCGATTTGGTGAAAATAGACGGGTCCAGCTCTTTGACGCGCTGCAACAGCCGCAGCGAGTGGAAATAACGCGCACCGGGACGCACTTCGAGGTACAGACCGGGTACGGTTTCCAGATTGTGGTTGAACACGTCCGGCTTGGCCTCGACGACAGTTTCAAGAACGGAAGAGTCACATTTCAGGAAATCAGGTGTCAGGATTTCAATGGTCGTCTTCGGCGACCGGTGCCGCACCGCGCGTATCGTCTGTGCGAAATGATCGGCACCGCCGTCCTTCAGATCATCGCGGTCAACAGATGTGATCACGACGTGGTTCAAACCCAGCTTTTCAACCGCATACGCCACGCGCCCCGGTTCAAACGCATCCAACGAGTCCGGACGTCCTGTCGCAATGTTACAGAAGGTACAGCCGCGCGTGCAGATCTCGCCCATGATCATCATGGTGGCGTGGCCCTGGCTCCAGCATTCGCCAACATTTGGGCATCCGGCCTCTTCACAGACAGTGACCAGATTATTTTCACGCATGATCTTGTGCGTCTCGGCATAACCCTTTCCGCCGGGGGCCTTGACGCGTATCCACTTGGGCTTCTTAGGCTGCGCATTGTCTGGACGATGCGCTTTTTCGGGATGACGTTGTTCTGGGATCTTCAGATCACGCACGGCTGGCTTTCCTGACTTTGGGTCAATTTGCTTTGCCCTAACATAATACGCCCGCGCAGACTATGCCACCCGGGCATACCCGCCATGCATAGCAGGTTTGCAACCGAAGAAGCCGCGCCGCGCTTCAAACATAGTAGCAGGATTTATCTTATGTTTACTGTTACTTAAAGTTATATCGCAAATGCAGCATTTCTGGCGTTGAAGGCGGTTTAGAACTGTTTTAAGTCACCATTAATTCTAATGTGAATCACAGGAGCCCGTAGATGAAAACCGGCGCAAAACTGCCTTCCGTTACCTTCCACACCCGTGTCCGCGACGAAGCAATCGAAGGATCCAACCCGTTCCGTTGGGAAGACAAAACAACCGCGGATTACTTCGCAGGCAAGCGCGTCATCCTGTTTTCCCTGCCCGGTGCTTTCACACCCACATGCTCTACCTTTCAACTGCCCGGTTTCGAAAACGGGTATGCCGATTTCGCTGCCAAGGGCATCGATGAAATCTACTGCATGTCCGTGAATGACAGCTTTGTCATGAACAAATGGGCACAGGATCAGGGCCTTAAAAACGTCAAAGTCATCCCTGACGGTTCGGGCGAATTTACCCGCAAAATGGGCATGCTGGTCGACAAGGAAAACTTGGGCTTTGGCATGCGTTCGTGGCGCTACGCTGCCATCGTAAAGGATGGTGTGGTCGAAGCTTGGTTCGAAGAGCCCGGACTGATGGACAACTGCCCAGAAGACCCCTATGGAGTTTCGTCCCCAGAAACCCTGATGAAGCACCTGGAAGAAGCCAAAGAACCGGCACTGGCATAACAATTGTCAGGCTGACGTATCAAAGGCTCGCCTCAGGCGGGCCTTTTTTAATGGCGGGTCGCGGTTACGATATCATCGCCAACACGCCGGATGACTTCCGCAAGACTGTCGAACCAGTCTTCATGTCCCGTCGAAAGGCGCCGGACCAACCCCACCGTCCGCGCAGGCTGCGGTGCCCCGAACCGCATGAGCTTGAGCCCCGGAACAGCTTCGGTCTCCGAGCGGGCCGCGAGTTCAGGCATGAGTGTCAGACCAAACCCTTCCGCAACCAGTCGCGACAGGGTAGCCAATGAGGACGCCCCCATATTGATCAAACCGCTGCTTCTGTCTTGACCACAGACCTCAAGAGCCTGATCCGTCAGGCAATGTCCGTCATCCAGCAACATCAACTGCGCGGTCTGCAGATCCACCGGGCGCAAGGCATCCGGGTCTGAGTGTACTGTCCCAAGCCGCCCCGCGCTTCCGGCAAGCAGAAAGCGATCCTCGAAAAGCGGCAATTCGAACAATTCGCTGCCACCGGCCGGCAAGGCCATCACACCGGCATCGATTTCCCCGGCCCGCAGCATGGCCAGCAAGCGCTCGGTCCGTGCCTCGCGGATCTGCACTCGCAAGGAGACATCGGCTGTGCGCAGCCCGGCAAGCACTCCAGGCAAAAGATAAGGCGCAATTGTCGGGATGATTCCAATCGCCAAAGACCGATGCCCAACGGAATGATCCTTTGCGAACTGGTCCAGCCTGTCTGCCGCGCCTAGCACCTGACGGGCGTAGTCCAGCACGTCGCGCCCCAACGGCGTCAGCAGTATGTCGCGGGCCTGACGTTCGAAAAGCGGCCCGCCCAAGGTCTCTTCCAACGCTTTGATTTGAACCGACAGCGCGGGTTGTGAGACATGGCAGACCTGCGCCGCACGACCAAAATTGCGCTGATCTGCCACCGCATTGAAATACTGAAGCTGCCTGAGGGTAAAATTCATAGGCAATTCCTATCACTACCCCCTGAAACCTCAACTGCGAATTATGGAATTTCTACCCAATCAGGCGAGTTTTCTCTGCTTGATCTTCGTAATGGCGCTTTAGACGTTGCAAGGCGATGCGCAACACGATCTTCCCGGAACGCGCCGACCACCCCATGCGTTTTTCGGCTAATTCGAGCCCCTCAAGGTAACAGCAGCACCGCAGTGCCACGTCGCTTAACCCCGGTCCCAGATCCGACAGGGCACGTTCAACCCGAGCGCGCGCGTCTGAGGACCCCTGCCCAGCATACGTTCCATTTGCGAAACTTCCCCGCCCCCCGGCCGTTAGAAAGTGATCCCAGTTTTGGGCAACCTGCGGACCGATCTGCGACAGTTCAAAGTCTTCGCGCAGCCGTTCGCCAGCGCCGACCAGAGTTTCGTCGAGAAAGGGCTTTCCGTCCTTGTCCCGCCTGCGCGCCAACGCGATCAGCGGGCTTTCGGCGGCACTGTAGCGAATACGTCTGGCACCGTGCGGCAACATTTCCTGTCTTTGTTCTCCATGCGGCTGAAACGGCGATTGCGCCTCGGCCATGCCGAACTCGTTTCTGGCGCGAGCTTTGTTCTCGGCCTCGGCGATCAGTTGGCTTAAGGCCGACCGCCCAGCGGAAGAGATGCGATACCGTGAAATACGTCCGGGATTATCGCAGGATATCCAATCATTCAGAGCCAGCGCTTGCGCAATCGTGCAATCGACGACCGCAGTTCTTGCGGTCCCGCTGTCGCCGGTGTTCCGAACGACCACAGCCTTGTCCATCTCTTCCGCCACAGCCAGAACCGCGCCGGTTTCGCAAAGGCGGCGCAGTATTCGAAGAGCTTCGCGGTTAAACTCATCGTCCTTGCTTGCTGCATCGTTGGCCTGAATACCCAAAGCCTCGTTCAGGGACCCAGTACGCCCCTGTTGATCCGTGAAATGGTCCTCTGCCAGCGCTTGCAGAGCAGCATCCACCAATGGATCGTCCCGGCGCATTTCAATACGTCGGATCTGTCTGAGTATGGTTGACGCATGGCACCCCACGGATCGCGCGATGTCGCGGATCGATTGACCGGTTTCGGTATGCGCCAGGTATCTCTGCGCCCCTTCAGGCACCCACGCCGGAATGGTGAAAGCCATGTTTTCTTGCATAGTTACTTGCCCTCGTCGACAAAACAATCGGTTCTCAATCGCCCCCGGTGAATGTGTTAACCAATTCTAACTAGAGCCGCTTTCGTTACTCGTTCGTTAACCGGGACAGACAACAACCAGATTTGATTCAAAATCATAAACACTCATGAAGTCAGAGTTCGGAGGGAACCCACACAAGGCAACACTCGCTTAAGCTGTGTGACAAATGGCTATCTTCTGTTCAACCAAGGGATCAACGAAATGCAGGACCTGATGACCATGATTACAACGCTCCGCCGCCCACGCCTGTTGGCTCGGGCCGCAAAAATTGGGGCGCAGGAGTATGATCGGGACCGGCATCTTCAACGTGTTCTGGGATACGGATCACTGCCCGGCACAGGGTCTGCATTGGTTCGTCTGTTGGAATTGGAACGAGAGGTAAACGCCCAAAGACTGGCCGAAGACGCCGCCTATTCGCTGGTCCGCCATCTGGACCTGCTGATTGCGCTATTGGGCGAGGCGCAACTGTTCAAAGCCAGTCGCGCCACGCAGTATCAATGATCAGGTGAAGGCATCCGGCATGGATGCTTTCTTTTCCGCCACGTATGCGTTCAATGCTTCGTTGACGGCGGGGTCGAGTTGCGGTTGTTGGTAGTTGGCCAGCAGATGCTCGACCCGCGACGTGGCCAGTTGACGTGTGTCGCGCCCGCCTTCGTCTTCCCAAGTCTCAAAGGGTTTGTAATCCAGAACCTCGGACTTCCAGAACGCTTCTTTAAAATTCGCCTGCGTATGGGCACAGCCCAGATAGTGACCGCCCGGGCCAACTTCGCGGATCGCATCCATCGCCTGCGCGTTTTCATCATAGGCCACGCCCTTGGCCAGACCGTGCAGAACGCCCAACTGGTCGGCATCCATGACGAACTTTTCGAAGTCTGCAACAAGACCGCCTTCAAGCCAGCCGCACGAGTGCAGCATGAAGTTCACGCCAGCCATCAGCCCCATATTCAGTGAGTTTGCGGTCTCATAGGCCGCCTGTGCATCAGGCAGTTTCGAGCCGCAGAACGACCCGGCCGAGCGGAACGGCAGGTTCAGACGTCGCGCCAGCTGGCCCGCACCGTAGGTAACCATCGATGCCTCGGGCGTACCAAATGTCGGCGCGCCAGAGTTCATATCGATCGATGACACAAAGGCACCGAAAATCGCAGGCGCGCCCGGACGGATGATCTGACTATACGCCACGCCAGCCAGAACTTCGGCCAAAACCTGCGTCAGTGTCCCGGCAATCGAAACAGGCGCCATCGCACCACCCACGATAAAGGGCGAGATGATGCAGGCCTGATTGTTCTTCGCATAAACTTCCAGCGCGCCCATCATCACGTCGTCGAAGGTCATCGGCGAGTTGATGTTGGTCAGCGAGGTCATCACTGTGTTTTCCTGAACGAACTCTTTGCCGAACAGAATCTCACACATCTCAACCGAATCCTGCGCACGGCTGGGATCGGTGACCGAGCCCATGAACGGCTTGTCCGACAAGGTCATGTGCGCCATCAGCATGTCAAGGTGACGCTTGTTCACCGGAATATCTGTCGGTTCGCACACGGTCCCGCCCGAATGGTGCAACCACTTGGACATATACGCCAGTTTAACGAACTTGTTGAAATCTTCCATGTTCGCATAGCGACGGCCACCTTGGGCGTCCCGCACAAAGGGTGGGCCGTACACCGGGGCCAGAACCAGATTGCGGCCACCGATGACAACCGATTTCTCGGGGTTACGGGCATGCTGCGTGAATTCGCTGGGCGCTGTTTTGATCAGCTGACGCGCCAAACCGCGCGGAATGCGGACGCGTTCACCATCGACATCGGCGCCAACATCTTTCCAGCGCTGCAACGCGGCTGGGTTGTCGACAAAGTTCACGCCGACTTCGGCCAGAATGGTTTCCGCATTGGTTTCGATGATCTCCAACGCTTCTTCGTTGAGAACCTCGAAGTTCGGAATATTCCGTTCGATGTATTTCGCCGTTTCGATGCGAACCGCGGTACGTTCGGCCCGGCGGGCGGCGCCACCGCCACCTCTTGCCCGACGCCGGGTGTTTGCCTCTGCCATGAGAAGATCCCGTCTATTGGTTGGTTTGATCAGTTTGTTACAGCAAGCATTTGGGGCAATGCATCTAATTTACGGCGCTATAGGGGGAAAAGCGACATCCGCAGGAACCAAAACCGTCAGGCACTTGCTCTAATCACTCAAGTTCCTTCTCCATAAGGATGGTCTTGCCGCTCACCTCTTTCTCGTGCCAGCCCAAGTAGAGGTACATGGAGACTGTCGCTTGCATCAATTTATGCGTTCGCAACCTGAGCTTAGCGGTGCCCGTTCCCTTGGCTTCTTGTTCAGCTATTCCGATCAACCGCCTCGCCAACCCTACCCCTTGTGCCTTTGGCGATACGGCAAGGTTAAAGATCATCACCGCAGAATCGACCTGGTCAAAAACAATAAACCCGACGATGTCTTCATCCTGCGTGGCAACCCAGGCCTGATGCGCGACGATGTCGTCGCCAACGCCGTCCGTGACATCGGGCAGATCAGGAATATCGCGAAGTGCATCCGCATAGGCCGCTGCAATACAGGTTGTGACGGCTTCGGTATCAGCGGCACTTGCGCGGCGTAGTTTGATCTCGGGCATCTCGCGCTCTTTCTGTATTATCCTGAGGCTCAATTGCACAAATGACGTCATAGCGCTTGCACATGCAAGCCTTGCGACCTAATAGCCAACCATGACCCAAGACACCCATGACCGCCTTCTGATCATCGACTTCGGCAGCCAGGTTACGCAGCTTATTGCGCGCCGCCTGCGCGAGCTGAATGTCTATTGCGAAATCCACCCCTATCAAAAAGTCACGATGGACTTTGTGCGGGAAATGGCCCCCAAGGCCGTGATATTCTCGGGCGGTCCTGACAGTGTGACACGTGAGGGTTCGCCCCGTGTACCGCAGGAGATCTTTGATTACGGCGTTCCAATCCTTGGCATCTGCTACGGCCAGCAGGTGATGATGCACCAGCTGGGCGGTAAGGTTGAAAGCGGACACGGCACGGCCGAGTTTGGGCGTGCGTTTGTGACCCCCAACCAAAAGCTGGATATTCTGGACGGCTGGTTCACCGATGGCGATGAACAAGTCTGGATGAGCCACGGCGACCATGTCAGCGAAATCGCGCCCGGTTTCACCGTTTACGGCACCTCCCCCAACGCACCTTTCGCGATTACAGCGGACAGCAACCGTCACTTCTATGCGGTTCAGTTCCACCCCGAAGTGCACCACACACCCAAGGGTGCAAAACTGTATGAGAACTTCGTCAAACTTGCCGGGTTCAAGGGCGATTGGACCATGGGTGCCTATCGCGAACAAATGATCGAAAAGATCCGCGAGCAGGTCGGCGACAAAAAGGTCATTTGCGGTCTGTCCGGTGGTGTCGACAGCTCGGTCGCGGCGATCCTGATCCACGAGGCAATCGGCGATCAGCTGACCTGTGTATTCGTGGACCATGGCTTGCTTCGCAAGAACGAGGCCGAAGAAGTCGTCGGCATGTTCCGCGATAATTACAACATCCAGCTGATCCACGCGAACGAAAGCGATCTGTTCCTTGGTGAACTCGAAGGTCAAAGCGACCCCGAGACCAAGCGCAAGATTATCGGCAAGCTGTTCATCGACGTGTTCCAGAAACACGCTGACACCATCGATGGTGCAGAGTTTCTGGCGCAAGGCACGCTGTATCCGGACGTCATTGAATCGGTGTCCTTCTCGGGCGGCCCCTCGGTCACGATCAAATCGCACCACAACGTTGGCGGACTGCCAGAGAAAATGGGCCTGAAACTGGTCGAACCATTGCGCGAGCTGTTCAAGGACGAGGTTCGCGCCCTAGGCCGCGAACTGGGCCTGCCGCAGAGCTTTATTGGTCGTCACCCTTTCCCCGGTCCCGGTCTGGCGATTCGCTGCCCCGGTGAGATCACCCGCGAAAAGCTGGACATCCTGCGCGAAGCGGATGCGGTCTATATCGACCAGATTCGCAAGCACGGCCTTTATGACGAAATCTGGCAAGCCTTTGTCGCGATTCTACCGGTTCGCACCGTTGGCGTCATGGGCGACGGGCGCACTTATGACTACGCTTGCGCCCTGCGTGCGGTGACATCGGTGGATGGTATGACGGCTGACTATTATCCATTCAGCCACGAATTCCTAGGCGAAACGGCTACGCGGATCATCAACGAAGTCAAGGGCATCAATCGCTGTACCTATGACATCACCTCGAAACCTCCGGGCACGATTGAGTGGGAATAGACGCCAGTTTGTGTCAATTGTGCGCGTTGAGAACATTTAATCCACTTTCATCAGCGAGGGGCCTTCATGACGAACACCCATTTCTGGATATTGCGAAAGGTCCTGAAACGTGCGTCGAAAGCGTCACTGGAACAGGTCAAAACCTACCGGATTCTGGGTGAAACTTATGGCCAATACAATTCCATAGAAAACTGGGACTGCCGCGATGGTGAGGGCCGTGAAATCCCGTGGTACACATATCCGGCCATCGAATACCTGGACAGCTTCGATCTGAACGGCGTTCGCGTTCTGGAATATGGCAGCGGGAACTCTTCGATCTACTATCTGAATGCAGGTGCAGAGGTAACGTCGGTCGAAAACGACAAAGGCTGGTTTGACAAGATTTCTGCTTCTCTCGCCGACAAACCGCATTTCACCTATTTCTTCGAGCGGGAAGAAGCGCAATATGTTGAACGCGATGAAATACGAAATGCCGATATCGTCGTCATCGATGGGCGCTATCGCAACGCCTGCGCCAGATTTGTTCGGGAACAGTTCCAGCAGAAACGGATAGATCCGACAATGATTGTGTTCGACAATTCGGACAGGCACCCGGACTGCATCGCCTTGCTGGACGAGGCCACAGGCTGGAACAGATGCGATTTCAACGGCTTCGGCCCGATAAATTCCTATACATGGACCACATCGGCCTATCTCAATCCATCGCGGCAACTGCCGAGAAAGAAACCTTTGGCCCCTATAGGTGGGCTGGGCATTCTGAGCGCCGACGACAGCTAGGACGCTGCGGATGCGATGCCGCCGACACACGATAGGATGGGCGTTGTGAAAATACTCAACAAGATCAGAAATTCGGTTTCAAAGCGTCTCAACCCACAAAATACCAGATATTATGGGCTGAACGCTCTGGATCAGAAGCTTGAGCCCTATCTGGATTTCGACAACGGTTCCTTTGTGGAACTCGGGGCCAATGACGGCGTCACGCAATCCAACACCTACTATTTCGAGAAAGAGCGGGGATGGCAGGGTGTCCTGATCGAACCGGCACCGCATAACTTCCTTAAATGTTTCTCTCTACGTGGAAGTCGGAGCAAGGTTTTTTGCAATGCCTGCGTCGAATTCGGATTTCCCGATCGTCTGATCGAGATGGTTTACGCAAACCTGATGAGCGTCAGTGTCGGACAGGAATTAGACCTTGCGGATCGAAGCGAGCATTTAAAGAATGCCCAGCTACATATGAAAGAAACCGAGGTCAGTTTCTCTTTCGGCGCGGTCGCGCGCCCGCTCAACGAAATTCTCATCGAGGCTGAAGCCCCCAGCAGAATAAACCTGCTGTCTCTGGATGTCGAAGGGGCGGAACTGAATGTTCTGAAGGGGATTGATCATGACCGGTTTCGCTTTGATTTTATGTTGATCGAGTGCCGGGACCTGGATCGACTGCAGGGATTTCTGGGCACCGTTGGCTACAAATTGGAAACCGCCCTGAACCAGCAGGACTATCTTTTCCGCAACAACCGATAGGCTCAATCCATGCTCTTACGTCTAACGCGGAATTTGCCCGACCGGAGCCGGCGTCTGGCCATCACGCCCGGTTGTGTTCAGGTATTACCGTTTTGACGCGCTCACCGAGTCATCTAGTCAAAGCCGCACTTTGGATGACAGGGGCAATTGCCTCATTTTCAGCTATGGCAATCGCTGGCCGTGAACTGAGCGTGACCCATGACACGTTCGAGATCATGTTCTACCGCAGCCTCGTCGGAATTTGCGTGGTCGCCCTGATTCTGACCCTGACACGCAAATGGCATCAAGTCTCGACCGAACGGATCGGATTGCATGGGGTTCGCAACGTGCTGCATTTCACCGGGCAGAACCTGTGGTTCTACGCAGTCGGTGTCATTCCTCTGGCACAGGTTTTTGCGCTGGAATTCACGCAACCCATTTGGGTCATCCTGCTGTCTCCGCTTTTGTTGAAAGAACGTCTGACGGCGGTGCGCATGATGTCGGCGTTGATCGGATTTGCGGGAATTCTTCTGGTCGCCCGGCCGGGCTCCGTGCCTCTCAGTGCAGGTGTGATGACCGCTGCTATGTCCGCTATTTTCTTTGCCTTAACAACGATATCAACAAAGTCCCTCACTCGTTTTGCCAGCATCGGATGCATCATGTTCTGGCTGACAGTAATGCAAGCCGTGCTGGGGCTGATCGCATCGGGTATCGACGGACAAATCACCCTGCCCTCGGCAAGCACAGCACCGTTTTTGTTGCTGGTGGGACTGGCCGGGCTGCTGGCGCATTACTGCATCACAAATGCGCTGGCGATTGCCCCGGCAACCGTTGTGGTGCCGTTTGACTTTGCACGCCTGCCCACAATCGCGGTCATAGGTATGGTTCTGTATCACGAACCGCTGGATCACTGGACCCTATTAGGCGCTGCGGTAATTTTCGTAGGTATTTTCCTGAACGTTCACGCCGAGAATCGTAACAGTTTGGCAACACCTCTTCGCGACACTCAACACAAGTAACGCACGGTCACCAGTTGACGATAAGGTAAAGCTCAAGAAAATAACGAGCACCACAATGCAGGTCAGTCCGCACCACATATCAACAGGCGCTGACCTCCAGGAGACCTAGAGGGAGGAACTAATGAAAAAAGCGCTTCTACAGGCGTGTGCGGTATGCGTTGGCGCAACCGGTGCTTACGCAGGCGGTCTTGATCGCAGCGGCCAGGGCGTCAACATTCTGTTTGAGGAAGGTTCTGTTGTTCAGTTCCGTTTGGGTTACGCAAACCCCGACGTGAGCGGTGAGCAGAACGGTGTTGATTCCGGAAACATCGCCAAAAGCTTCTGGACACCACACCTGGCATACAAGCATTCGTTTACCGATCAGTTGGACTTTGCTCTCATTTATGATGAACCGTACGGTGCCGATGTCGAGTACCCGTCGAACTATCCTTTGTCGCAGAACCCCTTGGCCGCTTTTGGTGGTCGCACCGACGTTTTGCGCGCTAAAGCGGATGTTGATGCGATTACTGCCCTGGTGCGTTACAAGTTCGATGGCGGCTTCAGCGCAATCGGCGGTATTCGCGCACAGCGAGCCAAGGCAACGGTTGCTGTCCCGGTTGTTGCCGGTTACGAATTTGAATCCGGCTCTGAGGTTGACTTCGGTTACGTCGTAGGCGTCGCATGGGAACGTCCCGAAATCGCGGCACGTGTCGCACTGACCTACAACTCTAAAATCACGCACGATTTCGACTCGACGGAGTCCATCAACCGAAGACCACCGCCCGTCCCCGCACCGCTTGTGACCGCACAGACCGAAACCGAAGTTGTGACGCCTCAATCGGTAAATCTGGACTTCCAGACCGGTGTGGCACCTAAAACGCTGCTGTTCGGCTCGATCCGCTGGGTTGACTGGCCGCAGACAGTTCTGGCACCGCCGGTTTATACTGCCGCTGCGCAACAGAACCTGGTTGATTACGCGGACGACACCTTCACCTACACACTGGGTCTTGGCTACAAGTTCACCGAAGAGTTTTCTGGCGCGATCTCTGCGGGCTATGAAACGTCCTCGGGTTCTGCTGTTTCGAACCTCGGCCCCACCGACGGTTTCTGGAGCCTTGGCGTAGGTGGTACATACTCCTTCGAGCAGGCTCAGATTTCTGGCGGCATCCGCTATACCGACATCGGAGACGCGACCACCACAACAGGTGGCGAATTCTCGGGCAACTCGGCATGGAGCGTCGGCCTTCAGCTCACTTACACGCTGAACTGATCCCGCCTACCGAACCAACTACAAAAACCCCGCCACTTTCGGCGGGGTTTTTCTTTGCGCAAGTTTCGGGTCGAACATCGCCTTGGGGAATGCGAGAACGGGCTATGGAACCTCAAAAACACCTGTCTCCAAGGGCTTGGGCCGAACTGTTGCTTCTGGGCGTGATCTGGGGCGCATCCTTTATCTCGATCCGCGTCGCATTGGACACGATCCCCGTCATGACCTCGGTTCTGCACCGCGTATTCTGGGCGATGCTGGCGTTGTGGATCGTTGTCTGGGTTAAAAAGCTGAGTGTTCCCACCAGTCCGCGCATCTGGGGCGCATTCCTGATGATGGGGTTGTTGAACAATGCCATCCCATTCTCGCTTATGGCTTGGGGGCAGCTTTACATCGAAACTGGCCTGACCTCGATCCTGAATGCAGCAACCGCCGTCTTCGGCGTCCTGATCGCCGCTATGTTTTTCAAGGACGAGAGGTTGACCCTTGCTCGTGGTGTGGGCGTCGGTCTGGGGTTTCTGGGTGTAGCAATTGCAATTGGCCTCAAGAATTTCGCGACTTTCAACCTTCAAAGCGTTGCCCAACTGGCAATCATCGCAGGAACAGTTTCTTACGCGTTGGCCAGCGCCTGGGCCAGAATCAAGTTGTCTGGCTT
Organism: Ruegeria sp. CDSB086; assembly: GCF_059611065.1. Classification (NCBI taxonomy): domain Bacteria; kingdom Pseudomonadati; phylum Pseudomonadota; class Alphaproteobacteria; order Rhodobacterales; family Roseobacteraceae; genus Ruegeria; species Ruegeria sp. CDSB086. The sequence goes on along the minus strand of NZ_JBXWOV010000001.1, from coordinate 369,768 downwards.
GTCTCCCATAGTTGCCGCAGCTGGCATGCTGACCGGCTCAACCATTCTGATTTTGCCTGTTTCCCTCGTGGTCGACGGGCTTCCCGTTTTGAACTTGCCGGCGATCGCGTGGGCGGCCATTGCCTATTACGCCCTGATCGCAACAGCCGGAGCGTACTTGCTGTACTACCGCGTTCTTGCCATGGCCGGGGCCGGAAACCTGATGTTAGTAACGCTTGTCATACCGCCAGTCGCCATCGTTTTAGGCACACTGGTGCGCGACGAAACCTTACCGCCGCAGGCCTTTTTGGGCTTTGCCGTGTTGGCGATCGGGTTGTTGATTCTGAACTGGTCCCGCTCACGTGATTGACGCCGCCCCCTGCCCGTTTTAGCTAGGTCAGAAAAAGGGACAGCGGACAATGATCTACAGCTCAGCAAAGGACTGGCGCGAAGCGGCCCGGAAAAAAGTGCTGTTCTTCGGCATGTCGGGGCTGGGCAAGACCTATGTGTCGAACGTGCTGCGCGATTCCGGGGACTGGTTCCACTACTCGATCGACTACCGCATCGGTACCCGGTACATGGGCGAATACATCATCGACAACGCCAAAGCCGAGGCGATGAAAGTTCCATTCCTGCGCGACCTGTTGCTGTCGGATTCGATCTATATCGGCTCGAATATCTCGTTCGAAAACCTGACACCGGTTGCGACCTATCTGGGCAAACCGGGCAACCCGGCGCACGGCGGGCTTGAGCTTACTGAATATCGTCGTAGGCAGGAACAGTTCCGCCTTGCTGAGATCCACGCCCTGTTGGACACCGAGTATTTCATCGATCGCGCCAAGCGTTTGTATCAATACCCGAACTTCATCTGCGATACCGGCGGGTCAATCTGCGAATGGGTCGATCCCGAAGACCCGGCAGATCACGTCCTGTCCGAGCTGTCCCGCCGAACCCTGATGATCTGGATCAAGGGCGATGAAGATCACACCGCAGAACTGATCCGCCGTTTCGATAAGGCCCCTAAGCCGATGTCCTATCAGGCAGAGTTTCTGACCCGTGTCTGGGACGAATACCTCACCGAACATGGTTACGCACCCGAGGACGTCGACCCGGACGCCTTTATTCGCTGGACCTATGCCCGCGCACTGGCGCACCGCCAACCGCGCTATCAGGCCATGGCGGACAATTGGGGTGTCACAGTCACCGCTGATGACATGCACAAGGTCCGCGATGCGGGTGATTTCGATGAGTTGATCGAACGCACCCTTGAGACCCGGACAAACCGGGCTTAATTACCGCCTCTACACAATAACTCCAAAGGCTTGCACCTGATGCCGATCAAGATCCCTTCCGACCTGCCCGCTTACGACGTTCTCACCAAAGAGGGCGTCATGGTCATGGCCGCGGATCAGGCAATGCGTCAGGACATCCGTCCCTTGCGGATCGGATTGCTGAATCTGATGCCCAAGAAAATTCAGACAGAAAACCAGTTCGCGCGTCTGATCGGAGCGACTCCGCTGCAGATCGACCTGTCGCTGATCCGCATGACCGAACATCGCACCAGGAACACCGCCGCCGATCACATGGCCGAGTTCTATCAACCGTTCCAAGAGGTAAAGGATCAGAAATTCGACGGCCTGATCATCACGGGCGCGCCGATCGAGCATCTGGAGTTCGATGACGTCACCTATTGGGACGAGATGACCGAGGTTTTTGAGTGGACTCAGAAAAACGTCCATTCCACCTTTGGCGTTTGCTGGGGTGGTATGGCGATGATCAACCATTTCCACGGCATCGACAAACAGGCGCTCGATGCCAAGGCGTTTGGTTGCTATCGGCACCAGAATCTGGCTCCTTCTTCCCCGTTTTTGCGTGGGTTTTCTGATGATTGCGTGATCCCTGTCAGCCGCTGGACCACAATGAACCAATCTGAGATCAACAGCGCGCCTGGCCTGACGACATTGTTGGGAAGCGATGAGGTCGGCCCCTGTCTGGTCGAGGACCCCTCGCATCGTGCGATCTATATCTTCAACCATTTCGAATACGACAGCGATACGTTGAAGCAGGAATATGATCGCGATGTCTCGAACGGGACACCGATCAATGTGCCGATGAACTACTATCCAGACGACGATCCATCACAACCGCCGCAAAACAGATGGCGCAGCCATGCGCATCTGCTGTACGGCAACTGGATCAATGAGATTTACCAGTCCACCCCGTTCAACATGGAAGACGTTGGTCATTAAAGTTCTGATATTCCTTGGCCTCGTTCTATCGGGTCTGATCCTGCTGACCGTCTGGCGCGCAGCACAGAACGAAGCTGCGGCTGAGGCTCGTTTCCCTCCTGAGGGTGAAATGGTGATGGTCGACGGTATCGCCGTCCATGCGGTGGTCATGGGCGACGGCCCCGATGTGGTTTTGATCCACGGGTCCAGCGGTAACACCCGTGACATGAGTTTTGCTCTTGCACCGATCCTGGCCGAGAACTTCCGTGTGATCGTGTTCGACCGACCCGGTCTGGGCTATAGCGACAGCTTCAATTCGAACGGAGAAACCATTGAGGAGCAAGCGTTAATCTTGCAAAAGGCCGCTGCCAAGTTGGGCGCGGAAAAACCCATTGTTGCAGGGCAAAGCTATGGCGGGTCCGTATCGCTGGCTTGGGCGGTCACCCGGCCCGACAACATTTCTGCCCTTGTTTTGATCGCACCGGCTGCGATCCCGTGGGAGACGCCACTGGACGGTTTCAACAAGCTGGCGTCGACTGAGGCGGGCAATACGCTGGCCCTGCCCCTGATCACCGCATTTGTCCCTGAATGGTACGTGGAAAAAGCGCTGGACAAGGTCTTTGCCCCGCAGACGGCACCCGAAGGGTATGCTCAGCATTTCGGCCCCGGCCTAACGATGCGACGCGCCTCGATGCATGCGAATGCCAAGCAACGGGCCAACCTGCTGGACGAAGTTCGCGCCCTGCAACCCCGCTATGGGGAAATTTCCGTACCGACCGAAGTTGTTCACGGAACGGCTGACACCACTGTCAAGTTTGCCTGGCATGCAGAACAACTGGTCGACCAAATCCCCGACGCGGAACTGATCGAGCTTCCGGGTATTGGTCACATGCCGCAGGTTGTGGCCGCCCCCGAGGTTGCCTCAGCAATCGACCGCGCGGCCGAGCGAGCGGGTTTGCGTTAAACCGCCAGCTAATCCATAGTAGGATATGGATTTTATGGCGAGGTAGCTAATGGCCCGTTCGGAAAAAGGTTCCATTGAAAAGTATTTCCGCAAGGACGCCCCGAAAGAGGTGCGATCAGCCATTGAAAACGCAAAGAAAGACGACATCCTGAACCCGACATATCCTTACGAAGAAAGAATGAAGCGTAAGGATTACGAGAAAGAAATGGATCTGCTGCAGATCGAGCTGGTCAAAATGCAATCCTGGGTCAGGGAAACAGACAATCGCGTTGCTATCATTTTCGAAGGCCGCGATGCCGCCGGAAAAGGTGGTACGATCAAACGCTTTCGTGAGAACCTAAATCCGCGCGGCGCCCGCAACGTGGCGCTGAGCAAACCCTCCGACACCGAACGCAGCCAATGGTACTTCCAACGTTACGTTCAACATCTGCCTGCGGCAGGCGAAATCGTGTTCTTTGACCGCAGCTGGTACAATCGCGGTGTGGTCGAAAACGTCTTTGGTTTTTGCGAACCCGAAGAACGCGAACGTTTTTTCAGGCAAGTTCTGCCGCTTGAAACCGGACTGGTGAATGACGGGATCAAACTGTTCAAATTCTGGCTTAACGTCGGGCGCGCGGAGCAGCTGAACCGCTTTCTGGCACGTGAGACAGATCCGCTGAAGCAATGGAAACTCAGCACAATCGACATTGCGGGGCTTGGTAAGTGGGACGAGTATACGCAATCGATCTCGGAAACTCTGACCCGCAGTCACTCAGACCTTTGCCCTTGGACCATCATTCGCTCAGACGACAAAAAACGCGCCCGCATCGCGGCAATACGAACTGTTTTGCACGCGCTGGAATATGATGAAAAAGACAAGAAGGCTATTGGCAAGATCGATCCACTGATTTGCGGCGGACCCGAGGTGTTGGACGCGTGATGACATTTTCGCGCTCCATTGCTGCCAAGGGTTGGACGAACCGGCAGGCGTGGATTATGTCTTGGTTCCCCGGAACTTAAACAAAAAGGCTCGTGACACAGGCATGGCGAAACGCGGGTATCACCACGGCAATCTCAAGCAAGCCCTGATCGAGGCCGCCCTGTCGCTGATCGAAGAAAAGGGACCGACCGGTTTTACCCTGTCCGAGGCCGCGAAGACCGCAGGCGTAACACCTGCGGCGGTATACAGGCACTTTCAGGGGCGCGAGGACTTGATCGCCGAGGCCGCCCGTCAGGGCTTTGAAATGTTCGCCGACTTGATGCAGTACGCCTATGACACGGGCCAACCCTCAGCCCTTGCCGCGTTTGAGGCAACCGGTCGGGCTTACCTGGCTTTTGCCCGCAAGCACCCTGGTCACTACATCGCCATGTTCGAAAGCGGGATATCCGTAAACCGAACGCCTGAATTGGCGCTGGCCGCGAACCGGGCCAAGAGCGTGCTGGAAAAAGCAGCCGCAGATCTTTCGCAACACATCCCGCCAGAAAAACGGCCACCCGCTTCGATGTTCAGTGCTCACATCTGGGCCATGAGCCATGGCGTTGTTGAGCTCTATGCCCGAAACACAGGTGCCAGCTCTCCATTCCCGCCAGAGGACCTGCTGGAAAGCGGCATTGGTATCTATTTGCGGGGTTTGGGCCTGGTGCCGCAGGACGACTGATATCCGCGCTAGAACCTGGTCCTTGGCGCCGGAACACTAAGGCCCGAAGTGACGTTAATCAGATCCATCTGACCCATGCCCTTGATATCCACCGGCCCAATATCCGAGACCTGGAACTCGTCAATCAACGCGTATTTCATTTCTTCCGGGGCGACAATATTCATTGGGTTTGCAAAGACTTGCAGGCGTGAAGCAATGTTCACGGCCGGACCAAATACGTCGTAGACGTATTTCTGAATACCCACGACCGAGCCGACAGCCGGCCCCATTCCCAGACCGATCCGAGCCTGCCATTTATGCGGATGACTTTCGTTGCGCCGTTCGAGATATCGCAAGAACCGGACCGCACAATGGGCCACGGCCGTCGCATGATCCGGTGTAGCGTCCGGCATACCCGAGACAGCCAGATAAGCGTCCCCGATAGTTTTGATCCGTTCGCAGCCATATTGTTCGACGATCCTGTCGAAGGCCGTGAATACATCGTTCAACTCGCTGAGTGTCACAGTCGGGTCGGTCTTTGCCGCAAAATCCGTAAAGCCCACAAAATCCAGCATCACGACCGAGACCTGATCGTAGAGCTGCGGCGTAACGACACCAAAGGTCTTGAACTCTTCGTACACAGCGCGTGGCATGAGGTTCAACAGCAACCGTTCGACCCGCTCTTTCTCGCGTTCCAATTCGCGCGTATTACGTTCGACCATGGTCGAATAACTGTCGATCATGCTCTCAAGCTCGCGAATGCGGGTGATGTTCTGAAATTCGACCACCAGCACCTGTTCGGAAAGGCCGTTGGCCAAGGACACTGCGACAGCGAATATCAGCGTCCGGCGCTTGGGCTTGACCTGCAGCTCGGCCGAATAGCGCAAGCCGGATTGCTTGACGTCTTCAAGCTCTTTTGGATCAAGGTCGGGAAAATAATCCAACAGGGTCTGACCTTCGGCCGGCGCCCCAAACCACTCGGTAAATGGACCGTTGTGAAACACGAAACCCAAATCCGAAGCCCGTACAACAGCGACGCCGACACCGATCGCGCGGAGCAGCTGTTCGTTTATTGCCAGAATACTCATGCGGCGTCGCGTGCCACGATGATGGCTCGTTTTGACTCGATGGCATCAAGGGCAATTTTAATATGCGCGTCTTCCATTCCATGCATCGACAGGGCCTCGCTGAAAAGCGCGGCCATCTCGTCAAAATCGGCGTGAGAGATGTTCAGGTGACGATGAACCGCCTCGATCCTGTCATCGCTAAAGGATGCAGGTCCACCAACCAAGGACGAAACAAACTTGGTCTGATGATCAATCAACCGGGGCATATCAATGTCTTCGAAATGACCGCCGATCTGATCGGACTCCAACGCCATTTCGTAAAAGGTCATCACGATCCGCGAGATCGTTTTGAAGCCACCGTATCTTTCGTAAATTGTCTGCCCCACAACACATAACCCAAACGTTATTCACCACTAACGTCACGAGGTTATATCATATTGACAGTTTTGTTAACGCTTATGAAGCGGATGCACTGCGGGGCGACCATTTAGGTGGCGTGTTGAGACATGAATTCACACGCTCAGATCGTCGGCGCAGGGGATGAACCCGACGTATCCCCCCTGTTCCAGCAATCGCGTCTGGCCTCCCACGCGCCAATACAACTTACGTCGCGCCGCGACCAATTCCCGCCGAAGGCGGAACCAAAGCGGCCCCTTATCCAGCCCGCTGTTGGTTTTCTGGTTTAGGGATCGTTCGCTGACCTTCACCTCTTCGACCGTGTGATTTTGCTGTTTCGACCAGATCATCTGCACCCCAACAGCCGGAAAGCACTGATACATCCGCCAATCCGACCGTGGGATGGAGACGAAATCATCCAGGTGATCCGAATACTTTTCGGACCAATTCAGCAGTTTCTGGCAGGCCCGCTGAGAAAGCACATAGGCGGCCGCACTCGGGGCCATTTCCAGCATGGGCCGGACGGTGACGCCTGCGATACGCGTCTCTGGCCCAAAACGAAGAGATTTGGGGGAATAGTCCAGCTTCACCATGTCAAAGGCATCTGGGTCCGCCATCAGTGCTGAAATCACACATCCTGCCTGAATGGACATTTCGACGTCATCTTCAAAAATGGCCACCGCTTGCAGGTTTTGATCCACGACCGCCTGCCAAACCGCGCGATGGCTTTCAAAACAGGCGATTTCGCTTTGCGTCAAACCCCAGCGACTGCCCGATCCGGCAACATAGCCGCTGGCGTCCACAACTCCGGGTTTCTGGGCATCCGTCGCGCCAAACCGGGTGGCACCCACCAAGCCTGCATGATTGAACTGCGCTTCCATGAAGTCACGGCGCACTGGGACCCGATCCAGATTGATAAAAAAGGCACCCGTCTCTGGTGGCAGTTCGTGACGTCCCACGGTGTTTCCTTTCAAGCAGTTACGCCAGATACACACTGGCAAGGCGGACAATCAAGTCCGCGCTTGAGCAATATGTATCCGGTTTCGCCTATCCTGATTTAGAAGTCCCGATTAAGCTGCTCTGGGAAAACAATAAACAGGATTCTTGCAATGACGTCTCATGGATATTCCGGCGGTCGCCTGAACCTGCCGTTTGTGGGCATATCGACCTTTGGCAAAGCTCCGTACGTCGAGGATTGGGATCAAATCGATGCTGACGTCGCCGTCATGGGCGCGCCTTTTGATTTCGGAACTCAGTGGCGATCCGGCGCTCGGTTTGGACCGCGTGCGGTGCGCGAAGCTTCAACTCTGTTCAGCTTCGGCCATGCCGGCGCATATGACCATGAGGATGATGCCACTTACTTGGATGGCTCGGTCCGGATGGTCGATATCGGCGACGCGGATATCATCCACACCAAAACCGAAGAAAGCCACGCCAACATCCAGTTAGGTGTTGAAAAGATGCTGAACGCAGGCGCCCTGCCCGTCACCATCGGCGGCGATCACTCGGTCAATATTCCTTGCATCAACGCTTTCGAAAACGATTGCGAGAAAAACGGGCCTATCCACGTTGTACAGATTGATGCGCATCTGGATTTTGTGGACGAACGGCATGGCGTGACCGCCGGGCACGGCAACCCCATGCGGCGTGCAATTGAAAAATCGTATGTTTCGGGCATGACGCAATTGGGCATCCGGAACGTGTCGTCAACCGCCAAAGAAGGATATGAGGACGCCCGCGCCCGCGGGTCGGACATTTTGTCTGTTCGGCAGGTGCGCAAGCTCGGTACGGATGGCGTGTTGGCGCGCATCCCGGAAGGCGCCCGGTATTATGTCACGATTGATATCGACGCATTCTGCCCGTCCATCGCCTCTGGCACCGGCACGCCCAGCCACGGCGGGTTCCAGTACTATGATGTCTTGGAGATAATTCAGGGGCTTGCGAAACGCGGAGACGTAGTCGGGATCGACCTTGTCGAAGTGGCTCCGAATTACGACCCGACCGAAAGCACGCAGATATTGGCGGCTCAGGTTCTGCTGAACTTCATCGGGTTCATCTTTCACGAACGTGGCAAGAAGGGCTGATCGCCCTTCCTGCCAAATCAATTATGCACTGATCGTGTTGTGTTCAGGGCCATAGGGGAAGCCGGTAATGTTTTCGGCACCGGTTTCCTCGACCACCAGAATGTCATGCTCACGGTATCCGCCAGCGCCTTTCTGACCTTCGGGAATCCACAACATCGGTTCGATCGAGACGACCATGCCGGGTTCCAGAACCGTGTCGATGTCTTCACGCAATTCCAGGCCTGCCTCGCGCCCATAGTAATGGCTAAGGATACCGAAAGAGTGGCCGTACCCGAAGGACCGGTACTGCAGCAGACCCTCGTCGGCGAAGAAGCGGTTGATTTCCTCGCAGATCCCCGAGCAGGTCGCGCCGGGTTTAATCAGGCTCAGACCCAGCTCATGCGCGGCAACGTTGGCTTTCCAGATGCGCAGGCTATCGGCGTCGGGTTCGCCTAAGAACAGAGTGCGCTCCAGCGCTGTGTAATAGCCTGAAATCATCGGGAAAGTGTTCAGGGATAGGATATCGCCCTTTTCCAACGCGCGCTTGGTGACCGGGTTATGTGCGCCATCCGTGTTCAGGCCTGACTGAAACCAAACCCATGTGTCGCGGTATTCGGCATCCGGATAGGCGCGGGCAATCTCGGCCTCCATCGCGTCACGCCCGGCCATGGCGATCTCGATTTCGGTCGCGCCTTCACGGATCGCGGCGTGGATAGCTGCGCCACCAACATCCGCAGTACGCGCGCCACCTTTGATCAATTCGATCTCTTCGGCTGATTTCACCATCCGTGCAGCCATCGTATCAGGCGCGATATCGACCAGTTCCGGCCCACCCAACATGTCCAGCGCAGTGTCGCGCATTGCCAGTGTCATGTGGTCACCCTCGATACCGACCCGGCGCGCGGAGCCGATCAGGCTGGCCACGGCGCGCCAGTAATTGTTCCGCTTCCAATCGGTGTAGATCACGTTCTCTTCGACCGACCGGCGCCAGGGCTGCCCTGCGTCGATATTGGCCGAAACCGTGGTACAGGCATCCTGCGTTACAACACAGCCATAGGGGCGACCAAACGAGCAGTACAGGAAGCCCGAGTAGTAAGCGATGTTCTGCATCGACGTCAGCAGAACTGCGGGAATGTCCCGTGTCGCCATGGTCGCGCGCAGACTGGCAAGGCGACGGTCGTATTCAGCCCGGCTGAATGGCAACGGCGCTTTGTCACCGTTGTGGCAGGTGAAAAACTCGGGGCGATTGTTCAGATCTTTCATCTTTGACTCTCCTCAACGCCGGACTGGCATCGCCCGGCCACAAGTCCCGGCGTTCAGGACGAGCGGCCTCGGGATCCGAGAGCCATGCACCCCGCGTTGCGTCACGACGCCATCGTGACCGGGGTACATGGTGAAATCGCTAAATCAGCTTTTGAGTCGCGTCAAGCCGGGGTGAGACCCCGCAGGCGTTCAGACCGCCGCCGCAGCAGTTCGACCGTGGTCAGCAGCGCGATCGAGATCACGACAAGGATGGTCGCAACGGCCAGAATGGTCGGGCTGATCTGCTCACGCAGGCCTGTGAACATCTGCCATGGCAGTGTTTTCTGGCTGGCTGATCCGACAAAGAGAACCACCACAACTTCGTCAAACGAAGTGATGAAGGCAAACAATCCGCCCGAAATCACACCCGGCAGGATCAGCGGCATCTGGATTTTGAAGAACGTCCGCACCGGACCCGCACCCATATTCGCAGCAGCACGCGTCAACGACTGATCGAAGCCAACCAGCGTGGCGGTCACCGTGATGATAACAAAGGGAATCCCCAAGACCGCATGGGCCAGAACAACTTTCACATAGCCAACAAAGTTCTTGTTCATGCCCAGCGTGCCTTCCATAAAGCGGCCGATGTCGCTGTAGAAAAAGAACATACCCGTGGCCGAGATGATCAGCGGAACGATCATTGGCGAGATCAAAATGCCCATGATGGCCCGACGCCCCGGAACATGCGACTGGCTGAGACCTATCGCCGCCAGAGTGCCAAGCGATACCGAAATGACGGTCGCAATTGGTGCGATGATCAACGAGTTCTTGAAGCTGCGCTGCCATTCATTGTTGGTGAAGAAGTCGCGGTAATGCTTCAGTGAATACCCTTCAGGGTCCAGACGCAGCATTTCGGGCGTGAAGGTGAAAAAGTCCTGCGCATTGAAAGACAGCGGCAGAACCACAAGGATTGGTGTGATCAGGAACACGAAGATCGCCCCGCAGATCACCCGGAAAGTAAAGTGCCACAACACCTGACCTGCCGTCATGTAAGGCAGCAATTTTTGCCGATAGCGCCCTTCGTAAAGCCAGAAGATGAAGAAGGCAAAGAACCAACCTGCCAGCAGCCCGACAATCAAGCCTGTAATGCCTGCAAAGAAAAATCCGATTGCGGCAAGGCCCAGTATCGTTATCCAGCGCGCAACGCGTTCGTTGTCCAGCACATTGATATACAGCCATGCCAACCCTGCCATCAAAACAGCGCCGATCAGGATACCCAGCAGGACGCTGCCCTGCCCGGCTCCAACGAACATGCCCAGAAACCCTCCGGCGATTGCGACAGCCGGCAGAACCACTGACAACGGTTTGCGGGATATTGGTGTAAGTGCAGCCATATTCTTTATCCCAGCTTGACGTTATCAATGCCAACGATCTTGTCGTAGCACCAGTAGAGTAGAAGAACGACCGCCAGCAGGATCGTCCCCAGCGCCGCAGCCAGTCCCCAGTTCAGAGAGGATGAGATGTGGTACGCAATCCGGTTCGAGATGAAGACACCCTTGGTGCCGCCCACGATCTCGGGCGTGATGTAGTAGCCGATGGACAGAATGAACACGAGGATCGAGCCCGCGCCGATACCTGGAATGGATTGCGGGAAGTAAATCCTCCAGAAGGTGATCCAGTTCGTTGCCCCCATCGATTTGGCCGCGCGTGTATAGGTTATCGGGATCGTCTGCATGACCGAATACATTGGCAGGATCATGAACGGCAGCAGGATATGCGTCATCGCAATGATCGTGCCGAACTGGTTGTTGATGATCACCAACCTGGCATCATCGGCAACAAGCCCCAGCCAGACCAGAGTTTCGTTGATCACCCCTTGTTGTTGCAACATCACTTTCCATGCTGACGTGCGCACCAGCAGCGATGTCCAGAACGGAAGCAGTACCAAAATCATCAGCATGTTCGAAACGCGCATCGGCAGATTGGCCAAGAGGTATGAGACCGGATAGGCCAGCAGAATACAGGACCCGGTGATGATCAGCGACATGAACAATGTCCGGCCGAACAGCTTGATCAGGATACGTTTGTCCTCAGGCTGGGCCTGCGCACCTTCTGGCGTGCGTTGCATATCAACGGCGTTCAGGAAGTATCCATTGGTGATCGGCACCGCATGCGTTTTGATCACACGCCAGGTGTCCACGTCACCCCAGCCTTCGTGAATTTCGATTAGTTTGTCCTTGAACGGACCATCAGCCTCCGGATCTATCCGTTTGATCTGACGTCCAGATTTTCGGAACATCGACGACATGCCCGTCTGCTCATAGTTCAGGCGGGTACCCAGTCTCGTGTGTTGCTTGGCGTCAACGGCAACAACCATGTCGCGAATAAATGCTTCATACAAAGCTTCGTCCGGCAATTCCCCGCTCTCGGCGTCCCATTGCTGTAACTCAACGACTGTCAAAGGAAGTGTCTCTGAGACAATCCCGTTTTCGACCGATCGGAATAGCATGGAAATGATAGGGATGACGAACGAAAGCAGTACAAATAGCAAAAGTGGCGCAACCAGAGCCAACGCCCGCAATTTACGCCGACGCAATGAACGCGCCAGTGATTTCTTCAGCGGCGTACCATCTGCCGCCAACATCGGACCTGATTGAGTTGCGTCGCTCATCTGCGTTCCCTGACTTTTTGACGCCGGGGCCCAACTTGGCCCCGGCTGGTTTTTTGGTTCAATCAGCGATTACTTCGCCAGCCAAGCCTGGAACTTTGCTTCGATGTCATCGCGATAGTCAGCCCAGAACTCGTAGTTGTACAGGAACGTGTTCTTGGCGTTCTCGGGATCGGTCGGCATGTGAGGTGCCATGTCGATGCCCAGGTCCGCGTGCTGACCCACCAGCGGCGCCGAAGATGCGCGGGCCGGGCCGTACGAGATGTACTTGGCCTGATCTGCCAGGCGCTGCGTATCGGTTGCGAACATGATGTAGTCCAGCGCGCGCTTCTGACGCTCTTCGCTCAGACCAGCAGGAATAATCCAGCCGTCCAGATCAAATATCTGAGCATCCCACAGCATTGCAACGGGTTGCTTCTGCTCTTCGATCACGCTGAACAGGCGACCGTTATAGGTCGAACCCATGATGATCTCGCCGTCCGCCAGCAACTGCGGCGTGTCCGCGCCTGCAGACCACCAGACAACGTTGTCTTTGATGGTGCCTAGCTTGGCCAGGGCCTGATCCTGCCCTTCCGGAGTCGCCAGCACGTCATAGACGTCGTCTTTTGCCACGCCGTCACAAATCAGAGCCCATTCCATGTTGTTGATGGCACGCTTTTCAAGTGAACGCTTGCCTGGATAGGCTTCCAGATCGAAGACTGCGCAAACATCCGACGGCGGTGTGTCACCCACCAGATCCGTACGATACCCGAATGTAGTCGAGTAAACGATTTGCGGAATGAAACACTCGCTGACAAGCAAGTCACCGAAATCATCAGCAGCCGAGGTTCCGTCGGGTGCCGGTGCCAACATGGTGTCCGGATCGATTTCCAGCGCCAGGCCTTCGTCACACAGACGAATTGCGTCTGCCGCCACAACGTCGACCACGTCCCAGGTGATGTTGCCTGCTTCGTTCATCGCACGCAGTTTAGCAACCGCCTCAGCCGAGCTGTCGTCGTTCAGGATCGTGACGCCGGACTTCTCGGAATAGGGCTCATGATATGCTTTCAGCTGCGACTTGGAGTAAGCTCCGCCCCAAGAGACAATAGTCATTTCCTCTGCGGATGCAGCGCCGGCAACTGCCGCGATAGCACCTGCCATAATAGTGGTTTTTGTTACTTTCATCGTTAACTCCCTGTTATTCCCGTTAATTTTGATCTTTTTGGTTGGGCCACGGGGTAACCCACCCATGCCTTTCCCCGCGCACTTTCGTGTCGTGAACGGGCTGTTCCCTGATCAGGCGTCCAATGCCCGGCAGTCGCGCGCAAGCCAGCCGATTTCGACTTCCTGGCCCGGTGACAGTCTGATAGCGTCCGGGGCGTTTCGCGTCTTGATGATGAAGTCGTCATTCCCGGCAACCGACAGACGGAAGCGGAAAACATCGCCCATGTAGATGAACTCTTTCACCGTTGCTTTCAGAGTATGCGCATCGGCGTGCAGGCGATCCTTGTTGAACTCCACCCGCTCAGGCCGGATTGACACTTTGGTCCGATCACCTGCCGCGTGGACATTGACCGGCTTGGCGTCAATTTCAGATCCGTCATCCAGCGCCACAACACATTCGTCGCCGTTGATTGATTTAATAACGCCTTCCAATGTGTTGTTTTCACCAATGAACTGGGCAACAAAACTGTTTTCAGGCTCTTCGTACAGAAGATCCGGCGGCGCAAGCTGTTGAATGCGCCCATCGTCGAATACCGCAACGCGATCTGACATTGTCAGGGCTTCGGTCTGGTCGTGGGTCACGTAGACGGTCGTAATCCCAAGTTCATGGGCCAGACGCGTGATTTCAAACTGCATATGCTCGCGCAGCTGTTTGTCGAGCGCGCCCAGCGGTTCATCCATCAGAACCAGCTCGGGCTCGAACACCAGCGCGCGTGCAAGGGCGATCCGCTGCTGCTGGCCCCCGGACAATTGCGCCGGTCGACGGCTGCCAAAGGCCCCCATCTGGACCATATCAAGCGCCCGCCGGACCTTTTCTTCCCTTGCGTCCTTGCCAATTTTCCGCACTTCCAGAGGGAACGACAGATTTTCTGCCACCGTCATATGCGGAAAAAGAGCGTAATTTTGGAAAACCATGCCAATACCGCGCTTATGCGGTGGGATGTTGTTGATCGGTCGCCCGTCCAACATAATCTCGCCATGAGTGGCTGTTTCAAACCCCGCCAGCATCATCAGGCAAGTTGTCTTGCCAGAACCCGAGGGCCCAAGCATTGTAAGAAACTCACCTTTCGGCATGGAAAGGTTAAGGTCTTTTACAACAAGGATCTCGCCATCATAAGATTTTTGGACATGCTGAAACTCGACGAACGCTGCGTCATTAGACATTTACCGATTAGTCTCCCCTGTGCAGTCCTTGCCTGCCCGGTTCATCCGGATCTCAAAGACCTGTCGAGGCCATTTAAGGACATGCAGGGTGCGGCACGCAACCAAAATATGACACGTGGGTAACGATTAAAAAAGAAGCAGCAGAGTTTTCAGGCAGAATTCAACTTGCGCATGTGCCACGCAAGGCTTTGATTGCTGGAAAGCACCGGTTTCATCAGGTGTTCCTGTACAATCGGAATAACATCAAAAGTTCTTAGATTCGTGCAGCTTAGAAAAACAGCTTCAACTGAATCATCCTGCCCAAGACTCACTGCAGCCTCAATCAGAGACTTCCGTGAAATCCGCGCGACTTTGGCCTCTTCGGCTTCGCCGAATGTGCCAAAAACATCCATCGAAATGCCATTTTGCGCAAATGCATGGCGTAAGGGATCGTTCACTTCTTCGATATATGGCGACAAAAGTGCGAACTTTGCTACACCAAGTTCTTGGGCGCAGGCCGAGGCCGCGCGCAATGGGTTTGTAACAACCTCTGCCTCGCAAGTTTTTTGAACCATTTGTTCGACCTGATCCGAGCCGATAACCGAGCTGGCAGAGGTGCAGCCATAACCAACCACACGATATGGTCGGGTCTTGGGCAACAGATCAGCAGCGGCAGGTAACGCGGTTTCCATTTCCGCCAGAGTATCTGTCGTCACCTCTTTGCCGCTGGGAATTCTAGAGACGTAAATGGGGCAGCTACGGTCGGAAAAATACGCGTTGAACTCTGGCTCAAGGGTCTCGTCTGTCTGCAAGACGATCAGACCCATTGGGGGCGTGGCGGGATCATCTGCATCAACGGTATAAGGTAAACGGGTCATATCTCGGGCAACTCCATACCAGCGCGCGGGCTAAGAAAGCGGGGCTCGTCTTCGGTTATGACGATGTTCTCTTCGTGAACAAGGATCTTTCCGCCCACGGCAATGCCCGGCTCAAGCGTCAGGACCATGCCTGGTTTCAAAACTGTGTGGTCGGTTGGAATGAGAGATGGCCATTCCGTCAGAGACATACCCAAACCATGCCCCAAACGCCCTGCCCCCGTATCGGCATCGTGGCGCGACAGCACAGAGTTCATCGCCTGAAATAAGTTAGCCGCCGTGGCGCCCGGGCGCGCAATCTCAAATGCCGCATCCGACGCTTCAATCAATGCACTATAGGCTGACTTAACCTGCGCGTTCGCGGACCCTATCGACCAGTTGCGGTCGTAATCACTGAAATACCCATCCCAAACCAGGCCGGTGTCCAGCATCAGGACATCGCCTTGCTGCAGCAGCGTATCAGATGCCGGGGAAATCACGTCAGTGTAACCGCCCTGTTCCGCACCGCCCGCGAGGTATGGAACCCAATCGGCCCCCTCGTCCAGGCACAGCATTTGAAACCCGCGGAACACAGCATCCAGCGCCACGCCTTCTTTGGCGATTTCGGGCACCCGCTGAAAGGCACGCCCAGCGATGGCGCATGCCGTTTCAATCTTTGCAATCTCCGCTGATGATTTCACCATCCGCAGCGCGCGTACGATCCCTTCATCGCCGCAAAGGTCTCGCTGACCGACTGTCTGTTGCAGACGTCGAAGGTCTGCCAACGGCATCCTGACATGCGTTTCATGCCCATCTGGTAGTCCGATCTTTGCGTCGTCGGGCGTCACCTCGCGAAGTGTATCAGCCAAAAGGCTAATGCCATCGTCGGCCAGATCCGGCGCAGCCCAGGTTCGGATATCGTCGAGCCATGTCTTGGCCATAAGCGCGGCCCCGATCGAAGGGATCACCGCAATCGGCTTGCCACTGGCAGGTACAATCAGAAACCAGGGCCGTGTTGGGCTTTCCCAAAACCGCGTCAGGTAGCCGGTAAAATATCGGACCTCAGGTTCCGTCGTCAGCAACAGGGCCGACAGACCAGAGGCTTGCATCTTGTTTTGCGCGCGTTCCGTTCGTGCTGCGAACTCAGATGTGTCAAACCCCCTCATTCCGTGACCTCAGAGAAAAAGCGGATAACCTGCGCGCCTGCGTCAATTCTCAAGCAAATGCCATTGATCAGCTTTTGGCCGCCGCGATGGGGGGTAGGTGAGATTCTCAATTTGGTGTCTTTCCCGTGATGCCCATTGACGTGATCGCATTCGTCAAGTTCTGTCAACAAAACTCGCCCAAGGCAGGAGCCTAAAAATGCCCCATTCAGATCCGGCCTTCAGCCGCGCCGAGTACGACCGCAGATTGGCAAAGACCCGCGCCGCCATGGCAGCCGCCGGGTTGGATGCTTTGTTTGTCGAAGATCCTTCAAACATGGCATGGCTGACGGGCTATGAGGGCTGGTCGTTCTATGTGCATCAAGGGGTACTTGTGCTTCAGGATGCCGACCCGATCTGGTGGGGCCGAAATCAGGATGCCAACGGCGCGCGTAAAACTGTTTGGATGTCCAATGACCGGATCCACGGCTATGCGGACGAATACGTACAATCCACCGTGCGTCACCCCATGCAGGATCTGGCAGCGCTGATTGCGGATACTGGTATCGCGAAGGGGCGGATCGGTGTCGAGTTGGACAATTATTATTATTCAGCCAAAGCGCACCTGACTTTGCTGGCGGAGTTGCCCGACGCAGAGCTGGTCGACGCAAACACATTGGTGAACTGGCAGCGTGCCGTGAAATCCGATGAGGAAATTGCGCTAATGCAAAAAGCTGCCCGGATATCCGAGCATGTGACCGACGGCGTATTGGAGCGCATCGAACCGGGTATGCGCAAGAACGACCTCGTCGCGCAAATCTACCATGACGCAGTCACCGGAGTTGGCGAGGATTGGGGCGATTACGCAGCCATTGTGCCGCTGCTCCCGTCCGGCCCGGATGCCGCTGCACCGCACCTGACTTGGGATGGTGAACCATTCAAATCCGGAGAATGTACATTTTTCGAACTGTCAGGCTGCTATCGCCGTTACCACGCGCCCTTCTGCCGCTCGGTCTTTTTGGGTAAGCCACCCGACTATTTGCTTCGTGCTGAAGCCGCGCTGGTAGAAGGACTTGAAGCGGGACTAAAGGCCGCGCGGGCTGGCAATCAGGCGCGTGATATCGCGTTGGCTCTGGCTGCCCCGCTGGAACGGGCGGGTATCGAGCGCGGCGCGCGATGCGGGTATCCGATTGGCCTGAGTTATCCGCCGGACTGGGGTGAACGCACGATTTCCCTGCGCCCCGAGGATGAGACCGTATTGGAACCTGGCATGACCTTTCACTTCATGCCAGGCCTCTGGATGGATGATTGGGGGTTGGAGATCACTGAGCCGATCCTCATCACAGATTCCGGACCTGCCGAATGTTTCTGCGACCGCCCCAGAAAGCTGTTTGTGAAGCCATGACTTTACCCAGAACCATGGAAATACTAGCCGACCTGATCGCTTTTGAGACGGTGTCAGCGGACTCGAATCTGGAAATGATCAGCTATCTGACC
This sequence comes from Ruegeria sp. CDSB086, assembly GCF_059611065.1. Taxonomy (NCBI): domain Bacteria; kingdom Pseudomonadati; phylum Pseudomonadota; class Alphaproteobacteria; order Rhodobacterales; family Roseobacteraceae; genus Ruegeria; species Ruegeria sp. CDSB086. The sequence goes on along the minus strand of NZ_JBXWOV010000001.1, from coordinate 351,706 downwards.
GAACGGCTCGAGGCATTGGGTGCACGGTGTATTGTCACGCGGGACAAGACCGGTGCAAAGGCGAACGTGTTTGCCACCCTCGGCCCCGATCAACCCGGCGGCATCCTTTTGTCAGGCCATACGGACGTGGTGCCAGTGGCCGATCAGGATTGGACAACCGATCCGTTCCAGATGGCTGAAAATGACGGCAAGCTCTACGGTCGCGGCACATGCGACATGAAGGGCTTCATCGCAGCGGCGTTGGCTTTCGGCGAAACGCTGGATGTGGACAAGCTGACCCAGCCGCTGCACTTTGCCTTTACCTACGACGAGGAAGTCGGCTGCCTTGGTGCGCAAACGCTAGTCGACGACCTGTCTGAACGTGGCATCGTTCCGGACATCGCGATTATCGGCGAACCGACTGAGATGCGCGTGATTGAGGGGCACAAGGGCTGCTTTGAATATACGACCCGTTTTACCGGGTTAGAGGGACACAGCTCTGCCCCCGATGACGGGGTAAATGCTGCGGAGTATGCCGCGCGATACATCAGCAAACTGCTGGAGCTGCGCCATATCCTCAAGTCCCGCGCACCCGCCGACAGCCGGTTCGAGCCGCCTTGGACGACGGTCAATATCGGCCAAATTTCAGGCGGCATTGCCCATAACGTCATAGCCAGCAAGGCCGAGGTCTTGTGGGAGATGCGACCCGTTCAAGCAAGTGACGCCGACCTCGTCAAAAAGACCCTTGCGGACTACGTGGGGCATTCTTTGCTGCCGGAGATGCAAGCGGTCCACAGCGACTCGAGCATCACGCAAGAGGCTATCGCCGAAGTCGAAGGCCTTGAACCCATGGAAGAAAACGCGGCCCGTGATTTGGTGGCTGAACTAACGGGCGCGAACGGCACTGGTGTTGTCGCCTTTGCGACCGAGGCCGGGTTGTTCCAGAAACTGGGCGTTCACGCAATCGTCTGCGGGCCGGGTTCGATAGCTCAGGCCCACAAGGCGGACGAGTTTCTTGAAATCGAACAGTTGGACATGTGCTGCAGAATGTTAACCCGTTTGGGTCAGCGCCTGACTCGTTAACCGGTTCCGTGCGTGCGGTCATATTTTGATCGATCCGGTTGCACATGCGCCGCACGCGCTTTCTCGCCGGGGTCATAGACCTCCATCACCAACGGATGGCAGGCAGCGGTATCCGAAGAATGTTCCGACGAACAATCCCCGCCGGGGCACGCAGACAGGCCGACGATCAGGTCAATCTCGGCATAAAACTCAAGATAGTCGCCCGGACGCACCGGGCTGGCTTTCATAAAATATTGGCCGGTATCGCGGGTAAATCCAGTGCACATGAACACGTTCAACACGTCATGCACCAGCATCTCGGCCTCATGCAGCGGCAGGTCGCAATGGCTGGCCAGCGCGCGGGTCAGGTTCGAGTGACAGCAATAGTGATAGTCGTCCCCCGACAGCAAACGCCCGGTATAGGGATCACACCGTGTGCCAATCACGTCATGGACCGATCCGCCATAGGTATCGAACCCGTACCAGTCCAGAGTATCGGCAACGATCGTCGCCATAGGTCGCATGTTTGGAAAGCTCGACCACATCCGGTCTCCGGTCGACAGGTGCGTGCCGTGCAGCGCGCGGGTTTTGCCGGAATAGAACCGCTCGGTCAGGTCATGCTTGTTCCACATGTTCAGGTCGCCAACCTGAGGACCGTCGACCGAAACCACCCTGAAGAAAGCGCCAGCCGGAACATCAATGCATACCGCGTCACGCGGGGCAGCAGTGGCCTCGGCCACCTTTACGGCACCTTCGCGCAGTTGGCCCAAACCAATCAGATCAGGCTGCTGCAACGAGTCCGGCGGGTAGCAAATTACTGGGGCAATGGCCTTGCGGTCGGCGGCATCGGCCGGTGGTGGGAAGTTCGGTTTTGTCAGTTTCATGCGCCCCTCACTTCCCTCCGGAAATCCCTGCCTTTCCGAATCCTTAGCGCATTATGAAAGGGTTCGCCATCGGCTCTTGCGCGGTGCTGATCCAAGTGGTCTTGGTTCTGGTGTAATCCAGGATCGCCTCAACGCCGGCCTCGCGGCCATATCCCGACTGATTGAACCCGCCAAACGGCGCGATAGGAGAGATCGCGCGATAGGTGTTCACCCAGCAGATACCGGCCCTGATCCGTTTCGAAACACGGTGTGCACGCGCAAGGTTCTGCGTGAACACGCCCGAGCCCAACCCGTAAGGGGTGCCGTTTGCCAGCGCGATAGCCTCTTCTTCGGTATCGAACGGCAGCAAGGACATGACAGGTCCGAACATTTCGATCTTCAAGGTTTCGGTCTCGGGTGACACGCATTCGACCAAAGTGGGATTCATGTAATTTCCGGATCGGTCTGCAGTTTCTCCGCCGAAATGGATCGTCGCGCCCTGCCCCCGCGCTTTGCCTAAAGTCTCTTCGATCTTGCGCACCTGCGCTGCCGTGCACAGCGGGCCGACATGCGTTTCCGGCTGCAGGGGATCACCCAACCGGATAGCGCTGGCCTTTTCGGCGATCCGTTCAACCAGTGGTCCCAAGATCGACCGTTGCACCAGTCCGCGCGTGCCCGCCACACAACTCTGACCGGATGCGCCGAAGTTACCCGCGATCAGGCCGTTTGCTGCACCGTCCAAATCGGCGTCCTCAAACACGAGGATCGGCGACTTTCCACCCAGCTCCAATGACGTGACCGCAAAGTTCTCAGCCGAGTTTCGCACCACATGGCGGGCGGTTTCAGGCCCACCCGTAAAGGCAATTCGGTCAACATCCGGGTGCCGGGTCAGTGGGATCGCGCAGTTTTCGGCGTCACCGGTGATGACCGACACAACGCCGGGCGGGAATCCGGCCTGTTGAATCAGATTGGCAAACTCCAGCATGGGTGCGGGCGCGATTTCCGATGCTTTCAGCACGACGGAACACCCGGCAGCCAACGCCGGGCCCAGTTTGGTCGCGGTCAGGAACATCTGCGCATTCCACGGCACGATCGCGGCCACGACTCCAATCGGTTCTCGTGAGGTAAAGACATGCATGTCAGGCTTGTCGATGGGCAGGACCGTGCCTTCGATCTTGTCTGCCAGACCCGCATAGTAGCGGTAGTAATCGGCAACATATCCGGTTTGCGCCGAGGTTTCCGCCAACAGCTTTCCGCTGTCGGTCGTCTCCAACTCACCCAGGCGCTTGGCGTTTTCTGCCACCAGATCGGCAAGACGATACAGCAGCTTGCCCCGCTGCGTCTGTGTCATATCCCGCCATTCCGGGTCATCCAGAACCCGTTTGGCGGCGGCGATGGCGAGTTCAACATCACTGGGCGCGGCGCACGCGAATGTGGCCCACCCCTGGCCCGTGGCCGGGTTCTGTGACGTCATCACCTGCGTGGCTGATCCTTCGGTCCAGACGCCGTCAATGAACAGCTGAAAATGCGGTAGGTTTCCCATGGTGGTCCTCACTGAAATGCCGGCATCACGTCGTCGATGAATCGCGCCAAAGAGGCACGCTTACGTTCGTTGGTCATGCCGCTGTCGACCCAGAACGAAAACTCGTCATAACCCAGATCTTCATAGCGCTTGATCCGGTCGATCACCTGTTGGGCAGTCCCAACTGTCAGATCACGGCCCAAATTTTCTTTGGTATACATCGGGTTCGCGTCCATCTCGGCTTCGGTAATCGGCTTGATCAAGCCCTGTTCAACTGGCCGTTTGTTCATGAACCATGCACCAAAGTAATTGTAGTACCGGCGCAGATTTTGCACGCCCTGCGCAACATCGTCGTCATCTTTACCGACATAGGTGTGGTGCAACAGCATGATCTTGGGGCGCGGCCCCGCGTAGCTGTCACAGGCATCGTTGAACCGCCCCATCAGGGTCTCGATCTCTTCCATGCCCTGCCACAGCGGGGTGACCTGAATATTGAATCCGTTGTGAACGCCGAATTCGTGGCTGTTAGGATCCCGCGCTGCGATCCAGATTGGCGGGCCGTCCTCCTGATATGGCTTCGGTGCCGAAGTTGCCGCCGGAAACTCATAGAACTCGCCTTCATGGGCACAATCGCCCTTCCAGATCTGAGGCAACAGCGGGGTGGACTCGCGCATGCGCTGCCCCGCCTCCCAAGCGTCCATTCCCGGCATCAGACGTTCGTATTCATAGGAATACGCACCGCGCGCGATCCCCAACTCGATACGCCCTTTCGTCATCTGATCCGCTGCGGCGGCCTCACCTGCCAGTTTGATCGGATGCCAGAACGGCGCAATTACCGTTCCGGTGCCCAACCGCACATTGCGCGTGTGATGCGCCAGATCGACCAGCGACAGAAACGGGTTGGGGGCAATGGTGAACTCCATCCCATGATGTTCACCTGTCCAAACTGCCCGCATGCCCCCGTCATCAGCCATCTTCACCAGGCTCACGAATTCATCATACAGAACATCGTGAGGCTGATCCGGGGTCAGACGTTCCACGTGGGCAAACAGTGAAAACTCCATCAAATGGCTCCTTTACCGAAACTGTGAATTTCGCCGCGTTCGGCGTCACCGAGATACAGCCCGAAAACGCCTTCGCGGGCTTCAAGGGCGTAGCGGGTCATCATGTGGTGCAAGCTATTGCTGGCGTAAGTCAGATCAGCCAGATCGCCGATATCTACCCATTCGGCATTTTCCACCGGGATGTTCTGAACGCAAGACGCCAGAAAGAACGTGTAGTGCAGGTTCGTTTCGGCATCGTTGAACGAAGAATAGACCTGTTCGATCTGCGCCTGAATGCCCCGATCGGAAAGGCCCTGTGCCAGCCTGTTGCGTTGCCCCCCGGGTTCCGCACCGGCGATTTGAACCGGGCGAAATGCGCCTTCGTAGCGTTCCAGAATAACTTTGCCATTTGCCGCAACAATCGCACCGCAGATTGTCGGAACCTGCGCGTCCATCTCACGCTCAAGTCCAAGACTGAAATACGACCCGTTCACATAACCCAGACCGTTTCCACCGATATGGTTGAACTCTGTGACACGACCAATCAGAACCGTGTGGTCGCCTGCGGGCAGCGCCTGATGCGTTTCACAACTGAACTGCGCCAGCGCTCCGTCGATCAGCGGCAAGCCATTGGCTCCGTCGCGATGCGCCACCCGACCAAATCGGTCGCCCTTGAAACTTGCGAAGGTATTCGAGACGCCCTGCTGCCCATCTGCCAGAACATTCACCGCAAAATGCGAGCATCCGGCAAAGGTATCGTGGCTGGACAGAAACTTGCCGGGGCAGACCAACAGCAAAGGCGGATCAAGCGACACGGACGTGAAGGAATTCGCCGTGAACCCGACCGGGTTTCCAGAGGCGTCGCGGGTCGTCACAACCGTTACACCGGTCATGAAGTTGCCAAATGCATCACGCAGAGCGCGGGTGTCAATCTCGGTCATGGCAGGCACCTCCGAATGAACTCAAGCAATTTGGCGTTAACAGCAGCCGGGTGCGTCATGGGCATCATGTGGGCGGCGTTCGGAACAATTTCGACACGCCCATTTGTCACCTTCTGCGCCATGCCCTGTGACATACCTGGTGTAGAATTCGGCTCATCCCCGCCCGTCATAAACAGTGTGGGGCATTTGATTTGCCCCAGTTGTGCGTCAGTCGGCCCATCGCTTTCGGCGAAGACGGTATAGGCCGCTTTGTATGCGCCCGGGTGGACATCTTTCAGCCAACGCGAACAGGCTTCGCCTTCTTCGGAAACCTGATCGCCGAACCAACGCTGCAAGGTCACGGTAGGATCGTTCATGGCCGCAGCATCCAGTGCCACCGCGCGGGTCGTGACAGCCGCACGCGCTTCGGGGGTTCGGCGGTAAATTGCGTTCAACGCGGCAACGCCTCTCACCTGATCATGCCCCGATGCCGCAATGTCCAAAGCGATCAAAGCTCCCATGGAATGCCCAATCAGAACGGCAGGCTCGGTCAATCGGGCCGCTATTGGGTTGGCGTACCCATCCAGCCCCATAGCACCTTGAAACTGGGTTTTTCCATGCCCGGGCATATCCGGACACAGAACACGATACCCGGCGGCAGACAGCGCATCGATTTGCGCGCCCCAGGCTTCGGCCCGCAAGCCAACGCCATGGAGCAGAACCACAAGCGGGCCTTCGCCTTCGTCTATCGCGGCGAGCCCGCCGATGTCAGACCGAGGCCGGGTTGTCCACGTCATGGCCCAGATCCTTCAAGTCCTGATAACGGTCGCCGATGCGATGATGCGGACGGCCCGAGGTTGCTCCGCCCAAAACCACGACGATCTCATCCGCACGGGGCGCGTCGGGGATGGCGAATTGCAGCGTCAGATAGTGTGACCGGCGGCCCGCATCATTCTTGTCCATCAGTGGCACCATGATCGGCGAGTTTGCGGGGCCCCGAGTGTTGGTGAATGAAAGATAGGACTTGGCGTCAACCGCCTGCCGGAAGATGTTCCCGAAATGCAGCGTGTGGATCAGGCCCGAGGCATGCTCGACCTCTCCGTCCAGCCCCACAACCGCAGCCTTGCCATAAGCCTCAATCGCCTCACCGCTTCCGGCCAGCGCGATCATCCTGTCGGTCAGTTCTTGACCCAGGATTGGGCCATAGGCCAAAATTTCCGGCCGTAGATCTTCGACGAAACGTCCAGCCCAAGGGTTGGTAACAACCGCTGCTACAGCAAACATGCGCCACGGCCGTTCGGCTTTGCGATATCCTTCGATCAGAACTTCTTCGTCGAAGGTCACTATTTTACGAATTTCCGGCTGCACGTTATCCCCCAATCTTGAGTACGAGAAATATCTTTGATTGGCCGGCACTTTGACAAACGAAAGAAGTTGGGTCTTAGGTATTAACAAAGCTACTAGGTCGGTTGCACATGCCCAAAACACTGCCCCCCCTTACATGGTTCAGGTCTTTCGAGGCCGCGGCCCGAAGGTTGAGCTCAACAGCTGCGGCGGATGAAATCGGACTGACCCAATCCGCCGTAAGCCAGCAAATCAGGTCGCTGGAATCCCGGCTTGGCGTCGTCCTGTTTCATCGGCATCCGCGCGGTCTTTCCTTGACGGATGAAGGGCGAAAGCTGCTGCCGCAGGTCGAAGCCGCACTGCAATTGCTGCAATCCGCCGCCTCTCCGTATTTGGCAGAGGAACGGGCTAAGCACGTCACTGTTGCAGCATCGATCAGTATCATCGAATGGTTAATTTCCCCTGCCCTGCCCCAGTTTCGCGACCAAAACCCAGATACGTCCATTCGCTTTGTCAGCACGATCTGGCCGGATGAATACTCGGCCCTGCGCGCCGATGTTGAAATCCGGTTCGGGTCAGAAAAACAAGTCGGGCGGGATGCAAAACCGTTACTGCCGAATGACCTGATCGCGGTAAAAGCACCTGGCTTGGTTGGCGCTTTTCAGGACTTGCCCCTGATCGAGGCCGTGGGAACGTCAGACAACTGGTCCACATGGGCGGAAGTCACCGGTCATAAAATCCATACCCCGGCCTATTATGTCGATTCTTACGGGCTCGCCTTGCAATTGGCGGCTTCCGGGAACGGCGTGGCCTTGGTGAATGCACTTATCGCCGATCACGCTCTGCAGACCGGACAGGTCGCGCGTGCCTTCGACGAGACTGCTCCAGCGGCCGAAGGGTACTTTCTGGCCGTGCAGCGCGCATCCCCCGAGGTTGACGCCTTTGTATCATGGTTTTCACAATTGGTTCCCGGCTCGTCACACCAAAGGGTCTGATTCAGACACACCAATGTCGCATCTGAGGATATCGCTGAGCAGGAAAATAGTGAATTCTGGCAAAAAAGGTCCGATTCATGCGATATTCAGGCTTTCGAGTCATCAAAGAGGCGCTTACCGGCCACAAAGGGTGGAAACCGGTCTGGCGTGACCCCGAACCCAAAGTTCATTACGACATTATCGTCATAGGCGGTGGTGGTCATGGGCTGGCGACGGCCCATTATCTGTCCAAGGTCTACGGTCATCGCAATGTCGCGGTTGTCGAAAAGGGCTGGATCGGCGGCGGCAATGTCGGGCGGAACACGACAATCGTTCGCTCGAACTACATGCTGGACGGGAATGAGCCGTTCTATGAATTCTCGATGAAACTGTGGGAAGGGCTTGAACAAGACCTGAACTACAACGCCATGATGAGCCAGCGCGGAATACTCAACCTGTTCCACACGGATGGTCAGCGCGACGCTTATACGCGGCGCGGCAATGCGATGATCCTGCACGGTGCAGATGCCGAATTGCTGGATGCCGATCAGGTACGCAAAGAACACCCCTATCTGAATTTCGACGACGCGCGTTTCCCGATCAAAGGCGGTCTGGCCCAGCGGCGGGGCGGCACCGCGCGCCACGATGCCGTGGCCTGGGGCTTTGCCCGGTCCGCGGACAGCCACGGTGTCGACATCATCCAGAATTGCGAAGTCACCGGGCTGCGTATCGAGAACGGCAAATGCCTGGGCGTCGAGACCTCAAAGGGCTTTATCGGGGCTAACAAAGTCGGCTGCGCTGTTGCCGGTAACTCGGGCCGGGTGATGGGCATGGCGGGCATGCGCCTACCGATCGAAAGCCACGTGTTACAGGCGTTTGTGTCCGAGGGTCTGAAGCCGGTTCTGCCCAGCGTCATCACCTATGGGGCCGGACATTTCTATGTCAGCCAATCCGACAAAGGCGGGCTCGTCTTTGGCGGCGACATCGACGGTTACAACACCTATGCGCAACGCGGGAATCTGCCTGTGGTCGAGGATGTCTGCGAAGGCGGCGTCTCGTTGATGCCAATGATCGGCCGCGCCCGTCTGCTGCGTATGTGGGGTGGTGTTATGGACATGTCTATGGATGGCTCTCCCATCATCGACCGCACTCCGATTGAGGGTCTCTATTTCAATGGTGGCTGGTGCTACGGCGGGTTCAAGGCGACCCCGGCATCCGGTTATTGTTTTGCGCATCTGTTGGCGAAGGACGAACCGCACTCTACCGCCACGGCCTATCGCTTCGACCGGTTCCGCACGGGCCGGATGATCGACGAAAAAGGCGTGGGCAACCAGCCCAACCTGCACTGAGGGGAGCACGAGAATGATTATCAACCATCCCCTTCTGGGCCCGCGCGACGCATCTGAATTCACCTATCTGGGTGACGCGTCACTGATCAACCGCCCGGACTGGCAGGCCGAAGACGCGGCGGACGAGTTCTATGAATACGGCTATCTGCGCGACAATCCCGCAGGCGAGCATCAAGAACTGTGGTATCATGAGGCTGGCGACCGGTCGTGGCTGGTCGTTACCCGCGACACCACCACACATGAGATTTCCAAGGTGGAACTGGCCCGCGATGTGGCCCGCGCGCGGGGACGATCCAAATGACGCAATCCAACAGACTGAGCGGTGGCCAGATCGACCGCAACACAACAGTGAACTTCCGGTTCGACAACCGCAACTATACCGCCCATCCCGGCGATACGCTGGCTTCGGCTTTGCTGGCCAATGACGTGCGATTGATCGGACGCTCGTTCAAGTATCACCGCCCGCGCGGCCTGCTGACTGCCGGATCCGAGGAACCCAATGGCATTGTCGAGCTGCGCTCCGGCAACCGGCAGGAACCCAACACACGGGCCACAACGACCGAGATGTTTGACGGGCTTGAGGCGCAATCGCAGAACCGTTGGCCCAGCCTGAAATTCGATGCGCTTGGCGTAAACGACCTGTTCTCGAATTTCCTGTCCGCCGGGTTCTACTACAAGACCTTCATGTGGCCGGCCGCTTTTTGGGAAAAAATCTATGAGCCGATCATTCGCCGCGCCGCTGGCCTTGGCTCTTTGTCGATGGAGGCTGACCCCGACGAATATGACAAAGGGTTCCGCCACTGTGATCTGCTGATCATCGGTGCCGGTCCATCGGGCTTGATGGCAGCCCTGACCGCAGGGCGCGCGGGTGCCGACGTTATTCTGGCTGATGAGGATTTTCGGTTCGGCGGACGTCTGAACAGCGAGACATTCTCAGTCGGAGATCAAAGCGGCAGCGATTGGGCGGCGCAGGCCGTCGCGGAACTGTCATCCATGCCCAACGTCCGGCTGATGGCCAGAACCACTGTCATCGGCGCCTTCGACCACGGCATCTACGGCGCTGTAGAACGGACCGGAGATCATGTGGCCACCCTGCCCGCCGGTAAGCCGCGCCAGATCCTGTGGCGTATCTACACCAAGAAGGCCTTGCTGTGTGTTGGCGCGACCGAGCGTCCGATTGCGTTCGAAAACAACGACCGCCCCGGCATCATGATGTCCAGCGCGTTGCGAACCTATGCCAATCGGTTCGCGGCCACGGCCTCTCAGCGCGTGGCGATCTTTACCAACAACGACGACGGTCATCGCACCGCCGCCGACCTGCATGCCAAGGGCGTTCACATTTGCGCCGTTGTCGATGTGCGTGAGGATGCTCCGGTCAACTACGATTACGAAGTCCTGAGCGGCGCACAGGTTGTGAATACCAAGGGACGCCTTGGTCTGACCTTTGTCGAAGTTGCCCTGCTCGACGGCTCGACCCGCACGCTGGAATGCGGCGCGCTGGGCGTTTCGGGGGGTTGGAACCCGAATGTGCACCTGACCTGCCATCAGCGCGGGCGTCCAGTCTGGAACAACGATCTGGCCGCCTTTGTACCCGGCTCAAATCTGCCTGTCGGGCTATCGGTGGCGGGCGCTGCGAACGGGGTGATGTCCACCCATGGCGCGTTGCAATCCGGTGCCGAAGCTGCTGCAGCAGCGCTGGAGCTAAGCGGTGCTCAGCCCGACCTGCCAGAGGCCGAGGATACACCAATCGCGCAGAAACCGTTCTGGTATGTTGAAAGCTGCAAACGCGCATGGCTGGACCAGCAAAACGACGTGACCGTCAAGGACGTCAAACTCAGCTATCAGGAAGGGTTCCGGTCAGTTGAACACCTGAAACGCTATACCACGCTTGGCATGGCGACCGATCAGGGCAAGACATCGAACATCAGCGCTTTGGCGATCATGGCCGAGGTGGCCGGAAAGACGATCCCCGAAACAGGGACAACCATTTTCCGCCCGCCTTACACGCCTGTTCCGATCAGCACCTTCGCCGGTCGGATGAAGGGACAAGAATTCCACCCCACGCGCCTGACGCCCTCGCATTATTGGGCCAAGGAGAAGGGCGCTGTGTTTGTCGAGGTCGGCAACTGGCTGCGCGCGCAATGGTTCCCCCTTCCGGGTGAGACTCATTGGCGTGAATCAGTGGACCGTGAAGTGCGCCAGACCCGCGCGTCCGTCGGGGTGTGCGACTGTACGACACTTGGAAAAATCGACGTGCAGGGCGCGGACGCGGCTGATTTCCTGAACCGCGTCTACGCGAACGGTTTCGCCAAGCTTCCCGTGGGAAAAACCCGCTATGGCCTGATGCTTCGCGAAGACGGCATGGTGATGGATGATGGCACAGCCGCGCGTCTGGCCGAGGATCATTTTGTCGTTACAACGACCACGGCCAACGCGGTAAATGTCTATCGTCACATGGAATTTGTGCGCCAATGCCTGTTCCCGGATATGGATGTGCAGCTGATCTCGACCACGGAATCCTGGGCGCAATATGCTGTCGCTGGTCCCAATTCGCGCAAGCTGCTGCAAAAGATCGTCGACCCTGAATTCGACATTTCAAACGAGGCATTTCCGTTCATGGGCTGTGGCAACATTACAGTCTGCGGCGGGTTGCGCGCGCGGCTGTTCCGGATCTCATTCTCGGGAGAGTTGGCGTTCGAAATCGCGGTGCCCTCACGCTATGGCGATGCGCTGATGCGGTGTCTGATGACCGAGGGTGAAGAATTTGACGTGGTCCCCTACGGCACCGAAGCGCTGGGCGTCATGCGGATCGAAAAGGGCCACGCGGCTGGCAACGAGCTGAACGGCACCACAACGGCATTGAATCTTGGATTGGGTAAGATGGTGTCGAAAAAGAAAGACAGCATCGGATCGACCCTGTCCGAACGAGAGGCCTTGGTAGAACCGGATGTCCTGCGGCTGGTCGGGATCAAACCGGTATCGCCCGAAGAGAAAGTCACCGCTGGTGGCCATTTGATGAACACGACCGGCCCGGTGGATGCCGCGCACGATCAGGGCTATGTCACTTCGGCTGCGTATTCGCCTATTCTGAACAGCAATATCGGGCTGGGTCTTTTGAAGGATGGCGCAAACCGGATGGGCGAGAAAATGCGCCTCGTGTCCCCATTGACCGATCTGACCGTCGAGGTCGAAATCGTATCGGCCCATTTCGTTGACCCCGAAGGAGAGCGTCTGCGTGCATGATCTAGTTGCAATAACCGCATTGGGCGGGTCCGAACCGCAGGTCGACACTGTTGGCGGGGTTACGTGCCGGGAAGTTCCGGGCGTCGCGCTGGCATCCGTCGCCGCGCGGATGGGACAGGAATCCAAAGCCAGCAAAGCCCTGGCAAAACTGATCGGTGCCCCTGCACCTGGCATCGGCCAACATGCCGGTGACACTGTCACTGCCTTTTGGGCCGGTCCGGATCAGTGGATGATCGAGGCGCCTTTTGACACGCACGAAGAGCTTACTGATCAAGTGAAGTCCGCTTTGGGCGATACCGCGTCGGTGACAGAACAGACCGACGGTTGGACACGGTTCGACCTGAATGGGGGTCAAATACCAGCAGTGCTGGAGCTGTTGTGCATGCTGGATCTCCGTAAAATGGACGCGGGCAGCGTCACCCGTTGCTCAATTCACCACGTTGGCTGCTTTGTTCTCTGTCGGTCAGACGAGGCGTTCAGCATTTATGGCCCTCGTTCATCCGCCGGATCGTTGCACCATGCCATCGTCACTGCAATGCGTTCGGCGCTGTAAAGCAGTGTCAGACTGACGGCAGCGGCGCATTACCTTCAACGCGGAAGCGGTTGATCCTACGGCGATCTTCGCTGGGGCTTAGCCCAAAAGCCGACCGGTAATGCGTCACAAGCGGCGCCACTGAACCATACCCGATCGCAGCCGCGATGTCTGCGATTGGGTCTTTGGTATAGACCACCATCTGGCGCGCCGCCTTCATGCGCATTGTGCGATAATAGTGGCTGGGGCTTTGGCCTGTCGCCTGTTTAAAGGCACGTTCCACCTGGCGCGGCGTAACCCCCATCTGCTGTGCGGCCTCTGCGATGGAAATCGGTTCGCTCATGTGGCCCGAGAATAGGTCGACACAGCGCGACACCAGCGGCGGCAGGCTGTCGCCAGTTTCCGGCGCGGTCGTGGTAGGAACCTGCTGCCGCACACCTGCCCCGCGCATCATCGGATGTTGGAACCAACAGGCAACCTCGTGCGCGACTTCGCCACCCAGCCGATCCTCGATCAGATGCAGGGCCAGATCGAACCCGGCAGCGGCACCGGCTGCGGTGTAGCGTGTCGCCGTTTTCACGATCACCTCGCTACGCGAGTCGACTTCGGGAAACTCAGCCAGAAATGCGGCCTCATAGCACCAATGGACGGAAACAGGTTGCCCCCCCATCACCCCGGACCGGACCAATGGGAAAACCCCACCGCTAATCCCGCCCAAAACGGTGCCATGCCGTCCGAGACTGCGCAGAGCACCGTTGCCAACGGTTGTGTTGTCAAAGCCGGACGTTGGGCTGCTGAGAAGGAACAAAATGTCGATATCCTTGCAGTCGGCCAAAGACCTCTCGGCCTCGAACCGGACACCTGCGCTGGATTGTACTTTCTGTTGACGCTCGGACAGCAGGGACCAGCAGAACGCCTCTTGCCCGGCGATTTCATTGGCCGCCCGCAACGGCTCGATCACCGAGGTCAGGCAAGCCATGGGAAAGCCGTCGAACAGCAAAAAGCCGATTTTGATTCTGTCTTCATTGCGCATAAGGCTGTTCTAACAAGATTTCCGCAACTGCCCTATGCGAAGTTCATGCCCACCGGATCAAGCCGATGATCGCCGAGGCCGCATAGAACCCTTGCAACAACAGGAACGTCCAGCGGCGATCAATCACGGCCCAGGCCGCAAACAGGCCCGAGGACAGTAACAACAGGGCAAACCCGAACAGCTCGGCCCCTGTATTAGACGCGATCAACAAGGCATAGGCCATGGCCAGAACCGATCCAGTGATTTCGAATACCGTCGTCAGACCGCGCCGGTCACGGGTTTTGATTTGATCCGTCATAGCTCAGCCCTTTCGCTTCAGGAGATTGATCAGCGGCGCGGGTGTCTGTTTGGGCTGATCATTTATCGGGGATTGACCGCAGTTTTTCGGCAACTTGTGAACGACGGGAACTTGATCGGTAACCGACCCATTAAGCGCCGGATCCCAAGGTCGTTCAGACTGACCAAGACGCGCCAGATCGAATAAGCGTACCCTCTTGCCCGCCGCAGCCCGTACAGGCAGCACGTCGCGCCGGATGTAAGAAAATGTGCTGTGGATCAAAACCACCGGATCGTCTTCCCCATGGGTTCCGGGGACTATCCGCGGGGTTTTGATCACTGTGTGATCCGGGACGAGATGCGGCATGCGAATGCTCCTGAGCTTTGGATTTCCTGACCAGTAGTTCAATACTGGCGCGTGACACAAATGAATGATATTCATGGCTCAATTAAAATATGTCATGGCTTCACAAATGACCGACCGATTGGAAATTGACGCCCTGCGCGCCCTTCTGGCTATCGCAACCCATGGCGGCGTGACGCGCGCGGCCGAGCATCTGGCGCTGTCGCAATCAGCAGTCAGCCACAAAATCAGACGGTTAGAGCAAGCCCTGGACTGCGATCTGCTGGCGCGCCGACCCGGTGGCCCTCTGTTCACGGAAACAGGTCTTCGCCTGTGCGACTATGCCCGCCGAATATGTGCCCTGCACGATGAGGCGCTTGCCAGTTTGGGCAAGAAACCCTTGGCCGGCGCACTCCGGCTGGGCATGACCGAAGACACGGCAACCAGCGACATCGCCCGCATATTGGGTCGTTTCACACGGCTTTACCCGGACGTTCAGGTCCGAACACGCACCAGTCAAAGTCTGAACGTGCAAGAGTGGTTGAAGGCCGGAGAGTTGGATGTCGCCGTCATGCAAATCTTTCGGCACGATACGCGGCCAGATGACCTGATCTTGTTCGAGGACACTCTGCACTGGGTAAAATCACCGGATTTCCAACTGGATACGACAGCACCTGTTCCCTTTCTGTCCTTCGACAGCCAATGTTTCTATCGCAAATGGGGCTTCGGAGATGGGCAGCTGCAAGGGCACCGCTTCGACAACGTATTAGAATGCCCAAGCGCCACTGGCATTCAGTCGGCCGTGCGGTCCGGTTTGGGCGTCGCCCTGTTGAATGGAATGCATGTCACACCGGACATAGAGGTGATCAAAGGCGTGTTCCCCGATCCCCCGGCCATCGTTTTTGTCGCGCGTATGCATGTTAAGCGCCGAAACCCTGCCGCGATGGCGCTGGTACAAGAGATTAGCCGCGAGGTTGAAGGCGCCAACCCTTTGAAAGTGGTCAGCTGAGTGTTTGTACCGGAAGAGCCTAAACAACGACCTCCACGATGGTCGGGTTTTTCGTCGACTTCTGCGGATAGGAGGAGTGGTTTGGTGAAGGAACCAAAGACCGAGAGTTAGGACAATCAGCTCCTCAGGTCAGGCCTGATCAATTGCGCGGTCCCGTTTCTGCAACGCGCGGATACGCATCCGCTGGGCCGCATGAACATGGGCGCGCATCGCCAGCTCGGCTGCGTCGCCGTCGCGGGCCTTCAAGGCTTCCATCACACGGCGATGCTCACCCGCAGCATCGTCTGCGCGCTGACCGTCCAGCATTTGGGACGGGCCCAATATCAACAACGCCTTTTGCAGCGATAACATCGACTTTGTGAGAAAGCGGTTTTTGGCGGCATCCAACAGCGTGGCATGGAAAATACGGTTCAACTGAGCGGCCACTGGACCGGTGCCAGCCTCGGCAAGGCGATTGTTCAGGACATTAAGTTCGTCCAGTTCCACATCCGAAGCCGCGCGTGCCGCCAACCGTGCCGCTGTTCCTTCAAGTACGGCGCGCATTTCATACAGCTCCATAACTTCCGAATAGCTCAGGTTGCGAACCGTTGCGCCCAGCCTAGGGACATGCGTCACCAACCCATCCGCTTCGAGTTGCCGTATCGCTTCGCGCACAGGCGTTCGGCTGACACCCAGTCTTTCGGACAGCTCGATCTCTCTCAGCCGTTCACCAGGTAACAAAACACCCTCGCGAATTTCATCCAGCAAGCGCTGATAAGCGGAATTCCCCTGCGGGCTGGCCTGATTAGGATCTTCTTGAGTTTTCATCGTTCTCAATCTTGCATATTGGATTTCTTTGTATACACTTGGATACATGTCTTAGTCAACGAAATCGGACACTATCCTTGACCGCCTCAAGCCTTCATTTGTCGCCGCTGATGCAACGGTCAGTCACGCTGATATTGGCTATGTTGGGAACTGCAGTTTTTTGGGTGTTGAACCTGCCGCTGCCCTTTCTGTTCGGGCCGATGTCAGCGTGTTTGATTGCAGCTTTGGCACACGCACCCATGCGGGATTTCGGGCAAATCTCGGTCGGGTCCAGAACCATTCTTGGCGTCGCGGTCGGGGCGTCGATCACACCCAACCTGTTCGCCGAACTTCCAAAGATGGCTGCGTCCCTTCTGCTGATACCAGTATTTATCCTGCTGATTGCAATGGTTGGCGTGCCGTTCTTTCGCAAATTCTGGGGTTTTGACGACAAAACTGCGTTTTTTGCGGCCATGCCGGGCGGGTTTCAGGACATGGTTATCTTTGGAGCCGAGGCCGGTGCCAATCCGCGAACCCTGTCGCTGATCCACGGGACACGCGTATTGATTATCGTCACCCTTGCCCCTTTGTTCCTGACTTTGTTTTACGGTGCCGAACTGACCAACCCACTGGGCGAACCTGCTTCGGCCCTACCCTTGCATGAGCTGATACTCATGGCGGTCGCAGCTTTTGTCGGCTGGAAAGGTGGAGAGAAGATCGGGCTTTTCGGTGCCTCGATTCTTGGACCATTAATCCTGACAGCGGCCTTGTCGCTTGGGGATTTCATCCATACCCGCCCCCCGCGCGAGGCGATCCTGTTCGCCCAGTTCTTCATCGGCTGTGGGATCGGCGTCAAATTCGTCGGCGTTACGTGGTCGGAGCTCACACGCGTCGTGGCGGCTGGGTTCACCTATGTGATCTTGCTGGCCATTCTGGCCGCTGCTTTCACGGCAGTGGTCACCACGCTGGGGCTGGGCCGTCCGGTCGAAGCCTTTCTAGCTTTTGCACCGGGCGGCCAGGCAGAGATGACGGTGCTGGCCATCGTATCGGGGGCGGATCTGGGGTATGTGGTCACACACCACCTGGCGCGCATTGTCGTCGTGATCATCGGCGCGCCAATCGCGGCCAACCTACTTCTGCGCTGGTCGAAATCCAGGGATTGACGGATTCACGTCCAAACGCGGCTGGATGAATGTTGATAGGGGATTGTGGCGGAGAGACAGGGATTCGAACCCTGGAGACGGTCTCCCGCCTACACACTTTCCAGGCGTGCGCCTTCGACCACTCGGCCACCTCTCCGTGCCGGCGTTATTTGAACTATCGCCGAGGGATTTGCAAGGCCCCATTGAGGTGAAATTTCACCTGAAATCGAAAGCCTTGCAAAGGCGTTTAAATCTCGTCGCCGTCACCATCAGCCAAATCGCCCTCGGTCATCTCGACAGGATTTGTGGATGGCTTTGTGGACGGTATTTCGTCGGTGTTCTTGCTGGGTTGGGCTTCGCTGCCCTGCAACGCCTCGGGGTTACGCAACCAGAGATCGCGTTGTGCAAACGGGATCTCGATCCCCTCGTCGACGAAGCGCCGGTTGATCTCGTGGTTCATGTCGGATTTGACCGACAACACCCAGTTCACATCGCGCAGGATGGCCCGGATTTCAAAGTCCAGCGAATCTGCACCAAACCCCTGGAACACCACACTGGGTGCTGGATTCGCCAAAACCATCGGATGCGCATTCGCAATCTCACCCAGGATTTTTTCCACCAACCGGGTATCAGTCCCATAGGCGACCCCGACCGGTACAATCACCCGCCCGATCGTATTGCCGCGTGTATAGTTCGTGACAACGCCGCTGATCAGATCCGAGTTCGGAACGATCACATCCGTTCGGTCAAACGTCTCGATCCGCGTGGACCGGACGGAAATATCACGGACGTACCCCATCATCCCATTCACGTCGATCCAATCCCCTTTCGAGATTGGGCGTTCGACCAACAGGATAATGCCCGACACAAAGTTCGACACGATGGTTTGCAGACCAAAGCCGATCCCGACTGACAACGCACCGGCAACAATAGCCAGCGATGACAGGTTGAAACCGGCAATCGTTATCGCAACCAGCGCGGCCAGGAAAATACCGACATACCCGGTGCCCGAAACAATCGCGTTTTGCCCGCCTGGATCAATGCTGGTCTTCGGCAACAGAGAATTGCGCAGCCCGCTTTGCAGCATCCGCGTCAGGCCATAGCCGATGGCAAATATGACAAGGAACGTAAAGAAGTTGCTGGGCGAGATGGTTACCCCGCCAATGTCAAACCCCTGCAGCAGGCGCGACCAGACTTCCTGCAGGTCGGTTTGACGCGCACCCCAATACAGCGCGAGCACGGGCATAGCCACAATGGCCATTGCAAAGCCGATGAGAACCGAAAACAGCGAGTCCTTGGCCTTATCGCCCTGCCCGCCAAGCCAGCCGTAAACAGACGTCAGGAAGCGTTGGACGATGACCAGCGCTGCAATAAGAACCAATGAACGCACGGCCGGGAAAACGATTGCCTCAGCCGCATTCGTATACCCCAGCATCGCTAAAATCGGGCTGGCGATCCCCAGGAAGAACAAAGCGCGTCGAATGAACTCGATCAGTTGGCTGAACCCGGCAGCGCGGGCCGTTTCGGACGGCTCACCTGCATCGACCGGGACATCAACACTGCGGACGCGACGGACGCGAAGAAGAATCAAAGCTGTTGCGACGATGACCGGAAAGGCGACGACGGCGCGCGTCGCATCCGAGATATTTTCGATCTGATCGAACAGGTTCACCAGTTCATGCAGGATCAGGAGCCCGGCAAGAAAATCGAGGTAGACGCGTAACTCAGTGACTTTCTGGCGGGACAGTTTTTTGAACCCCTGCGCCGCTTGCAGCACGTAGACCTGTCGGCCAATCCAGTCATAATAAAGGATGATCGCCGCCCAATAGGGCACGTTTTCCATCAACAGCGTCCCGCGCAGCCCCAGGACACCTGTCATCACAACCGCCTGAACCAGAAGCCAGACGCCGAACCAGGGGAGGATAATACGCAGCAACGAGGTCAGGAACGTCCATACGCCACTTCCCTGCCCCCCAAGTGCTCGCAGACGCGCACCAGCGGCTTCCGACCAGCGCTTACCGTAAAACAGCAGCACGCCGGCGACGAAAACCAAGGCCAGAATTCCCAGCCCACGGGACCGCAATCGTTCATGCACCACGTCAGTTTTCAGGTTCCGACGCGCTTCGTTGAACAACGCTTGCGCAGCTTCGTTCACATCAACCCAAGCCGGTCGCCAGTAGGAGGGGTTCAGGGGCGACGGTCCGCGCTCTAAAAGTTCTTTCGCCTGACGGTCCCGCAAAAGTTTATCTATCTCGGATATCAGACCATTGGCCCGGCTGAATGCCTCTTCTGAGATGATCTGCGGGACGCGCAAACTGTTCAGCTGCTCGTTTAGGTGCTTTCGTAGTGTGGCAATGTCTTCCGGTTCGGTGGCGTCGCCTTCGGGCGCAGCACCAAGAGCCTTGATCTGATTTTCAAGCGTCTGGATGCGTTCGGTGTTTGCACCGCGTGCCCGATTGAAATCATCTCTATAGCCGTTGATCTCTGAGCGCAGGTTTTCGAGCGAAGCGTTCGACGCACGATCGGCCTCGATTACCGTCTCGGCACGGTCCGCCGTTTTGACCCAGCCTTGATAGTATTCGCTTTGACGATCTGTAAGCTGCGCGGCAGCGGGGCCGCAAACTATCGCAAAACAAACCGCAACAAGGGTCAGGAACAGGCGAACACGCCGCAGCATCACACGTCCTCAAAAACGCCGGGGATACTGCGTGGAGCTTCGGTCATCCAGTCCGGGACAGGCAATTCCTTTTCACGCAGAAAGTCCGGGTTGAACAGCTTGGACTGATAGCGAGTTCCGTAGTCACACAGGATGGTCACGATGGTGTGGCCCGGTCCCAGATCTTTGGCCAGACGTACCGCACCAGCCATGTTAATGGCGGTTGAACCGCCCATGACCAGGCCTTCATCGCGCAGCAGATCAAAGATGTAAGGCAGCGCCTCGTTATCCGTCATCTGATACGCAAAGTCAGGTTTGAACCCCTCAAGGTTCTTGGTGATACGCACCTGACCGATGCCTTCGGCGATCGAGCCGCCCTCCATCGCGATTTCGCCGGTGGTGTAATACGAATACAGCCCAGCCCCCATCGGATCGACCAGACCGATCTTGACGCCTTTGGGCTGCAACGCGTCCGCTACGCCCGCCAATGTACCGCCCGAGCCCACGGCACAGACGAACCCGTCAACTTTGCCATCGGTCTGTTCCCAGATTTCGGGACCGGTCGTTTCCACATGCGCCTGACGGTTCGCAACATTGTCGAACTGGTTGGCCCAGATCGCGCCGTTGGGCTCGGTCTGCGCCAGTTCTTCGGCCAAACGACGGGAATAGTGTACGAAATTGTTGGGGTTGCGATACGGTGCGGCCGGAACCTGAACCAGCTGAGCCCCAGCTAGTCGCAGCATGTCCTTTTTCTCTTCGGACTGCGTTTCCGGGATGACAATGACGGTCTTGAACCCCATCGACGCACCAACAAGCGCCAAACCGATCCCGGTGTTACCCGCCGTACCTTCGACAATGGTGCCGCCCGGTTTCAGGTCACCACGCGCAATGGCATCGCGGATGATGTAGAGCGCCGCACGATCCTTGACCGACTGGCCGGGGTTCATGAATTCGGCCTTGCCGAGAATCTCGCACCCGGTCTCTTCGCTGATGCGACGCAGGCGGATCAGCGGGGTTTTTCCGACTGCGTCGGCAAGGTCTCGTGCAATGCGCATGGCGCCCTCATTTCATTTCGGATCAACGCAGATTTACCTGTGGTGCGCGACGACCACAAGCGGCGAAAATCACCCGCGCAGGCGCTCACGGTGACGTGCAAGCCAATGGGCCACCGCCAAAAGCGGCAAATCCTTGAACCCATGACTGTCAACCCTGTCCATGAATTCACTGAAAGGCAGAATCTGGGTTCGGATATCCTCACCCTCCGTTGCCAACCCACCATCTTCGATGGTCATGGTCAGATCAGCCAGCCCGACAAAAAGGTATAGATACTCAGTCGATGACCCGCTGGAGGAATACGCGCCGCCTGCATATTCCAGCCGGTTCAGCGCAATCTGGGCTTCTTCTTCGGCCTCGCGCAGGGCCGCCTGTTCCGGCGTTTCGCCTGGGTCGATCATCCCGGCGACCGGCTCCCACATCCAGGGTTCAGGATCTTCAGCCAGAAAGATCGGTGCCCTAAATTGTTCGACTAACAAAACCGTGTCGCGCACGGGATCATATGGCAGGACGATCACGGCGCTGCCCTGCATCAGGCTGCTGCGGTTCAGCACTTTGCCCATCGAGCCATCGTATTGGCGATGCTGCAATGCGACTTCTTCCATCCCGAAATAATTGACATAGGCCGGTTTACGACCGTGCACGATGACGTCTTTGGCAGTGTCTCGTGCATCACCTGTCGCACGTTGACGGGCAGCCAGCTTTGCCCATGCTCGCGTGCGGATCGACGGAAAGCTTCGCGCAATTTGTTCCGCATCAACCTTGCCGTAAAAACCCATAACCTCTTGCGCGGCGAGCATCGTCATCGCGCCCCACTCATCCAACCAGCCCTGCAGCGACCAGAGACCGCCGCGGTTCCAAAGCCCCGGCTCAGGGTAGAACACAAGGGCTTGCGATATCGACCCGTCGGCCAGATCAACTGTCTGCTCCCGCAGGTCGTAATCAAAGCCACCCTCGTAGAAGACCAAACGGTTCTGATCTTCCTCACTCAATCCCCGGAGCAATAACCCTTTGGCCAGACTGCCTTCCTCATGAACAATCATAGGAAAGGCCTGATCCTGCACGCTATGGACTGCATGATCTTTCAGAGTGGCTTGGGCAAATTCAAGTTCGGACGCTGGACGTCCCAAGACAAGCTCCAGCAATGGCAAGTGCCGCAGCGTGCCATAAAAGAACAGATCTGACACTGTTGGGTTCTTTCGTACTTTAAGTTGTTAGCTCACCGCCACCGGCGGGCTGCTTCCTCGGTGACCAGCCCAGTGATCAGAGCCCCAATGATCAAAGTCCACAAGATTTCGGGCACCACAAGTTGCTGACCATATTCAACACCGATTTTAAAGATGGAGATCAGCGCCTCGAACGGGCCGTCATACCGATGGCGCATTGCCAAGCGGAGCATTTCGTTTACACCCTGAACAAACAGGCCCCAGAACACCAGCGCCGCCATTCCGGTCAAGCCGTTGTTGATTGCGGCCGTCCAGCCCCGGCCGGCACGCTTGCCCATGATCCACCAACCGCAAATCACGCCCAACGCCATGTTTACGTAAGTAAACATACCGTAGTTCTTACCTTCATCACCGTTTTCGATGACCATACTCGAAACTAAGAACGCCACGATCAAAAGGCATAAGCCAGAAACAAGCTTGGGGGCAGTGGGCATTTCTGAAGTCCGTTCCTTAACTCGGTTTCGCTATAGTGATCTGTGTCACATCGCAATTACCGGTGTCAAAGGCTGCTCCGCAGGCGGTCAAATAATAATTCCACATGCGGCGAAAACGCTCATCAAAGCCCATTTCCGAGATTTCGTCCCACTTGCCGTTGAACGTGTCATACCAGCGGCGCAGGGTCAGGTCATAGCTTTTACCGAATTCTTTCGAATTGACGACTTTCAAACCCGCCTGAGCAACTTGTTCCTTCAAAATGGAAGGCGCCGGAAGCATGCCGCCCGGGAAAATATATTTCTGAATGAAATCAATACCGTTACGATACACATCCCATCTATGATCCGCGACAGTGATAATTTGCAACGTCGCTTGCGCCCCGGGTTTCAATCGCTCACGCACAGTGTCGAAATACACAGGCCAGTACTTTTGACCTACCGCTTCGAACATCTCGATCGATGCAATTCCGTCATACTGGCCACGCTCATCCCGGTAATCCTGCAATTTGAATTCAACCAAATCTGAAAGACCAGCATTTTCAATACGCTGCCTCGCAAAATTCAACTGCTCTTGACTGATCGTCAGACCTGTGACCCGCAGGCCACGCTCTTTCGCAGCGTATTCAGCGAACCCACCCCAGCCACAGCCAATCTCAAGAATATGATCTCCGGGTTTTGCACCCATTTCATCGACCATGCTGGCATATTTTGCGGTTTGCGCCTTTTCCAGACTTTCCTGCCCTGTTTCGAACAGTGCGCTGGAATAGGTCATCGTGTCATCAAGCCACAAACGATAGAAATCATTGCCCAGATCATAATGGTACGAGATGTTCTTTTTGGCCTGTGTCCGGTTATTGCGGTGCAACCAGAACCGTAACCGCTCATACATCTGCACAAGGACTTTGCCGGTGAAATCGTCGTAGACCGTTTCATTACCCATATGCACCAGATCCATAAAGGATCGCAGGTCCGGCGTGCTCCAGTCACCTTCCAGATATGCGTCGGAAAAACCAAGTTCACCCTCACGGACCAGGCGGGCAAAAACGTCTGGATTGTGGATATCCACACGCGCAACCGGCCCGGGTTTGGTGCCCTCGGTTCGGAAGACACGACCATCCGGCAGTCCGATGTCCAATCGGCCAGACTGCATCCGGCTAACCATTTTGAATACTTGCGCAAAGTATCTGGGCAGGTCTTTCTGCCCCTCGGTGGTCATCAAAGTCATCCGCTCTCCTCTGTGCGGCCGCGCAAACAGGCTAGGCCGAGTTTGTGTTTGTGGCAAGTTTTCAATTCGTTACTGGTTTTTTCGGCCCTCATAGGCCGCCAATGCACGCGCCCGACCGGCTGCCAAAGTGACAACGGGTTGCGGGTATGGGTCCTGTGGGCTGAGGTTCCATGACTTCGGAACCGCATCAAAATACGCCAGTGCTGTTGCTGGTGGATTGCTCTGCCCCTCAGCAATCCAATGCCGAACGAAGTCCGATTGCGGATCGAATTTTTCCTGCTGGGTATGCGGATTGAAGATGCGAAAGAATGGCGAGGCATCCGGCCCCGACCCTGCAACCCATTGCCAGCCCATAGCGTTTGCCGCCGGATCCCAGTCGACCAGACAATCCGCGAACCAATCCATGCCAATTTTCCAATGCGTCATGAGATGCTTGGTCAGGTAGCTCGCCACGATCATCCGGGCCCGATTGTGCATCCGCCCTGTCACATACATCTGCCGTAACCCCGCATCGACGCCCGGAACGCCGGTTTTCGCCTGCTTCCACGCGAGAACTTCGGGCTGCTCCGCATCAGTATTCCAGGGAAATCTATCCCACTCCGGCTTCCAATTACCGCTGAGCAAGGATGGAGTGTGATACATCAGGTGATAAGCAAACTCGCGCCAGACCAATTGGCGCAAATAGGGTTCGCCCCCCTGAACTCCCGTCATCCCGGCCCGCTGAACTGCGTGCCAGACACTGCGCGGGCCTATTTCACCTAAAGACAGATATTCGGACAGGTTGGATGTTCCGTCCAAGTCCATACGATCCCGGTGATCTGAATAGTCGGGGGTGCGGTCCAGAAATTGATGCAACGCCTCAAAAGCTGCGGTTTCGCCCGGTCGGACATGGGGTGTGACCACGGATGCTCCGCGGCGCATCTGCGCGCCCAGATGCCAATCCTCAAGGTTTTCAGAAACGGGCCACATCGCGGGCGGTATGAGATGAGACACAGCGTTGTTTGGGGCCGGAACATCCCGGCTGCGCACTGAACGCCACATTGGAGTGAACACACGGAACGGCTGCCCTGTTTTCGTCGCAACTGTCCAAGGTTCGAACAAAAGATGGCCCGCGAAGGATTTAACCGTGATACTCTGGTCGGTCAGAGCCGTCTTGACTTTCGTATCTCTGGCAATGGCGTCTGGGTCATAGGCCCGAGACCAAAACACATCGCTTGCACCAGTTTCGACGACAAGCTGCTGCAAAACGGTCAGCGCATCCCCATGCCGCAGGATCAGGCGCCCGCCAGCCTGTTCTAGCGCCTGGGCAAAAGCCTTTAGGCCCAATCCAAGACGCCATTTCGGCGCTGCGCCCAAAGCCTGGACCGTGTGGTCCAGAATGAAAACTGGTATGATCGGTCGCCCGCTCTCAACCGCGGCGCTCAGTGCAGGGTGATCCGACAGGCGCAAATCCCGTCGGAACCACATTATGATCGGTGACCGCTGCTGTTCCATGTCCGCCCTGCTCTTTTCTTCTTTCTTCGGTTACGAAGCAGAGGCGGAATTGGATCACAAAACGTCGTCTAGTGCATTCAAAAGCTGATCAATTTCCTGTTGAGACGTATAGTGCGTGAAACTGACCCGCAGCACGCCCTGATCCGGATCAACCCCCATCGCGGTCAACGGGCGCACGGCATAGAAATCACCTCCGCCGGCCATGATTCCATATCCAGTCAGAACGGCGGCAACCGCTTCGGCATTGCGGTTCAGCGCCAGGGCCACAGTCGGCGCGCGGTGGCTGGCATCGGATGTTCCGATCAGGCGAACGGCGTTGCGGTCTTTGACCGCATCCAGAACTGGTTGCAGCAATGCGACCTCGTGCGAGCGCATCAGATCATGGGCGAATGAACCACGCTCGGCCGCTTCGCCGGTTGGCCCGCTATGATGGTCGCACAGCAGATCAATATAATCCGCCATGCCCGCGCTGGCCGCAATCTGGGCATGGTCCGGTCCCGCCGGAGTAAACCGTTGGTACAGCACGTCGCCGTTGAAATAGTGCCCCTGGTTCGGCAGCATCTCCCCCAGCGTACGCCGGATGACCATACAACCCTGATGCGGCCCATATGTTTTGTAGGCCGAAAACAGATAGATATCCGGCCCCAGATCACCAACATTCGGAAACCCGTGTGGTGCATAGGATACGCCGTCAACGCATACAAATGCCCCCGCCGCATGGGCAATCGCGGTGATCTCGGTAACCGGGTTGATCTCTCCGATCACGTTCGAGCAATGGGGAAAACACACCAGACGCACGTTTTCATCCAATAGGTTTTCCAGATCCATCGGATTCAACGACCCGGTTTCGGGATCAATCTGCCATTCGCGGATTTCGATCCCCTCGTCCGCTAGCCGCCGCCACGGACCTGAATTTGCCTCATGATCCTGATTGGTGACAATGATGGCCTCACCCGGTTGCATCCATTGGCGGAAAGCTTGCGCCAGAACATAGGTGTTCTGCGTGGTCGAAGGGCCAAAGCTCAACTCATCCGTCTCGACGCCCAATATGGCTGCCATGCGTGCCCGGGCTTCGTCCATTTCCTCGCCGGCAAGACGGCTGGCCTCATAGGGTGCATAGGGTTGCACTTTGCGCTGGGTATAATACCGCGTCAGGCGGTCGAGAACCGGCTTGCAAGTGTATGACCCACCAGCGTTTTCGAAGAATGCCTGCCCTTGCAGGCTGGGCTCGGAAAAGGCCGGAAACTGTGACCGGACAAAATTGATATCCAGAGTGCTCATGGCACTTCTCTCCTTGATCATGCGCGTTCATTCAAGAGGTGTCCGAGCATGATTTCGAAACCCTCAGAAATCATGGCAGGTCTTCCAGCCCAGTCCACGCGATAGGCGCAGACAGCCCCCGCTACCGATCCGGCACGGGAACGCGGTCAAATTGCAAGGACTGAGATGGTTCGTCAAGCGTTCAGGTTTGCTAAACGCGCACAAAAAAGCCGGGCATCCAAACCCGGCTTTTAAGCAAACTGTAAAGCGGTTTAGCCCTGAACTTTGGTGTAGGTCCCCTCACCGGCCAAAATGCCCCGGAACCCGCCCGGTTCGTCCAGCCCGAAGACAATCAACGGCAGATTGTTGTCGCGCGCCAGCGCAATGGCCGACGCGTCCATGACCCGCAGGCGTTTGGCCAGAACATCATCATAGCTGACGGTGTCGTACCGCACGGCATCCGCGTGTTCCTTGGGGTCCTTGTCATAAACACCATCGACGCCATTTTTACCCATGAAGATCGCCTGACACGCCATTTCGTTGGCGCGCAGGGTCGCGGCGGTGTCGGTGGTGAAATACGGGTTTCCGGTTCCGGCAGCAAAGATGCAGACCCGTTTTTTCTCAAGGTGGCGCACGGCGCGACGGCGAATGTAGGGCTCGCAAACCTCATCCATGCGGATGGCTGAGATTACCCGGGTGAAAACGCCGATTTCTTCCAGCGCGGACTGCATCCCCAGCGCGTTCATGACCGTTGCCAGCATGCCCATGTAATCAGCCGTAGTCCGTTCCATCCCCTGTGCCGATCCGCTGAGACCGCGGAAGATGTTGCCCCCGCCAATCACCATGCAGATCTCGACACCCAAATCGTGCACAGATTTGATCTCTTGCGCGATGCGCTGAACTGTGGGCGGATGCAGGCCAAACCCCTGATCGCCCATAAGCGCCTCGCCCGAGATTTTCAGCATTACGCGATCATACCTTGCCTTTGTGATTTCGGCGGTGTCGGTGGTCGGGGAAATGGTCATGTTGCGCTCCGGGCTGGCACGGGTTTATTTTCAGGCGCAAAATGAAGCAAAACCGCCGCAGGTTCAATGCGATTGGTAAGGAATAAGGCAGTCCGAGATGACCGAACCCGGGAGATCGCAGATATTGGGCCGCCTGCCCCCCATTCCTGATGGGAAACCTGTTCTGATTGCCGGTCCAACCGCGTCCGGAAAGTCCGCCCTTGCCCTGTTGATCGCCGAACAGTTCGGCGGCGTCATCGTGAATGCCGATGCCAGCCAGGTCTACGATTGCTGGCGCGTAATTTCCGCCCGTCCGTCGGCTGAGGAGGAAGCCCGCGCGCCGCATCTTCTGTACGGACATATCTCATATGATCAGGACTACTCCACCGGCCATTGGCTGCGCGAGGTGAAACCGCTGCTGACCGGCGGCGCACGCCCCATTATTGTAGGGGGCACCGGCCTATATTTTTCTGCGCTGACCGAAGGTATGGCCGATATTCCACCTACACCGTCCGAAATCCGGGCCGAGGCGGACAGCCTGACCTTGCAGACTCTGATCGCGGGTGTGGATGCGCAGACACTGGCCCGGATCGACACACAAAACCGCGCCCGTGTTCAACGGGCATGGGAAGTGTACAATGCCACCGGTCGAAACCTCAGTGACTGGCAAGACGCCACACCACCCCCGGTTTTGGACGTGAAGAAAACAGTGCCCATCGTTTTCGACGTGGATAAACAATGGCTTTTGGACCGCATCACGCGCCGCTTTGACCTGATGTTGGACACCGGTGCATTGACCGAGGTTGAAAGGATGCGGGACCGCTATGATCCGTCGCTTCCGGCATTCAAAGCCATCGGAGTACCCGAGTTGATGGCCTATTTCGACGGCACCATGATGTTGGATGAGGCCCGCGAACGGGCCACGATCTCGACCCGCCAATTCGCCAAACGACAGCGCACCTGGTTTCGCGCCCGCATGAAAAGCTGGAATCGGGTTGATTTATCAAAGTGATACCTGATGCGGTTGAAGTCGCACTGATCGCGAACACACATGCAGAGAATTCGCGGCGAATCCACTGGCGCGAAACTGAACCTGCCAAGGGATTCCCCTGGGGCTGAAAAAGCTGATAGCGTTAAACTCAGCCCGTCAATGTCGTTTTTGTACCTCGAATGACGATTTCGAACATTGACCTCACCAAAATTCTGGTGCCGAATGTCGGTCATGGGGATGTCCGAAATCCGAGATCAGAAGACCAATGAACCTGCCGGCCGGAGCATTCCGGCCTGAGCGGTTCGCCACTTCATCCAAAAAAATACTGTCTCACAGGGAGTAACGTTAATGAATAATCAAACAATGACCGGAGCACCGATGCACTGGGCGGCAGAAATGCACGCACAGGAATATCGGGACGGCAAACTGAACCGACGCGAGTTTTTGACCCGCACCACGGGCCTTGGGGTCACCGCCGCCGCAGCCTATGGCATGATCGGACTGGCTGCCCCGGCGCGAGCGGCCGGAGAAGATGCAAAGAAAGAAGGCGGCACCCTGCGCGTTCAGCAGGAAGTGCGCGCCCTGAAAGACCCACGCACCTATGACTGGTCGCAGATCGCGAACGTCACCCGCGGCACGCTCGAGTATCTGGTCGAGTACAACTCGGACGGTACGTTCCGCGGCATGTTGCTGGAGGGCTGGGAAGTCAACGACGACGCAACCGTTTACACTCTGAAAGTCCGCCCGGGCGTCAAATGGAACAACGGTGACGACTTCACCGCGGAAGATGTGGCCCGCAACATTGGGCGCTGGTGTGACAAGAGTTCGGAAACCAACTCGATGGCAGGTCGCTTTGCGACACTGATCGATCCTGAATCTGGTCAGGCCATTGACGGCGCAATCGAAGTTGTCGATGCCAACACCGTCAAACTGAACCTGCCAGCTTCTGACATCTCGCTGATTGCGGGCATGGCAGATTATCCGGCGGCTATTGTACACAGCTCGTTCAGTGAAACCGATCTGCTCAACAATGTGGGCACCGGCGCATATCTTGTGCAGGAATTGGAAGTCGGCGTGAAAGCCACCCTCGTTCGCAACGAGAACCACACTTGGTGGGGCGAAGAAATCTTTGGTCGCCCGGCGCTGGACAGCATCGTCTACATTGACTACGGCACCGACCCGTCCGCATGGCTGGCCGCGCTGGAATCCGATGAAGTCGACATGTTGTATGAATCGGTTGGTGAATTCATCGATGTGATGGACAGCCTCGGCTATGTGAAGTCCGAAGTTGTAACCATGAACACCATCGTCGTCCGCCCGAACCAGTTGGCCGAGATTGACGGCAAGAAGCCTTACGAAGACAAGCGTGTGCGTCAGGCTCTGCAAATGGCGGTTGATAACTCGATCTGTCTGGAATTGGGTTACGGCGGTCGCGGTTCGCCTGCGGAAAACCACCATGTTGGTCCAATCCACCCGGACTATTACGAACTGCCGCCGCAGAAGGTTGACCCGGAAGGCGCGCGCGCGCTGATGGAAGAAGCCGGAATGATCGATTTCGAGCACGAGCTGATCTCGATCGACGATGACTGGCGCCGGAACACCACCGACGCGGTTGCAGCGCAGCTGCGTGACGCGGGTATCAAGGTCAAGCGGACCGTTCTGCCGGGCAACACGTTCTGGAACGACTGGGCGAAATACCCCTACAGCTCGACCAACTGGAACCACCGTCCACTGGGCGTGCAAATCTGGGCTCTGGCCTATCGTACCGGTGAAGCCTGGAACGAATTCGGCTGGGCAAATGCCGAGTTTGACGCGCTTCTGACCGAAGCGCTGGCCATCGCGGATGCCGACAAGCGCCGTGAAGTGGTCGCCAAGGGCGAGGCGATGATCCAGGAAGAAGGCGTCACCATTCAGCCTTACTGGCGTTCGCTGTATCGCCACATGAAGGACGGTCTTGTCGGCACCGACATGCACGTGTCCTTCGAGCACCACCACTATAAATGGGGTTGGGCGGCCTAAAACCTGCCAGACGTTAATGGGGGCGCCTGAACAGGGCGCCCCTTTCCAGCCGCAGACAGGCCGACACGGGGTCGGATGTCCGAGGCCAGACAATGGTCCAATGATCTGCGGAACACCCGAACAACAGGGGCCATCATGGGACTATTCATCCTCCGACGGTTCGGCGTCATGCTTCTTACTGCATTGTGCCTGACTTTCGTGGTCTTCTTTCTGACCAACCTCTACCCGAACCTGGAAAAGCTTGCGAAAACGCAGGGCAACCAGCGGATGTCCGACGAACAGGTTGAGACCTGGTTGGACAATCGCGGTTATCTGCAACCAACGCTGGTCAAATACGGTCAATGGCTGGGGGTTTTGCCAGGCTATACCAAGACACTTGATGACGGCACGTTCCTTGGAACGTGTACCAGACCGGGGTCGACCGAGGAAACGACCTCCAGATATTGCGGTGTTTTGCAAGGCGACTGGGGCTATTCCAGCGTGTTCAAAGACGAGGTCGGCACCATTGTTGGCAAACGCCTGGGCAACACCGGCTATCTGATGTTTTGGGTTTTGGTCCTGATGGTGCCATCCGCGCTACTGGTCGGAGTATTGGCCGGGATGCGCGAAGGATCAGCGCTTGACCGGTCCCTCTCCACCTTCTCGATCATCACGACGGCGACGCCGGAATACGTATCAGGCGTGATCTTCATCGCGATCTTCACCTCGTCCACCGTGGGCCTGAAATGGTTCAAGGGCACTGCAACGCAAGCGATGGACAATCCGACCTTTGAGAACTTCTTTCTGCCGGTTCTGACCATTGCGCTTTACGGGATGGGCTATATCGCCCGGATGACCCGCGCTTCGATGACCGAGGTGATGACCGCACAATACATCCGTACCGCGCGTCTCAAGGGTGTTTCCTTTGGCAACATCGTTATGAAGCACGCGCTGCGCAACGCTCTGATCGCCCCCTTTACTGTTATCATGCTGCAGTTCCCATGGCTGCTGAATGGCGTGGTGATTGTTGAAACCCTATTCAACTACAAGGGTTTCGGCTGGGCACTGGTACAGGCGGCGGGCAACAACGACATTCAGCTCTTGCTGGCGATTTCGGTCGTGTCGGTCTTTGTGGTGCTGGTGACGCAGCTGATATCCGATATCGGCTATGTCTACCTCAACCCGCGCATCCGTATTTCGTAAGGGAGATAGATCATGGAACCTCTTAGCTGGACCGGCTCTATCGCCATTCTAAACCCTATCTTGATGATCGCGCTGGCTGCGTTGGTCGTATCTATCGTCGTCTGGATCATCGGCAGCATCGTCCTACCCGAAGCCCCGTTGAGCTTGAATGCGGACGGCACGCTCAGCTCAGGCACAGGACTGCGGGGATTGACCCAAACAACCTTGAGATACAGCTTTTTCGCCTGTGTCGTCCTTGCGCTGGCGTATATCGTGCTTGGCATCCTCATGGGTACCAGTGCCGGGATCGTCGGCGCGATCTCACAGCAATTTCTGCCTGTGTGGTTGTCGCTGATCATCCTATTTGCAATGTCGATCGCCTTCAAACGACGCCTCGGGCTGTACGGAAAACTGTTCGACAGCCCCATCGGCATGATCGGCTTTGGTCTTGTGATGTTCTGGGTCTTTACCGGGATCTTCGGTGCGCTGGATCTGATCATCACACATGACCCGCTGAGTCAGGTCTCTGGCATGAAGAACAAAGTGCCCGGAACGCCCCTGCAAAACCCTGAAGACGGCGAGTATGCCTGGTACCTTCTGGGCGGCGACAACCTTGCCCGCGACGTCTTTAGTCGCATGGTCAAAGGCGCATGGATCGTGGTGCAGATCGCACCGCTTGCGACCATGTTCGCATTTATGGTCGGGATCACTCTGGGTCTTCCAGCAGGGTACTACGGAGGACGTCTGGACACGTTCCTGTCCTTCCTTGCCAACCTGATCCTGGCTTTCCCGGTAATCCTGTTGTTCTACCTGCTGGTCACACCCGAAATCGTGGCGACAGGCGTGCCGAACTATATGGCGGCCGTTTTGTTCATATTCCCGATCTTGTTCATCGGCGTTCTGCTGAACTCGCGGTATTACACCCGCCCGAATTTCCGCACTCCGCTGTTGATCGGGGTTCTGGGTATCGCGCTGTGGCTGTATCTGTCGCTGATTTCGACCGATGGCTACATCATCAACACCGATGATTACGGCATTTGGGGCTTGCCGACTTATCTGGACCTGTTCGATATCCCTGGCGGTATCCTCGTGGTGTTTGTTTCGGTTGTCTTCGTGAACTCACCCACCGTGTTCCGCATCGTGCGCGGTCTCGCGCTGGACATCAAAACACGGGATTACGTGGCTGCGGCACAGACCCGTGGCGAAGGCCCCTGGTACATCATGCTGTGGGAGATCCTGCCCAATGCACGAGGTCCGCTGATCGTCGATTTCTGTCTGCGTATCGGCTATACCACGATCCTGTTGGGAACCTTGGGTTTCTTCGGATTGGGACTGCCGCCGGAAAGCCCGGATTGGGGCTCTACGATCAACGAGGGGCGCAAGCTACTTTCTATCTACCTGCACCCCGCCCTTCCGCCTGCCTTTGCCTTGCTGTCGCTGGTTCTTGGTCTGAACCTGCTGGCAGATGGCCTGCGCGAAGAAAGCCTGAAGGACTGATGTGAGAGCGACCGAGGGCTTTGCCCCCGGACCCCCAGGATATTTTTAGCCAGATGAAGGGGATCCCCGGACTCTCGCGAGGAGATACAAGATGAACAAATTGGCGGAATATGACGGCCCAATTCTTGAGATCGACAAACTTTCGATTTCTTTCTTCACCCGCCTTCGGGAAATTCCCGCCGTGATGGATTTTTCGGTCAGCGTACAGCCCGGCGAGGCTGTTGGACTGGTCGGAGAATCCGGTTGCGGAAAGTCCACTGTGGCACTTGGGGTCATGCAGGACCTTGGCAAGAACGGGCGGGTTGTCGGCGGTTCGATCAAGTTCAAAGGGCGCGATCTGGCCGAGATGAGCGCGGATGAATTGCGCGATATTCGCGGCAATGAGATCGCGATGATCTATCAGGAACCGATGGCCTCGCTGAACCCGGCGATGAAGATCGGCAAGCAATTGATGGAAGTGCCGATGATCCACGAGGGAGTCGGCAAGGAAGAGGCCTATGCCCGCGCATTGGAAGTGGTAACGGACGTACGCCTGCCCGACCCCGAGCGGATGCTGAATTCGTTCCCCCATCAGCTGTCAGGGGGGCAGCAGCAGCGTATCGTGATCGCGATGGCGCTGATGTCGAAGCCGGCGCTGTTGATTCTGGATGAACCGACAACCGCACTGGATGTGACGGTTGAGGCCGCCGTAGTCGAGCTGGTCAGGGATTTGGGTAAGAAATACGGCACCTCGATGCTGTTCATCTCGCACAACCTTGGTCTGGTTCTGGAAACTTGTGACCGGCTTTGTGTGATGTATTCGGGTGAGGCAGTCGAGCGCGGCTCGATACACGATGTATTCGACGAGATGCAGCACCCCTATACGCAGGCGCTGTTCCGCTCGATCCCGTTGCCGGGGGCAGACAAGAACGCCCGCCCACTAGTGGCCATTCCCGGGAACTTTCCCCTGCCCCACGAACGCCCGTCAGGCTGTAACTTTGGCCCACGCTGCGACTATTTCGAAGAAGGCCGCTGCGACGCGCAGAATATTCTGATGGCGCCTGTACCCGGCAATGACCGGCACCACACACGCTGCTTGAAGTACAAGGAGATTGACTGGAACGCCCCGATCACTTTGGCCGACAAGAAAGAAAAAGGTGAAATCGGCCGCGTTGTCCTGAAAATGGACAACCTCAAGAAATACTATGAAGTAGCCGCCAATGCGTTGTTCGGGGGCGGTGAGAAGAAGGTGGTCAAGGCCAACGAAACACTTAGCTTTGAGGCACATGAATCTGAGACGCTGGCGATTGTGGGCGAATCCGGTTGCGGTAAATCCACCTTTGCCAAAGTTCTAATGGGGCTTGAAACGGCCACGGATGGACAAATCCTGCTAGACAACCGCAACATCGAAGATGTGCCGATCGAAGAGCGGGATGCCAAAACCGTGGGCGAAGTTCAAATGGTGTTCCAGAACCCGTTTGACACTCTGAACCCCTCGATGACCGTTGGGCGGCAGATCATCCGCGCGCTGGAAATTTTTGGCATCGGCAATTCCGAGGCTGAGCGAAAACAACGCATGCTGGAATTGTTGGACCTGGTGAAGCTACCGCGCGCCTTTGCCGATCGGATGCCGCGTCAGTTGTCCGGTGGACAGAAACAGCGCGTCGGTATCGCGCGCGCCTTTGCAGGCGATGCGCGGATCGTAGTTGCGGACGAACCTGTGTCGGCTTTGGATGTGTCTGTACAAGCGGCGGTGACCGACCTGTTGATGGAGATTCAGCGCGAACACAAGACAACCTTACTGTTCATCAGTCACGACCTGTCGATTGTGCGCTATCTCAGCGACCGGGTGATGGTGATGTATCTGGGCCATGTGGTCGAACTGGGGACCACCGACCAGGTGTTCTCGCCGCCCTATCACCCCTACACCGAGGCTCTGCTGAGTGCTGTTCCCATCGCGGATACGTCGGTTGAAAAAGCGCATATCGTTCTGGACGGTGATATCCCCTCGGCCATGAACCCGCCCCCGGGGTGCCCTTTCCAGACGCGCTGTCGCTGGAAATCCGAAGTGCCGGGTGGGCTGTGCGAGAAAGATGTGCCGCCGGTAAAAACCCTGGCGGACGGACACCAGGTCAAATGCCATCTGTCCGAAGAAGTTCTGGCCCGCATGGAGCCGGTCATCAAAATCGCGGCCGAGTAACGGCCCAAACGCAAAGAACCGGCCACAGCGCCGGTTCTTTTCTGACTTGGGTCGGTAGTTTATCAGCCGCCCCAGATCACTTTCACATAGTTCTGGGTTTCTTTGTAAGGTGGCACGCCGCCGTGCTTTTCCACGGCTTTCGGACCGGCGTTATAAGCCGCCAGCGCCAGCCGCCAGGATTTGAACTTGCGATACTGCCACGACAAATAACGGGCCCCGCCTTCCAGATTTTGCTTCGGATCATGCGGGTTCACACCCAAAAGACGCGCGGTTCCAGGCATCAGCTGTGCCAAACCCAGTGCCCCTTTGTGAGACACCGCGTGCGGGTTCCATCCGCTTTCCTGTTGCACCAGTCGCAAGAACAACTCTTCCGGGACACTGTGTTTCCGGGCTGCTTGCCGCGCCAGCGCCAGGTATTGGCCGCGATATTTACCATTATATCGCTTGATGACTTGAGTTGGCTGCGCTGTTTTTGGCTTCAACCGTTCAGAGCCGCGGTACTGGGTGGCAGCGCGCGAGTCTAAAATCTTGGATTGTTTGAGGAAAATATCCTTACGGTTTTTGGTGGACAGGGTTTCCGCCGCAGCCGGAACCGAAACCAGCGCAAGGCACAGAACAGAAAAACAACCAACTAAAAAACGCATTTATGCCAATCCCGCTCGCTCTCGAACCCTAACGAGTATAGGTATTTCAGGCAAAAATGAAAGCGTGGTAAATAGAACCTTCGGGATTTCTTGCCGACCGTTGCACAGATCAACTGTGTTTTAACCACGACGTAGGCCGTATAGGGTCGCGTAGAAACTTTGCGTCAGATTCGGGCGCTCTCGACACAGACAAGAACGGGGAAATATATGGCAGGTTCAGTCAACAAGGTCATTCTGGTCGGAAATCTTGGCCGCGATCCTGAAGTTAGGAATT
The DNA here is from genome assembly GCF_059611065.1 of Ruegeria sp. CDSB086. NCBI lineage: Bacteria > Pseudomonadati > Pseudomonadota > Alphaproteobacteria > Rhodobacterales > Roseobacteraceae > Ruegeria > Ruegeria sp. CDSB086. Next base: position 315,169 of record NZ_JBXWOV010000001.1, on the reverse strand, counting down.
TCCAAAACGGGGGCAAAGTATGCAACCTGCGCATCGCCACATCCGAAAACTGGAAAGACCGCAATACTGGCGAGCGTCGTGAGCGCACCGAGTGGCACTCGGTCGCGATCTTCAACGAAGGGCTTGTCCGCGTAGCGGAGCAATATCTGCGCAAAGGCTCGAAGGTCTATCTCGAAGGGCAATTGCAGACCCGCAAGTGGCAGGACCAATCTGGTCAGGACCGTTATTCGACTGAGGTTGTTCTTCAGGGCTTCGGCTCGACCCTTGTGATGCTGGATGCGCGCGGCGAAGGCGGAGGCGGCGGCGGTTATGGCGGCGGACAGTCAGGCAGCTATGGCGGTGGTCAGGCGGGCGGCGGCTATGGCGACCCCTATGGCGGACAGTCCAGCGCCCCTGCCCCTGCACCTGCATCCGGCGGAATCGACGACGACGAGATTCCGTTCTAAGGCAAACGGAGACGAAACATGACATGGTCCTTCTCACTCGGCCGGGTACTGGGGTCGGAACTGAGGGTCCATGTCACCTTTTTTCTGTTACTGGGCTGGGTCGCCTTTGCGGCTTATTCCAAAGGCGGGGTGCCCGCCGCGATCGACAACCTGGTCTTTGTTCTGGCCCTGTTTGCCTGCGTTGTCGCGCATGAGTTCGGCCACGCGCTGATGGCGCGGCGCTACGGCATCAAAACCCCTGACATCACCTTGCTGCCTATCGGCGGGCTTGCCCGGCTCGAAAGGATGCCCGAGAAGCCCATGGAAGAAGTCTGGGTCGCTCTGGCCGGGCCGGCGGTAAATATTGTGATCTGGATCGTTTTGATGGCCATGGGGGCCGGAATGACGCTGGAGTCTCTGGCCCGGATCGATTCGACCAGCGCCGGACTGTTGAACCGGCTGGCCTATGTGAACTTGCTGCTGGCCGTATTCAACATGATCCCGGCCTTCCCCATGGATGGCGGCCGGGTTTTCCGTGCGCTTTTGTGTCTGAAGATGGATCGGGTAAAAGCCACACGTATCGCCGCCCTTGCGGGTCAGGTGGTGGCGGTGGCGTTTGGTTTTCTCGGGTTGAGCACTGGTAACCCCCTGCTGGTTTTGATCGCCGTCTTTGTGTTCGTCGCTGCCAATGCGGAAAGCCACGATGTGGCCATGCGCTCAGTCGCGCGGCGGGTGCTGGCCCGCGACGCGATGATTACCGAGTTTCACGCCCTATCGCCCACCGACACGCTTGCAACCGCCGCACAGGCCGTCATTCACACCACCCAACACGAATTCCCCGTGTTGGGTCCGAATGGAGACCTGCTGGGCTTTATGGCACGCGGCACGCTGTTCACTGCCATGGCGCAAGAGGCACCTCGGTCCGATCTGGCAACTTCGATCATGGAAACCGAGATCCCGCGCGTTGAATTGACCACCGGCCTGGAAACCGTGCTGGGGAAACTACACAAGGGTGCTCCCGCCGTCGCAGTTTGCACCCAGGCCGGGACAATGGTCGGCTACATCACCCGCGAAAACATCGGTGAACTGATGGTGATCCGCGGACGGTGATCAGATCGTCGCCAATGCGTCTTCAAGCACGGACAACACAGCGTCCCTTGGGGCGTCCGAAGTGACGAACGCCTGCCCGATTCCGCGGGCAAGAATAAACCGCAACTGCCCGTCGATGACCTTTTTATCCTGCGCCATCAGGTCAACCAGCGCTTCGGCATCCGGCAGATCTCCGGGAATGTCGGCCAGATCGGTTTTCATTCCCATTGCACGTAGGTGCGCCCGAACACGGCTCGGTTCCTCCTGTGAGCACAGCCCAAGACGAGAGGACAGCTCAAACGCCAGTGCACAGCCGATAGCGACACCCTCGCCGTGCAACAGGCGATCAGAATACCCGGTGGCCGCTTCAAGCGCGTGACAGAAAGTGTGCCCAAGGTTCAGCAGCGCACGGTCGCCCTGCTCAGTCTCGTCGCGGGCTACGATGTCGGCCTTCATCTGAACCGAGCGTGTCACCGCCCGCACGCGCGCGGCCATATCGCCACCCGAAACGTCGGGACCGTTTCTTTCGAGCCATTCAAAGAACTCTGCATCGCCCAGCAGGCCGTACTTGACCACCTCGCCATAGCCCGACAGGAAATCCCGCTGAGTCATGGTGCCTAGAACCGAGGTGTCCGCCAGAACCAGAGACGGCTGATGGAATGCCCCAATCAGGTTTTTGCCCTGTGGAGCATTGATGCCGGTTTTTCCGCCAACAGAACTGTCCACCTGTGCCAGCAACGAGGTCGGTATCTGGACAAAACGGACACCGCGCCGCAAAACGGCCGCAGCAAATCCCGCAAGATCACCGATGACCCCGCCACCCAAGGCAATCACCACATCGCGGCGTTCTACCTTTTCCGACAAAAGCCATTCAACCGCGCGCTCGAAATGCGGCCAGCTTTTGGTGGATTCTCCTGCGGGCAAGGCCAGCGAGGTCATCTCGATTCCAGCTGTTGCCAGGCCATCCCGCAACGCATTCAGGTGCAACCTGGCCACGTTCTCATCCGTCAGAACGGCGACCTTGGGCCGGTGCAACAAGGGTGCAATCATCGTGCCGGATTGTGCCAGCAGGTCGGGCCCGATTTCCACGTCATACGAGCGTTCGCCCAGCTCTACATGTACGGTTTGGTGCATTTACTTCCGTTCCAATACGTCGGGGCGCGTCAACATCGACTCCACCACCCGGTCCACCATATTTTCAATCGAGGTTTCGCCATCGGACTCAACTGTCAGACCTGCCTGCGCATAAACCGGGACGCGGGCTTCATACAAGGCGCGCAAGGTCGCATATGGGTCAGCCGTGCGCAGCAAAGGCCGTGTGTCCTTATGTTTGACCCTGTTCCACAACACCTTCAAGTCAGCCCGCAGCCAGACCGAGACCCCGCGTTCGGTGATCATCTGGCGGTTCTGATCGGAAAGAAAAGCGCCGCCGCCAGTTGACAGGATGCCTTTTTCCTCGTCCAGCAGACGTCCGATGACCTGACTTTCCTTGGCGCGAAAGAACGGTTCACCATCACGCTCAAATATCTCGGGGATGGTCATATTGGCGGCCGATTCGATCTCGGCGTCGCTGTCGAGGAAGGGAACACCCAGCCTTGCGGCCAAAGCACGGCCCACAGCCGTCTTTCCAGCCCCCATCATGCCAACAAGAACGACGGTTTTGTGCAGTTCAAAGACCGCATCAGTACCTTCTGTGTGGGCGTTATGCTTAATTTCGCTCATTTCAACGTGAATGACGTGATCTTACGAAAAATGCCAGCTATAACTATGGCAAAAGACAAAATTGGGGCAGCGTTGAGCAATGGGCCGTCTGATCAAGTTCCTGATATATATTGTTTGCCTGTGTTTTGTCGGGCTGGTGGGATATGCGTATTTGGGTCCGATATTCGGGGTGGATTTCTCGGCCCCGCAAGACGAGATCCGAGAGCCGGTAATCCTGAATGTTGAATAAAGCCGCACTGGCTGCCTTATTGCTGGCTGGATCAGCGCAGGCGCAGCAGGCTCCTCTTTCTGTCATCGATTGGCTGACGGACCCTCCGGAAAACCTGCCAGGGACTGTCCTGTTGGAACCACCGGTCACGGAGACGGGCATTCAGCCGGATATCCAAGTCTCTCCGCTTGAGGCGCTGTCACAGCCGTTGGGGCTTGTGTCGTCGTCGGTGACCGGCCTGCCGGTGCACCTTTGGCAGAATAGTGATGCCGACCGGCTGGCTGAGCTGATCACCGATGTGCCGGTTCGCTATAACCCCGCCATGCAGCGATTACTGTTTACTCTGATCCTGTCAGAGGCTCGCGCACCAGCTGGTTCGGGTGCTGAAGAAACCCTGCTGCTCGCCCGCATCGACCGGTTGATGCAACTTGGTGCAGCCGACCCGGCGCAATCGCTGGTCCAATTGGCCGGTCCGACCGACACACGCGAAAGGTTCCAGCGCTGGTTTGACGCCACCCTGCTCACCGGGGACGAGGATCGCAGCTGTACGTCGCTGATCGCGAAGCCACACCTGTCGCAGGACTACGCCGCACAGATTTTCTGCAAGGCCCGACGCGGAGACTGGCCATCAGCCGCCCTAACGCTGGAAGCAGCGCACGCATTGCAGATATTGCCACCAGATGAGCTGGATGTGCTGGATCGCTTTCTCAGCCCCGAGTTGTTTGAAGAAGCCGAATACCTTCCGCAACCAGATGATCCCAGCCCACTGACCTTTCGCCTGTTTGAGGCGATCGGGGAACGCCTGCCATCGGCCCCTCTGCCCCGTGCCTTTGCGAATGCCGACCTGCGGGACGTAGCGGGGTGGAAAGCGCAGATCGAAGCGGCTGAGCGACTGACCCGCATCGGCGCGCTGACCCCCAACCAGTTGCTGGGTCTGTATACCGAGCGCTCTCCGGCCGCGTCCGGCGCAGTTTGGGACAGGGTCTCGTCCGTGCAACGGTTCGAGTCTGCACTGGATTCGCGCAATCCCGACAAAATCGCCCGAGCTTTAAATACTGTGTGGACGCAAATGCGCCTGATCGGATTAGAGGTACCCTTTGCAGAATTGTTCGCAGAACGCCTGTCGCAGATAGAGCTGACGGATCCGTCGGCGGAACAGCTGCGCTGGCGTATCCTGCTGTTGTCCGAACTGTATGAAACAGCGGCCCTTTCTGTGCCCGGTCAATCCGACGAAAATCACTTTCTGGCGGCGTTAGCGCAAGGAGATCCGGGGCGCGCGCGCTCTCCTTCGCCTCTGGCGGATGCGGTTGCGCAAGGGTTTGCATGGGCTGCTCCGGTCCCGCCGAATATCGAAACGATGCTAAACAACGATCAGCTAGGTGAAGCGATCTTAGAGACCATGCAACGGTTCGCGCACGGGTCGCGCGGCAACCTAGTCGATCTGACAGCAGCCATTGCGACGCTGCGCCGGGTGGGCCTTGAGGACACCGCCCGCCGCGCCGCACTGAACTTGCTGATCCTGCAGGACCGCTGATCGTGGCGGCCCCGGCGACGCAGGACTTGTGGATTTCCACCTTTTTGCAAGCTCAGGCCGCCGAATTGGGGGCCGCGACCAATACGCTGCTAGCCTATGGCCGCGATCTGAAAGAATTCTCGGCCTGGCTGGAACGTCGAAAGACGGGTTTTCCCGACACACAAAGAGAACAAATCGAACATTACCTGATAGACTGCGACGTACAGGGCCTGTCCCGTTCCACGCGCGCACGTCGGTTGTCAGCGATCAAGCAACTGTTTCGGTTCGCCTTTGAAGAAGGTTGGCTTGAAGCTAACCCCGCCATTCAGATCAAAGGCCCCGGTCGGCAAAAACGGCTGCCCAAAACATTGGATGTCGCCGAAGTCGATCGTTTGCTTGAGGCCGCGCGCCGCACCGGTCGCAAGGATGCAGAACGGGTGCGCAACACCTGCCTGATGGAGGTTCTGTACGCCACGGGAATGCGGGTAACTGAATTGGTTTCGCTGCCGGTCTCCTCGGCCAGAGGTGACCCCCGGATGCTGCTTGTGCTGGGCAAAGGTGGCAAGGAACGGATGGTGCCTCTGTCCCCTCCGGCGCGCGATGCGTTGGCGGCGTGGTTGCTTGTCAGGGACGAGACCGAGGACAAGCAGGTTGCAGACGGTGCTCAGCGTTCCAAGTTCCTGTTTCCGTCTCGCGGCAAATCCGGCTTTCTGACCCGGCACAGGTTTTTCCTGCTGGTCAAGGAACTGGCCGTAGAAGGTGGCGTTTCGCCGGAAAAAGTGACACCACACACCCTGCGCCATGCCTTTGCCACGCATCTTCTTGCCAATGGCGCTGATCTGAGGTCGATCCAGACCCTGCTGGGCCATGCCGACGTGGCGACCACGGAAATCTACACCCATGTCTTGGACGAACGCCTGTCAGAGCTTGTGTTGCAGCATCACCCGCTGGCGAAAGACGGCGATGACGACGGCTAACCCCTTGATCCACAGCATACGCACCCCCATAACGGATGCAGTATCACGAACAACCAAGGACCGATGGAACCCTCTTCTGCTTCTCTGATCGACGGCGCATTCTGGTTTACCACAGGCGCCATCCTGCTTTTGCTTATCCTGTCGGGCTTTTTCTCGGGTTCTGAAACGGCATTGACCGCATCATCGCGCGGAAAGCTGCGTGTACAGGCTGACAAGGGTTCACGCGGCGCGCAAAAGGCGCTGGAAATCACGGACGACAACGAACGGCTGATCGGCTCGGTCCTGTTGGGCAACAACCTTGTCAACATCCTTGCCGCGTCGCTGGCGACTGCGTTGTTCACCCGGCTGTTCGGTGAAAGCGGCGTTGCGCTGGCAACGCTGGTGATGACCCTACTGGTCCTGATCTTTGCCGAGGTTCTTCCCAAGACCTACGCGATCACCAATTCGGAAAAGGCGGCCGCTGCCGTGGCACCGATCATCGGTGTCGTCGTGACGGTGTTTTCACCCATCGTTGCAGCCGTGCGCCTGCTGGTACGCGGTGTTCTGCGCCTGTTCGGCGTCCAGATCGACCCGGACAGCAACATTCTGGCCGTGCGCGAGGAAATCGCCGGAGCGTTGCAGCTTGGACATTCCGAAGGCGTGGTCGAAAAGGAAGACCGCGACCGTATCCTTGGCGCGCTGGATCTGGGCGATCGTACGGTTGAAGAGATCATGTTGCACCGCTCGAATATCGAGATGATCGATGCAGACGCCTCGCCCGAGGCCATCCTTCAGCAATGTCTGAAAAGCAGCCACACCCGCCTGCCCGTGTTTCGCGACGAACAGGAAAACATCGTTGGTGTCGTCCACGCCAAGGACCTGTTCCGTGCGATGTACGCCCATGCCGACGGCAGTGAGAACGCTGATAACCGACTGAAAGAATTCGACATCCTCAAGGTCGCGAACGACCCCTATTTTGTTCCGGAAACCACCACTCTGGACGATCAGATGCGCGAATTCCTGCGGATGCACAGCCACTTTGCGCTGGTGGTGGATGAATACGGTTCGCTGCGCGGGCTGATCACGCTTGAGGATATCCTCGAGGAAATCGTGGGCGAGATCGCGGACGAGTTCGACATCGACGAAGACGTATCCGTGACCCGAACCGAAGATGGGCAGTTTCTGGTCGAAGGGGCCACCACGATCCGCGACGCCAACCGCGCGATGGATTGGTCCCTGCCCGACGTTGAGGCAAATACCATTGCCGGTCTGGTCATTCACGAAGCGCAGATGATCCCAACCGTCGGTCAGGTCTTTTCCTTTCACGGCTTCCGCTTTGAGGTGACAAAACGTCAAGGCAACCGGATCACCGAATTGAAGGTTCGACCTCTCTGAGAACAACCCAAAAAACTGCAAGAAGCCACCGGCGTTCTGATCCGAACGCCGGTTTTCTTTTGGACAACCACCGTACCCTTCCTGTTTGGGGTCGCCAGAAAGCGGTGAACCCGGATCGCCTTCCGCGACACTTTCCGTCGCTGAAGCTATTGCAAAGGCAGCTTTCCTATTGAGACTGACGGCATAGGCATCAGGAGACGTGCATGAAACTCACAACCCAAGTTGCAGTCATCGGCGGCGGAGTCGTTGGATGCTCCGTACTCTATCACCTGACCAAGCTGGGGTGGACGGACGTGATGCTGTTGGAACGCTCCGAGCTGACCAGCGGGTCGACCTGGCACGCGGCGGGCGGGTTTCACACCCTGAACGGCGACACCAACATGGCGGCGCTGCAGGGATATACGATCCGGCTGTATAAAGAGCTGGAAGAGATTACCGGCATGTCCTGCGGTCTGCATCATGTGGGCGGAGTGACGCTGGCAGATAACCAGGATCGGTTCGACATGTTGCTGGCGGAACGCGCCAAGCATCGGTTCATGGGGTTGGAGACGGAAATCGTTGGTCCGGATGAGATCAAAAAGATCGCTCCTATCACCAACACCGACGGGATCATCGGCGCGCTTTATGATCCGTTGGACGGTCATCTTGATCCGTCGGGGACCACCCATGCCTACGCCAAAGCGGCCCGGATTGGAGGCGCTACGATCGAAACGCACTGCATGGTGCGCGAAACCATCCAGCGCACCGATGGAACATGGGATGTGGTCACCGACAAGGGTACGATCCATGCCGAACACATCGTCAATGCCGGTGGCCTTTGGGCGCGCGAGGTTGGCGCGATGGCGGGCGTCTATTTCCCCCTACACCCGATGGAACACCAGTATCTGGTGACAGACTCGATCTCTCAGATCGAGGCGATCATCGACGCTGGCGGCGAGCATCCGCATGTGATGGATCCCGCCGGAGAAAGCTATCTGCGGCAGGAAGGGCGCGGGCTGTGTATTGGGTTCTATGAACAGCCCTGCAAACCCTGGGCTGTCGATGGCACACCGTGGGAGTTCGGCCACGAATTGCTGCCTGACGATTATGACAAGATCACCGACAGTATCGAATTCGCCTACAAACGCTTCCCCGTTCTGGCCGAGGCTGGTGTCAAATCGGTAATCCATGGACCGTTTACCTTTGCGCCCGATGGCAACCCGCTGGTCGGGCCGGTGCCGGGCATGCGCAACTACTGGTCCGCCTGTGGCGTGATGGCCGGGTTCAGTCAGGGTGGCGGTGTTGGCCTGACGCTGGCGCAATGGATGATCGAAGGAGAGCCCGAACGCGATGTGTTCGCCATGGATGTCGCCCGCTTCGGCGACTGGATCGGGCCTGGCTATACGCGCCCGAAGGTGATCGAGAACTATCAGAAACGCTTTAGTGTCGCCTACCCCAACGAAGAACTGCCGGCCGCGCGTCCGAACCGGACCACCCCGATGTACGACATATTCAGCGATCTGGGCGCGGTTTGGGGTCAGCAATACGGGCTGGAGGTTGCGAACTATTTTGCGCAGGGTGACGAACCGGGCTTTGAGACGCCCTCATTCCGACGCTCGGATGCCTTCGAGGCGACTGGGCGCGAGGTGCGCGCTGTGCGCAATGGTGTCGGCATCAACGAGGTCCACAATTTCGGCAAGTATCGCATCACCGGCCCGGGTGCGCGCGACTGGCTGGACCGCATCATGGCTGGCCGCATTCCAAAGCCTGGGCGCCTGTCGCTGACACCAATGCTGTCGCCCAAAGGCAAGCTGATCGGGGATTTCACCGTTTCCTGTCTGGCTGAGACCGAATTCCAACTGACCGCGTCATACGGCAGCCAGGCCTTCCATATGCGGTGGTTCCTGCAGCATCAGGACGATGGTATTGCAATTGAAAACATCAGCGACCGTCTGAACGGCTTTCAGATCGCCGGACCAAAGGCGGCCACGGTTTTGGCGGCCTGTACCCGCACGAACATCTCGAACCTCAGGTTCCTTGATGTTCGCCGCATGACCATCGGTATGACCGACTGCACCGTTCAAAGGGTCAGCTACACGGGCGATCTGGGGTACGAAATCTACTGTGATCCGATGGCCCAACGGCAATTGTGGTGGACCCTTTGGCAGGCCGGTCAGCCCCACGACATGGTGCCCTTTGGCATGCGCGCGATGATGAGCCTGCGGTTGGACAAGTTCTTTGGGTCTTGGATGAACGAGTTCTCACCCGACTACTCTGCCGCGGAAACCGGGCTGGATCGCTTTATCGCCTTCACCAAGAACACGAACTTCATCGGTCGGACTGCGGCTGAACTGGAACGGACCGAAGGAACGGCGCGCAAGCTGGTCTCGTTCGAAGTGGATGCTGACGACGCTGACGTGAATGCCTATGAGCCGATCTGGCTGGATGGTGCGGTCGTCGGATTCTGCACCTCGGGCGGGTATTCCCATTACGCTGGCAAATCCATCGCTATGGGTTTCCTTCCCTCGGACCGTATACGTGACGGTTTGGAGGTCGAGATTGAGATACTGGGCCAGATGCGCAAGGCGCGCGTGATCTCAACCCCACTGTTCGACGGGGACGGTGAACGTATGCGGGGATGACAAAAGACGGCTACGGCGGCTATGTGAAGGTATGACAGACATTCCCATTATCCTTCTGGCCGCCGGGCAATCCCGCCGCATGGCTGGCACGGACAAGCTGATGCAAAGCGTCGATGGCATGCCACTGCTACGGCGATCCGCACAAACAGCGTTGCAGGTAGGCCCGGTGATAGTTGCGCTTCCGCCTGCTCCGCATCCTCGCCAGGACGCCTTGAAAGGTATGGATGTTGTTGCAGTTGAAATACCCGACGCTGATGAGGGCATGAACGCCAGTTTGCGCGGTGCTCTTGCGCATGTGCCCGCCGATGCCGGGGCTGTCATGGTTTTACTGGCAGATTTGCCGGAAATCACAGTTGGTGACCTGAAGCAGGTCGCAGATTCTGTCCAAGAATATCCAAATTTCTTGATCTGGCGTGGGGCGACAGCCACAGGAAAGCCCGGCCATCCGGTTGTGTTTGCTCGTCCGCTGTTCAAAGAGCTCAGGCAACTTACAGGCGATGAGGGCGCGCAGTCCGTTGTGCAGGCGCATAAGAATGCAGTGCATCTTCAACCACTACCCGGTCAAAACGCCCTGTTGGATCTGGACACTCCCGAGGATTGGGCACGCTGGCGGGCCGGGAAGGCCACATAACCGGCCTGCCAGTATAGAAACGGCCCGGTCGATACCGACCAGGCCGCTTGCCCAAAACAGGACTACCACTTTTCACCAATCCTGAAAACGCTGCCAAAAATGCCTATGGCACCCTGGCTATTCCGCCGCTGAACCTAAACAAGACCCCCTCGTTAACATGCCGCTCAGCGTTTCCAGTGACTGTGACAAGCCGTTGGCACCCCCTAGTGCCTTCGGCTCCCCCTTCGCTTGGGCAAGTTCATCGTCACCCAAACGGTGCGCCCAAACAATGTAAAATTGGAAAGAACGGTTAATTTTTGGCGTCTCGGAATGGTTTTTGCGCAACATCCCGCCGAAGCGGGATCTACCTATAGACGATCAATCAACTGCACGCCTTAGGTCACATCGGACGTTATGTATATTCTTTATTGAGCATATATACAGCTTATCGGTAGCATACGCTTTTGATCTGTTCAGGTTGCAAAAACGAGCCACAACCAAGAGATGAGCGATTTTTCGCCAAGGCCCTTCAGTGATCCTTTGTTACCAAAACTGAATCAATTCAGGATTATTCAGGATTTGACTTTCAAATTGGCAACAATTGCTGATTCGCGACTAGCGATTCGCTACGCTTCCCTGCGGACCGTCGATATACAACGACCTGTTTGTGGCTAAATTAAGATATCTTAATCCTGAGCACAGGAAACTCACAGACTGATGCCTCATCTCCTCGGTTAACGCGCGCCTGCAATCGCGCGATATAAACAGGAGACTAAAATGAGCATCCGTAAATCCTCACTGCTTTTGCCACGCGCTACTGGCTTGGTTGGCGCATCCGCCCTTGGTGCAGCGCTGTTGGCCACGACAGCCCTGCCCTCACTGGCCGACGAAGCCCTGGCCGATCTGGTCGAAGGCGTGTCGCCGTCGGTGGTGACCATCATCGCGGAACAAGACATCGTACCCGTACAAGCGCCGGGACAAGGACAGAATTTTGATTTGGAAGACCACCCCTTTGGTGAGTTCTTCAAGCGCTTCGGCGCGCCTGAGGGCTTTCAGGCACCGCAGCGCGGACCATCCCAAGGTCTGGGGTCGGGTTTTGTATTGGACGAAGCCGGTTACATCATCACCAACCACCATGTTGTCGACAATGCATCGACCGTGACCGTCCGTCTGAGCGACGATCGTAGTTTCGAGGCCGAGATCGTGGGCACCGACCCGCTGACCGATATCGCCGTTCTGAAGATCGACGCTGGCGAAGCGTTGCAGGCCGTCAAGATTGGTGACAGCGACGTTATCCGCGTAGGTGAAGATGTCGTGGCCATCGGCAACCCGTTTGGCCTGCATTCGACCGTAACCACCGGTATCGTTTCGGCCAAGGGCCGCAACATCTCGGCCGGACCTTACGCTGAATTCATTCAGACCGATGCAGCCATCAACAAAGGCAATTCGGGCGGTCCGCTGTTCAACATGGAAGGCGAAGTGATTGGCGTGAACTCGGCCATCTACTCTCCTACCGGCGGTTCGGTTGGTCTTGGCTTTGCCGTGACCTCGAACATCGTTGAACATATCGCGGCCGATCTGCGCGATGACGGCCAGGTCAGCCGCGGCTGGCTGGGTGTTTCGATCCAGAATGTCAGCCCCGAGATCGCAGCAGCGATGGGTATCGACGCCTCAACCGGCGCGCTGGTGTCGGATGTCGTCGCAGGCAGCCCGGCCGAGGGCGTGCTTGAGCAAGGTGATGTCATCCTTACCTTCAACGACGAATCCGTCGACTCCAGCAGTGAATTGCCGATCCTTGTGGGCACAACCAAAGTTGGTACCGACAGCGTCATGACCGTTCTGCGCGATGGCAAGGAACAGCAGATTGAACTGACAATCGGTCAGCATCAAAGCGCCTCGGCTGAGATCGACAAATCCGTGGACGAAGGTATCTCGGGCACTGCATTGGGCGTGACCGTCGCACCGCTGACCGACAGCAACCGTGCTCAGATGGGCGTTGCTGAGAATGTCGACGGTGTGGTCGTCACTGATCTGAAGCCAGACAGCCCTGCTGCCAAGGCCGGCCTGCAACGCGGCGACGTGATCGTGAAACTGGGCGGCCAAGAAACCGCCTCACCCGATGCGCTGAAGGCCGCGCTGGACAGCGAAAAGACTGATCCTGCGCTGGTGCTGATCAACCGTGGCGGAAACCAAATCTTCGTGGCGGTAGAAATCGCCTGATCCGAAGTCCGCGTGCGCCATTTGATGGGGATTTCTGGCGTACGCCTCCTCGGCGGATTGAATTGTCCGCATTCCGCTGAGACTGCCGGGTGCGCTGCAACGCACCCGGCACGTAATTTAAGCAAATCATGTGCTTTGCCGGATTTTTGTGTTTAAATCCCGCTAGAAAGGAACGCAAAATATGAGCCGTCGCCTGCTGATCGTCGAAGATGACGAGGACACTCGTGAGTTCATCGCCAAGGGCTTTGGCGAGGAAGGTTATGTGGTCGAGCAGGCCGCAGACGGGCGCGAGGGTTTGTACCACGCCACGGATGGTGGGTTTGACGCCATTGTGCTGGACCGGATGCTTCCAGGTCTTGATGGCCTTTCGCTAATCCGGTCTTTGCGGGCGGCCGGGGTCAAGACCCCTACCCTGATGCTGACCGCGATGAGTGCGGTTGACGAACGGGTCAAGGGCTTACGTTCGGGTGCGGATGACTATCTGGTCAAACCGTTTTCGTTCCAAGAACTGCATGCGCGGATCGAAGCCCTGTTGCGACGCCCGCAGGAATCCGAGGAAACCGCGACGCTGACCTGCCGCGATCTTGAGATGGACCTGCTGACACGCAAGGTCACCCGCGACGGGCAAGAGATTTCCCTGACCCCGCGTGAGTTCCAGATCCTTGAATTCTTTCTGCGCCGCAAGAACCGCGTTGTATCGCGCACAATGCTGCTGGAAGGTGTCTGGGATTATCATTTCGACCCGAATACCAATGTGGTCGACGTCCATATATCAAAGCTGCGCCGCCAGCTGGATGAAGGCGACAGGCAGCCATTGATTGAAACGGTTCGAGGTGCGGGTTACATGATATCCGATGGATAACTTGCGACTTTCGTTCAATAATTCCCGTACCCGCCTCGTCCTTGCCAGCATGGCCCTCAGCACATTGCTGACGGCAATTGTACTGGGGCTTGTATACTTCACCGCCAATCGCAGTATCGAGGGCGAAACGCGCTCGGTGGTATCCGCCGAATTGACCGGTCTGGCCGATGAATATGAACGGCGCGGCCTGTTCGGGCTGTTGCAAGCCATTGAACGCAGGATTCCAACCGCGTCCGAGCGGGATGCGCTGTATCTTTTGACTGACCGGTTCGGTGTAAAGCTGGCCGGAAACCTCAAGCACTGGCCTGCGGACGTCACAGCAGGCAGTGGCTGGGTCGATCTGGAACTACGCCGCGCCGATAACGACCAATTGGTACCAATCTCGGCCGCCTCGGTACGCTTGCCCGGTGGTGAACGCCTGCTGGTTGGTCGTGATGCCCTTGCACGGCAACAATTCGACAGGGCGCTGTTGCGCGCGGTTGGCTTGGCCCTTGCGATTGCACTAGCGCTAAGCCTTCTGACAGGCTGGCTTTTCACGCGGCTGGTGTTCACCCGCCTGTCCGATATTGCGAGCACGGCCGAAAACATCGTGTCTGGCGACCTGTCCCGGCGGATGCCTTTGCGCGGCACTGGCGATGAGCTGGATCAGGTGGCCGGAACCTTGAACACCATGTTGGACCGGATTGAGGAACTGATCAGCAATCTGCGCACAACCTCAAATTCAATCGCGCATGACTTGCGATCCCCCCTGTCCCGTCTGCGCCAAAGGGTCGAGTCGCTGTCTGACCCGTCCAAAAGTGATCTGGACCGCGAGGTCGACGTGGCCCGCGCTGCGGCCGAAATCGACCACGTGCTGCGCGTTCTTGGGCAGCTGACTGAAATCTCACGCGCCGAGGCTGGTGTTGGGCGGGAACAGTTCGAACCCGTGGACTTGCAGCAACTGATCGGTGACGTCGTCGAGTTGTACGACCCGGTTGCCGCCGATCAGGGCATCTCGCTTGAGGTCGTCGGCACCGCGCAACCTGTTCAGGGGCACCGCCCGCTTCTGTCGCAAGCTCTATCGAACTTGTTGGAAAACGCCATGCGTTATGCCCCGGAAAAGACGGCGATCACGATCACCCTGTCAGAAAGCGGTCCATACACCTGCCTGAGCGTACGTGATCGGGGCCCGGGTGTCCCTGAAGAGGATTTGCCACGCCTGCAGGTGCCCTTTGTGACGCTCGATCCCGCAAGGACCGAGCGCAACTCAGGGCTGGGTCTGGCGCTGGTCGCGGCGATTTCACACATGCATCAGGGCGCATTCGAGGCCCGCAATTGCGACCCGGGCCTTGAGGCAACAATCAAACTGGCGCGTAAGCCCTAGATTGGCACACCCTTGATCGCCATCATCTTGTTTTTATAACGTTTATCTGCCGTCACATCTGTTCCGAACCAGTCGGGCGGCGTGTATGCCTGCGCCTCGGCCTCTGTGTCGAACTCCACCTCGACCAGCCGCAGCGGCGCGAGGTTTCCCAGAAAGATGTCCAGCTCAAACACCCGACCGTCTGGCATTTTTCCGGTATAGCGTTCTTTCTCAACCCGACGTCCTTCGGTTTCCGGCCAGAAGGTTTCGAATTGCGAGGCCGTGATCTCGGCCTCGCGTTCCACCCGCACCAAGGAGCCCGCCCCTTTGAGCGTTAAAAAGTACCCGTCATTCTTCTGCCGCAGACGCAGTTCCGTGGAATCGCTTGGTGCAGTCAGATAGCCTTGACGTACGACGGCCCTATCCGCGCCGCTCAGATCGGGCAGTTCCGCCACCAGAAACTTGCGTTCAATTTCGGTGCTCATCGCTTTGAAACCACTCCGTTTTCCATCTCATCATACAGCTTTTGATATGCCAAACTGGCGGCGCTGCGCGGGGCGAATTCACTGACTGGCGCACGGTTCTGCCCCATCCGTTCGATATCCGCCGCAAACGGGATTGAGCTGCGCAGGAACCGCTTGCGATAGAGCTTTCGCATCGCATCCATAGTCTCAAGGTGCAGGGTCTTGCGCTGTTGCACCATGGAAAAGAATGCCGTCAGCTTCTTCTTCGACAACTTGTTGGCATCAAAAAACCCAACCAACTGATCGAAAGACCGTTCAGACAGAGTCGTCGGGATGACCGGAACCACGATCTGATCGGCCGCTTTGAAGATGTTTTCCGACAGGGTCGAAAAGTTGGGCGGGCAATCCAGAATGATCACCTCATAATCGCTGCCCGCAGAGATCAGCGCTTTTTTCAGCCGCGACCGCGTGTTCCGCATCCGCGACAGGAAGACATCAAAATCCCGGAAGGTCATATTTGCTGGCAGCACGTCCAGCCCTTCGAAATCGCTGGCTCGAATGGACTTGGTAAAGCGCGCGACATCGTCAAAAAACCGCGCATCTGTCAGCTTTTTGGATGGTTTGACGCGCAGATAAAACCCAGACGCCCCTTGCGGATCCAGGTCGCATAGCAAAACACTGTGCCCCGCTGCCGCGTAAGCATGGGCCAGATTGACCGAGGTCGCGGTTTTACCCACACCGCCCTTGTTGCTGTAACAGGCAATGATCTTCACTTCTCAGCCCTCCTTTTGATGAAACAAACTGCGGAACAGGTGCCGGATGTCCGGGCTGTCGAAATGCATGAAACTTGCGATGACACGGTCACGTTCCGCCATTTGGCGCTGATCTAGAACAGAAATCACCCCGCCCACGGACAAGGCCAACTGCGCATCAGCGCGGCCTTGCTTATTGGTGTGCTGTTTCACAAAACTCAGAAGCGCCTCTTGTTGGACTGAGAAATCATTGAACAGGCCTAGATTATCCTGCAGCTTTTTCAATGGCTTGATGATCGTTTTAAATGCTTTTGCGTCGAACAAAGGCGCAAAGAACTCCATTAGATAACGCAGTTTTTTGCAGTCGATCCGCAGATTATGCACAGCTTCGTCAGGCGTGTTTGGCGTAATGCCGCGCGCCAGTTTGCAGGTTTTGCGATATCGCTTCCAGATCAGGGCGCGCGCGTATTCGTAGGCAGGCCGATCTGCATTTGGGCCAAGCTGCAGGTTTGTCGGATCAGCGAAAAGCTCGGTCAACTTTTTCATCTGATTGTCATAGCTCTGCGTTCGAAAGCGCCGGGACAGACGGCCAAGTGCCTGGCTGCGTTCCTTTTCGAATTGCGCAAACATGGCCACGGCACCTTCATGAAGGTTCGGCGGTATCAGATTGAAGTAACTGTCTTTTTCCAACAGATAGACGTCCAAATCCCGCGCTCGGCCTGTGGGTTCCATCAGACCGGAAAACTCGCGCTTCAATGCAGCGGTTTGTTCAGGCGATAGCACCCCCTTGAACAGGCTGATCACAGATCGAACTCGGCGCAGAGAAACGCGGTAGTCATGCAGAAATTCAGTATCGATATCATCGATCACGCCCGCCTCATTCTGGCGCGCGACCGCCAGATAGGTGCGAATGATGTCGGTGGCGACCTCGATTGATGGCTCTTGTTTACTAACGCGGATTTCGGGCTTGGCCCTGTATATGGTCGCGTCGGGAAACAACCAGTCGAACAATGGCTTCGCCTTGCTTTTGCCGGCCTCCAACTTAGTCAGCTTTTCACAAACAGTCTTATACGCCCGGTCATATCCGCGCATGTGTTGAACGGCTACAACTGTTACCTGCCCCTGATCCGAGGACATCAACATCATCGTGCCACGTACTTTTGTCTTTTGCAGGTCACCTAGAATGGCAAATGATCGGTGCTTGGCTCTGCCCGCTCCGACGCTCATCAACGCGCGCAACTTAGGAAAGCCCGCTAGACCCGCTTTGACGGATCCGTCAGGCAAATCCTGCACGAACTTGCCCTTACCCTTGCACTGCTGGATTTTGGCTGTTCCGCCGCGCAACAAAAACAATGACCCATCGGTTTGGATCAAAACCTTGCTAGATGCCCTGAGGGATTGGTCATGACAATCCAGAATATCAAAATTTCCAGCAGGTTCAGCGGCCTCGAACCGCAATGCCAATTCTTTCAAAGATTTAGTAAAACCCGCCTCATCGAATGTGCCCGGGATAACAAAACAGTTTTTGACCCGAGCCATTAAGAGCGTCCCTTTCACCGAGGATCCAGTACGTGATCATGAATTCATATTCCTGCGATCCGATCAACGACTAACTCCGTTGATCAACAGCAATGACCAAAACATCTGATTTTGCTCGAACAACCGAATGACTCTGTCCGGGCATTTGGCTAAGACAGGGGTATGTCTGATCCTGTTTCATCGATCCGCAATCTCGGCCCGGCCTTTGAGCAATCCTGCGCACGCGCAGGCATTCAGTCTGCGCAGGAATTGCGCGATTTGGGGCCGGACGAAGCCTATGCACGGCTATTGCAGGCAGGCACCCGGCCGCATTTCATCGGCTATTATGTATTGGTGATGGGATTGCAGGGGCGCCCCTGGAACGACTGCAAGGGTGAGGAAAAGAAGGCGCTGCGCGAAAAGTTCGACGCGATAAAATCCAGCGTCAGCACCGCCCCCGAAACCCAGATGATTTCTGATCTGGATGCAATTGGCATACGGGTCGCGCCGAAAGATCTTAAACAGGTCTGAAACGAAAAAGGCCGCACCCCCAATGGGATACGGCCCTGAACTTCGTCTGACGGCGGATTAGCCGACCAGTTCGATGCCCGAGAAGAAGTACGCGATTTCAACGGCAGCAGTTTCAGGCGCGTCCGAACCGTGGACCGAGTTTTCGCCAACTGATTCAGCAAACTCGGCGCGGATGGTGCCGGGTGCTGCGTCTGCGGGGTTGGTTGCGCCCATGACTTCGCGGTTCTTTGCAATGGCGCCTTCGCCTTCCAGAACCTGAACGATAACCGGCTCGGAGGACATGAATTCGCACAGTTCGTCATAGAACGGACGCTCGGCGTGTACGTCGTAGAACTTGCCAGCCTGAGCTTTGGTCATGTGAATGCGCTTTTGCGCAACGATGCGCAGGCCAGCGTCTTCGAACTTGGCGTTGATCTTGCCAGTCAGGTTGCGACGGGTTGCATCAGGTTTGATGATCGAGAATGTGCGTTCCAGTGCCATATCGGCCTCTCCTTACTATATGGCGCGAGGTACGCGCCGAAATCCATCGCGCGCCGCCTAACACGGTATGTGCCTCATGAAAAGTGGAATGATTGCGCCAGTGGGTCTTGGCGATCAGATTGTGTCCGGCAAGGGCTCTGACGCGTCGATCCGGCGAACGTAAAGCACCGCAAGCAATCCGACAAAGCTGCTGGCGAACATCATGCCCAACACCAGAAAGGGCCCATTTTCAGGGCTAACAAACGCGCCGGTCATCAAGGTCAGAACTGCGCCCAACGCCACGATTAGTGCCCCGGAAAGCCCCGCGGCGCTGCCCGCCAGATTGGGTCTCACGGACATTACCCCGGCCGAGGCGTTCGCATTCGTCAGCCCGTTACCGAAGCCCACGCAAATGGCCGATCCGAAGAATACCCAGACTGAACCCAGACCTGCTGTGAACAGCAGCAACCCGCAGAAAGGCCCAATAGAGGCAACGACCCGACCGATCAGGATCATCGTCGTCAGCTTCGTGTGTGCTGCGATACGCCCGGTGATGAAATTGCCCACCATGAAGCCGCCGGTAATAATTCCGATCCCCAGACCCAGCATGGCAGGGCTCAGGTCGAACCAGACCGCGGCGACCAGTGGCGCACCGGTGATAAAGCTGAAGAACCCGCCGATCGAGAATGCCGCGCACAGCGCGTAACCCCAGAACCGACGCGCGCGAAACAGGTGTGGGTATTCCTTTAACTGAGCCGAGAATGTTGCGGATCGGTTTGCATTTGTCTCACCCATGTCCGCCCACAAGAGCACCAGCATCCCCGCCCCCAGGACCGAGTACAATATGAACCCGGCTCGCCAACCGAACAGCATATCCAGTGCGCCGCCCAGCATTGGGCCAAGCATCGGTGCTAAAGCCATTGCCATCGCAACATAGCCCAGTTTGCTGGCGGCCTCGTTCGGGGCATAGAGATCCCGGATTGAGGCGCTGGACAGCACGGGTCCGGCCACCACCGCTGCTTGAAGCAGACGGAAACCGAGAAATATCCAGATCGACTCGGCCAATACGCAGCCAACGGAGGCCACTGTGAAAAATACCATACAAATCAACAGGATCGGTCTGCGACCATATCGGTCGGACAACGGCCCCATGATCAATTGCAACACGGCGGACACCGCCAAATACCCGGCGACTGACAGGTTAATAAGTCCGTAGTCGACCTGAAATCCCTCGGCCATCCCCGCAAGCGACGGCAGGAACATGTTCAACGACAGCACCGACAACGCCGTGGCGAAGATCAAAGTGACCAAAGAAGGAGGCGTCCGAGCCGCGCGCATGATGAAAACCGTCGAGTAATGCCAACCGGATCAGCGCTAACACATTGCCTGGATATTGAACATATCAAGCTGCTGGCGGCGGCACCAAGGCTCTGCTAAGAGCGCGTCATGCTACGGATTCAAGACATAACCTACGCGGTTGAAGGCCGCCCCCTTTTCGATGGGGCCAGTGCGACTATTCCCGACGGCCACAAGGTTGGCCTTGTGGGACGGAACGGTACGGGGAAGACAACCCTGTTCCGACTGATCCGGGGCGAATTGGCGCTGGAGTCAGGCAATATCAATGTCCCAAAGCGCGCCCGGATTGGCGGAGTGGCGCAAGAGGTGCCCTCCTCGGATGTGTCGCTGATCAACACGGTTCTGGCCGCCGATACCGAGCGCAGCGCGCTGATGGACGAGGCCGACACCGCGACCGATCCCACACGTATCGCCGAAATCCAGACCCGCCTGGTAGATATCGACGCCTGGTCCGCCGAAGCACGCGCCGCCTCGATCCTCAAAGGTCTTGGGTTTGATGATGACGACCAGTTGCGTCCCTGCTCCGACTTCTCGGGCGGCTGGCGGATGCGTGTGGCGTTGGCGGCGGTGCTGTTTTCTCAGCCCGATCTGCTGTTGCTGGACGAACCGACGAACTACCTGGACCTCGAAGGTGCGCTGTGGCTGGAAAGCTATTTGGCCAAATATCCGCACACCGTCATCATCATCAGTCACGACCGCGGGTTGCTAAACCGCGCGGTGGGGTCGATTCTGCATTTGGAAGACCGCAAACTGACCTATTACGCGGTTCCTTATGACAAATTCGCCGAACGCCGCGCTGAACGGCTGGCACAGGCGGAATCCGAGAACGTGAAAGCCAAGGCCCGGATCGCCCATCTGCAGAGTTTCGTGGATCGCTTCCGCTACAAGGCATCCAAGGCGGTTCAGGCCCAGTCACGCTTGAAAATGATCGAGCGCATTCAACTGGTTTCAACCCCTCAAGAGGCCGCACTGCGCGCATTCTCCTTCCCAGAGCCAGAAGAGCTGTCCCCGCCGATCATTCAGATTGAAGGCGGCGTGACGGGCTATGGTGAAACCGAGGTGCTGCGCCGCTTGAACCTGCGTATTGACCAGGATGACCGGATCGCGCTGCTGGGCAAGAACGGTCAGGGCAAGTCGACCCTGTCCAAGCTGCTGTCCGACCGCCTGCCTTTGATGGCGGGCAAGATGACCCGCAGCAACAAGCTGCGGATTGGTTATTTTGCGCAGCATCAGGTGGATGAGCTTTATGTGGACGAAACGCCGCTGGACCATCTGCGACGCCTGCGCCCGAGCGAGGCGCCGGGCAAGTGGCGGTCGCGTCTGGCGGGGTTCGGGCTGAACGCGGATCAGGCTGAAACCAAGGTTGGTCGTCTATCGGGCGGCCAGAAGGCACGCCTGTCGCTGCTGATCGCCACCATCGACGCGCCGCATATGTTGATCCTGGACGAGCCGACCAACCACCTGGATATCGAAAGCCGTGAGGCGCTGGTCGAAGCGTTGACCGCCTATTCCGGTGCGGTGGTTCTGGTCAGCCACGATATGCACCTATTGTCGCTGGTCGCGGACCATCTGTGGCTGGTCTCGGACGGAACGGTCAAACCCTTCGAGGGAGATCTCGAGACCTATCGCACGATGCTGCTGGGACGCGACAAACCGGCCAAAGAGAAACCGCAAGTGATCAAGCCCAAGCGCCCCTCGCGCGAGGCAGTGCTGAACCTGCGGGCGGACCTTCGCAAATGCGAGGACCGGATCGAGAAGTTAACGGATATGCATGATAAACTGTCGGCCAAACTGGCAGATCCTGCGCTTTACGAGGACGACAGGAAAAACGATCTTGCAACGTGGAACCGGAAATTTGCCGAAGTGGTCGAAGCCATGCAAAAGGCCGAGGCGCTTTGGGTCGTCGCAGCCGAACGCCTGGAAAAGGCCGAAGCGACATGACGAAACCGGTAATCGAAACGACAGCCATGATCGCAGGCATGCGCCCTGAACTTCAGGACGCAGAATTTGCCTTTGTCGTTTGGCCGCATGACAAAGCCTGGCCCGACGGAACGCGGGCCAGTTGCATGGAGGCCGAAGGTCTGTCCCTTATCGTGCCCATCGACGCAGCACCCGCTGGCGCCATCAGTATGAAGTGCATCACCTTGCGGGTTCATTCCTCACTGGAAGGCGTTGGCTTGACTGCCGCTGTGTCCGATGCTCTTGCCCAAAGTAGAATTCCGGCAAACATGGTCGCGGGGTATCACCACGACCACGTCTATGTTCCAAGCAATCTGGCGGAAAAAGCTGTGGCCGTTCTGTTAGACCTCCAACAAGGTGCCGGCAAATGATCGACCTCGCCTTTTTCATCACTGCCTTCACCACCCTGTTCGTGGTGATTGACCCCTTTGGCACCGCGCCGATTTTTGTGGCTTTAACTCAGGACATGGACGCCCGCGCCCGTCGCCGGACGGCCTATCGCACCTGTGCCGTTGCCTCTGGCATACTCATTGCCTTTGCCGCCTTTGGCGAAGCGGTGCTGGGTTTTGTCGGTATCTCGATGGAGGCCTTCAAGGTCGCCGGGGGCGCGCTGTTGTTCCTTACAGCATTGGACATGCTGTTCGAACGCCGCACCAAACGCCGTGAAGACCGGGTCGAGGAAGAAGAGGAACACCACGACCCGTCCGTGTTCCCGCTGGCCATTCCGCTGGTCGCCGGTCCCGGATCAATTGCGACGATTATCCTGCTGGCCGGACAGCACCCGGGCATTCTTGGCATTGTCGAGGCCTGTATCGTCATGCTGGCCGTCATGGCTGTGGTTTTGACCTTCTTCCTGTCCGGCGGCTTGATTGCGCGTTTGCTGGGCAAAACCGGCCTGAACGTATTGACGCGGCTGTTGGGGATGCTGCTGGCGGCGTTGTCGGTTCAATTCATCCTGGACGGCCTCAAGGCCTTTGGTTTTGCGTCGTAAAACCCCATATATCTTTCAGAGAATATGGAGAGGAGCGCTATGGACGGCGACAACATTGGACGTTTGGTATATCTGGCCGTGCTTGGTACGGCCGTTGTGGCGTGGTTTGTCGCACAAAACCGCCAGTCTCTGAACAAAACGCTGCAGCAGGCTTTGGCGTGGGTCTTTATCTTTATCGGTGTCATTGCCGTTGTCGGCCTGTGGGAAGACATCCGCACCACTGTTGGCCCTGCCCCGCAAATGACTGTCACCGGCCAGACCATAGAGGTTCCGCGCGCCTCCGACGGGCACTATTATCTGCCCATTGATGTGAACGGAGAACCGATCACCTTTCTGGTGGACACCGGCGCAAGCCAGATTGTCTTAAGCTCGCGGGACGCCGAACGTGTTGGCATTGATCCCGATCAGTTGAATTATTTCGGCCGGGCAAACACGGCCAATGGAGTTGTGCGGACCGCGCCAGTGCGTCTTGACACGCTGGCATTGGGGCCAATCACGGACCAGAATATCTCGGCCTGGGTGAATGAAGGGGAATTGGACAAATCCTTGCTGGGTATGGATTACCTGCATCGGTTCTCGAATATCCAGTTCGCCAATGGCCGCCTGCTTTTGTCGCGTTAAGGCATCCGTTGCCGCAATTCCACAATTGAGAACAAAGTGAGAACATGCTAGCCTGACAGCATGTCTACACATCTTCTTGGCCGCAAACCCGCACGTGAGGTGCCGGGGATAGATCTTCATCCGCAGATCAGACTGCAACTGGCCCGCGTACACGAGGCCTGCGGCCCCGCCCGGCGCAGCTTTGCCATGTGGCTGGCGGGGCAGATGCAGGGGCCGGTGCTGTGGATCGCGCCCGCATGGGAGCCCGGCCAGCTTAACCCTGATGGCATGATGGCCTTTACCGATCCCGCCCGGTTCATCTTTGTGCGCCCGACCCGGTCCGAAGATCTGCTGTGGTGCGTAGAAGAGGCCCTGCGCAGCGCGGCCATGCCTTTGGTTGTCGGTGATCTGCCGGGCGCGCCGGGGCTGACGCCAGTGCGGCGCATGCATCTGGCCGCAGAACAGGGTGGTGCGATGGGGCGTGCCCCGCTTGGGGTGCTGCTGACCCCCGGCGACGGTGGTGCACAGGGGGTAGAGACGCGCTGGCACATGGCCGCAAACCATCAGGGGGAGGCCCGGCGCTGGACCCTGACCCGCCGCCGCGCCCGCGCCCTGCCCCCGGTCAGCTGGCATGCCACGCAGACCAAACCGCGCGCCGGTCTGCACCTGCAACAGATCGCTACAGAAGACACACCCGTGTGATCACGCGCCCCTCACGGGGTTTGTGACTGGCCAAAGCACAGGCCGAGCCCTAGCGTTTCAGGATGAGCCACGCGATCCACGATAGCCGATACTCCTGGCTGCGACTTGCGATCACTTTGATCATCGCAACCGTGGCCAATGTGGGAATGTGGGCCGTCATCGTTGTGATGCCTGCCATCGAAACCCAATTCAACGCCGGACGTGCCGAGGCCGCGATGCCTTACACATTGGCCATGATCGGGTTCGCCCTTGGCAATTTTTGGATGGGGCAATTGGTGGATCGGCTGGGCGTGACCAAAGCCCTAATCGGGGCCGCAATCCTCAGCGCGACCAGCTATCTGCTGGCGACACTGGCGCCCAATATTGTGATGTTGTCGGTCGCACATCTTCTGTTGGGCCTCGGGGCATCCATCGGCTTTGGACCATTGATCGCCGACATCTCGCACTGGTTCATGAAACGGCGCGGGATCGCTGTGGGTCTGGTGGCAAGCGGAAACTATCTGTCTGGGGCCATCTGGCCGACATTGCTGTCCGGTATACTCGCGCGCGACGGCTGGCAGCAGGTCTACCTGACGCTGGCCGTCATAACGCTGCTTGTCGTCATTCCCCTATCCCTACTGTTGCGTCGACAGGTCCCGGCCGAGGCGCACAGCACCGCCGCGTCGGCCGCACAAATCAAGGCGCGCAGCGTTGGCATTTCCCCCCGGACACTTCAATACATCCTCGGTCTGGCCGGTATTTCGTGCTGTGTCGCGATGTCGATGCCTCAGGTGCATATCGTGTCCTATTGCGTCGGTCTGGGTTACGGACCCACAGTCGGCGCCGAGATGTTGTCCCTGATGCTGTTCGGAGGTGTGATCAGCCGAGTAATATCAGGCATGGTCGCCGATCAACTGGGCGGCGTTCTGACGGTTCTGATCGGCTCGGTCCTGCAATGCCTCGCGCTGTTTCTGTTCCTTCCCTATGACGGGATGGTCTCACTCTACCTGATCAGCCTGCTTTTTGGCCTGTCACAAGGCGGCATCGTTCCCGGCTATGCCCTTGTCGTGCGCGAATATATGCCCCCGCGAGAAGCCGGCGCGCGTGTGGGGTTTGTCATGATGATGACGATCATGGGCATGGCGCTGGGGGGATGGATGTCCGGCTGGATTTACGACGTGACCGGTAATTACCAACTGGCCTTCGTGAACGGCATTCTATGGAATGGCCTGAACATCGGAATTCTGCTGTTTCTGCTCAGACGCTCGCGCCCCCACAAACAAGAGGTTTTGGCATGAGATCATTGACGCGGCGCTTTCTGATTGCGGGTCTGGCGAGTATTCCGTTGGCGCGGCCCACTCATGCTGCGTTGGTCCAATATGAATTGTCTCGAGCCGGGACGTCCGTCGGTTTTTCATTCATGCTCTCGGGGGTTGCGCAGTCAGGCACGATGCCGATCCAATCGGCAGATATTCGAGTCGACACGGATCAGTTGCAAAACAGCCGTGTCACCGTCGTGCTGAATGTAGCCGCGGCGCGCACCCGGCTGCCCTTTGCCCGCGGCCCGATGCTAAGCAAAAGCGTGCTAAACGCGCAGGAATTTCCGAGCATTACGTTCAAATCCACCCGGATACAGCTTGGCCCCACCGGCCGCATTTCCGAAGGCGCAACTATCACCGGAGACCTGACGGTGCGTGGGGTCACGCGCCCTGTGACCCTGCAAGCCAATCTGTACCGCGAACCCGGAACTGAGGCTGATGACCTGAACGCTTTGTCAATTCGACTGTCGGGCGCGTTGAACCGCCACGAGTTCGGCGCCTCTGGTTATCCTGATCTGGTCGCCGATACCGTGTCTTTGAACATCCGGGCCGAGTTGACCCGCAAGGCCTGACACCCAAAGGACAAAAAACGACGCGCAGAGGTCGAATTATCACGCGCAACGCTCGCTGATGGGGTAATGCTGGGCGCACTATGCGAACGATCATTTCTTTTGCCGCCCTGTTTCTTTCCGTCATTCTTCTGCAGCTCTCAACGGGCGGCGTTGGTCCTTTGGATGCGATCTCGGGTATCACGCTTGGGTTCTCAACCGGACAAATCGGTATGTTGGGTTCGGCGCACTTTCTTGGCTTCTTCATTGGCTGCTGGTGGGCCCCCCGCCTAATGGGCAGCGTCGGTCATTCGCGGGCCTTCGCAGTCTGTACGGCCTTGGGCGCTATGGGTCTTATTGGGCATACGTTGACCGAAAACCCGTACATCTGGGCAGCCCTTCGGGTCGCGTCTGGAACCTGTGTCGCCGGGGCCTATACGGTGATCGAAGCATGGCTGAATGCCAAAGTCACAAACGAAACGCGCGGCCGCGCCATGGGGACCTATCGCATTGCGGATATGGGCGCGTCTTTGTGTGCGCAGTTGATCATCGCGGTTTTGCCGCCTGCTTCATACGTGTCCTACAACTTGCTGGCGATCCTGTGCTGCGCGTCCCTGTTACCGTTGACGTTGACACGGGCCAGTCAGCCAAAAACACCCGACGCCCCTCGGTTGAGACCCAAATTGGCCTGGCGCAGTTCGCCTCTGGCCGTTGCAGGGGTAATCGTCGCTGCGCTCAGCTCTGCATCCTTCCGAATGGTCGGCCCAGTTTACGGTCAGGAAGTCGGGTTGGACGTTGACCAAATCGCATTCTTCCTGGCGTCATTCGTATTGGGTGGCGCACTGGCGCAGTACCCAGTTGGCTGGCTGGCCGACAAATATGACAGGCGTTGGGTGCTGATCTGGCTGTCCGTTGCTGCGGTCGTCAGCAGCGGTGTCACAATGGCGGCCAGCGGAACGGGAACGGTGGGCGTCATGCTGGCCGCTGTTTTCTTTGGCCTGACAACCTTCCCGATCTTCTCAGTCTCTTCTGCCCATGCGAACGACTTCGCAACGGCAGAAGAACGGGTCGAGCTATCCGCGGCGCTGATGTTCTGGTTCGCTTTGGGTGCGATAGCCTCACCCTATATCTCTTCGACATTGATTCAGCAGTTCGGACCCGGAGCCCTGTTTGCATTTGTAGCGGTCGGCCATGTTTTCCTGATCATCTTTGGCCTGGCCCGAATGCGCTCACGCCCGACACCGGAAGAGCGAACCAACTATGTCTACGCGCCACGCACGTCGTTCACGATTGGTCGTTTGCTGAAACGGTCGCGTGAAAGGCAATAAAAAAGGGCCGGGAAAACCCCGGCCCCTTTCGATTAGTGTTCTGTCCGCGATCCTTCTTCGATCACGCCGCCTTCTTCGGCAGGTTCAACCGTCGATTCAAGCGCACCGTTGACGACACCCCCGACACCGTTTTCCATCGACAGGCCCAGTTCTTCACCCAGCTTCTTAAGCGCCGGCATCTGCACGGCCATACCCATAATCGAGTCCAGAGCCTGATTGACGACCGGCTTGTCACCGTTCGATGCGCCGCCGCCATTGGTGCCACCGATACCGCCAACCTGATGGATCTTGATCGAGTCGATCTTCTCAGCCGGTTTGACCATTTCCGCGATGATCGACGGCATGGTTTCGATCCGCGCAAGATCAACCTTCATGCGGATCTGATCCACTGACAGAACGTTGTCTGCTTCGACGATCGCACGCTTACCTTCGGCTTCGGCCAGCATGTCGTTCTTCTTGGCCTCAGCCCGAATGTTCAGAGCGTCCGCTTCGGCCTGCGCCTCTTCACGGCGGGCTTCGGCGCGGTCAGCAGCGGCCTCTTTGTCAGCTTGCGCAGCCAGTCGGATCGCGGTTGCCTGACGCTCGGCCTCACGTGTGGCTTCGATCAGTGCGATCTGCTTGATACGCTCGGCCTCGGCCACCTTCTGCGCGGTCGCCACGGCTTCGGTCGCTTTGGTTGCCTCGGCACGGGCAAGATCTGCAGATGCACGGGCGCGGCTTTCCTCTTCGGATTTCTGCGCGATGATGATCTGGCGCTCTTGCTCGGCGACTTCCAGTTCACGCTCTTTCGAGATCTCGGCTTCGCGGATTTTACGCTCACGCTCGATGTCTGCGGCGCGAATGGCTTCTTCACGGCCGATCCGTGCGCGTTCCGTTTCGCGTACCGAGTCTTCGGTCCGGGCTGCAACCTCGGCCTCTTGCGCCACGCGCAGCGTTTCGATCTGCTGCGTCTGCTCGATGCGCGCCTGCTCTTCGTCCTTTTCGATCAACAGCTTCTGACGCTGAGCTTCCATCGCTGCACGGCGCACTTCGACCTCGGCATCGGCATCAATCTGCGCACGCTCTTTCTTTGAGGTGGCAATCACCTCGGCCAATTTGCGCATACCCACAGCGTTAAAGGCGTTGTTCTCGTCCAGCGCCTCAAACGGCGTCTGGTCCAATGCAGTCAGCGAAACAGATTCCAGGGACAGACCGTTCTTTAGAAGGTCTTCGGACACCGCATTCTGCACCTCTTGCACAAAGTCAGCGCGGTTTTCGTGCAGACCGTCCATCGTCATCTGGGCCGCAACAGCGCGCAGACCGTCGATCAATTTGCCTTCGATCATTTCCCGCAACTGTTCGACGTCGAACGTCCGGTCGCCAAGGGTTTGCGCAGCACGTGCGATGCCCTCTTCTGTCGCCATGACCGAGACGTAGAACTCGACGCCCACATCGACACGCATCCGGTCTTTGGTGATCAGAGCAGCCTCGCCGCTGCGCTGAACCTCAAGACGCAGGGTTTTCATGTTGACGGGGCTGACTTCGTGCAGCAACGGCACGACGATGACGCCACCATCCATTATGACTTTCTTACCGCCAGCACCGGTTTTCACCAGGCTGATCTCTCGGGTCGCGCGGCGGTAAAGACGGCCAAGCACAAGGCCGATAAACAAAACTACTGCCAGAATGGTCACAACTGTGACGGCTAGGAATGTGAGTTCCATGCAAAATCCTCCGTGATGGGGTTAGAAATTTTGGTTATTCAGACATGCCGACCAGAACGAACCGGTCGCGCCGTCGGTCGCGCAGCACAAGCACATCGGTGCCCTGCTCAAGCGTGTCCTTGTCCTGCAACGGCTCGGCGCGCAGGTAGTGGGTATTGCCAAATCGATCCATGACGCGCACCTCGGCGGGGCGTCCGCGCGAAGCGGTGCCTTGGGTGATCACGCCGCGGCGACGGGCGAGCAGGCGCTCCGACATCGCCTCGGTTTCGGTCTTGGGCAGCAGACGAGCAAAGATGCCGCCAAAGCCACGTGCAAACCACAGGCCAAAGGCACCGGCGGAAATCGCGGCCATCCAAGGCGGAAGGTCAAAGCCTAACAGGTCGCGCAGCGTCAGTTGCAGGCCCATACCGGACAAACCGAAGCCTGCCAGCAGAACCACCAGCCAGATCATGAACGGTACTTTGCCGATCCCCAGCCACGCTAAAGGTCCCGCAGAGACCGCGCCTGGCGCGTCTGCCTCGATCTCGGCCAATTCGAAATCGCCCAGATCCATGTCGGCATCAATATCCAGACCGAAATCACCGACATCCAGATCGGGGGCATCCACAACATCCAGATCGACATCGCCCTCGCCCGCCATAAGGCTTCCACCCAGGACCAATGCGATCAGTTCCAGCACAAGCAGGCCGAACAGAAGCGCAAGCGCCAAAGTGAAGGGTACAAATGCACCCTCAAGCAGAAAGTCGAACATCAGTTGTTTGCCCTCGTTATTGTATACTGTGGTATACATGATAGATGGGAAGTCATTGCGGAAATTCAAGAGTTTGTGATTCTAATTTACAACTCTGAGGTATTGCATGCGGAGAATACGATGCAATCCAAGGCTGCAACTCAGGCCGATTTTCCCGGCGACCCGTGCCTAAAATGACGTCCGAACCAAAGCCGGGGTTTTGCTGGCCGGTTACATAATGTAGACGGGCGCGCAGACAGTTACGCGGAAACGGAACATGGCTCGGATTCTCA
The DNA here is from genome assembly GCF_059611065.1 of Ruegeria sp. CDSB086. Lineage (NCBI taxonomy): Bacteria > Pseudomonadati > Pseudomonadota > Alphaproteobacteria > Rhodobacterales > Roseobacteraceae > Ruegeria > Ruegeria sp. CDSB086. Next base: position 284,974 of record NZ_JBXWOV010000001.1, on the reverse strand, counting down.
TCACCTCAGCGATCCCTTACATCAACGGGATCAAGCACCTCGGTAACCTGATCGGCTCGCAATTGCCGGCTGATCTGTACGCGCGCTACCTGCGTGGCCGGGGGAACGAGGTCATGTTCCTTTGCGCCACGGACGAACACGGCACACCTGCCGAGCTGGCCGCAGCGAAAGCGGGCAAGCCAGTGGCCGAGTATTGTGCGGATATGTACGAGGTGCAGGCCGACATCGCCAAGCGTTTTGGAATGAGCTTTGATCATTTTGGCCGCTCGTCCAGCGAACAGAACAAGACGCTGACCCAACATTTTGCCGGGAAGTTGGACGATTCTGGGCTGATCCGCGAAGTCAGCGAAAAACAGGTCTATTCCAACGCCGATGGCCGCTTTCTTCCTGACCGCTACATTGAAGGTACCTGTCCCAACTGCGGTTATGAGCGCGCGCGGGGCGACCAGTGTGAAAACTGCACCAAACAGCTGGACCCGACCGACCTGATCGAGCCGCGTTCGGCCATTTCCGGATCGACCGATCTGGAGGTGCGCGAGACCAAGCACCTGTACCTGCGTCAATCAGCGATGAAGGACCAATTGGACGCGTGGATCGACAGCAAGAAAGATTGGCCGATCCTGACCACCTCGATTGCCAAGAAGTGGCTGCATGACGGTGACGGCCTGCAAGACCGCGGCATCACCCGCGATCTGGACTGGGGTGTACCGGTCAAGAAGGGCGATCAGGACTGGCCCGGCATGGAGGGCAAAGTCTTCTACGTCTGGTTCGACGCGCCGATCGAGTATATCGCCTGTGCCAAGGAATGGGCGAATGCCAACGGCAGGACCGAGGCCGACTGGGAGCGCTGGTGGCGCACCGACAAAGGAGCGGATGATGTCCGTTATGTCCAGTTCATGGGCAAGGACAATGTGCCCTTCCACACCCTTTCCTTCCCGGCAACGATTTTGGGCACCAACACTTACAACGAAGAATCTGGGTCATCCGAACGTTGGAAGCTTGTCGACTACATCAAGTCGTTCAATTACCTGAACTACGATGGTGGTCAGTTCTCGACCAGCCAGGGCCGTGGTGTGTTCATGGATCAGGCGCTGGAAATCCTGCCGGCCGATTACTGGCGCTGGTGGTTGCTGAGCCATGCGCCCGAAAGCAGCGACAGCGAATTCACGTGGGAGAACTTCCAGCAGTCGGTGAACAAGGACCTCGCGGATGTTCTGGGTAACTTTGTCAGCCGCATTACAAAGTTTTGCCGCTCTAAGTTTGGTGAGGCAGTTCCTGAAGGTGGCGCTTATGGCGACCGCGAGCAAGCGCTGATTGATGAGCTGTCCAAACGAGTCCGCGCGTATGAAGCGCATATGGAGGCGATGGAGGTTCGCAAATCCGCGCAGGAATTGCGAGCGATCTGGGTTGCGGGCAACGAATACCTGCAGGCTGCCGCCCCGTGGTCGACCTTCAAGGAAGACCCTGAACAGGCCGCCGCTCAGGTGCGTCTGGGCCTGAATCTGATCCGCCTCTACGCCGTACTCAGCGCACCGTTCATCCCTGAAGCCTCGGCCAAGATGCTAAGCGCAATGAACACTTTGGACACCAGTTGGCCCGACGATGTTGCGGCCGCGCTGGACGCCCTGCCCGCCGGTCACGCGTTCACGGTGCCGGACGTTCTGTTCGCCAAGATCACGGACGAACAACGCGAAGACTGGCAATCCAGGTTCGCGGGGCAGCGCGACTGAGATTTTGGATCACAACACCATAGTTACGGAGGCCATTTGGCCTCCGTTTTCATTTGAAATGGGGCAAAAACCGGGTTTGGGCGCCAAAACTCCATAGGATCTTGGCGTAAGTCCGCTTGAAACCGGAATAATTTCCGGGCGCACCACCCGGCTGACGCATTCAAGAAGCTTGAGATAAAGTTCCAAAACGGCCATCCTGCCAAGAAATCAGCACGACTCGTCGAGGCAACAGAGCCGCCCCGGCGCAATATCCTTAGGTCTAATGAGGCGCCCGCCATGTCCCTTGCATTAAAGAATTCCTTTTTCCGACACAGAGGTCCGGTCTTGGCCATCGCGGCACTGACTAGTTTGGGCGCCTCGTTCACGGCGCTGGCCCAGGATCAAAGCGACGCGCCGCCGCCGAAAGTGTCGATTGCAGCGGCCTATACCGAAGAAATTACCGATGAGGCCGTGTTCATCGGGCGCGCCGAGGCCATTAACAAGGTGGATATTGTCGCCCGCGTGAACGGCTTTCTTGAAACTCAGGATGTGGAAGACGGTGCGCTTATCAAAAAAGACGACCTATTGTTCACCATCGAACCCGATCTGTATGAGGCGACCCTGGAGGCCCGGAAAGCCGATCTGGACCGGGCGGAGGCCAATCTGGAGCTTGCCAAGGTCGATCTGGCCCGAAAAGAAGAGCTGTACAAACGCGATGCCACCCCGGAGTCCGAGCGTGACATCGCCCGCGCCAATGAACTGGTCGCCGAGGCCGAGGTCAAGGCCGCTCACGCTGCCATCCAACAAGCAGAGTTGGACCTGAGTTATACCGAGATCCACGCGCCGTTTGACGGGCGGATTGGACGTGTGGAAACCAGCGTAGGCGACGTTGTGGGGCCGACAAATCCTCCGCTCGTCAACCTGGTAAGCGAAGCTCCGATTTATGTAAATTTCTCGTTAAACGAAAAACAATTTACCTCGGTCCTCGAACAGGTTGGAGAGAGCGCAGCTTCACTGGCTGAAAGCAACAAAAGCCCGAATGTACACCTGACCCTGCCCAACGGAACCAAGCTCGACGAAACAGGTGAGATTGTTTTTGTGGACAACCGCATCGACCCTCTGACAGGTGCGATCACCGTCCGCGCTGAGTTCCCTAACACCGATCGGTTTATCATCGACGGCCAATTCCTGAGTGTTCAAATCGAGGCATTGGAACCGACCCTTCAGGTGCTGGTCCCTCAGGCCGCATTGCAACGCGATCAGCGCGGTGAGTTCGTGCTGGTGGTGAATGACAAGCAGATGGTCGAACAGCGCTACATCACAACCGGCGACGTGGTTGGGACAGCGATTATTGTGACAGATGGTCTGCGCGAAGGTGAAAGCGTGATCGTTGAGGGCCTGCAGCGGGTTCGTCCGGGCGTCGCGGTGGATGCCGTCGTCGCCTCTGAACAGCCGGGAGAATAACGGATGTTCTCAGCCCTGTTCATTAGCCGGCCCAAGCTGGCCCTAGTTATTTCGCTGGTCCTAACGATCATGGGCGGCATCGGCTATTTGGTTCTGCCGGTCGCACAGTTCCCGGACATTACGCCACCGGTGGTCAGCGTGACGACCACCTATACCGGCGCCAACGCCGAAACCGTTGAAAACACAGTCGCCGCACCGATCGAGGCGCAGGTCAACGGTGTGGACGACATGATCTACATGACGTCGACCTCGGCAGATAACGGATCCTATTCGCTCAACGTCACATTCGAAGTGGGCACCGACCCGGACATCGCCTCAGTCAACGTGCAGAACCGCGTGGCTCAGGCCATGTCGTCCCTGCCTGCCGAAGTGACCTCATCTGGCGTGGTTACTCAAAAAGCATCCACCAACATGCTGTTGCTGGTGACGCTGACCTCGCCGAATGAGACTTATGACAGTGTCTTTCTGTCCAACTATGCTTCGATCAACCTGAAAGACGCGCTGGCGCGTGTTCAGGGTGTGGGTAAAGCCGACGTTCTAACCAATCTGGAATACGCCATGCGGATCTGGATGGACCCGGATCAGATGGCTGCTTTGTCCATCACACCCGGTGACGTGATCAATGCAATTCAGGAACAAAACGTCGAAGTTTCGGCCGGTTCCATCGGCGCTCCTCCGGTCCCGGAAGGGCAGACCTTTCAATACACGATCAAAACCAAGGGCCGCCTGACCTCGGCCGCAGAGTTCGGCGACATTGTCATCCGAACCGGGGATGCCGGTTCAATCGTACGGGTCAAGGACATCGCGCGGGTCGAGCTGGGTGCAGAATATTATGCGGCTTCGGGCTATTTCGACAGTGTCCCGGCCACGGTAATCGGCATTTATCAGGCCCCTGGCGCGAATGCGCTGGCCGTGTCGGACCGTGTCGAGGCCGAGCTTGAGCGATTGTCCCGAACCTTCCCGACGGATGTGGAATACGCCGTACCTTTCAACACCACAGACTTTGTCAAACAGTCGCTGAATGACGTGGTCTCGACCCTGATCCTGACCTTCATCCTTGTGATCTCGGTGGTGTTTGTCTTCCTTGGAAGCTGGCGCGCGACGATCATTCCGGCGGTTGCGATCCCCGTGTCGTTGATCGGGACATTCGCGTTCTTGCTGCTTTTCGGTATGTCGCTGAACACGATCTCTTTGTTCGCGCTGGTGCTGGCCATCGGGATCGTTGTGGATGACGCGATCGTTGTGGTCGAAAACGTCGAACGGATCATCGCCGACGAAGGGCTTCCACCGGCTGAGGCAACGCGCAAGGCGATGGGGCAGATCACCGGTCCGGTTATAGCAACCACGTTGGTTCTGTTGGCGGTGTTCGTACCAGTCACCTTTATGCCCGGCATCTCGGGACGGCTTTATTCGCAGTTCGCTGTGACAATCTCGACCGCTGTGGTGATCTCGTCAATCAACGCGTTGACACTGTCTCCTGCGTTGTGCGGTCTGGTGTTGCAAGCACGGTCCGGCCCGCCAAAAGGGTTGTTGGCGGTGTTCGAAAACTTCATCGGTAGCGTTCGCAGTGGCTATGTCGCCATCGTACGCAAATTGCTGATCCTGCCGATCATCGGTCTGGGCATCATCGTAGCGCTGGCCATGGGCACAGGCACGATCATGTCCAACACTTCGAGTGGTTTCCTTCCGCTGGAAGACAACGGATATCTGTTCGTGGATGTGCAACTGCCAGACGCCGCAACGTTGGAACGGACCGAAACGGTCACTGCACGTGTCGACGCACAGATCCAACAGATCCCCGGCGTCGCAAGCACAGTTCTGATCAACGGGTTCTCGATCCTGAACGGCACAACGACAAACGGCGCCGCGATCTTTGTGAACCTCGACAACTGGGATGAACGAAAAGAAGATGATCTGAGCGCTGATGCGATCCTGCAGAAAGTTCTGGCGATTGCCTATGGTGAAACTGCCGCATCGATAATCGCGTTCAACCCCCCCCCCATTCAGGGTCTGGGCAACTCGGCAGGTGTGGAGATGGAGGTGCAGCAGACCGGAGGCGGTACGCCTCAGGATCTGGCGTCTGCAGTTGGTTCATTCGTCTATTCGGCCAACCAACGACCAGAAATCGGTCAGGCTTATACCACCTTCCGGGCCAACGTTCCTCAGTTGTTTGTGGATCTGGACCGCGAAAAGGCCAAGACGCTGCAAGTGTCCGTGGCCGAGGTGTTCCAGACGATGCAGGCGCAGTTGGGGTCATACTATGTGAACGACTTCAACCTGTTCGGGCGCGTGTATCGCGTGATGATCCAGGCCGACGGTTCTTATCGTGATAATGTCGACGATATCTCCAACCTGTATGTGCGCTCGACCAAGGGTGAGATGGTGCCTCTGGGTACGCTCATTGATGTCGAAAACGTACTGGGTCCGGTCCTGCTGAAACGTCACAACCTGTTCCGTTCGGCGACAGTAACGGCAGTTCCGGCGCCTGGGTTATCCACTGGTGACGCGATCAATGTAATGACCGAGGAATCCACGACCGCCCTACCCCCGGGCTATGCCTTTGAATGGACCGGGACCGCGCAACAGCAATTGGCGACCGGCGGTTTGGTAGTGATCATCCTCGGTCTGGCGATCCTGTTCGGATACCTATTCCTTGTGGGGCAATACGAGAGTTGGACCTTGCCTGTGTCGATCCTGCTATCGGTGATCGTCGCCTTGTTCGGGGCGGTGGCGGCCGTGGCTATCGTGGGCAGCGACATCAACCTCTATACGCAGATCGGGATGATCATGCTTGTGGGGTTGGCCTCGAAGAACGGCATCCTGATCGTTGAATTCGCGATGGAGCAACGTGCCAAGGGATTGTCGGTCAAAGACGCCGCAGCCGAGGCCGCCTTTCAGCGTTTCCGTGCGGTGATGATGACGGCCCTGTCCTTCCTGTTGGGTGTTGTGCCGCTTCTGGCGGCCAGCGGCGCGGGTGCCGCCAGCCAGAAAGCCATCGGTGTCGCCGTGTTCGGCGGGATGCTGGCAGCCACTCTGGTCGGCGTGATCCTAGTGCCGGTCCTTTACGCCCTGCTGCAGGGGATGCGGGAATGGATCAAGGGAACCAAAGACGATCCGGGCCCATCAGAAGAGGCCGCGTGACCCAAAACAACAGCCCCGCCAAACTGGCGGGGCTTTTTACGTTTTTGGTCAGGCGTTTACTGCGACGGGTTCGGTTTTGCGATCCATCCAACCTTGAATGCCAGCGATCTGCTCGGCACTTAACCGCAGACCCATCTTGTTTCTGCGCCAGACAACATCTTCGGCCGTTCGCGCATATTCCTTGTCCATCAGCCACGCCAGTTCCCGCGCGGTTAGCGTCGCGCCGAAGTCCTCGCCCAGATCCGTAACGGACTTGGCGTCGCCCAAAATTGTCTTGGCCTCAGTGCCATAGGCGCGAACCAGACGTTGCGCCCAGACACGGTCCAGAAACGGGTAGTCGGCCAACAGTGCCTCGACCAAATCCGGTACGCCACCAACCGGAAAATCACCGCCCGGAAGCGAAACGCCTGCAGTCCAGGGGCCGGGAAGATCGGGGAAATGCTCGGACACTTTGTCCATCGCACTCTCGGCGAGACGCCGATAGGTGGTGATCTTGCCACCAAACACATTCAGCACAGGCGCCCCACCCTGCGCGTCAACTTTCAGGGTATAATCCCGCGTCGCCGCAGTGGCGCTGCTGGCCCCGTCGTCATACAACGGACGCACACCAGAATAGGTCCACACGATGTCATCGCGTGTAACCGGTTTCTGGAAATACTTCGATGCAAATGCGCACAGATAGTCCTGCTCGGTCTCCGTACAGATCGGGGGCTCTGCCGGGTCTGGGTGATCCTGGTCCGTTGTGCCGATCAGCGTAAAATCGCGCTCATACGGAATGGCGAAGATGATACGCCCGTCCCCGCCTTGGAAGAAATAGCACTTGTCGTGATCATAGAGCTTTGGCGTCACGATATGGCTGCCGCGCACCAGCCGCACACCTTCACGAGAGTTGATGTGGATCTTGGTCTGGATGATGTCCCCAACCCAGGGGCCACCCGCGTTGATCAGCATTTTGGCCTGCACCATCCGCGTTTCGCCGCTCTGCTTATCGCGGATGGTGATCTCCCACAGATCATCGACGCGTTTGGCCGCCAGAACTTCGGTCCGTACCAGGATATTCGCCCCGCGTGCCTCGGCATCGCGGGCATTCAGCACAACCAACCGTGAATCCTCGATCCAGCAATCGGAATACTCGTAGGCTGTGTGAAACTTGTTCTGCAACGGCCCGCCTTCCGGCGCGCTTTGCAGATCCAGTGAGCTTGTCCCCGGCAGGATTTTGCGCCCCCCCAGATGGTCATACATAAACAGACCCAGACGGATCAGCCACGCCGGGCGCCGTCCCTTCATCCAAGGCATTACTGTGCTGAGAAGTCGCGAGGTCGGCGTTTCAGAATCGAACCGCATATCCTTGTGATACGGCAATACAAACCGCATCGGCCAGCTGATATGCGGCATCGCCCGCAGTAGTGTTTCACGCTCGATCAACGCCTCGCGCACCAGACGGAATTCGAAATACTCCAGATACCGCAGGCCGCCATGAAACAGCTTGGTCGAGGCCGAAGACGTCGCCGAAGCAAGATCGTTCATCTCGGCCAATGTCACGGACAATCCGCGCCCGGCCGCATCGCGCGCTATTCCGCACCCGTTAATCCCACCACCAATGATGAAAAGGTCCGTGACCTTGTCCGTGTGCCGTTCCATGTCCGGATGATTCTCTTTGTTTGAAAAACCGGGGTCATTAACCCGATGAACGCGCGTTTCGTCAATGTTTACTTTCGTTTTTTTTCGCTTTATCACCACAAATCGAAGTGTTTCAAAAGTGTGGCCAAACAGATCTCTTGGAAACCCTTCGAAACTAGAACAAAAACGAACCCACACCGTTTCGGAGCCGATCATGTCCCTTTCCTTTCGTCAGTCAGACATCCTGAACATCGCCAGACAGGATGGCCGTGTGATGGTGGATGACCTGGCCGCTCAGTTTGGGGTCACGGTTCAGACCATTCGCCGCGATCTGTCTGAGCTGGCGGATCTGGGGAAACTGGACCGGGTTCACGGCGGGGCCGTCATTCGCTCGGGCGTTTCCAATATTGGCTATGAGGATCGCCGCGCCCTGAACGATGAGGCCAAAGCGCGTATTGCCTTGGCCTGCGCCCGAGACATCCCGGACGGCGCGTCGGTTTTCATGAACATCGGTACTTCGACCGAGGCGGTTGCGCGCCAATTGGTGAACCACAAGGACTTGATGGTCGTCACCAACAACATGAATGTCGCCAATATTTTGGCAGAGAACGCGGATTGCGAAATCGTCGTCGCGGGCGGTGTCCTGCGCAGGTCGGATGGCGGGTTGGTGGGTAACCTGACAGTCGCGACCATCCGGCACTTCAAGTTCGACTATGCGGTCATCGGCTGCTCGGCACTTGATGCCGATGGCGACCTATTGGATTTTGATTTTCAAGAAGTCCAAGTGAGCCAGACGATTCTGGCCCAGACACGGCGCACCTTTCTTGTGGCCGATCATTCAAAGTTTCAGCGTGCAGCCCCCGCGCGTATCACCTCATTGGCTGAGATCGACACGTTCTACACCGACCGTCCTCTGACGGACCGCCTAAGCAAGAGGTGTCAGGCGTGGAAGACCGACCTTCGCGTGTGCCAATAACCCCCCTAAGTAGTTCTCCTAAAAGGTGAACTTGGTAAGAGTTTTCTTGCCAGACCTCCCTGCGCCTGACAGTATCGCCGCATTGCGTTCGTTGCACGGAAAGGGAGAACCGGGCCATGATAGCGCTTTTATTTGCGTTACTTACAGCCACCATGGGGCTGAATTATTTTCGACAAACAACGGCAGCCAATGCTCTGTTTTTCTTCACGCTGGCGTTGAGTGTGTACTGGCTGAAATTCCACGCCACCAGCCAACTGACAATCCAGTTGTAGGGGGCGATGATGACACCAGAACTGTCCCGAACCCTTAACGCCATAGGCATGCTGGCCGTCAGTCTAGTGCTGCTTTTGGCCTTTGTTTACCAACTGACGCTTTACGAGCTGCCCTGTCCACTTTGCCTGTTGCAACGCGTTGGCTTTGTCGCCGTGGGCGTTGGGCTGGGCTTGAACCTGCTATACGGCTCGCGGCCGCGGCACTATGCGTTGATGTTAATCGCAGCGCTTTATGGCGGCAGCGTATCGGTGCGCCAGATCCTTCTGCATATCGTTCCCGGCACGGGTCACTACGGCTCGCCCGTGTTGGGGTTGCACTACTACACTTGGGCCGCCATTTGCTTTTTCCTGATCCTGTTGGGCACCGCGGTTATGCTGCTGTTTGATCGCCAATACGCTGACGACACATCGGATCAGCCTCGTTTCGGTGGAAGCACCTTGGCCAAAACTGCCTTCTTCATCATGCTTGGTCTGGCTGTTCTGAATGCCGGTTCGACACTGCTTGAATGTGGTCCTGGCATTTGCGCCGACCCGCCAACCAGCTACAAAGTGATTGACGAACTGGGCTCCAACAACTGAGGATGGGATAACCTTCCCGAACAGAGGCACAAACATGGGGTTAATTGGGCAGCCACTGGGCTATTACGACTACCTGACATTTGTTGCGTTGATTTTGCTACTGGCCGCCGTCATGGCGCTGTTTCTATTCGTGATGGGACTACCGGGCCGCATTGCGATCAAACGCAATCACCCCCATGCCGAAGCTATCAAGATCATGGGCTGGATGGGGTTTCTCGCCATCGTGCCTTGGGTCCATGCTTTCATCTGGGCGTTCCACGATGGAACGGTGGTCGATATCCGCCGCATGCCTGATGAAGAACGAAAGGCAGTTCGCAAAGAAATCAAGCGCTTGGGTGGTGAGTTGACGGAAGAATACCGTGACCCGCTGGATCCGGATGAGACGCAAAAGAGCTAACGCCAAAGGAAACTACGAAATATGTTTGTCGCCCTCGGCATTACGCTTTTCTACATCATTTTTGTCTGGCTTATCTTCTTCAAGTTCCAGTGGCTGAAGTTCAACATCATGTGGGGCATCGTATCCTTCTGGGTCGGCGCGCACCTGCTGTTGATCTTCCTTGTCGCCCTTCGGTTCTTTCAGCCGTTCTCTATCGACAGCCACGTGGTCCGCTCAACGATCCAGATCGTCCCACGGCTGACCGAACCGACGATATTGACTGAGGTACTGGTCGAGCCAAATACCGAAGTCACAAAGGGCGATCCCCTGTATCGGTTCGACGACACTGTGTTCGCGCTTGAGGTTGAGGAAGCCACAGCGCAACTGGTCGCGGCCGAGCAGAACGCCAAGATCCTTGAACAGGACGTCATTGCCGCAGGGGAAGCCATTGAGCGCGCCAACGCTCAACTTGCCTACGCACAGACGCAGCAAGCCCGATACGAAAACCTCGTACCCGCAGGTGGTGCGCGGCAGGACGAGCTAGATCGCTGGAACGAACAGGTGACTGAGGATCAGGCTCAGGTCAAAGAGGCCACTGCAAATCTGGAAAAGGCTCAGCTTGCGCTGGATTCCCAGATTGACGGCGTGAACACCGGCATCCTTCAGGCCCAAGCGCAGTTGGACAAGGCCCAGTACTTTCTGGACAACACAACGATCTACGCCCCCGAAGACGGCATGATCGTGTCCCAACAGGCTCGTCCGGGTCTGGTCGTCGGCGATATTCGCCTGGGCGCCATCGCCAGTTTTGTCACCAAGGATAACCCTTATATTCTTGCGACCTACCGACAGCAGAACCTGAAATTTGTCGAAGTCGGTCAACCCGTTGAAGTCGCCCTTGATCTGTATCCGGGTGAAATTTTGACCGGCAAAGTCGAAGCGATCTGGTGGGCAACCCGACAAGGACAATACCTGCCATCAGGCCGCCTGCCCGGCTTTGAGCTGCCAAAACTTCCCGGACGCATTGCCGTGCAAATCTCGGTCGATATCCCGGACGGGCACACCTTCCCTGCCGGTGGTCACGCGGCCGTGGCGATTTATACCGGTCAAGGCAAAAGTTTTGAGTTTCTGCGACGGATCAACATTCGTCTCTATTCCTTCGCCAACTTCATTCGACCATTGGATATCTAAGGACGCAAATGATGACCCGGGCCAGATTATACCGCCGACTGATGGGCACGGCCCTATGCGCCGCGCTGCTGGTCGGCTGCGCACCAGTTGGCCCGGATTTCGTGCGCCCAAGCTCTCCGGTCGTGAAGCAATGGATCGAGGTCAATAGCCCAAGCACTGGTCAAAGCGGCCTGACCTCGCGCAGTGCGCCTGTGGTGAAATGGTGGGAGACGTTCAACGACCCCACTCTCAACAAACTGATCGCCGAAGCCTATGCACAGAACCTTGATCTGCAGGTTGCCGGTGCGCGCGTTCTGCAGGCACGCGCGCAGTTGGGCATTGCGTTTGGCGAGCTGTATCCGCAATCACAGGCCATCGGAGCATCGATTGAACGCCGCCAAGTCAGCGACAACCTCGGACCGATTTCAGATATCCGCCGGATCATACCTCTCGACACCGAGTTTTCGACCTCACAAGTCGGGTTTGATGCCCAATGGGAACTAGACGTCTGGGGCCAGCAACGTCGCGGCGTTCAGGCCGCGCGGTCCAATCTGGCGCTGCAAGTGGCCAATTATGACGACGCGCTTGTCACGCTAACTGGCGATGTCGCGGCGCTTTATGTCAACATTCGCGCCTTGCAAGAGTCGCTGGCAGTGGCGCGCGACAACATCCAGTTGCAACAGGAATCCGCAGATCTGACCCAATTGCGGTTTGACAATGGCGTGACAACCGAGCTGGACGTGCAGGAATCCACAGCCCTGCTGAACAATACCAAGGCCTTGGTCCCAGAGATTGAAAGTGATCTTCAACAGGCCAAGAATGCATTGGCCGTGCTGCTGGGAGCTACCCCTTCCCGCATGACCAGCCTACTAGGCAATTCTGGACGGATTCCCTCTGCACGTACAAATGTGTCCGTTGGCGTCCCGGCCGAATTGCTGCGCCGCCGTCCGGACGTTCGCGCGGCCGAGCTGGCAGCGGCCACGCAATCTGCGCAGGTCGGGATCGCTTTGGCCGACCTTTATCCGCAATTCATCCTGTCGGGTGCTATTGGCCTGCAGGCCTCGGGCGGGCAGGATTTGTTTTCAGCAAGCAGCAACACCGGGCTCGCGAATGCCGGCGTGGTCTGGAACGTGCTGAACTATGGCCGGATCAAAAACAACGTCCGCGCGCAGGATGCGGCCTATCAGGCGTTGATCGCCAATTATCAGAACACCGTCCTGACCGCCTATTCCGAGGTTGAAAGCGCCATGGTGGCCTATGCCCAATCTCGCAAGCAAGTTGGCTTCTATGAAAAAAGCGTCGCGGCTTCGCGCAAAGCGGCAGATATCGCCATCGATCAGTACCGGGACGGAATTGCCAGCTATTCTCGTATTCTGAACACCCAAACGGCCCTGCTGCGGTCTCAGGCTAATCTGATTCAGGCGCGCCAGCAGGTGTCCAGCAATCTGGTTGCGGTTTACAAGGGATTGGGTGGCGGCTGGCAGATCCGGCAGAACCAAGAATTCCTACCAGAAACCGTTCTGGCCGAAATGGCATATCGCACAGATTGGGGCGATCTACTGGAGAAAACCCCGACCCGCGCCAGTCTGAACTGAACTTTATTTCGTCAACCCGCGCAAACCGCCTGAAATCAGGATGTTCACCTCGTACAGAATACGTGGTGCTGCCAGACCACCGGGGCTGGCGAGGTAATTCGGGCTCCATTCCGGATCGAACTTCTGCTTGAAGGATCGCAGCCCTTCGAAGTGATAGAACTGCTCGCCGTGTTCATAAACGAACCCTCCGACGCGGTTCCAGAAAGACGCCAGTTGCCGGTTCTCGATTCCCGAAAACGGTGCCGCCCCCAGCGAGAACCAATGGAACCCCTGCTCTGCCCCCCAGGTCATCATCTCGGCAAACAAGGCATCCATGATAAAGTTCGACCCGTCCGGCTCATACCGCATCAGGTCCAACGACAATTCGGACTTGTTCCCGCCTTGGAAGAGGTTGGCGAAGGCGACGATCTTTCCCGTATCTGCCTTCTTCAGCACCGCGAAATCGAAATAGGACAGGTATTCATTGTCAAACCCGCCCAAGGCAAAGCCCTTTTCCTCACCAGCCTTATGCTCCAGCCAATCGTCTGAAATCTTGCGCAATTCGGGCAACACAGGACCCACTTTGTCCTTCGGTATGATCTCGAATACATACCCTTCGCGTTCGGCCCGGTTCTTGGCCTGACGGAACCGCTTGCGAGATTTACCGTCCAGCGAGAAATCTTTCAACGGCACGCGCGCGACCTCTCCGATCTTCAGAATAGACAGGCCCAGATCCAGAAACGTCGGCAGGTACTTAGTTGATACGCTGTAGAAAGCGCACAACTTGCCCTCACGGTCCGCCATTTCGCGCAATTGCCAGATCAGTTGCTTTCCGGCGGTTTCATCCCCAACCGGCTCCCCCTTGGTGATCAGTGCATTGCCTGTGTCGGCATAGGCCAGAAATGCGTCATCGTCCGGTGAAATCAGGAATTGCTTGTCGCCGGTCAGTGAAATCTGCGACTCGGTGTCTTCGCTTTCCATGACCAGACGTTCAACAACCTCGGGGATCTCCGTTCGGACCGGTTCCGGAACCTCGCGCCCGAACAAAGAATTCACGGCCACCACGCCAAGAATAACCGCCACCACAAGACTGGATCGCAAAAAGCGTGAGGCGTCACCGTTCCACGCGAACTCCCACCACAAAGCGTTCTGATATTCGACATGCGAATAGGAAAACAGCCCGACCCAAAAGACGACCAAAAGCAAGGCGACCACGCTGACCAGCCACGGGATGTTCAGGCGGAATATCGATGCCCCGCTGACGCGGTAAAACGCCCCGCGAAACGTGGCCAGTAAGGCGATAGTGCCCAACATGCTGATCGCTTCGTGCGTATCGAGACCCTTGGTCAGCGATGCGACGAACCCGGCAACCATCAGCAGCATGGCCACTATCCATGCGCGGTACAGCTTGCGGAACAGGCCGCGTGAAACAAGGATCAGTAGAACTCCGACAGCGCTTCCGGCAAGATGCGAAGCTTCAACGAAGGACAAAGGCAGAAAGTCCCGCAATGCGCTAAGCTTCTCGCTGCCTGCAGGCAACGCCCCGGACACCAGCAGAATGACACCCGCCACAGCTGCGACACCGGCCGCGACCATCGGCACAATCGGACGGATCACGCGGTAAACCCACGTGGCGGCTCCGCTGATGTGATGTCGGTTCGTCAGGGCCGAAGCCACCGCGATGGACAGCGTCGCGATGGCGAACGGCAAGAAGGTATAAATCAACCGGTACAGCAAAAGGGCGGCGATCACATCAGACCGACCCGAGGCCCCTAGCCCGGCGATTAAAGTTGCCTCAAACGCGCCGATCCCGCCCGGAGCATGGCTGAGAATTCCGACCGCGATCGCGCCAATGTAAACGGTGAAGAAGAACGGAAACCCGACCCCCAGATCATCCGGCATCAACACGTACAGCGTCATTGACGCCCCAAACAGGTCACCCACAGCCGCCAGCGTCAACAATCCAGGCAACTTGCCGCCCGGCAAATTGAAGCCCAAACCACCGGTGGCCAGTCTGCGTCCGCCCTTGGAGAGCCAAATGAACAGCGTTGCGAAACCCACAAGCAGGCACAGCCCTAGCACGGTTTCCACCGTGTCACTTATTGGTAGAACTTTGGACACGCCATCCGGATGAAAGGTTAGCAACCCACCCAGAAGCAGAATGAAACCTGACCAGAACGCGATCCAAGATGTGGCAATCACCCCCGCAACCCGACCCAGATCAAGGCCCAGGGACGCATAGATCCGATACCGGATCGCCGTGCCAGTAATGTAAGAAAACCCAAGGCAATTCGACACGGCATAACCACAGGCGCCAGCCATGCCTGCGACAGGCAAAGGAACCTCGCCATCTGCCACACTTTGCACGGCAAACACATCGTAAAGTGAGAGAGATAAAAAGCTGACAGCCGTCCAGCACAGGGCGAAAAACATCAGTTTCCACGATGTATTCGCGACGTCGGTTTTTACATCAGCCCATTTGACGTGCGAAGACAGCTCGTGCAGGACGGTCAGGGCAATAAGCGTGACCAGAATCGGTATCGCGATCCGGACAAGGGGCTTTTCAAGAAACCCCGAAACCCGTTCGGCCAGGCGTACAGCCCAGAGTTCTTCGACATTTTCATGAGTTGCCATGCTTTGTCCCTGCTCTCAGGCTCGATCACACTCTGCACGATCGAAACGCGCAAGCCGACTTTTGCACATTTTCGTTCAGGCTCAAAGCACTACGGGGGTCACAACCGACCTTTGCGGGTGGACAGCAGCAGGTTGGTCTCGGACTTAGTGATCCCCTCCATACGGCGAATCTGGAACAGCACCTCGTCCAGCTCGGCCAGTGTTTCGGTCCAGATTTCGGCGATCAGATCCCAGCTTCCGTTTGTGGAGTGAACAGCACGCACCTGACGCATGGCGGCAATTCGGGCCATCGTGCGCTCGGTTCCGCGGCCTTCGATTTCCAGCATCATCAAGCCGCGCACCGGGCTTTGCGCCACGTCCTGACGGGTGAGTACCGTGAACCCAACAATTTCACCGGACTGTTTGAGGCGCTGCAGGCGGCTGCGAACCGTAGTGCGCGTAACACCCAGCGTTTCGGCGAGTTCGGACAGGGACGCCCGTGCATCCCGGTGCAAGGCGCTGAGCAGCCTGCTATCCAAATCGTCCATGACTGCTTCTCATTTCGTTTATCCGAATGCCATTTTGAACATTTTGCTGTCTTTTCGCAAGCCATCACGAGGGTCTAGATAGTCATATGGATACGCAAAATGTAATATTGGTTGGCGCACCAATGGACGCAGGTAAGCGTCGTCAGGGGTGCCGCATGGGCCCGGACGCCTACCGGGTGGCCGGTCTGGAACAAGCTCTGACTGACCTCGGGCACCAAGTGTCGGATATCGGAAATGTCAACGCCGATCCGTCAGATGTACCGGAGCATCCACACCTTGTCGCGCTGCCCGAGTGCATCGGCTGGACCAGCGCCCTGAGCCGCGCCGCACAGGAAACCGCGCCGAACGGACTGCCGATTTTTATGGGCGGCGATCACGCTTTGTCCATGGGCACAGTTGCCGGGATGGCAACACATGCAGACAGGATGGGTCGCCCCCTGTTCGTGCTTTGGCTGGACGCGCACAGCGACTTTCATACACCTGACAGCACCGGCAGCGGCAACCTGCACGGCACACCGGTTGCCTATTTCACCGGGCAACCCGGGTTTGACGCATTCCCTCCGCTGGCTGCACCGATTCCAACGGATCGAGTAGGCATGATTGGTTTGCGTTCCGTGGATCCGGCTGAACGTGCACGATTGGAACAGGATCAGGCCATGCTGGCAGACATGCGCAGCATTGATGAGCACGGCATCAAGGCACCTTTGATCGCGTTCCTCGACCGAGTACGCGCAGCAAACGGTATCCTGCACGTCTCGCTGGACGTCGACTTTCTGGACCCTTCAATTGCGCCCGCCGTTGGCACCACTGTTCCTGGCGGCGCGACCGAACGCGAAGCCCATCTGGCGATGGAACTGCTGCACGAAAGCGGCCTCGTCTGCTCGCTGGATTTGGTCGAACTGAACCCGTTCCTGGATGAACGTGGACGAACCGCAAAACTGATGGTCGATCTGGCCGCGTCCCTGTTGGGCCGCCGCATCTTCGACCGCCCGACCCGGAGTTTCTGATGAATACCCTTCAATCTCCTTCCGCTGTTGTCATGGTTCGACCGCATGAGTTTGTGTCGAACCCAGAGACTCGCCATGACAATGCGTTTCAGACACTGGCACATCGGTCCGCCGAAGCGACTTCAGCAGCCGCGCGCGATGAACATGATCGTGCAGTCGAACAACTGCGCGATGCAGGCGTCACAGTTCATGTATTTGATGATCACGGCCAACAAAACACGCCGGACAGTGTCTTTCCCAACAACTGGTTCTCGACGCATCCCGGCGGACACATTGCAATCTATCCGATGTTTGTTCCGTCGCGTCGACGCGAACGCCGCACAGATGTTATCGAGTTGTTGAAACAGGAATACCGCGTTCAGGACGTGATCGATTATTCGGGGCTGGAACAGGACGATCTCGCACTGGAAGGTACCGGAGCAATGGTTCTCGATCACGTCGGCCGCATCGCTTACACGGTCAAGTCAAACCGCGCTGATCCCGTTTTGTTGGAGCGGTTCTGCACGAACTTCAACTACGAACCCATCGCGTTCGAAGCTAGGGACGACGCAGGCCGAGACGTTTATCACACCAATGTCCTGATGGGAATCGGCACACATTACGCACTGATCTGCCTCGACATGATAATCGATGCCGAACGCCGCGCGACCGTGCAGGCGCGATTGGAAGAATCCGGTCGCACCGTCATCGATCTGTCCCATGACCAGATCGCAAACTTTGCTGGAAACACCATCGAGCTTAGTGGTCGTGATGGGCTCGTGCTAGCTCTTTCCAGCCGCGCCAAAGATGCGCTGACGCGCCAACAGACCGACATTATCGAAGACAGCGCCACTCTGCTGCCGTTGTCGGTTCCAACCATTGAAACAGCCGGAGGATCAGTACGTTGCATGATCGCCGGTATCCACCTTTCCCGCCGATAGGAGACCATGATGCAACCTTCTGACAAGGCGCTTGTGCCCTTTGTATCCGTCGACAACATGATGCGGCTGGTGCACCATATCGGGCTTGAAAAGATGATCACTCAGATCGCGGCTCAGATTGAATCCGACTTCAAACGCTGGGAGAGCTTTGACAAGACCCCTCGCATTCCGGCGCATTCTCCCCATGGCGTAATCGAACTGATGCCAACCTCGGATGGTGAGGCCTATGGATTTAAATACGTCAACGGGCACCCCAAGAACACGTCCGAGGGCCTGCAGACCGTGACAGCCTTTGGCCTTCTGGCCGACGTCTATACCGGCTACCCTACGCTTTTGACCGAGATGACGATGCTAACCGCCCTCCGCACGGCGGCAACCTCGGCCCTTGTCGGCAGTTACCTGGCGCCCAAGTCATCGCGTGTTATGGCGATGATTGGGAATGGCGCTCAGTCCGAGTTCCAATGCCTGGCGTTCAAGGCCATGTGCGGGATCGACACTGTGCGCCTTTACGATACCGATCACGCGGCCACCGAAAAATGCGCGGCAAACCTCAAGAATTCCGGGCTGACGGTCGTGCTTTGCAAAACACCCGAGGACGCCATCGAAGGCGCTCAGATCATCACGACCTGCACCGCAGATAAGAAAAACGCAACGATCCTGACCGACAACATGGTCGGACCGGGCGTCCACATCAATGCAATTGGCGGTGATTGCCCCGGCAAGACCGAACTACACCGCGATATTCTGCTGCGCTCGGACATCTTCGTCGAATACCCGGAACAAACACGCATCGAGGGCGAGATTCAGGCCTTGGCCGAGGATCACCCAGTGACCGAATTGTGGCAGGTCATGGCCGGTCAGGCCAAGGGTCGACGCGACGACCGGCAGATCACTCTTTTTGATAGCGTTGGCTTCGCGATCGAGGATTTCTCGGCCTTGTGCTACGTCCAGTCTGCCATCAAAGGCACTGATTTCTTTGAACCTTTGGACATGTTGGCAGATCCGGATGATCCGCGGGATCTGTATGGAATGCTGATGCGGGCGAGCTGAAGAACCCGCACTTCACGTCGACTGGCCCCCGGTTCACCACCGGGGGCTTTTTCTACCCGGCCAATGACGGCAGGTAGAGTACGATACCGGGAAACGCCACGAGCAGCGCGATCGTTACGCCGTCGGCGATGAAGAACGGCGTAACGCCTTTGAACACGTCCTGAACGCTCAGATCCGGGCGCACCCCGGCAACGACGAAACAATTCAGGCCAATAGGAGGCGTGATCAGGCAAAACTCGGCCATTTTCACCACCAGAATACCAAACCAGATCGCACACATCGGACCTGACATGCCAAAGGCGCTTTCTGCTGCGCTGACAGTCTCACCCCCGTTCAGGGCCATTACCGCCGGGTAAACCACTGGCAGCGTCAGCAACAGCATCCCAATGGCGTCCATGAACATGCCCAAGACCGCATAGGCGAGCAGGATACAGATCAGAATCAGCATCGGCGACATTTCCAACGAAGTGATCCAGTCCGAAAACGCGCCCGGAAGATCGGCAAACCCCAGAAACCGTACGTAGATCAGCACCCCCCAGATGATTGTGAAGATCATCGCGGTTAGTTTGGCAGTTTCCAGCAGCGCCGACTTCAGTTCGGGCCACCGCATTCCGTGGAAAAGGGCGAAACAGAAGACGATGAAGGCACCGATTGCTCCGCCTTCGGTTGGAGTGCCCCAAGCCTTTTCTCCAAACGGGTTATAGACAAAGCAAATGATGATCAGGATTACAGCGACAATCGGAAACGCGCCCGGCAGCGACGCAAAACGCTGCTTCCAGGTGAAACCTGTTACCGGTGGACCAACGTTTTTGAATACAACCGCGATGCCGACGATAAGCAGACCGTACACAACGGCCGAAAATGCACCGGGGATAAACCCGGCAAGCAGCAGTTTGCCCACATCCTGTTCTACGATGATGGCATAGATCACAAGGATCGCAGATGGCGGGATCAATGAGGCCAGTGTACCGCCCGCTGCGACGACACCGGCGGCGAATTGCTTGTTGTAGCCGACCTTCAACATCTCGGGGATAGCAATCCGAGCGAACACGGCAGACGTTGCCACCGAAGCACCGGAAACGGCCGCGAACCCGGCTGTGGCGAACACAGTCGAAACCGCGAGCCCTCCGGGTACCCACGCAACCCAACGTTTAGCGGCCTCGAACAACGCGCGCGTCAGCCCTGCGTAATAGGCCAGATAACCGATCAAGATAAAGGTGGGGATCAGGCTGAGTGTATGGGCCGCAACCTTGGAATGGGGCACCTGCCCCGCCGTCTTGACCGCGACGGTTAGTGCTTTGCCGAAGCGATCAGGATCGTATCCAAACTTGGCCCAGAAAATCCAAACCAACCCGACCAGCCCCGCAAGAGCCGCCGCGAAGGCCACGCGCATTCCGGTCACAACCAGAACCAGCAAGCCACCCGTGACCCACAGGCCAATCTCTATCGAGTCCATGCGCTAGTCCTGCCCTTCGAATTGTTCGGCTTCGGCAGCGGCCTGAGCAGCCGCATCCTGTATCAGTGGAACGGCTACGGGGCTTTCGGCCCCTACGATAAGCGCGCGACCATATCCCCAAACCTGAAGTAGCAGCCGTAGGCAAAGCACCGAGAACGCCACAGGTGCCAGCAGTTTAGCCGGCCAAAGCGGGATACCGATGTCGATTGAACTGTCCCGGCTCCACATCGGCGCGCCAAAGTCGAACGAGCGGTCAAAATGGGACCAACTGCCCCAGACCAAGGCCAGCATCAGCACCAGGATCAGAAGAACCGAAATAAGCTCGAACAGCCACAGCGCCCGGCCGTGCAGGCGTGAGATGACAATGTCCATCCGTATATGACCGCCATCGCGCTGAACATATGAAATGCCCAGAAAAGCAATCAGCGGCATCGCCTGTTCGATCCAGTCGACATATCCCGGCAAAGGTGCGTTAATCGCATTGCGTCCGCTGACCGAGACAACCGCCAGAACCATAAGACTGAACACGGCAAGGCCGCTGATCAGAGCCAGAAACCGCTCTAACCTCAACAACTTACGGTCCAAAGAACTCAGGAGGCTGTTGTCTTCAAGCACCGTGGCCTGTCCTGCCATTGCGGTGTTCCCCTGTATTTTTTATTGGTGTCCGGATGCCCCGATGGGCATCCGGATTTTGCGTCTAGTTACCGCTGCGTTGTTGTTCCAGCGTGGACTGGACCAGATCATACAGGTCCTGCGCAGGGATACCCTGAGCGGACATATCCTCAATCCACTGTGCCCGGATGGGATCGGCAGCTTTGGTGCGGAACTCTGCGATTACCGCATCATCGATCTGTACCTTTGCGACGCCCTTTTCATCCAAAACACTGTCCCACTGGTCCAGCAGCGACCCATAATTGGCCAGATAGTGATCAATCGCTTCGTCGATCGAACTGTCCAGCGCCTCGCGATGCTCAGCCGGCAGTGCCTCATAGGCATCGATATTGACCACAACCGGGCAATTCACAGTGCCGGGGTTCAGGTTGGCCGTCCACCAATCCGCTTCGTTGATCGTGCCAAAAGACAGGTGCGCGTGCTGAGCAAAGGCAACCGTGTCAACGACACCGGACTCCATTGCGTTAAAGGCCTCGGTTGCAGGAACCGAAGTCGGCACACCACCTACCGCCTCGAATGCCTTGCCCAGACCACCTGTGGCGCGGACACGCATGCCTTCGAACTCGGCAAGTTCGTCACGCGGGTCGCCGGTTCCGACAATGTTGTACTGCGGCATGGGCGAAGTCATGATGATACGCGCATTCCACTGCGCCATCTCATCCTTAACGGCAGGGTGATCGTAAACCGCGTGGCTGACGGCAACTTCCTCATCCAGGTTGTTCACGCCCAGGAACGGCAGTTCCAGAACGGTGATCGCGCGGTTTTTGTCGCGATGATATCCGGCACAGAATTGAGCCATCTCAAACGCGCCAATTTCGATTCCATCCAGATTTTCGCGCGGCTTGGACAGGCCGCCATAGCTGACATTGATGGTGAAATCGCCGTTTGTCTTTTCGCTGACCAACTCAGACAGTTTCTCAACATGCTCGGTGAACGCACGACGTTTGCCCCAGACCGAAGCATTCCATTCAGTTGCGGCTGCCTCGGACACGAACGCAACACACAAGGCGGCCACAGCAGAGCCGCTCAAAATCTTTTTCATACTGATTTCTCCCTTTGCTGCACCCCCTTACCGAGGCGCTTGCGGTCAAAGCTAGCGCCAACATCGGAATGTGCCAACCCCCGGTCAGCATTCATGGCCAGTAAGGAATGGCACCGTTGAGCGCTAACAACCGAAAGGTGAGTCTCAGATGCAATTTAGTTGTAATCGGGCGGCTTATTTCTACACAAATTCTCATTACAGCCAAAGCTATGTAAAGACACCACTATTCCCAACGATGATCTCTTTCTTTACAAAACCACTTCGGGCCAAAAAAATAATTTACAAACTAATCGTGATAAATCGGTAATTTATTTCCTTGTTTTCAGCTCTCCGTATTATTGCGCACAAGGAGGAAACAGATCGACATCGCCAGTTCAGCAGGCAAAATCGGTCTGATTCAATATGATCCAGAGGGAGGAGCCTCAGAATGACAACCGCTGCCCAGGCAGAAGCCAATACCTTTCCGCCGTCCGCCGAAACCGTGGCCCGCACGCATGTTAACGCTGAAAAATACACTGAGATGTATGCGGCTTCGATCAACGATCCCGTCGCGTTCTGGGACGAACAAGGCAAGCGGATCGACTGGATCAAGCCCTACACACAGGTCAAAGATGTAAACTATGATTTCGGCTCGGTCGGAATCAACTGGTACGCAGACGGCACGCTGAACGTTTCGGCCAACTGTTTGGACCGTCACCTGAAAACCCGCGGCGATCAGACGGCGATCATCTGGGAGCCGGATGATCCAAAAGACGAAGCGCAGCACATCACCTATGCTGAGTTGCACCGCCGGACCTGCCGGATGGCAAACATTCTGGAATCGCTGGGCGTGCGTAAGGGCGACCGCGTCGTGATCTATATGCCGATGATCCCCGAGGCCGCTTATGCCATGCTGGCCTGCGCGCGTATTGGCGCGATCCATTCGATCGTCTTTGCGGGATTCTCACCCGACGCTCTGGCGGCGCGCGTCAATGGCTGCGACGCAAAGGTTGTCATCACCGCCGACGAGGCCCCGCGAGGTGGCCGCAAGACCGCGCTGAAATCCAATGCGGACGCCGCCCTGTTGCACTGCAAGGACACGGTGAAATGCCTGGTGGTCAAGCGCACCGGTGGTCAGACCACATGGATCGACGGTCGCGACTATGATTACAACGAAATGGCGCTTGAGGCCGATGACTACTGCGCCCCTGCTGAGATGAGCGCCGAAGACCCGCTGTTCATCCTCTACACCTCCGGCTCGACCGGACAACCCAAGGGTGTGGTACATACCACTGGCGGCTATCTGGTTTTCGCATCGCTGACCCATGAGATCACCTTCGATTACCACGAGGGCGATGTGTATTGGTGCACTGCTGACGTGGGCTGGGTCACAGGCCACAGCTATATCGTCTACGGCCCGCTGGCCAACGGCGCAACTACACTGATGTTCGAAGGCGTTCCGACCTACCCCGACGCAGGCCGTTTCTGGGAGGTGTGCGCCAAGCACAAGGTCAACCAGTTCTACACCGCACCAACCGCAATCCGCGCGTTGATGGGACAAGGCAACGAGTGGGTCGAGAAGCATGATCTGAGCGACCTCAAACTACTGGGCACCGTGGGCGAACCGATCAACCCTGAAGCCTGGAACTGGTACAATGAGGTCGTCGGTAAAGGAAATTGCCCCATCGTTGACACGTGGTGGCAGACCGAGACCGGCGGTCACCTGATGACACCCCTGCCCGGTGCACACGCGATGAAGCCTGGTGCCGCGATGAAGCCTTTCTTTGGCATTCAGCCCGTGGTTCTGGACCCGCAATCAGGCATCGAGATCAACGGCAACGGCGTCGAAGGTGTTCTGTGTATCAAGGACAGCTGGCCCGGCCAAATGCGCACCGTCTGGGGTGATCATGAACGGTTCGAGAAGACCTATTTCTCGGACTACAAAGGTTACTACTTCACCGGTGACGGCTGCCGTCGTGACGAGGATGGTGATTACTGGATCACCGGTCGCGTTGACGATGTGATCAACGTCTCGGGCCACCGTATGGGGACCGCCGAAGTTGAAAGCGCGCTTGTAGCGCATGCCGCCGTGGCCGAGGCCGCCGTGGTCGGATACCCCCATGAGATCAAAGGGCAAGGCATCTATTGCTATGTCACTCTGATGAATGACCGCGAGCCGTCGGATGAGCTGCTGAAAGAGCTGCGCACCTGGGTCCGGACCGAGATCGGCCCGATTGCGTCGCCCGACGTGATCCAGTGGGCACCCGGTCTGCCCAAGACCCGTTCCGGCAAGATCATGCGCCGTATCCTGCGCAAAATTGCCGAGAACGACTTTGGCGCATTGGGCGATACTTCGACATTGGCTGATCCGTCGGTGGTCGAAGACCTGATCGAAAACCGTGCGAACAAGTGAGGATGTGATGGACGCTGCCACGATCACCACACCCGCTGTTCTGATCCTTCTCGGCCCTCCGGGTGCCGGGAAGGGAACACAGGCCCGTATGCTCGAGGATAAGTTCGGGTTGGTTCAGCTCAGCACCGGCGACCTGCTGCGCGCCGCTGTCGCAGCGGAAACCGATGCTGGCAAAGCCGCAAAGGCGGTGATGGAAGCTGGTGATCTGGTCAGCGACGACATCGTCATTGCCATCCTTCGTGATCGCCTAGCTGAACCGGATTGCGCCAAGGGGGTCATTCTGGACGGCTTTCCACGCACCACGGTTCAGGCCGAGGCGCTGGACGGTTTGCTGTCGGAAACCGGGCAGAAGATCAACGCCGCCATCAGCCTTGAAGTCGAAGATGGTGAAATGGTGATCCGTATCTCGGGCCGTTACACCTGCGCCGGATGTGGCGAAGGGTTCCATGACACGTTCAAGATCCCTGCCGTTAAAGGCAAATGCGACAAATGCGCCAGCACGGAATTCAAGCGCCGCGCTGATGATAATGCCGAAACCGTCGCTTCACGTCTGGCGGCCTATCATGCGCAAACCGCGCCGCTGATTACCTATTACCAAGACCACGGTGTTCTGGAAGGTCTGAACGCCATGGGCAATATCGACGACATCGCAGGCAATCTGGAAAGGATCGTCAGCGATGCGATGAACTAAGGGAAGACGGCCCGCCCTGAACAAGGGCCCAATTCCTAAAGGAAAACTTCAAGGGACCCGCCTTGGCGGACCGGAGGAGTCTTGCCCGATGCCACCCTGGCATTCGGCATATCGAAAAGCGGCCCCGCGCATTGGAGGTTTAGGACAACGGGCCGCCTATGGAAGAAGCGAAGGAGGAACCCGCAATGGCGGATCAATCAACAAACTCCGCGCAGACTGCCGAGGCCGACAAAGGCTATTGGCAGGCGAACCTGCGTCTCATCTACATCAGCCTCGTGATCTGGGCGCTGGTGTCTTTTGGATTCGGCATTCTGCTGCGTCCGCTGCTGTCTGGCATCGCCGTTGGCGGCACCGATCTGGGCTTTTGGTTCGCTCAGCAAGGATCGATCCTGGTCTTTCTGGTGCTGATCTTCAACTACGCCTGGCGCATGAACAAGCTGGACGCCGAATACGGCGTGGATGAGGAGTAAGCGGAATGGACCAGTTTACCATTAACCTGCTCTTTGTCGGCGCGAGTTTTGCGCTGTACATCGGCATTGCGATTTGGGCCCGCGCGGGTTCCACATCGGAATTCTACGCCGCCGGTCGCGGCATTCACCCGGTCACCAACGGTATGGCGACAGCGGCAGACTGGATGTCTGCAGCCTCGTTCATCTCGATGGCGGGCCTGATCGCCTTCACCGGCTATGACAATTCGACCTTCCTGATGGGTTGGACCGGTGGTTACGTGCTGCTGGCACTGCTACTTGCACCCTATCTGCGTAAGTTTGGCAAATACACCGTCTCGGAGTTTATCGGCGACCGTTTCTACAGCCAGACCGCACGTATCGTTGCCGTGATCTGCCTGATCGTTGCTTCGGTGACTTATGTTATTGGTCAGATGACCGGTGTGGGCGTGGCCTTTGGCCGCTTCCTCGAAGTATCGAACACCTCCGGTCTGCTGATTGGTGCCTGTGTCGTGTTTGCTTACGCGGTGTTCGGTGGGATGAAAGGCGTGACCTACACTCAGGTCGCTCAGTACTGCGTACTGATCACCGCCTACACAATCCCGGCGATCTTCATCTCGCTGCAGCTGACCGGTACGCCGGTTCCGGCGCTGGGTCTGTTCAGCGACACCGCAAGCGGTGAACCTCTGCTGACCAAGCTGGATGCGATCGTGACCGAGCTGGGCTTTAATGAATACACAGCTCATCACTCGAACACGCTGAACATGGTTCTGTTCACACTGTCGCTGATGATCGGCACCGCCGGCCTGCCGCACGTGATCATGCGCTTCTTCACCGTACCGAAAGTGTCTGACGCACGCTGGTCGGCTGGCTGGACGCTGGTCTTCATCGCTCTGCTGTATCTGACCGCCCCTGCGGTTGGCGCAATGGCGCGTCTGAACATCACCGACATGATGTGGCCCAACGGTGGCATCGAAGGTGGCGCTGTCTCGGTCGAAGATATCGACAATGATCCGCGCTATGACTGGATGCAGACGTGGCAGAAAACCGGTCTGTTGGACTGGGAAGACAAGAACGGCGACGGCAAGATCCAGTACTACAACGACAAGAACGCCGACATGCAGGCACTTGCCGAAGAAAAAGGCTGGGTTGGAAACGAGCTGACCAAGTTCAACCGCGACATCCTGGTTCTGGCCAACCCCGAGATTGCCAACCTGCCGGGTTGGGTGATCGGTCTGGTCGCTGCCGGTGGTCTTGCGGCTGCTCTGTCGACCGCTGCGGGTCTGTTGCTGGCGATCTCGTCGGCGGTATCCCACGACCTTGTCAAAGGTGCGATCAACCCGCAAATCTCTGAAAAAGGAGAACTGCTGGCTGCTCGTATCGCAATGGCTGTGGCCATCGTTGTGGCAACCTATCTGGGTCTGAACCCACCGGGCTTTGCGGCGCAAACCGTGGCCCTGGCGTTTGGTCTGGCGGCTGCCTCGATCTTCCCGGCGCTGATGATGGGGATCTTCTCGACCCGCATCAACAATACCGGCGCGGTTGCGGGCATGCTGGCTGGTCTGACCGTAACCCTGGTCTACATCTTCCTGCACAAGGGCTGGCTGTTCATTCCGGGCACCAACTCGTTCACTGATGCTGATCCGCTTCTGGGTCCGATCAAGTCGACCTCGTTCGGCGCCATCGGTGCAATGATCAACTTCGGCGTCGCTTACGTCGTCGCCGGAATGACCAAAGAGACTCCGCCGGAGATCGTTGAATTGGTCGAAAGCGTGCGTATTCCCCGTGGCGCAGGCGCAGCTCAGAATAAATGAGTATGATGCGGTGCATGGATCCTTTTCACGTACCGCATCTTTCGACCGACTACTCCCGCCCGGCACTATGCCGGGCGGGATTTTTCAAAACCGGAAAGCCAGGATTTGACGATGCCCCTGTCTCATGACGAAATCACCCGGTTCCTGAAATCCGTCCACCCCTATGATGCCTTGCCCCCAGAAACACTGGATCAGATCGCCAATCAGGTCGAGGTTTGGGAGGTCGAGGAAGACTTTGCCGTGTACGAACTTGGGCACACCCTGCCCGGCGTATTCGTGATCTATGAAGGGCACGTTGAAATCACCGATGAGAATGACGCCGTGGTATCTCATCTTGGTCTGCGCAATTCGTTTGGTGAGCGTGGGCTACTGAAAGACGGGAAAGCCGCAACCAAGGCGCGCGCGCATACGCCATCCGTTTTGCTGGTTCTGCCGCCAGATCTGGTGCGCGAGTTGATCGATGGGCATGACGTCGTTTCGAAATTCTTCAACCGGACCCGTTCGAACCGATCCGGTCCGCAAAGCCTGGCGACCAGCGCGATTGACGTTCTTATGGCGCATAACCCTGCAACCTGCCCACCGGACACATCAGTTCAAGAAGCCGCCCGGATCATGCGTGACAAGCACATTTCATCCTTGTGCGTCACCGAAACGGATAGCCTGCTGGGCATCGCCACCTTGCGCGACATCTCGGGCAAATACGTAGCCAATGGCATGCCCGCAGAGACACCGGTGTCAGCGATCATGACGGCGAACCCAATCACCCTGTCGCCATCTGATATTGGATCGGACGTTCTGCATGTGATGATGGAGCGCGGGATAGGTCATATCCCGATCAGCGAAGGTGGACGCTTGGTCGGCATCGTAACGCAAACGGATCTAACCCATTATCAGGCGGTGAATTCGGCAGAGCTTGTCCGCCAGATCGCTCAAGCGGACTCGGCGGATCAAATGGCGGTGGTAACGGCTGAAATCCCGCAGCTTCTGGTGCAACTAGTGGCTGCCGGAAACCGGCACGAGATCGTGACGCGGCTGATAACAGACATTGCAGACACGGCAACCCGCCGACTGTTGGCCTTGGCCGAGGACAAGCTGGGCCCAGCACCCGTTCCCTACTTGTGGTTGGCTTGTGGGTCGCAAGGGCGGCAAGAACAAACTGGAGTATCCGATCAGGACAACTGTCTGATGCTGGACGACAGCGTGACCGATGCCGATATGAAGTACTTCGCCGAGCTTGCCAAATACGTCTCGGATGGCCTGGACACCTGCGGATATTTCTTTTGCCCGGGCGACATGATGGCGACCAACCCACGATGGTGTCAGCCGGTGCGCGTCTGGCGCGACTACTTCAACGGATGGATCGCCAAACCGAACCCCGAGGCGCAGATGCTGGCCTCAGTCATGTTCGACCTGCGCCCTATCGGCGGGGCCTTTCACCTGTTTGATGATTTGCAAGCCAAGACTTTGGCAGCGGCCAACGCAAACTCGATCTTTGTGGCACACATGATCTCAAATTCGCTAAAACATACGCCTCCGTTGGGTCTGTTGCGCGGGTTTGCGACCATCCGGTCTGGTGAACATCGCAATACGCTGGACCTCAAACACAATGGCGTGGTCCCCGTCGTCGATCTTGCGCGAATCTACGGCCTTCAGGGTCAATTGACCGAAGCCAATACTCGGGCGCGTCTGAAAGCAGCCGCATCTGGCGGCATCCTCAGCCCCTCGGGCGCGCGGGATTTGCTGGATGCGTATGATCTGATCGCAGAAACCCGCCTTGAGCATCAGGTCAGGCTTGTGAAGGGTGATCAAAAGCCGGACAATTTCCTGCCGCCCTCGGACCTGTCGGATTTTGAGCGAAGTCATCTTCGGGATGCGTTCGTTGTGGTAAAAACCATGCAATCGGCAGTAGGTCACGGCAAGGGAATGCTGGGCTAAAGCGGCAATAACTATTGGCGACTACGCCAGACATACGGAGAGTCACATGTTTCTGGAACTGATCGGCACAATATTTGCAGGCTTTGCTTTCGCGGGCATCGTAATGGTTCTGAACAAAGTGACGGGTGGCCGCCTGCCCCGCTGGATGACGCCCGTTGCCGCAGGTCTCGGCATGATCGGCATGACGATTACCAGTGAATATTCCTGGTACGACCGCACACGCGATACCCTTCCCGAAGGTATGACCGTCATTCAAGAGGTTGAAAGCCGCGCCTTCTATCGCCCCTGGACCTATGCTGTGCCCTTCGTAGACCGCTTTGCCGCCATTGATGCCGGTTCTGTTCGCACAAATGAACAGGTTCCCGAACAACGGTTGGTGGAACTGTATTTCTTTGGTCGCTGGGCCCCGGTCTCAAAACTGCCGGTCGTGGTCAACTGCAAAGAGTTCAGCCGCGCCAATCT
Organism: Ruegeria sp. CDSB086; assembly: GCF_059611065.1. NCBI lineage: Bacteria > Pseudomonadati > Pseudomonadota > Alphaproteobacteria > Rhodobacterales > Roseobacteraceae > Ruegeria > Ruegeria sp. CDSB086. The sequence continues at coordinate 255,048 of NZ_JBXWOV010000001.1, read as the reverse complement.
TGCGGATGGGGCAGAATTCGCGGATGACGGGCGGCTGCTGAACGCCGACTGGATCGACGTCACCGCCAGTGACCCAATCGTCGAGGCAACCTGCGGAGTGTGACATGCTGAACCGGTTAAGCCTGCGTCTGCGCATTTTCCTGTTCTTCTGCCTGTTGGCCTTTGGCGCTCTGACCGTCAGCTCTCTGGCGCTGTGGATCAGCTATCGACGCGTTGCTGATCCTGATCTGCTTGATTCATTCATCTTTGCCGAAATCCTGATGGGTTTTGGCTTTCTGGCTTTGACTGCGGCGGTTTGGTTATTATTCGACGACAATGTCGCCAAGCCAATCGAACGGATATCCGCCCAACTTAGGGCCCGCGCGCATGCCGGAGTTAGCACCGAATTGGACACACAGGCCGCGCGATATCTGGGTGATCTGGCACCAGCCGCGGCCGGACTGGCCGACCAATTGTCCGGTAAAACCATGGACGTAGCACAGGCCGTGGCCGAAGAGACGGCACATCTGGCGGCAGAAAAACACCGTCTGACGGCCTTACTGACCGAAATTCCAGTTGCGATGCTGTTGGCGAGCCCAACACACAAGATCGTTTTGTACGATGGTCAGGCGGCCGAGGTTCTGGCACAGGTTGCGCATCCCCGGCTGAATGCCTCGTTGTTTGAATACCTGCAATCTAATCCGCTGGAGGAGGCTCATGCCAAACTGGTGAAAACCGGGCTGGAGGTCGCCTGCACGCTAACCAGCGTCGATGGTACGCAGAGTTACCGCGCGCGCATGAAGCCCCTTGGCGGCGCACCCGGATACATGCTGATCTTCGAGGACAGTGCCGCGAACATCGCACCCGAAGCCGCACGGCCTTTGGTGTATGACTTTGACTTGCTGAACACGTCGACGGACGAGACCGTCGAAAACCTAGCTCTGCAGGATTTGTGTTTCGTCGTGTTTGACACCGAAACCACCGGACTACTGCCACACAAGGACGAAATCGTTCAAATCGGAGCTGTGCGGGTTGTCAACGGGCGCATCGTGGACGGAGAGCAGCTGGACATGCTGGTTGATCCTGGCATCCCGATCCCTCCGGTCTCGACCAAGGTGCACAAGATCAGCGATCGCATGGTTCAGGGTGCGCCGGGCATCGCCGATGCCGGGCGCGCGCTGCATCAGTTTGCCCGCGATGCAGTGATCGTGGCCCATAACGCGCCATTCGACATGGCCTTTTTGCGGCGACATGCAAACCGCATGGATGTCGATTGGGATCACCCCATTCTGGATACGGTTCTGTTGTCTGCCGTGCTGTTCGGGGCAAGTGAAAAACACACGCTGGACGCCCTGTGCGAACGATTAGACATCACAATTCCCGAACATCTGCGCCACACCGCTTCGGGCGATGCCGTCGCAACCGCCGAAGCGCTGGTCAGAATGCTACCGATGCTGCAGGCGCGCGGCATGACAACCTTTGGCCTAGTCGTTGAGGCAACGCGCCAACATGGCCGTCTGTTGGAAGACCTGAACTAGTTCAGAAAACACGCATACCGGACGCAGCTTTTCATGGACAAACCCCGCTCGTCGTGGCACCTGAGGCACGGCCACGGGATTAGCGCGCAATGACGGAAAAACAATTCACTCCAACCCCGGATCAAAGCACCGCTTTTCGCGAAGCGTTGGGGTGTTTCGGAACCGGTGTGACGGTGATCACCACGAACACCGATCAGGGCCCTCGAGCCATTACGGTCAACTCGTTCGCGTCGGTATCGCTGGACCCGCCACTTGTTTTGTGGTGCTTGGCCAAAGACTCCAACCGGTTCGACGATTTCAACACCAGCCGACATTATTCGATCCACGTGATGGGACAGGATCAACAGGAACAGGCCCTGCGCTTTGCTCGCGACGGCAAGGATTTTTCGCACGCGGAATGGGCCCACGACCCGGCGCGCCGGCCACAATTATCCGGTTGTCTGGCGCGGTTCGATTGTCAGGTGCACGCCCAACACGATGCGGGGGATCACCTGATCATTGTTGGTGAGGTTCAAAAGGTCATGTACCGCACCGGCAAAGGTTTGATCTTTAAGCGCGGTCAATTTGGCGGCTTTGCGGATCTGATCTGACGGTTATTCGTCCAATGACCCATGTACGGCCAGAGCCTCTAGCTGAGTCTCTTGCGGCGTGATCACACGGAAAGCCTCACGCACTCCGGCGTCTGACAGCTCACGCGAGACGGTCAGCAGCGTGTTTGGGTTATGCTCATCACACAGCTCGGACATGTGGGCGATCTCGGCCCGTGCGACGTCCATGGCGGCCTCGACCGACGGTGCCCCGTAAAGCTGCACAAAGTGTTCAGCAAGGCTCTGCGCGATCTGATCCAGCTCGCCCTGTTCCACCTGCGTGACCGCGACGAATGTTACCCGCCCAAAGGTTTCCACGCCTAACCAGCCATTCGCAAAAGCCTGACGCGCTTTGCCTTCAAGATCGCCTTCGCCCCAATTTGAGAACTCGAATCCGCCCGAAACGCACCATTCCCCGGTTCGCGCCGGGGAGTGGAACACATTCATGTCGCTTTCGTCGAAATGGATTGCGCGCGCTAGTTTCATCATCCGTTCTCCAACAATTCCGTCAGCGGGCGAAGCTGTGTATCTGAACCATGCCGGATCAGCATGCCGAACCGTTCATCCGTCCCCAGAAACACGCCCGTTTCACCGAAGGGCTCTCCTACTCCGCGCAGCAGGCCTATCCATTCTCCGTGCACAGGCGCGTTGCCGTCCTCTTGCCAGCGGTTCAGCCATGTCATCATGTGCCGCGACCAGCTTTCGACAAGCTGCGTTGCCGAGACATCCGCGCAGCCCTCGTCGTAAAGTGCGGTGACATCCGGGTTTTCGCCCGGTGCCTGACTGGTTTGCAGCAGCGCCAAATCCCAACCGACGATCAGCCAATCCGGTTCTGCTTCTGGATCTGCATCCGAAGCTGCCGCACGGAACATTCCGCATTTGGCCCCATTCACACATATCAGCCCGTCCCACCCCAGATGGACCGCGACCTCAGGCGGGGCCAGCGCGCCCAGCGCGTTCTGGAACCCAACAGCGCAAAGCGGCACCATTGCCATCGCATCGCGCAAGACAACCTCGGGGGCAAAAACGATGGCCACACGCAGACGATCGGCCTGAATGTTATAAACCACGGTACCGCCATCACAGCCCAGCGCAGCCATGGCCTGCGCGCGCTCGAACGGGTCTTCCCCACCCTGCACCGGGTGGCCCGTCAGCAAAGGGGGAAAGACCGGCTCGTTCATGCGTTGCCCTTGGCAATCATGCCGCGCGCAATTTGGCGAAACGCTTCGGCTTGCGGACTGTCGGGCTTGCTGACCACGATCGGTGCACCGCCATCAGCGGCAACCCGGATATCCAGATGCAGCGGGATTTCACCCAGCAAAGGAACGCCCAGCGCCTCGGCCTCGGACTTTACGCCGCCATGGCCGAACAAGTGTTCTTCATGCCCGCAGTTCGAACAGATATGCGTCGACATATTCTCAATCATCCCAAGGATGGGCGTCTTGAGCTGGTTGAACATGTCGATCCCCTTGCGGGCATCGATCAGAGCCACGTCCTGAGGGGTCGAGACAACAATGGCACCGTCCACGTTGAACTTCTGGCTCAACGTCAACTGCACGTCACCGGTGCCGGGCGGCAGGTCGACGATTAGAACATCCAGCGCCCCCCATTGCACCTGACCCATCATCTGTTGCAGCGCGCCCATCAGCATCGGGCCACGCCAGACAACGGCCTGCCCTTCATTGGTCATCAGACCCATCGACATCATGGTGACGCCGTGGTTGCGCAATGGCAGGATCGTTTTGCCGTCAGGACTGGCCGGACGGCCCGAAACACCCAGCATCCGCGGTTGCGACGGTCCATAGACATCTGCGTCCAACAGCCCCACGCGTCGCCCTTCGGCCGCCAAGGCACAAGCCAGGTTGGCAGAAACCGTGGACTTGCCAACGCCGCCCTTGCCCGAAGCCACAGCGATAATCCTATCCACACCCGGTACGGCCTGCGGCCCGGTCTGCGAGGGTTTCGGTTTCGGCTTCAGATCTGGCGGTGCCTTTTCGGAATGTGCGGTCAGCATGGCCGAGACCGTGGAAACACCGTCGACCAACTTTGCGGCCTGTTCGGCTGCGGCACGGACGGGTTCCATCTGCTCGGCCTGCTTGGGGTCGATCTCCAGCACAAAGCGCACAGTGTCCCCTTCGACGTTCAGCGCGCGAACAACTCCAGCGCTGACGATGTCCTGTCCAGAGACGGGGTCGGTGATCTTTCTCAGGTTTGCAAGAACTGCGTCACGAACACTCATGCGTCATTCTCCTTTTGGAACCCGCTGGCCAGGGCTCTGCGTATCGACAAGCTGTGGTTGCCGTTCATTGCACGTGTCTCCGTCTCATTCAGTTCATTTGACGCATTTGGTGCCGTGCCGTTAGGCTGTGGCATGCGCTTTGTCCTCTTGTGCCTGAGCCTGACGCTCTCTGCCACCCCCTCTTGGTCGCAAGAGGCGATTGGTCTTGCCGCGCCGGACGAGGTTGCTAGCTCTGGTCTGCTGCAACATATCCTTCCTCGCTTTTCTCTCAAGACCGGGATCCGGGTTATTGCAGATGATGCCGGCGTTTTGGTGCTGGAAACCGCCCCTCCGGGTGATCCTGTGTTCGCGCGCGACGGTGTGATCTATCACCTTCGGATCGAAGAGGACGCCAAACATGAGCGATTCCGCGACTGGCTGCTGTCCGATATCGGAAAACGGACGGTAGAAAGCTATGCGCCAGAGCAAGGCCCGCCTTTCTCGGCCAGCTTCGATATCGCGGCCGTGAAAACCGAAACAGTGATCGACGGCGATACGCTGCGCGGCGAGGAATTGTCGATGACCCATTGCGGCCGGTGCCATGTGATCGGGCCCAAGAACCGGATGAATGGTCTGGGTTCGACCCCCTCTTTCGCGGTGCTGCGCGCCATGCCGGACTGGTCAGAACGGTTCGAGGCGTTCTTCGCCCTCAACCCGCACCCCTCGTTCACACAAATCGACGGGCTGACACCTCCGTTTGATCCACAGCGTCCATCGCCCATCTATCCCGTCGAGATGACTCTGGATGACCTGGATGCCATCCTTGCCTTTGTCTCGGTCATAACTGCAGCGGACTTGGGTGCGCCCTTACAGCTTCAGTGATCCTTTCGTTTTGAGAAATAATCCTCGGTCGTAACGACACGAGGCTTCGGGTTAGACTGGAACGGGTTGTCCTCTTGCTGGAACTGTGCGTTCACGCGGCAATTGTCACACATCTGGATCATCCGCGCCTTGTCCGAGGTGGCAAACATCGGATGTGTACCCGCAAGCTTTTCCATGATCCGTTCCACGGTGGACTTAACTCCAAACAGTGCCCCGCATTCTACACAAGCGAACGGCTCCTCTTCATTCAACACCTGCTGAGACAGGGCTGCATCGCTCAGGTCAAGCTGCGGGACAAGAGCAATCGCATCCTCCGGGCAGATGCCTTTGCACAACCCGCATTGCAGACAAGCATCCTGCTGGAAGTTCAATTGCGGCTTGTCCGGGTTATCGATCAAAGCACCCGACGGGCACAGCGACACACAGCTGAGGCACAAGGTACAGGCATCCGTGTTGACAGCGATCGCCCCATAGGGCGCGTTTTCCGGCAAGGGCAGCGGCTCTTCGGCTTTAGGGTTCAGCGCCTGCGCAGCCAAACGGGCGATCTGGCGGCGGTTGCCCAATGGCAGCACCGGGTCGGCCAATGGCTGAGAGACATCTTGGGCATAAAGGGCATCAGACAGCGCATCCGGGTCGGCCTCATCCAACAACCCCAGGGCATTCGCCCCCGCTATTGCCTGCGCCAAGGCCAGTTCACGGTCCAACGCATCGCGCTCGGCCGTTGGGGATAGCAAGACGTCCACTCGCGCGAAACCATGCGCCAAAGCAGCCAGCATCTCGGCATGGCCAAATCCTGAAATCACACTTAGCTCCAGTGGAATCACATCGGCAGGCAAACCACGTCCAAAACGGGCGGCCAGTCGGATCATCTCGGCCCCGTGGGCATTATGCACCAGCAAGCGTGGCGCGGGTCCACCAGCCCGCCGATAGGTGCGCGCTAAAATATGCATCCGCGACAGCAACGCGGATATCGGCGGATCCTCGTAGGTGATTGCTGTTGAGGGGCAAACTGCGGCGCATTCCCCACAGCCAGCGCAGATCATCGGGTCGATCTCGACATGCTCACCGGCAGGTTTGATCGCTCCGGTCGGGCAGATATCCAGACAGTTCGTGCAAGCGACTTGTTCGGCCCGTGAATGGGCACACAGCGTTTCTTCCATCCGCACGTAAAGCGGCTTTTCGAAGGTGCCGACCAATTGGGCCGCCTCAAACGCTAGCCGTTCGACGGACAATGGATCTTTGGGATCAGCCCGCAGATAGCCTTCGCGCTTGGTCGGAGCCTGAACCAAGGATGTGTCGCCGGTCAGGTCCAGAACGATATCGCAGCCCGATTGTGCCCTGTCACGTGCCTCTGTCCACATAAAAGCTCCGCGACCGCCGGGCTCAAGCTGCTGAAACGCGTCAAGCTGCAGGATAAACCCACCCAATGCACCGTTCAGCGATTTGATGCGACCGCGCACGACGTCGAATGCGCGCGACATAGGCTTGGCCTCATCCATGACCAGTACCGTAACCGCCAGTGTAACGGCCAGTTTTTCAGCAAGTGCAAATGCAACGTCGCCGGGACCGATGATCAGGCATGTGCCTTCGCTATAGACGTCTACGCTGGGCGTCACCGGCTGCGGCAACAAGGCTTCGGCAGCCAAGGCAGCCATTTTGGGGGCCGCATCCGCGCCCTCATCGGACCACCCGGCCCTATCACGAAGATCAACAAAGCCCGGGGCGTCCACGTTCAGTTCTTCGGCCAGGGCCTGAAACACTTCCTGCTCTTGTCCGCAGGCAATGATGGTGTCCCCCTGTTGTATCTCCGCGGCCGCCACTTCCAACTCTCGCGTGCAAAGCGCTGTGAAAACCTTGGAACATTCCATCTCGCAGGCCGAACCGATCTTGTCGGAATTCAGAGGTTGAGACCCGGCGCAATCGCATAACAGTAGTTTGGTGCCCATGATCCTCCCCCGGATACTTCTCCAACTCTTCGCATCGCAGGCTGTATCCCCGTTGCTGGAATGTAAACCCTTTGGGACTGCGGGCCATTTGGCCACGGAAACCCCTTTCTTTACAATAAACAAAGGCGTCCGTTTGCGGGGATCACTATTTTGCTACCAGCCATTACGACTAAGGTCGTACGACGCGGGCTTGGCACCTGAGCGCTTTGTGTACCATAGTGGACCTATGGGAAGGCATGGGAGAGCCTTCCGGGGAGGAGCCAGTGGCCAAGGCCGCAAGCCAGATTGAAATGCCAATCGGCGTCGTCGTGCGCAAGACACCCGGTGTAACTCGCTGGGCGAAATGGAATTGGCGCGCCATTGCCGTGTTGCCCGGTGCCGGACCTGCGGACTGGCACGAAATGCGACGTGAAGGCGAGGCCATTGAGTACCACGCAGCGACCCTGCCCCTGACGCTTTGGGCGGACGAAACCGAAGCCTACATGGTGAACCTGTCGGACGGCCAGCCGTCGATCTACCTTGTCCTGCGTGATGCGCTGGATGGCGAAAGGCCGATGGATGCGGTGCTGGTAACGGCGTCGCCTTTCGAAGGCCAGGACTATGCGGATACTGGTGAAGAGATCGTTGAGAAAATCCCGATGACCGATGGGTTGATCGCCTGGGTGCGCGACTTCGCTCTGGAACATCATAACGACGAAGTCTTCGTGAAACGCCGTCGGGACAAAAAACGGATCGATTTGGTCGAGGACGGCAAGGGCGATGCACGCATCCGGCAAGAGTCAGACGTGTACCGCGCCCCGCGGAGGATCGTGCAGTGACCCAAGTCCGCGATTTCTGGTCCCGCCGCAAAGCGGCAGTACAGGCCGAAGCCGAAGCCGAAGTCATCGCGATTGAAGAACAGGCCATTGCCGCCCAACACGCCGAACTGGAAGAAAAATCCGATGCGGAGATTCTAAATGAACTCAACTTGCCCGACCCTGACGAATTGCAGGCGGGTGATGACGTCTCGGGCTTTATGGCCAAGGCGGTGCCTGACCGTCTGCGCCGTCGTGCCTTGCGACGGCTGTGGCGGCTGAACCCGGTATTGGCCAATGTCGATGGCCTTGTGGACTACGGCGAGGATTATACTGACGCTGCCTGCGTGATCGAAAACATTCAGACAGCGTATCAAGTTGGCAAGGGTATGCTTGCACATGTCGAGGCGCTGGCGGCTGAGTCCGAAGACAGCGAGACGGACGAAACAATTGAACCGGATGAACCGCAGGACGAACCTGCGTCACCCGTAACCGCGACATCAGAGCCCGTTCTGGTGGCTGAGGTGGACATGGCGCCGGACCTGTCTGAAGAGGCAGAGGTCACCCCTGCCCCACGCCGCATGAAATTTGAATTCGAAGGATAACCTGATGACCGCAAGTGAAGCGCAACAGATGAATGTCTCGGCAGAGGATCGTATGCGCGCGGATTTCTACAACTTTCTGGGGCTGCTTTTGTCTGCGCCGCCCGATCAGATGCTGCTGGAACAAGTATCCGGTCTGACTGGCGATGAGACCGATCTTGGACAGGCTATTCAGTCCATGGCCCGCGTCGCCAAAGTGACCAAGCCCGCCGCAGCTGAACGCGAATTCAACGCGCTGTTCATCGGGTTGGGACGCGGCGAGCTGCTGCCCTACGCCAGTTTCTACCTCACTGGATTCCTGAATGAGAAGCCGCTGGCGCAACTACGCAACGACATGGCAATGCGTGGCATTACCCGAGCCCGGAATGTCTTTGAACCGGAAGACAACATCGCCTCATTGATGGAGATGATGGCGGGCATGATCGTTGGTCGCTTCGGCGCAGCTGCATCTTTGGAAGACCAAAGGGCATTCTGGAACAAACATATCGGCCCTTGGGCCATGCATTTTTATTCGGATTTGGAAGGCGCCGAAAACTCGGTTCTCTATGCCTCGATCGGCACAGCCGGTCGGGTCTTCATGGAGATCGAGCGCGAAGCCTTCCGAATGACGGCAGCGTGAACCGCTGTCACTCGCCAGCGCCCCAAGGGGTGCTAACTCGCAAATGGGAGAGGAGAAACCCATGAGCAAGACCAAGGAAGAAGGCGCAACGCGCCGCGACTTCCTCAAACTGGCTGGAACCGCAGCGCCCGCTGCCGTTGCCGCCGCCAGCCTGAGCGGAAAAGCCGAGGCAGCCGAGCTGCCTACGGATGAGAACCGCATTCAGGATACCGCGCACACGCGCGCGTACTTGAAAAGCGCACGCTTCTAGCGCGACGACAGCGCCCGGTTCTAACCCGGACGAAGTCACACCCGACTGACGGTTGCGATTGGCCCTGACGTCGGCACCAGCAGTACCAAGCCAGCCGTGGCTCACACGGCGCGCAAGGGAGGAAAGAAATGCTTAGGAAAAAGACCAACGGGGTTGCGAGACGCCCCCAGCGGACAAGTATCCTGTCCCAGGTCGGCGAGAAAACCGTCGATCGCCGCGCATTCCTGCGTGGCTCGGGCCTGACGATCGGCGGCCTTGCCGCGATCAGCGCCACGGGTGGAACCGTGACGCCAGCCAGTGCCCAGACAGCGGCCAATCAGGCCGTGGAAAACATCAAGTCCATATGCACCCACTGCTCGGTCGGCTGTACCGTCGTCGCCGAAGTGCAGAACGGCGTCTGGATCGGGCAAGAGCCCGGTTGGGATAGCCCGTTCAATCTGGGTGGACATTGCGCCAAGGGGGCCGCAGTTCGCGAGCACGCCCATGGCGAGCGTCGCCTCAAGTATCCGATGAAGAAGGAAGGCGGAGAGTGGAAGCGCATCAGCTGGGAAGAGGCGATCAACGAGATCGGCGACGGCATGATGAGCATCCGCGAAGAATCCGGGCCGGACAGCGTGTACTGGCTGGGCTCGGCCAAGCATAACAACGAACAGGCCTATCTGTTCCGCAAGTTCGCCGCCTATTGGGGCACGAACAACGTGGACCATCAGGCGCGTATCTGCCACTCAACCACGGTTGCGGGTGTTGCGAACACATGGGGCTACGGCGCCATGACCAATTCGTACAACGACATCCATAACTCTCGCGCCATCTTCATCATTGGCGGCAACCCGGCCGAGGCACACCCTGTCTCGCTGTTGCATGTTCTGCGCGCGAAAGAGCAGAACAACGCACCGCTGATTGTCTGCGACCCGCGCTTTACGCGCACCGCGGCCCATGCGGATGAATATGTCCGCTTCCGCCCCGGCACAGACGTCGCTTTGGTCTGGGGTATTCTGTGGCACATCTTCGACAACGGATGGGAAGACAAAGAGTTCATCCGCACCCGTGTCTGGGGCATGGATCAGATCCGTGAAGAGGTTGCCAAGTGGAACCCGGAAGAGGTTGAGCGCGTCACCGGCACCCCCGGTTCGCAACTACGCCGCGTTGCGCGCACCATGGCCAACAACCGTCCTGGTACGGTGATCTGGTGTATGGGTGGTACGCAGCATACCAACGGCAACAACAACACCCGCGCCTACTGCGTGCTACAGCTTGCGCTTGGCAACATGGGCACCTCGGGTGGTGGCACCAACATCTTCCGCGGCCATGACAATGTTCAGGGCGCAACGGACCTTGGTGTTCTGTCCCACACCCTGCCCGGCTATTATGGCCTGTCAAAAGGTGCATGGGGTCACTGGGCACGTGTCTGGGGTGAAGAACCCGAATGGTTGGCGGGCCAGTTTGCCACGATCAAGGACAAGGAAGGCAAGGACAAACCGCTTCAGAACGAACGCGGCATCCCTGTTTCCCGCTGGATCGACGGTGTTCTGGAAGATCCCGCGAACATGGATCAGGACAACAACGTCCGTGCCATGGTTCTGTGGGGCCACGCGCCCAACTCGCAGACCCGGATGACGGAAATGAAGACGGCGATGGAGAAGCTGGACATGCTGGTCGTGATCGACCCTTATCCTACAGTTTCCGCCGTTTTGCATGACCGTACCGATGGTGTCTACCTGTTGCCCGCCTGTACGCAGTTCGAAACCCGCGGCTCGGTCACGGCATCGAACCGCTCGCTGCAGTGGCGTGACAAGGTGGTGGAACCGCTGTTCGAAAGTCTGCCGGACGAGGTCATCATGGCCAAGTTCGCCAACAAGTTTGGATGGGCAGATCGGCTATTCCGCAATATCGAGATGGAAGATCCCGAAACCCCGAATGTTGAAAGCATCACGCGTGAGTTCAACTCGGGCCTCTGGACCATCGGATATACTGGTCAGTCACCGGAACGTCTGAAAAGCCACATGGCCAACCAGCACACGTTCGACAGAACCACGCTGCAGGCCATTGGTGGACCCAACGACGGCGAGTATTACGGTCTACCCTGGCCTTGCTGGGGAACGGCTGAGATGGGTCATACGGGGACACCAAACCTCTATGACATGTCCAAACCGGTGGCCGAAGGCGGCCTGACCTTCCGCGCCCGCTTTGGCGTGGAACGCGATGGTGACAACCTGCTGGCCGAAGGTGTCTATAGCGTTGGGTCGGAAATTCAGGATGGATACCCTGAATTTACGATGCAGATGCTGATGGACCTTGGCTGGGATGGCGATCTGACGGCCGAGGAACGCGCGGCCATCGACGCCGTCGCGGGACCAGAGACCAACTGGAAGACCGACCTTTCCGGCGGCATCCAGCGGGTCGCGATCGAGCATGGCTGTGCGCCCTTCGGGAACGCCAAAGCCCGCGCGGTTGTCTGGACCTTCCCGGATCCGATCCCAATCCATCGTGAGCCGCTTTATACGCCGCGTCGCGATCTGGTAGAGGACTATCCGACCTACGAGGACCGTCAGGCCTATCGCCTGCCGACGCTTTATGCATCGATCCAAAAGAACGACTTTTCAAAGGATTATCCGATAATCCTGACGTCGGGTCGCCTGGTCGAGTATGAGGGCGGCGGTGATGAGTCACGGTCAAACCCGTGGCTGGCTGAACTGCAACAGGACATGTTCGTCGAGATCAACCCGCGCGATGCCAACAATCTGGGCATTCGTGACGGGGCACAGGTCTGGGTCGAAGGTCCCGAGGGCGGCAAGGTCAAGGTGATGGCGATGCTGACCAACAGGGTCGGTGCCGGCGTGGCCTTCATGCCGTTCCACTTTGGCGGCCATTTCCAGGGCGAAGACCAGCGGCACAAATACCCCGCCGGTGCAGACCCCTATGTCTTGGGTGAAAGTACCAACACCGCCCAAACCTATGGCTATGATTCAGTGACCCAGATGCAAGAGACCAAGTGTACTCTCTGCAAGATCTCGGCAGCGTAAGGAGAACGATAATGGCTAGAGCAAAGTTTCTCTGCGACGCTGAACGCTGCATCGAGTGCAACGCCTGCGTAACCGCGTGTAAAAACGAGCACGAGGTGCCCTGGGGCATCAACCGCCGCAGGGTGGTGACGATCAATGACGGCAACCCGGGCGAACGCTCAATCTCGGTGGCCTGTATGCATTGCTCGGATGCGCCGTGCATGGCGGTGTGCCCGGTCGACTGCTTCTATCAGAACGAAGAAGGCGTCGTCCTGCACTCCAAGGACCTGTGCATCGGTTGCGGCTATTGTTTCTATGCGTGCCCCTTCGGCGCGCCACAATACCCACAGGCTGGCAACTTCGGATCACGTGGCAAGATGGACAAATGTACCTTCTGCGCCGGTGGTCCCGAAGAAAACAACTCGACCGCAGAGTTCGCAAAGTATGGTCGCAACCGGATCGCCGAGGGCAAACTGCCCATCTGCGCCGAGATGTGTTCCACCAAGGCCCTGCTCGCCGGTGACGGCGATGTGGTCTCGGCCATCTACCGCGAGCGCGTCGTCGCGCGCGGATTTGGATCGGGCGCATGGGGTTGGGGCACCGCCTACGACCAGAAGGACGGGTAAACCCGCCTTCATGAACCAAACAGACGACCCGCATCCGTGGGTCGTCTGAACAGGGATTTTGACCGAGGTTCAGATGTTCCGCTTACTCGCCATATTGCTGCTGACATTTTCGATGGCCCAAACCGCCATCGCCCAATCAAGTGAAACCGAAGCCGCCGCACCAGCCGACAGGACGGCGACCGGTGGTGCGACTACGCTTGAGGATATCATGGCGCGCCAGCGCGGCGAAAAGGTGGATGACAGCTATCGCTCGGATAATACCGGCCAAAGTAACGCCGAAGGCCTGCTTGGCCAGTTGGGCACGCGCGGAATTGCCTCGGACAGCGATGTCTATCGCGCACTTCGCTACGGTTCGGCGGATGTGACCGTGTCATCTCATGGACCGGCCGCAACTGTACTGATCCAGGACGGCGGCATGTGGTGGCTAAATTTTCGCACCGGTCCTTTGCGTGAATACGGATCTTACATCATCGGCGGTATGCTTGTTCTGTTGCTGCTGTTTTTCCTGATCCGCGGAAAGATCAGGATTGATGGTGAAAAGACCGGGCGGAAGATTCTGCGTTTCAACGGGATCGAGCGGTTCGGGCACTGGTTGTTTGCCGGGTCCTTCTTGATACTAGGCGTCACCGGCCTGTTGACTTTGTACGGTCGTGATTTCCTGATCCCCGTTTTCGGCAAAGAGGGGTTTGCGACGATCGCTCAAGGCTGCAAATGGCTGCACAACAACCTGGCTTGGGCCTTTATGCTTGGGCTGATCATCGTGACCGTGAACTGGATTTCTCACAACATCCCGAACCGCACCGACCTGAAATGGCTCGCTGCCGGTGGGGGGTTATTCACCAAAGGCAGCCACCCGCCCGCCAAAAAATTTAACGCCGGGCAAAAGATCATATTCTGGCTTTGCATTCTGCTGGGCGTCTCGATCAGCCTGTCCGGTCTGTCGTTGCTGTTCCCATTTGAAATGCCACTGTTTGCCAAGACCTTTTCGATCGCGAATTCGACCGGTATTCCGCAGATGCTTGGGCTGAACCTGCCCGTGCAGATGTCCCCGCAGGAAGAGATGCAATACGCCCAGATCTGGCACGTCATGGTCGCCTATGCATTCATCGCGATCATCCTGGCTCACATCTATCTGGGCTCGGTCGGCATGGAAGGTGCCTTTGACGCCATGGGAACCGGAGAGGTGGAAGAGCAATGGGCGCGCGAGCATCACTCGCTGTGGCTTGAAGAGGTGCAGGCAAAAGAGGCCAGCGAAGGAGCGGCCTCGCCCGCCGAATAAATGCGCAAGCTGGTTCTGGCACTGGTGCTGCTGCCCCTGCCCGCGATGGCCGAGTTCTTCACTCTCAAAGGCCACGGCGGGCCCATCATGGGGATCGCCACCGCGCCAGACGGTCGGATCGCAACAGCAAGTTTTGACAACTCGGTTGGCATATGGACCGGGCAATCGCCGAAATGGCTGGAAGGCCACGAGGCCGCAGTCAATTCCGTCGTATTCAACGGTACCGCGATCTATTCGGCTGGGGATGATTTTACCCTGCGCAAATGGCCCGGCGGTCAGGTTGTTGGTCAGCACAAAGGCAAGATTGTAGGCGTCGCCGCGTCGAAAACCCATGTGGCAACGGCCAGTTGGGATGGGACCATCGGGCTGTGGCCGGTCGATGGCTCGGCGCCGTCGATGCTCGGGCCGACTGGAAGCGGTGTGAATGCCGTCGAATTCTCTGCAGACGGTTCGGAACTGTATTCCGCAGGTATCGATGGTTCACTGCGCATATGGGACGTTGCCAGCGGACAGGAAACGAACCGGTTCGTGGAACACGGATTTGGCATCAATGAACTGGCACTTAACGAACAGGACAACTGGATTGCGTACGGCGCGGTTGATGGCGTCACTCGCGTCCTCGACCTGACAACCGGTGACGAGCGTGATTTCACGCTTGAACGTCGACCGATCCTTGCATTGGCGCTTAGCCCGGATCGCAGCATGCTGGCCGTCGGAGATGGCGAAGGCTATATCATGGTGATCGACACGGTCGAATGGCGTATCGCGCAGGATTTCAGGGCCACATTACGCGGCCCGGTCTGGGCGCTGGCCTTTTCGCCGGATGGGCAGAACCTACACGCGGGCGGCATTGACGAAGCCATGTACAGCTGGCCAGTCGCCTCGCTTGGCGACCAGGAACAGATGGTCGCGACAGAACCCAGCTTTCTCAAAAACCCTGAGGAAATGGAGAACGGAGAACGCCAGTTTGCCCGCAAATGCTCGATCTGCCACAACCTTACACCGGATGGTCAACGCCGCGCGGGTCCGTCGCTGCATGGTGTGTTCGGGCGAAAGGCCGGTACGCTTACCGGATATTTTTATTCGGACACGCTGCAAGACTCTGATATCATTTGGAATGAAGAAACGATAAACGCTCTGTTTGACGAAGGGCCGGACCATTACATTCCGGGGTCGAAGATGCCGATGCAGCGGATCACCGAACCCAGGGACAGGGACGACCTAATCGCCTTTCTACGCCGCGCCACGGCACTGGAAAACTGAGCTGGAGGAGACTATGAAAGCCTTTCTTGCCGCTGTCGCTGCCATGGTGGTGATCACAGTCGCTGCGCCTTTTGCACTGCAACAGATCGGTTTCAGTGCTGCGGATTCCGGCACCAGCTCGGCTGTGCGTCTCGACTGAATGTCCGAATATCTGACCACCAAGGAACTGGCCGATCTGCTGCGCATTGGCGAGCGGAAGGCCTATGATCTTGCCTCATCGGGTGAGGTGCCTTGCGTGCGTGCCATGGGCAAACTGCTGTTCCCTCGGGCCGAGGTGATTGCATGGCTGAACGCCTCGCGATCCGGCCCGGAAGTGGCCGAACCGCCCCTGCCCCCGATTGTCGCTGGCAGTCACGATCCGCTGCTGGACTGGGCGCTGCGCGAAAGCGGTTCGGGGTTGGCGACCTATTATGATGGCTCATTCGACGGACTAACCCGCCTGAAAGACCGGAACGCGCAGGCGGCAGCGCTGCACATTCATGAGGATGGCGGGTTCAACACCCAGACCCTGAAAGACGCTTTGGGTGAGGCCCCGGTCGTTCTGTTCGAAGTCGCGCAGCGCCAGCGTGGTTTGCTGCTGGCACCGGGCGCATCGGAAATCCAGGGTTTTGCGCAGCTAAAAGGCCGACGTGTCATCCTGCGTCAGGACAGCGCGGCCAGCCAACGGTTGTTCGACGCACAGCTTGAGGCCCACGAAATAACCCGCAACGATCTGGAAACCCTGCCCACTTGCGCCCGCACAGAAGAAGAGTTGGCCATTGCCCTGCATGACAACAAGGCCGAGGTCGGGTTCGGACTAGGCGCATTGGCTGGGCTGTACGATCTGGGATTTGTTCCCACGCATACCGAACGCCTGGACCTGGCGATTTGGCGTCGGGCCTATTTCGATGACCCGATGCTGAAATTGCTCAGCTTTGTGCAGTCCGACCGGTTCCTGACCCGCGCCGATGAGTTTGGTGGGTATGACCTGTCCGGTCTGGGAACGATCCACCACAATGGCGCCAGCGGGTGATCCCCTATTTCGCGTTCGGAAAGAACAGCTGCTGACCATTCAACGCAAAGGCCTCGATGGCTGCCTGCCCGTCCGGGCCGATTAGCCAATCGACAAACCGCTGCCCTGCCGCCGCCCTTACACCCGCGTGTTTTTCGGGGTTCACCAGAATAACGCCGTACTGGTTGAACAAGCGCGGGTCACCTTCGACCAACACTTCAAGGTTTCCACGGTTGCCGAAGGACTCCCATGTCGCACGATCCGTCAGGGTATAAGCATCCATGCCACTGGCGACGTTCAACGTCGCGCCCATGCCTGAACCGGTTTCCCTGTACCACGTACCCGATTCCGCAGCCGGACCTACTCCGGCGTCGTTCCAGTGGCGCATTTCAGCCTTATGGGTTCCGCTGTCGTCCCCGCGTGATGCAAAGGGAACTTCGGCCTCAGATACCGCGGTCAAAGCGGCCACGATATCCGATCCGCCCTTCACCTTGGCCGGGTCTGATTTGGGACCTACAAGAACGAAGTCATTATACATCACGTCAAATCGTTCAACGCCCCAGCCGTCTTCGACAAACTGCTCCTCGTCGGCCTTTGCATGGACCAACAGAACGTCACCATCCCCATTGATTGCGTTACGGATCGCCTGCCCGGTGCCCACAGCAACAACGCGCACGTCGATCCCGGTTTCCGCCTCGAACCATGGAAGGATGTAATCCAACAGTCCCGAATTTTGGGTCGAGGTCGTTGATTGTACCACGATAAATGGTTCTTCGGCCAAGGCCGGACCTGTAAACAAGCCAAGTGAAACCAATGCTGCCCGAATGAAATTCCGGATCATTCTAAACTCCAGATTTTTTGTTATGTCACCAATCCGCCTGCAAGATACCTGCGCGAGGCATCACTTTTGGGATCGTCCAATACCTGACGCGCATCGCCATGTTCAACCACATGACCGCCCTGCATCATGACGACATCCGATGCCAGCCGGCGCGCCTGACCGATGTCATGGGTCACCATAACAATGCGCACCCCCCCTTCTGATGCGCGCAGGATCATCCGCTCAATCACCTGAGTGGCGCCGGGGTCCAGCGCGCTGGTCGGTTCGTCCAGAAACAAGGTATCCGGGTCCAGCGCCAGCGCGCGCAGGATGGCCAGCCGCTGCGCCTCACCTCCCGACAGCGATCTGGCCGCTTGCCGTGCTTTGCCTTCAAGCCCGCCTTGGGCCAGCAAATCAGCAATACGCGTCTTGCGAGCAACGCGCTGCAGGCCCTGCCGTTTCAGGACAAAATCCAGATTGGCTGCAACGGACCGGCGCAGCAAGACGGGTTGCTGAAACACCATCGCCTGCCGGGCCTTGTGATCAGCATTCAAAGGAACTCCATCTTGCTCCACGTACCCTTTGTCCGGCGCAATCAGCCCATGCAGGCACCGCAGCAACAGGCTTTTGCCCGCGCCGTTCGGTCCAAGGATTAAGGTCGGCCCCGGCCCGCTCAATGTCAGGTGCGGAACGTCCAGCAATGCGGTGCCATTACGCGCAATCTGCAATCCGTTAACGGTGATACGCCGCGCCATTTCCGAGACCAGATCACGCATGGCGCAACCCTTCTCTCTCGGCCCGCAGGCTAAGCGTGCTGACCATGGCGTTCACCGCTATGGCAATACCGATCAGGATCGCCCCGAGCGCCAGAGCCAGCGCAAGATTTCCCTTGGACGTTTCCAGCGCGATGGTCGTCGTCATCACCCGCGTCACGTGATTGATGTTTCCGCCAACGATTATGACCGCCCCAACCTCGGCAATGGCGCGGCCAAATCCGGCCAGCAAGGCCGTGACCAGCGCCAAACGCGCATCCCACAGAAGTACTGGCACAGACGCCAGCCGCGACACGCCCAAGGATCGGAGCTGTTCCGAGTACTCCTCGGCCAGCATCTCGACCACCTGCCGCGTCAACGCAGCGACGATGGGCGTCACCAAAACAACCTGCGCAATGATCATCGCGGTCGGTGTGTAGAGCAGTTCAAGGACGCCCAAAGGCCCGGATCGCGACAACATCAGATAAACCAGCAAGCCTACGACCACCGGCGGGAACCCCATCAGCGCGTTCATAAGAATGATCAAAACCCGCCGCCCCGGAAAGCGTGCAACGGCCAGCGCAGCGCCAACAGGCATGCCAATCAGTGCAGAAATCAGGACGGCAAAAACGGAAACTTTCAGGGAAAGCAGCACAATCGCCCAAAGCTCTGGATCCCCATTCAGGATCAGAGTGAACGCTGTATTGAATTCTGATGCAAATCCCTGCATTTTCTTCGGACTATCGCCAGTTTCGTATGAAATGCGCTGTTATTCATAGAATTCTACGCCATTTCGATCTCAAGTACAGACACATTTCCGACATAAGAAACAGGAAACGCGGCCCCGTTTGGGACCGCGCCTTTTCAGTCAGTGCGAAGCGGATCAGTTCAGAGCCGCATCCGTGATCTGGTGCGTCCAAGCGCCGTCTGGCTGCTTGGTGATCACAGGATCGGAACCGCCCGCCAACAGGGTGGCAACGGTACGCTCAAAATCGGCAGGGTCCAGCGAACCGTTCGAACCTGAGGTCAGCTTCGCGATCTCGCCCATCATGCGTTTCTGATGCTCTTCGGTCTGGGCGCCGGTCTCATCGTTTTCCAGCACGATATCGGCTGCCTCATCCGGGTGTTCTTCGGCGTATTTCCAACCCTTCATCGAGGCGCGAACGAAGCGTTCCATCTTGTCGACAAACGCTGCGTCCCCAAGGTTCTCTTCCAGAACATACAGGCCGTCCTCCAATGTCGCGACACCCTGATCTTCGTACTTGAAGGTCACCAGCTCATCCGGGTTGACGCCGGAATCGATGACCTGCCAATATTCGTTATAGGTCATGGTGCTGATGCAATCGGCCTGACGCTGCAGCAGCGGGTCGACGTTGAAGCCTTGCTTCAGAACTTCCACACCGCTTTCGCTTTTGCCACCCGTGTCGATACCCAGTTGGCTCATCCAGCTCATGAATGGGAATTCGTTGCCAAAAAACCAAACGCCCAGCGTGCGGTTCTTAAGGTCTTCGGGTGCCTCGATCCCGGCATCTTTCCAGCAGGTCAGCATCATACCCGAGCTTTTGAACGGCTGCGCGATATTGACCAAAGGCAAACCCTTTTCGCGTGCGGCCAGCGCGGCGGGCATCCATTCGACGGTCACGTCAGCGCCGCCACCTGCGATCACCTGCGTCGGTGCAATGTCTGGTCCACCGGGCAGAATAGTGACGTCCAGCCCCTCTTCCTCGTAGAACCCCTTGTCCTTGGCAACATAGTAGCCCGCGAACTGAGCCTGCGTGACCCACTTCAGTTGCAATGTCACCTCATCCGCAGCGAAAGCCGAACTGGCGGCCAGACTAAAGGCGGCTATCGCCCCGCTGAGTAGCTTATTCATCTTCATATCTCCTAGTTGCTGTTGGTGCCCCTTTTGGGGTCTGTTGAATTATTGTTTTATCCACGTTGCGACGGGTGCCAGAAGGTCACCGCCTTTTCGATCATTGCAACAAGACCATAAAATGCGGTTCCGGCCAAAGCGGCCACCACAATCTCGGCCCAGACCATATCCAGCGATAATTGCCCCACGCTGGTGGATATCCGAAAGCCCATGCCTAGCGTGGGCGAGCCAAAGAACTCTGCCACGATAGCGCCGATCAACGCCAGGGTGGTAGAAATCTTTAAGCCGTTGAAGATAAAGGGCATCGCGGCGGGCAATCGCAGCTTCAAGAAGCTCTGCCAATAGGTGGCCGCATAGGTCTCCATCAGGTCGCGCTGCATGGCCGTGGCCTCACGCAGACCAGCCACGGTGTTGACCAGCATTGGGAAAAACACCATCACCACGACAACGGCAGCTTTGGAGTGCCAGTCGAACCCGAACCACATCACCAGGATGGGGGCGGTCCCGACGATTGGCAGCGCTGCGACAAAGTTCCCAACGGGCAGCAACCCAAGTCGGAGGAAATCCCAGCGATCCACCGCAATTGCCATCAGGAATGCGGCGAAGCACCCAATGATGTACCCGCTGAACGCGCCTTTGATGATGGTCTGAACGAAGTCCTCCCACAGGATCGGCAGGCTATTGGCAAAGCGCACCGCAATTACGGATGGCGCCGGCAGTATGACCAAAGACACGTCTAGCCCTCTGACCAGCAGCTCCCAAATGACAATGATCGTTACGCCAAATATGAACGGAGCCAGAAATCGCACCATGCGCGTGTCCGCATAAGGCCCGCTGGCCAGACGACTATTCAGCCACCAACCCAGGACCCAAACGACGATTGCAAACAGCACTAGTATCATTGCGCCATCCCCATTCTTTTCAGGACCTTCCGTTCTACAAGCCCCAGCAACCCGACCAGGCAAGCCGCCAGAATGGCCGCTGCAAACAAGGCCGACCAGATCTGCACGGTTTGTCCATAGTAGCTGCCTGCCAGTAGACGCGCGCCCAAACCGGCCACCGCCCCTGTTGGCAATTCACCAACGATGGCACCGACCAGCGAAGCCGCAATGCCGATCTTCAGCGACGTAAACAGATACGGCATCGATGCGGGCAAGCGCAGCTTCCAGAACCCCTGCGACCGGCTGGCGCTGTAAGTGCGCAGCAGGTCCAGTTGCATTGCATCCGGGCTGCGAAGCCCTTTGACCATACCGACAACCACAGGGAAGAAACTCAAATAGGCCGAGATTACCGCCTTGGGGATGATCCCCTGAATGCCCACCGAGTACAGCACCACGATAATCATTGGCGCCAAAGCGATGATGGGAATCGTCTGGCTGACAATGGCCCATGGCATCACCGACAAGTCCATGACGCGGCTGTGCACGATCCCGACAGCCAGCAGAATGCCCAATCCAGTACCGATCACAAAGCCCAGCATCGTTGCGCTTAGCGTGACCCAGCCATGATAGATAAGTGACCGTTTCGAGGTGATTTTTTTCTGTACAGTGGTCTCCCACATCTCGACAGCGACCTGGTGCGGCGCCGGCAGGCGGGGCCGGTCCTGCTCCCACGTGGCGGGGATGGCAAAGCTGTTATTCAACACCAGTCCGAATTCGGACATATCCCGACGATCTTTAGCCGAAGGTGGCTGAACTTCGGCCCCTGCACGCTCCTGTTCCGTCAAAACACCTTTGATGTTCATTGGAATGCAGGCCGCATACCAAAAGACGACGATCACCGCGAGAACGGTCAGAACTGCCCAAAAAGCTTTGAACCCATCATTCATCGTCCGCATGCCCCGCCCGCAGACCCTCGCGCACACGATGAGCCACTTCGATGAACTCAGGCGTGTCGCGGATGTCCAATGGACGTTCCTTCGGCAACGGGCTGTCGATCACATCCGTTATCCGCCCCGGTCGCGGGCTCATCACCACGATCTTGGTGCTCAGATACACCGCCTCGGGGATCGAGTGCGTGACGAATCCGATAGTTTTTTCTGTGCGCGCCCAAAGCGCCAAAAGCTGTTCGTTCAAGTGATCGCGCACGATCTCATCCAACGCCCCAAAGGGTTCGTCCATCAATAGTATATCAGCGTCAAACGCCAGCGCCCGCGCAATACTGGCGCGCTGCTGCATGCCCCCGGACAGTTGCCACGGAAATTTGCCGCCAAACCCTTCAAGATCAACAAGTTCCAGAACGCTTCTCACACGTTCATCCTGCTCGGCAGGCGAATATCCCATGATCTCCAGCGGCAGCTTGATGTTCTTGGCAATGGTGCGCCAGGGATAAAGCCCCGCCGCCTGAAACACATAGCCATAGGCCCGGTTCCGCCGCGCCTCATCCGGGGTCATGCCATTGACCGTCAGGGTTCCCCCGGTTGGTGTTTCGAGCGCAGCAATACATCGCAAAAAGGTGGTTTTCCCGCAGCCTGAGGGACCGATGAAACTGACAAATTCACCCTTGTCGATCGTCAGGTTCACGTCTTTCAACGCGTGGATTGGTCCGTCATTGGTTTGGAAGGTCAGATCCAGCTGCCTTGCCTCGATAACGGGCTGGGTAGTGCTTTCAGTATTCATTCCATAGCCTTGAAAAGATTTGATTTTGGGCCGCATGAATTGCGGCCCGCACGCATCATACACCCGTCGCCGGGATACCCGTCCGTTCAACCGGCCGAGGCGCGGTCAGCTCTTTCCAGGTGCTTAGCGCTTTGTTCACAGTGGTATTGGCCTCACGTGCAACAAAATCGCCGTGGCCTTCCTGTGTGCGGATTTCCCCATCATGCACAGCCACGTGCCCACGAGTAAGGGTAAAGCGCGGCAGCCCTTTAACCTCTTTGCCCTCGAATACATTGTAGTCGATCGAGGATTGCTGCGCATCGGCACTGATCGTCTTGGATTTTTCAGGATCCCAAACCACCAGATCCGCATCAGCGCCAACCAGAACGGCTCCTTTTTTCGGATAACAATTCAATATCTTGGCGATATTCGTTGAAGTCACCGCGACGAACTCGTTCGGCGTCAAACGCCCGGTGTTTACCCCATGAGTCCACAGCATCGGCATCCGATCTTCAAGCCCGCCGGTGCCATTGGGGATCTTGGTAAAGTCGCCCACACCATAGCGCTTTTGTTCGGTGGTAAAGGCACAATGGTCTGTTGCCACAACGCTCAACGATCCCGATTGCAGACCGTTCCACAAGCTGTCCTGATGCTGCTTGTTCCGGAACGGAGGGCTCATAACCCGACGTGCCGCATGATCCCAATCTTGGTTGAAATACTCGCTCTCATCCAACGTCAGGTGTTGGATAAGGGGTTCGCCCCAGACCCGCTTGCCCTGCAATTTGGCCCGCCGGATCGCCTCATGCGCATCCTCGCAGGACGTATGCACCACATAAAGCGGCACACCCGCCATGTCAGCTATCATGATGGCGCGGTTTGTCGCCTCGCCCTCAACCTGCGGCGGGCGGGAATAGGCGTGCGCCTCGGGGCCATTGTTCCCCTCGGCCAGCAGCTTAGCACTGAGTTCAGCCACCACATCGCCATTCTCGGCATGCACCATCGCAATACCGCCCAGTTCGGACAGGCGCTTGAACGAGGCGAACAGTTCGTCATCATTCACCATCAGAGCGCCCTTGTAGGCCATGAAATGCTTGAACGTGTTGATCCCCCGCGTTTCAATCACCGTTTTGATGTCATCGAACACCTGCTCGCCCCACCAGGTCACGGCCATGTGGAACGAGTAATCGCAATTCGCACGGGTGGATTTGTTGTCCCAGCGTTTCAACGCATCCAAAAGGCTTTCCCCGGGGTTTGGCAGCGCAAAATCAACCACCATGGTGGTGCCGCCTGCCAGCGCAGCCCGCGTACCGCTTTCGAAATCATCGCTGGAATAAGTGCCCATAAACGGCATCTCCAGATGGGTATGCGGATCAATCCCACCCGGCATGACATAACATCCCGTGGCGTCCAATTCCTTGTCACCCTTCAGATCCATCCCGATCTCTGTGATGACGCCATCTTCGACCATGACATCCGCCTTGTAAGACAAGTCGGCGGTCACAACGGTTCCGTTCTTGATAACAGTGCTCATTCTAATCTCCCTGACGCGGTCTGCGCCGCTTGCTTGATCTGGCCAAATATATCCCGTGGGAGTCGCCCATCAGGCGACGGGGGCAGCGCCCCTTATTCCACAATCTCGGCCGTTTCGACGACCGCATGAAACAGAACATCCGCCCCGGCTGCGGCCCAATCCTTGCTGATCTCTTCCGCCTCGTTGTGGCTCAACCCGTCAACGCAAGGGCACATGACCATGGCCGTCGGGGCCACCCGGTTGATCCAACAGGCATCGTGCCCCGCGCCCGATATGATGTCGGTATGCGAATATCCCAGCCGCTCTGCCGCGTCCCGTACAGCCGCGACACAGCTGTCATCGAACTTCACCGGATCAAACCCACCGACCTTTTCGAATTCGATCTGCAGGCCCATCTCTTCCACGATATCTTCGGCCGCAACGCGCAAACGGTTTTCCATATCTGTGATGACCGCCAAATCCGGCGAGCGGAAATCGACCGTGAACACCGCCTTGCCGGGAATCACGTTGCGAGAATTCGGGAACACGTCAATATGCCCTACAGCACCAACGGCATGGGGCGCATGAGACCACGCGATCTCATCCACTTTCTCAAGGATACGCCCCATCGCCAGACCCGCGTTTTTGCGCATCGGCATCGGAGTAGATCCAGTATGTGCGTCTTTGCCTGTCACGGTGATCTGCGTCCAGCTCAGCCCCTGCCCGTGCGTCACAACGCCGATATCCTTGCCCTCGGCCTCAAGGATCGGCCCCTGTTCGATGTGCAGTTCAAAGAAGGCATGCATTTTGCGGGCACCGACTTCTTCGTCTCCCCGCCAGCCAATGCGCTTTAGCTCATCGCCGAACGTCTTGCCCTCGGCATCCTCGCGGTCATAGGCCCAGTCTTGCGTGTGCATCCCGGCGAACACCCCTGAGGAAAGCATCGCTGGTGCATAACGTGTGCCCTCTTCGTTGGTCCAGTTGGTCGCAACGATCGGGTGTTTGGTCTTGATGCCCAAATCGTTGAGCGTGCGGATAATCTCCAGCCCACCCAATACGCCCAACACGCCGTCATACTTGCCGCCGGTTGGTTGGGTGTCCAGATGCGAGCCGACATAGACCGGCAACGCTTCCGGATCAGTCCCTTCGCGACGGGCAAACATATTGCCCATCTGATCCAAACCCATGGTGCAACCGGCGTCTTCGCACCACTTTTGAAACAAAGCGCGCCCTTCTGCGTCTTCATCCGTCAGGGTTTGGCGGTTGTTGCCGCCCGCAACACCGGGGCCGATCTTGGCCATCTCCATCAGGCTGTCCCAAAGTCTGTCGCCATTGATCCTGAGGTTTTGCGCCGGAGCTGCCATCTTGTTCTTCCCTGTTGCTTGCGATTTGGCTCGCTTTTGGTGTCTTGATTTGACCATCTGGTCAAACTCACGCTATCACGGGTTCGACATCAGTCAAGAAATTGCATGGTGCCGCCGGAAAATTCGGCATATTTGGTGCCCGCTTGGCGGAAAAAGAGACAGTCAGGAAACATGCCCAAAGACCGCGCCCCGACCCGAATTCAGAAAAAGAACCGCGCCGCGATTCTCGAAGCCGCACTGAACGTGTTTTCGGCGCATGGTTTCCGTGGGGCGACCGTAGATCAAATCGCCACCGAGGCCGGGCTGAGCAAACCAAACCTGTTGTATTATTTCCCGTCGAAAGAGGCGATCCACACAGCCCTGCTGTCAGGCCTGCTAAAGGTCTGGCTTGCCCCACTGCATGATCTGGACGCGGATGGCGACCCGATGGAAGAAATCCTCGCCTATATCCGCCGCAAGCTGGAAATGAGCCGGGACCTGCCGCGCGAAAGTCGCCTATTTGCAAACGAGCTGGTTCAGGGCGCTCCGCGTATCCACGAATCTCTGTCGCACGACCTTAAATCTCTGGTGGATGAGAAAACGGCAATACTCACACAGTGGATGGATCAGGGCAAAATCGCGCGCCTGCACCCCTATCACCTGATTTTCTCAATCTGGGCACTGACACAACATTACGCGGATTTCGACGTTCAGGTTCGCGCAATTCTGGGCGACGAAGACCCGTTTGAGGGAGCCGAGCCTTTTATCGATACGCTCTACCGAAAACTTCTGACGCCGTAGAAGAACCGCTTTTGTCGTCGGTCCCGACTCTCAGGTAATATTGGCGGAATGCCATACGTTTTTCACGACCATGTAATTGTCGAGGCCCTCGGTGCCGCCTTCACGACCGTAACCGCTGGATTTCACCCCGCCAAAGGGGGTTTCGGGCATAGACGCCTCCAGCGTGTTGATCGACAGGTTACCAACCTCGACCTCGTCAATCAGTCGATCGATGTAGTCCGCACGATTTGTAAACGCGTATCCGGCCAGCCCAAAAGGAACCGAGTTTGCCTTATCGATGGCGTCATCCAGTGAGGATACCGGATTGATCACGGCCACCGGACCAAACGGCTCCTCCTGCATGATCCGGGCGTTGTCGGGCACGTTCATCAGAACGGTGGGCTGGAAGAAATAGCCCTTTTCACCATGTCTGGCCCCACCCGTGGCAACGGTCGCACCCTTCGCACGGGCATCTTCCACCAATTCTGTCAACGCGGGCACCCGGCGGTGATTGGCCAAAGGGCCCATTTCTACATATGGCTCCATGCCATCGCCGACTACTGTAGCCACAGCGCGCTCAACAAAGGTTTGGGCGTAATCTTCAAAGATGCTTTCATGCGCAAAGAACCGGGTGGGCGATGTACAGACCTGCCCGGCATTGCGCATTTTTCGAACGGCGCTGGAAACGCCAGCGGTCTGCACGTCGGTATCTTCGCAGACAATAACAGGCGCGTGACCGCCCAGCTCCATGAGAACCGATGTCATGTGTTGCGATGCCAAAGTGGTCAGGTGCCGCCCCACTGCCGTTGAGCCGGTGAAAGCCACGAGCCTGACCGGATCCTGCGGGATCAGATGGCCGGAAATCTCCGCCGGCTCTCCGAACACCAGGTTCAGGACGCCTGCAGGAAGACCGGCATCTTCAAAGGCTTTTGCAATATGTATTGCCCCCGCTGGCGTTTCCTCGGCCGCTTTCAGGATGATCGAGCAGCCCGAGGCCAGCGCGCCAGCGATTTTGCGTGCTGGTTGGCTCATCGGGAAGTTCCAGGGTGAAAAGGCCGCGACGACACCGATAGGCTGGTGATGAACGGAGAACTTGTGACCCGGAGCCGCAGGGATGACCCGCCCATAGGTCCGCATCGCCTCACCCGCGTCCCATTCAAAGAACTCTGCCCCTCGGATAACCTCAAGCCTGGCCTGCTTCAGCGGCTTGCCGTGTTCCATGGTGATAGCATTGGCAATCTCTTCCTGACGTTCCCGCATCAGCGCAGCAGCGCGCAGGATTGTGTCGGAACGTTCGCGCGGTGAGGTGCGGCTCCATACGCGAAACCCTCGGACTGCGGCCTCCAGAGCGTCATCCAGATCCTGCTTCGACGCGCAGGGAAGACGCCCGATTTCGCCCTCGGTCGCGGGATTCACGACCGGTATGTCCCGGTTGGCTGTGCGCCACTTGCCCGCGATGAACAGCTTAAGCTCAGGATACATGAAACCGGTGCCTCCGACTTTGACTATTTCAAATCACGCAATGGCTGGCATTACTTCAAGTGAATTGGGTGAATACTGATATCAATTTGACGAATACCTGACCTCATTTCTGTTTCACCGCCTGATGCAGCGCCGATTTAAAGGCCCGGCCAGCGGGGGAAAGATCATCATCCGCCCGGAATGAGACACCAATCGGCCCCTGCCCAAATGGGACATCCCAATCCAATGGCGACAGGTAGCCGTGGGCGATGTCCTGCGACACGACCTCGGCCGGCATAAGCCCGATCAGATCGCGTGACTGCAGTAGAGCGCGATTGGTCAGGTAGGACACGGATTCGATCGTCACGGGCGGAACGTATTGCTGCTGGCCAACAAAGAAATGATCCAGCTGACGCCGCAATGTGGTTTCCAGCGGTGGGACGATCCAGCCAAAGGGTTTGGTCTGAGCGAAGGAAACATCCGGGCGACCCGCAAGAGGATGCTGATTGCCGACAATCGCCAGAATGCGGTCTTCAAACAGCTTTTCCTGCCTGATCTTGTCACGGTGCCTATGGGAAGGAAGCCGCCCGACTACCATGTCGATTTCGCCCGAAAGCAATCTCGGCATCAGCACTTCATTCGTACCTTCATTGATCTTGATCGCCACATTCGGACGGTCGACCAGAAGGATTTCAATGGCCGCCGGCAGCAGGCTGGTCGAGGCCGCCAACAAAGTGCCCACCACCACGCGGCCTGCATTGCCTTCGTTCAGGTCATCCAGTTCCTGCGCAGCGTTCGAGACCTGGGCAAAGATTAGCTTGCCGTGACGTATCAAAGTTTCTCCGAACACGGTCGGAATCACACCCCGATTGGTCCGGCTAAACAGCTTGACCTCAAAATCCAGCTCAAGATCCTGAATCATCTTGGTTGCTGCGGGTTGCGAGATGCCCAGTTCGCGTGCGGCGTTCTGGATGTTACCGTGCGCTCCCACCGCTACCAGCAAACGCAGTTGGCGTAGCTTCAGCCGGGTCAGGGCGCGGTCGACGATACGTGAATGACGTCCTACCATGGTCACAGTACAATTGGCTTTGAAAGCTGCTCGAGCTTGGCCACCACACTCATCGCGGCCAAGGCCGAGCTGCGTGGATTGTCCGGCAGGGAATTGCCGCTTATCCGGAAATGGAACTGCCCGAATTCCCCTTCGGCCTCGACCTCATGAATGTTTTGCGCAATCGACGGATCAGCGATGAGTTTTACCTGCGTCTCATCAAATCCAATCCCAGCCAAGGCTACGGCTGCCGCAACGTTTGCGTTTTTGGGATAGGCCAACGCCGCCTCTCGGGCGGTCCCAGTGAAGTGCGTTTCAACCTGTGTCAGCCCCTCAAGATCCAGCCTGTCCTCTGCGGCAGAGCCTTTCCAACCTAGCGGCGGCTTGCGCCCGACATAGATAACCTTGTCTAATTTGCCGGTCGCCGCAGCGCTCAGGCAATCAAGGGCTCCGATTGCGCCGCTGGCCAGGTGCAGCTTCGCCTGCCCATCGCTGGCCGCGCTTTCCATCGCGTTTGCAATCGTTTGATCCGCCAATGCACCGACGGACACCGTGATCATGTCCGTACCCTGCCCCAGAACCTGAGGGCCATAGGCCGCCAGTGCCTGATGGCCGGCGCATTCGATCACTAGGTCCGCCTCTGCGATGAGCTCTGGCACCGAACCCACAAACAGGTTCGGGTTTTGTGAAATGCTGCCTGGTCGCACCAGAACCGCATGTACCATATGGCCTCGCGCCTGAACCGCGCCCATGACATGTTGCGCAATCGCGCCTTTACCGATCAATCCTATTTTCATGTGGCAAACCTAAACCAGCGCCAAAGAATTCTAAATTGGTATTCTTTGGGTATTCTAATTTCAGATACCCAGTTCCCGGCTTTCGCATTGGATCAAGTGGGGTGATCAGGCTTTGATGGCGACGCCAGAATTGCGCGTTAATCGGAAGGCCCGTTAAAATGAACTACTCCAAGCGCGACGCCAAAGCCTATGCGCGCGAGAACATGACCGGCATCTGGGCCGCAGCCCTGAACCCCTTCAACGATGATTTGTCACTGGATGAGGCCGGGCTGCGGTCAAACATTCGCCACTGGATTGACGATCTGGATATCCAGGGACTGTTCGTGGCAGGCAAGCAGGGCGAGTTCTTTTCGATGAGCCTTGATGAGCGCAAGCGCAACTTTGAGATTGCGGTTGACGAATGCGCGGGCAAAGCCGGTGTGATTGTCTCGGTCTCGGATCAGAACATGGACACGGCGCTGGAACTGGCCCGCCATGCGCAGAATTGTGGGGCCGATTACATCGTCTTGCATGCCCCTGTTCTAAGCTTTGTTCAGGATCGTGGAGAGGTTTTGTACCAGTACTACAAACGGTTCTGCGATGAGCTGGATATCGGGATCGCGATGTGGAGCCACCCGGACAGCGGATACCTGATGCAGCCTGAAGAATGCGCACGGATTGCTGATTTGCCTAACATCGTGGCCATCAAATACTCCGTCCCGCGTGAGATGTATGTGAAACTGACGCATATGGTGGGCGACAAAATTCATGTCTCGACATCGGCTGAACATGAATGGCTGGACAATATTCTGGAACTGGATTGGAAACTGTATCTGTGTTCGTCGCCGCCTTACCAATTACAGACCAAGAATGATCAGCGCATGAACGAATACACGCGGCTGGCGTTTGCCGGCAAAGCAGATGAGGCGCGCAAGGTGTTTGACAGCCTGAACCCGGTGCGGGACGCGATGAAGCGAACCAAACCTGCAGGCAAACCCACCGCTTTTGGAAAATACTGGCAAGAGCTGCTGGGACAGGTCGGAGGGCGTGTGCGACCCCCAATGCTGGAACTGACCGAGGCGGAAAAAGAGATCATCCGCAAAGGGTTCGCGGAATGCGGCCTGAAGCCATAGCCACATCGATATAAGCAAATCGGATATCTAGATGCGGATAATTTCTTTGCGGTTATGAAAAAACCGGCCAAACTTCTACTAACAGGGAGTGGGACATGTCGAAGTTAAGTGCATTCAACTTTCAGAAATGGATCGACGAACACCGTCACCTGCTTAAACCACCTGTCGGCAATCAACAGGTGTGGGAGGATGCCGACCTGATGGTCACCGTCGTCGGCGGGCCGAACAAGCGAACCGACTATCACGACGATCCAGTTGAAGAGTTCTTCTATCAGCTAGAAGGCGACATGGTGCTGAAGCTGTATGACGGAGAGGAATTCTATGACGTTCCGATCCGCGAAGGTGAGATCTTCTTGCTGCCGCCGCATGTGCGCCATTCACCACAAAGACCGCAGGAAGGCTCAATCGGATTGGTGATCGAACCCAAACGGCAAACAGGCGAGCTGGACGCGATCGAATGGTATTGCTTTGAATGCGGCACCCGCGTTCATCGGGCCGAGATGCAATTGCAGTCTATCGTCAAGGACTTGCCGCCGGTCTACGAAAAATTCTATTCATCAGAAGAAGACCGAACATGCCCGAACTGCCAGACCGTGCATCCGGGAAAAGAGCCGCCAGAGGGCTGGGTCACACTCTGAGATGAACAAACAACAGGGAAGAACATGAAACATTTTGCTAAGATCGCCGCTTCGGCTGCAGCGCTTGCTGTGACATCGCTAGCTGCCCATGCAGATGAATTCCGTCTGGGCCTGATCACGCCACCTCCGCATATCTGGACCAAGGCGGCCGAGTCCTTTGGGGCCGAGCTGAACGAAGCCAGCGGAGGTGCCCATACCGTATCTGTATTCCCTGCCCGTCAGTTGGGCAACGAGGCAGAGATGCTGCAACAATTACAGACTGGCGCGCTGGACATGGCGTTCATGACAGTGGCCGAAGTATCAAACCGCGCGCCAGAGTTGGGGGCGTTTTATGCGCCGTATCTCGCGGATGATATCGGCCACGCGGGGCGCATCCTGCGTTCGGATACCGCAAAATCGATGCTGGAACCCCTGCCTGGTCAGGTTGGCGTTGTAGGCTTAGGTTACGGTATGGCCGGGCTGCGCCAGATCGTCAGCCGGGGCGATGTGTCTTCGGCAGAGGACCTGTCTGGTCTGAAACTGCGGATCACGCCGTTCACGCCGATTTTGGATTTCTACAACGCGGTCGGAGCTGCACCAACACCAATGCCGCTGCCTGCTGTCTATGACGCGCTGGCCAATGGGCAGGTCGATGCCATTGATATGGATGCAGAACTGATCTGGGTGCTGAAATACTATGATCACGCCGACACGATCGTTCAATCCGATCACATGATGTTCCCGATGGTCGGGCTGGTCTCGGCCAAAGTCTGGGCGGGACTGTCCGAGGAAGACCGTGCCATGATCGGTGAACTGATGGCCAAGCATGTCGACAGCACCATCGACGCCTATGTTGCTAACGAAGCGAAGTGGCTGGAACAGATCGAGGGAACCGGCAAGGCCTACAAGAAAGTCGATGCCTCATTCTTTGGCGATGCGATTGAGGAATGGAACGGCATCTGGTCTGAAAAAACCTCGTCCCTTGACGCGCTGCGCGAGACTGCGGCAGAAACCAAGTAAAGTTGAACGTTTCAAGGAAAGGGCGCAGGTCAATCCTGCGCCCTTTTTCATAGGGGATCGGCGATGTTATACCGGCTGTCTGCAGCGTGGGCGTGGGTTGAGTTATGGTGTGCCGCAGCACTGGCCGTTTGCGTCACCCTATTGATCTTGTTGAATGTCGTGACTCGCACGGCGGGTAACGCCCTGTTCTGGGTGGATGAATTGGCGATCTACGCCATGGTTTGGATGACATTCTTTGGCGCGTCAGCCGCGTTGCACCACCGCAATTCGGTCTCGATCACGATCCTTGCCGATCTGGTTCCACCTCATGTCCGGGCAATAATCCAAAAAGCAGTCGACATCGTTGTCTTCGCGTTTGCAATCGCGATGCTGTGGTTCTGCTGGCGGTGGTTTTTGCCACTGGATATCGCTCGTGCAGGGTTCGACGCCGTGGCGTTTCAAGGCAATACGTTCAACTTCATCTATGCCGAACCGACCTCAACCCTCGGGCTTCCGAAGTTTCTGTTTTGGCTTGTGATGTGGCTGTTTGCCTTGGGGGCAACTCTACATTCAACGATGCATCTTCTGACGCGTCCCGGACAAGGGTCACCGGCATGAGCCCGATTGTCTTTCTAGCAACCCTGCTGTTGTCGGTGCCCGTTGCCATCGTGTTGGCGATCACCGCAATCTGGTACATCTGGGAAAGCGGGAACACGGTTCTGTACGACAGTTTCGCGCAGAAAATGTTTGGCGGGTTGGAAAATTACGGCCTGCTGGCAATCCCGCTGTTCATGCTGACCGGAGAGCTGATGAATGAAGGCGGCATGACACGCCGCCTGGTCGCTTTGGCGCGCGTTTTCGTGGGCGGGTTTCGGGGTGGGCTGGCCTATATCAACCTGCTGGCGAACATGTTCATGGCCGCCATCATCGGCTCGGCCACCGCGCAGATCGCCGTGATGTCGCGTGCCATGGTCCCCGCGATGGAGGAAGAGGGTTATAGCAAGGGCTTCGCCGCTGCCACGACAGCAGCCGGGGGCCTGTTGGCACCGGTCATCCCGCCTTCAATGATGTTCGTTATCTTTGGCGTTTTGGCGCAGATTCCCATCGGCGACATGTTCATCGCCGGGATCATACCGGGGCTTCTTCTGGCCGGAGCCTTCGCGCTGGTAATCACGTTAATTGGTTGGGTTCAGCAATTCCCCAAGGGAGTCTGGATGTCCCGCAAAGATGCCGTACAAGCCCTGATCGCCGCCCTGCCCGCCATGCTGATCCCGGTTTCGATCATTGGCGGCATTCTGTTCGGCATTGCAACGCCAACGGAATCCGCCGCCATCGCCTCACTAATCGCATTTCTGGTCGGGTGGCTGATTTACGGAGATCTGAAGCCGCAACATCTGGGCGAGATGTTCAAGCGGACGGCCGCAAATGCGTCGATGATCCTGTTCATGATCGCGGCGGCCAGCGTTTTTGGGTGGGTGATCATTTACGAGGAAATACCACAGCAGCTGGCGGGGCTGATCACGTCGATCACATCTAATCCGTTCATGTTTTTACTGATCGTAAATGCCGCGCTTCTTTTGGTGGGGATGGTGATCGACGGGATCGCCGCCATCATCCTGATCACCCCTATTTTGTTGCCGATTGCCACTGGATCCTACGACATCAGCCCCTACCAGTTCGGAGTTGTCGTATGCCTGAACCTTGTTCTTGGCCTGCTTACGCCACCCGTCGGAATTGGCCTCTATATCGCCTCATCCATGAGCGGCACGACCCCCGGAGCAATTCTGAAATCGCTTTGGCCGTTCCTGATTGCGGTGGCCGCCGTCTTGATCCTGCTAAGCTATGTCCCAAGCTTGTCGACCTACTTGATCTAGCATAACAGTTGCCGTCACGCGGCTTTGAATGCCCCGTATGGGCCAGTCTGCATCTGGTAAGAGGCCCGCGCTTTCGGGCCCCTTCATGTTTTCAGTAACCGATTTACTCGGCAGCTTTGGCCATTGGATTGTTTGGATGCGTCGTCCAGTTGGCATAATCGCGCTGAACTTCCAGACCGGTCCGCGGATCGACCTCTCCGGCCGTCATTGGCACCATTGAGATGCAGCCGTCGACCGGGCAAACATCCACGCACAGATTACAGGCGACGCATTCGTCATCCATGACCTCGAACACCCGATCATCGGACATGGAAATGGCCTGGTGGCTGGTGTCTTCGCACGCGGCATAGCATCGACCGCATTTGATGCACTCGTCCTGATCGATCTTGGCCTTGGCCACGTAGTTCAAGTTCAAGTATTGCCAATCGGTCACGTTTGGAACCGCACGACCGACAATCTCAGACACGTTTGTGTACCCTTTTTCGTCCATCCACTTGGACAGACCAGCGGTCAGTTCGTCGATGATCTTAAAGCCGTAGGTCATAGCAGCCGTGCACACCTGAACGTTACCACAGCCCAGCGAAATGAACTCTGCCGCATCCCGCCATGTGGTCACGCCCCCAATGCCGGAAATCGGCAGGCCATGGGTGGCTTCGGCGCGCGCGATCTCGGACACCATCGACAGGGCAATTGGCTTGACCGCCGGGCCACAATACCCGCCGTGGCTGCCTTTTCCATCAATCGACGGTTCCGGGCTGAACGTGTCCAAATTGACGCTTGTGATTGAATTGATCGTGTTGATTAGTGACACTGCATCTGCGCCACCGTTTTTCGCCGCCTCAGCAGGCTTGCGGACATCGGTGATGTTTGGCGTCAGCTTCACGATCACGGGCCGGTCATAGTATTTCTTACACCAGCGGGTGACCATCTCGATATATTCCGGCACCTGCCCGACTGCTGCGCCCATTCCGCGTTCGCTCATCCCGTGCGGGCAGCCAAAGTTCAGTTCGATCCCATCCGCGCCGGTTTCTTCGACGCGCGGCAGGATGGCCTTCCAGGCCTCTTCTTCGCAGGGCACCATGATCGAGGCGATCAGCGCGCGATCCGGGTAATCGGCTTTGACCCGCGCCATTTCCTCGAGGTTCACCTCAAGCGGTCGGTCCGTGATCAGTTCGATGTTGTTCAGACCCAACAAGCGACGGTCCGCGCCATAGATCGCGCC
This sequence comes from Ruegeria sp. CDSB086, assembly GCF_059611065.1. NCBI lineage: Bacteria > Pseudomonadati > Pseudomonadota > Alphaproteobacteria > Rhodobacterales > Roseobacteraceae > Ruegeria > Ruegeria sp. CDSB086. Next base: position 219,667 of record NZ_JBXWOV010000001.1, on the reverse strand, counting down.
GTAGCGCGGCCCGTTTACGTTTACGACCGGTGGCCCCTCGGACCCGAGCGTTTTCCAGACGACTCCGCCCCATCCGGCCTCGAAAGCGCGGCGCACGTTGTATTCCTTGTCCGTCGGCGGTGCCGAGGCCAGCCAGTAAGGATTGGGGCTGGAAATGCCCAGAAAGTTTGTTGTCAGATCGGCCATGGCTTCTCCCTTCCCGGCTCAGCCGGTTTTCTTGAATATCATTTCGGTCGGGCGAATGCGCCCGGCCTTGAGGTTCGTGACGTAGTTTTGAAACTTTTCGGGCGCCGTCTCGCCCATCATCAGGTGGATGCCCAAGGGCGGCGGGCCGCTTTCGTCGATGCGCGCGAAGACATCGTCGAAAAACTTCAGCGCGAACTCTGTGCGGTCGGTCTCGGCGGCCAGTTCCAGACCGGCGGCACCCGCGGCGTCCTTGTAGACCTGCGGCGCATGTACAAACGAGGTTTCGGACACCGTTGACCATGGCAGCGGGAAGGACAGCGGTTCGTCCACATCCCCGCCCATCACATCGAACAGGGCAAATGTCCCGCCCGTGGCCAGCGCGCGCGAAACTTCTACGAACAGCCCCGCCTTATCTTCGATGTTCATGCCCACATGCAACATGACGGCAAGATCAAACCCTGCATCCGGCACCGGCATGTCCAAAGCACTTCCGACGTGAAAACTGGCCTTGTCGGAATGCCCGACCAGATCGCTGAGAGCAGTAGCTGTTTCAACGAATTCTGGCGTCAGGTCGACCCCGGTCACGGTCGAGTCATAGCGATCCACGATGTACCGCGACGTCCCACCGATGCCGCAGCCGACATCCAGCACACGGGTCGCGTGGGTCGGTGACAATTGCGCAAACAGGTTGTCTGTCGCCAGAACGCCGCCGGTGTGGAACTCATCCCCCGCCTTCAGATCGGCCACAGTGGCCGCGTCCGGGTCAATCCCACCGGCCTCAAGCGCCGCGCGAACGCGGTCGGTCAAGGCTCCGGTGGTATAGTGTTGGGCAACGGCTTGTTCGATCTGGGACATGGGAATACCTCAGCAGCGAAAGGAATGGGGTGAATACCCCACCCTATCACGAAACCAGAGTTGCGTGGATGTCCATCGCGGCATCACGGCCCTCGGCCACTGCGGTCACGGTCAGGTCTTCGCCTCCCGCCGCACAGTCGCCCCCGGCCCAGACACCCGCCATTGAGGTCCGTCCAGCCCCTGTCACGGCGATCTTATTGCCGTCCAATTCCAGACCTTCCGGCGCGCCGTCCAGCTTTTGGCCAATGGCTTTGAGCACCTGATCTGCAGGCAAGCGGATCATTTCCCCGGTGCCGGTCAGTTGCCCATCGTGGCTGGTGGTATATTCCAACTCGATCTCGACCGCGGCCCCGTTCCCATGGATAGCCACAGGTTGCACATTGGTCATGATCTTGACGCCGTGCGAGGCTGCGAGGTCCTGTTCGTACCGGCTGGCCCCCATTGCGTCGCGTCCACGGCGATAGGCAATGGTGACATGTTCGGCACCCAACAGTTTCGACTTCACCGCAGCGTCCACTGCAGTCATGCCGCCGCCAATGACGACCACGTTGCGACCCACGGGCAAATCAACCAGATCAGAGGCCTGACGCACGTCCGAAATGAAATCCACAGCGAAGCGAACACCATTTTTTTCCGCCCCGTCGGCACGCAAGGCATTCACCCCGGCAAGACCAATAGACAGAAACACTGCATCATAGTTCTCGGCTAGCCCTTTCAGCGAGATCCCCTCGCCCAGAACTGAACCGGTCTCAATCGAGATTCCGCCGATTTTCAGCAGCCAGTCGACTTCGGCCTGAGCAAAATCGTTGGTCGATTTATACGCTGCGATCCCGTATTCGTTCAGCCCACCCGGTTTGGGGCGGCTTTCGTGGATCACCACGTCATGCCCAAACATGGCCAAGCGGTGCGCACAGGCCAGACCCGCAGGTCCTGCCCCGATTACGGCAACTGTTTTGCCGGTTGGTGCGGCCCGTTGGAACGGATGACTTCCGCCAACCATCACACTGTCTGTTGCATAGCGCTGAAGACGACCGATTTCGACCGGTGAACCTTCGGCGGTTTCGCGCACGCAGACTTCTTCGCACAGCGTTTCAGTCGGGCAAACGCGGGCGCACATGCCGCCCAGAATGTTCTGTGCCAAAATGGTCTCACCCGCCGCTTCGGGCTGACCAGCCTGAATCTGGCGCATGAACAGCGGAATGTCGATGTCTGTCGGACAGGCTGTGACGCATGGTGCGTCGTAACAAAAATAGCACCGATCCGCTGCCACGGCGGCCTCATGAGGGGCCAGTGGCGGATGCAAATCCGTGAAATTCGAGGTCAGCTCATCGCTGGACAGCCGCCCGGAGACAATGCCGGGGGCAATCTGGCCCTGTGCCATCACTCTACTCCCTGTAGATATGTTTGTTGTGGCCTCAGCTTGCCACAAAGTAATTTTTTATCAAATGGTAAAATTTGCCAATTGGTCAAAAAATGAAAAAACCGGACCAATCGACCCGGTTTTCCTTTGTTTCTGCCTGTTTTTCTTGCAGCGAACGTATCAGACCATCTGAGCCAAATGCCCTGTTTTCGTCCAAACACGCGCTCCCGAAGCACCCGCCACGGCGGTAGATCGCGCGCCCGGAGGCAACCTCAGCCAGTCCCAGGTCGTGAAATCCTCGTCAGATTCCCTCAGCGAGCCTTCGATCACAAACAGCTCCGTTCCGTGCGAAGCGTCCAGATCCAACGCCTCGCCCGCCGCAAGATTGAACACGCGGACATCTTCATGCGCGTCTTTGAACAGTTGAGTATTCCCCTGACCATTGATCGAGCGGCGTACCTCTGTCCGATCATCCGGGTCAAACTGATGCAGCTTCACTAAGATCGTCGCCCCCTCTTTAGCCGAAGGTGTGTGCGACGAGGTCGGAGGGTTTCTCACATAACTGCCAACCGGAAAATCACCGGTTTCGTCCTGAAAAACGCCGTCCAGAACCAGATACTCTTCGCCCCCGTCATGGGTGTGGGCCGAAAACGCGCTGCCCGGAGCAAAACGTACGATTGTCGTTGCGCGGGCAACCTCCTCGCCGATGCGATCCAGCATCTTGCGTTCGACACCGGCGGCGGGGGACGCGATCCATTCATTCTGGTCGAAATGAACTGCAACACGTTTGGTGAAATCTGCGTTGATCCTCATGGGGGCACTCCTGAACGGGGACGTGTCCCTAACATGGGATTGCGCCGACATTTTTCAAATTGCACGCATCGCATCTGGTTTTGACGGGCGCGCCTGCATACTGTACGTCCGACAAGAAACCCGAGCAGCGCCGGACCACGGCACCCACAAGTACTGAAAGTCACCGGATGCAGGCCAGCGCCCCGAAATTCAACATCGTTATCATCGGGCAAAACAACCGTCTGCAATACGAAGCCCTTTTGTTTGCCGCCTCGCTGCGGCACAGCAGCCCTGATTTTTCCGGTCGACTGTTCGTGGCTGTTCCACAACCCGGTCCACGCTGGCCGCAGGACCCTACCATCCAGAACGAGGATTTGCTGAAAGCACTCCGTCAGCTGGATGCCGAGATCTTGCCGTTCGAAAACAAAATATTCGGCGCCAGCTACCCTTATGGCAACAAGATCGAAGCTTTGCTGGCCATGCCCGAGGGTGAGCCCTTTGTGTTTTTCGACAGTGACACACTGATCACCGGCGATCTGACCAGCGTCCCCTTCGACTTTGACCGCCCCGGCGCATCGCTAAGGGTCGAAGGAACCTGGCCCAAACCAACCTTGTATGGTCCTGGACTGGATGGGATCTGGAAGGCGCTTTATCAAAGGTTCGGACTGGATTTCGACAGCTCGCTGGATACCAGCCAACCTGTGGATTACTGGCGGCGCTATCTGTACTTCAATGCCGGGTTTTTCTTTCATTCCTGCCCTCACACCTTCGGAAAGCGCTTTCTGGACTATGCCCGCACGATCCGCGACGGCGAAATCTCCGAGATGGCTGGACAGAATTTTGACCCATGGCTGGATCAGGCTGCACTGCCGCTAGTGATCCATTCGTTCGACGGCGGTCGCGATGCCCTGCCTGCGGGCCTTCTGGACGGATCGGTCAGCTGCCATTACCGCCTGTTCCCCCTACTCTACGCCCGTGAAAGCGATCACGCTGTCGAGGTGCTGGAAACCGTGGTTGCGCCAAACCGGGTCAAGAAAGTCCTCAAGGGGTACGACCCGATCAAGAAGCTGGTGCTGCAACGGAAGGGTCACAAAATCAGGGACATGTTCGACCGCGAGAACCTTCCCAAACGCGAGCAGGTTATTCGCAACACGATACGCAAGAATGGTCTTTGGATGCGCTGACAGGAATGTTGTCTGCGCGCGCCCAATCGCCTAGAGATTCAGCAACGCACTTTCCAACAGGAGATTTCCAAGATGTCTGACGGCCCCACCTACGGTTTTGATACGCTTCAAATTCACGCGGGCGCGCGGCCCGATCCCGCAACTGGCGCGCGTCAGACACCGATCTATCAGACGACAGCCTATGTGTTCCGCGACGCGGATCACGCGGCTGCCCTGTTCAACCTGCAAGAGGTGGGTTTCATCTATTCCCGCCTGACCAACCCCACCGTGGCCGTTCTGCAGGAACGTGTCGCCACGCTGGAAGGCGGCGTCGGCGCGGTTTGCTGCTCGTCAGGTCACGCGGCGCAAATCATGGCGCTGTTCCCGCTGATGGGTCCGGGCTGCAACGTGGTCGCCTCGACGCGCCTCTATGGCGGCACGGTCACGCAGTTCAGCCAGACCATCAAACGCTTTGGCTGGTCTGCCAAGTTTGTCGACACCGACGATCTGGACGCCGTGAAAGACGCAATCGACGAAAACACCCGTGCGGTGTTCTGCGAATCCATTGCCAACCCCGGCGGCTATGTCACCGACATCCGCGCTCTGGCGGATGTGTCCGATGCCGCGGGCATTCCGCTGATCGTCGACAACACCTCGGCCACGCCTTACCTGTGCCGCCCGATCGAACACGGCGCGACGCTGGTCGTGCACTCGACCACCAAATACCTGACCGGCAACGGCACTGTCACCGGCGGCTGCATCGTGGATTCGGGCAAATTCGACTGGTCGGCAAATGATAAGTTCCCCTCTCTCAGTGAGCCGGAGCAGGCGTATCACGGCCTTAAATTCCATGAGACGTTTGGCCCGTTGGCCTTCACCTTCCACGGCATCGCCATTGGCCTGCGTGATCTGGGCATGACCATGAACCCGCAGGCGGCGCATTACACGCTGATGGGAATCGAGACCCTGTCCCTGCGGATGGAGCGTCACGTCGAAAACGCACAAAAAATCGCCGCATGGCTCGAGGCGGATGACCGCGTGGAATACGTCACTTATGCCGGGCTGCCGTCTTCGCCCTACAGTGACAGGGTCAAAGCGCACTACAAGAAGGGCGCGGGTGCCCTTTTCACCTTCGCGGTCAAAGGCGGCTATGACGCCTGTATCAAGCTGGTCAACGCGCTTGAGATTTTCAGCCACGTAGCAAACCTGGGCGATGCACGGTCGCTAATCATTCACTCGGCTTCGACCACGCACCGGCAGCTGACCCCAGAACAGCAAGAGGCCGCAGGCGCTGGCCCCGGCGTTGTGCGGGTGTCCATTGGTATCGAAGACGCAGATGACCTGATCGCCGATCTTGATCAGGCGCTGGCCAAAGCGTCGGCCTAATCCATGAGCGGGCACAACACCAATGATCTGGGCCAACCCATCGGATTGCCGGTAACGGGCGATTTCCCTCGCCCGACACCACCTTACACGCCGATGGAGGGCCGATATTGTTCCGTTGTCCCGCTTGATGTGAATAGGCATGCACCTGGGTTATTCCGGGCGTTTGCCAACGACACGGATGGCCACAACTGGACCTACCTTCCCTATGGGCCGTTCGACGGCGAGCGCGAGTTTGAGGACTGGACCCGTGAGACCTGCATGGACTCCGATCCGATGTTCCACACGGTACTGGACAGCAACGAAACGCCGGTGGGTATGGCTTCATTTCTGCGGATTGACCCGGCGGCGGGTGCGATCGAGGTGGGACACATCCACTTCTCACCCTTGTTGCAGCGTAGCCCGCAATCGACCGAGACTATGTTCTTGATGATGCGGCGCGTGTTCGATGAGTTGGGCTATCGCCGTTACGAATGGAAGTGCGACGCGCTGAACGCGCCGTCCTGTCGCGCGGCCGAGCGTTTGGGCTTTACCTTTGAAGGTATTTTCCGACAGGCCACCCATTACAAAGGTCGCAACCGGGATACGGCGTGGTATTCCATCCTCGACAGCGAATGGCCCCGCATCCGCAGCGCCTTTGAGGATTGGCTCTCGCCGGACAACTTTGACCAGACGGGCCAACAAAGGCAACTTTTGAAGGCCCGCGCAAGCGTCTGAGGTTACTCAGAGATTTCGAATTCCATTGTGACGGTGACCGAAACGGTCACCTCGCCACCTGCGACCGGTACACCACCTGCATCCGCAGCGCTGAATTCCCGCATCATGGCCACGGGGCGCGCGCCACCGACCTGTTCGCTGATCTCTTGAACTGGTCCGAGTGTCACGTTAGCTGCCTGTGCCAACTGCTCGGCCTTGGCGGTCGCTTCGGCTACGGCGTTTGCGCGCGCCTGCGCTTGCAGCGGTTTCGGATCCTGTACGCCAAAGCTTAGCCCGCCAAAGTCATTGGCCCCGTCCTGGATGACTGCGTCCATGATTGTACCAAGCTGTGTCAGGTCACGCACGCGCACCACCACTCGGTTCGAGGCGACAAATCCCGAAATTTCGGGCCGGTCGCCGCTTGCGCTGTTACGATTGTTCCAGACCGGCGACAAAGACACGTCGCGGGTCTGCACATCACGCGTTTCGATGCCAAGCTCCTGCAACCGGCTCAGGACCTGAGACACCGATTCCGAAGTGGCCTTCATCGCGTTCGAGGCCTGCGCGTCTTCATTGGTCACGCCCAGAGTAATAGTCGCCATATCAGGCGCGGCCTGCACGGTTCCCGCCGCGTCAACGGTGATGCGACGTTCTTCCGCATGGGTCATGCCCGCAATTGACATCGTCAGAACTGCAGCTAGAAAAGCGATTTTATTCAAGGTCTTCCCTCCAATTTTCTTTCTCCCAACATGGGGTGGCGAGGGTCTGCCGAACAAGGGGAAAGACCGGCTTTTTCTTTCCCTCGGCGGGATCCTGCTTTAATGTCACTCTGCGGACGAATGATCGTTTGCACAGATGCTGACAACTATGGTTTTTCCGGATTATGAAACCCGCCTTTGCGCTGTCTTTTTCTTCGACCGGAATATCCTTGCACCACCATTCGGATGGTGACTGGTTCTGCGTTGGCGAGGTTGCTCTGGATGCGCCCAACCTGAATACGCAGATCATCGCATTGCGGGATCAGGGCTTTGCCCTTGAAAACGACCTGAACTGCAAGCTGGTGATACCAGCGGATCAGGTGCGGTTTTTGTCCGTATCAACAGAGGGCCTAAGCCCCGAGGAAAGCGCTGAAAAAGTGCGAACGGAACTGACCGAGGCAACTCCCTATGCGCTGGATGAGCTCGCCTTTGATACCGCAATCGTCGGTCCGACAACCCATATTGCTGCTGTCGCCAGGCAAACCCTGGATGAGGCCCGGACATTTGCCGCCGAGCACGGGTTTGTTCCAGTCCAGTACTCAACCCCGATCGAGGGTCAGGAATACCCGGCTGAACCTCGGTTCGAAATCGATACCCCAGACACGGTCATTGCTGCCGAACCGTTCGAGGTTGAGGATTCTGCCAAAACTGATGAAGGACCTATCGCAGATACGATTGCAGATTCCGAGACCCCGACAGAGTTTCCTTCAGCCCCCGACACGACCGGCGCATTAGAAACGGTTGAGGTAGAAGAATCCGCAAAAGAAAATGAAGCTGCTGCCGATCGGACGATCGCTGAAACCGAGGACCAAACGGAGTTTCCTTCCGCGCCCGATGCGACCGCAGCAGAGGAACCTGCTGAGGGTGAAGAACCTGCCAACGAAGATGATGGCCCTACCATTCACGCGATCGCTGATACTGAGACCCCGACGGAATTTCGTTCGGCGCCCAACGCGAATATTGCTGGCAAAACGAAAGCCACACCCCCGATCAACCGCTACGCCGTTCCAGCCGCGGCGGCCGCTCTCGTTGCCGGTATTGCTCTGACCGTGTGGTCGTTGACTGGATCTGACGACACCGAATCCTCAGTGGCTGAGGCGGTTTCGATTGAAGAAACTGTGCCAAACCTCGCATCTGACGAGCAGTTCGCCGAGACACAGGAGGTTGACGGCGATCCGGAGCTTGAATTCGAACCCGAGGCGGTCACAACCGCGCCAGAGGAAGAGCCGCAAACCGAACCTGTTGAAGAAACCGCCGCTGATCTCAGCGCGACCGATGCTGCAATCCTCGAAGCGCTGAACGTGGCACCGACCCCGGTCGAACCGGTGGGACAAGAGCCTGCACCAGCGGAAATCTCGTCACAAGCAGGCATCGAGATCTTCGCCCCCGAACCTTTGCCTGAACCGGTCCTGGAGTCGCCAGAGGAACTGTATCTGGCATCCCTGGACAGCACTGATTTGTCGCAGGACGCAGTGGCGCTGCCTCCCGTCAGTAGCTTTGAAACTGACCTGCCGTTTGAACAAAACGCCCTGCCCGCTCAGGCCGGAGTCCAGTTTGATCTGGACGAACGCGGCCTCGTCACGCCTTCAGCCGAAGGGACCCTGAATCCCGACGGGGTGATCGTTTACCTTGGCCGGCCCGCCAAGGTTCCCCCGGCAGTTCCGGTTCGGTTTGAACAAGAGCCAATTGAGGAAGATCCTACAGCCCGCTTGGCGCAGAAACGCCCGAATCCTCGCCCGGCTAATTTGCTGGAAAGCTTTGAACGGCAACAACTTGGTGGACGCACACGCGAAGAACTGGCGATTCTGCGTCCTAAACTGCGGCCTAAGTCCCTGCAAAGTAGCCCCCGGATTGACGAAACGCCAACGGCATTGGCAGTCGTTCGCGTTCCGCGCCCCAAAACGCGACCAGCCGGACTTGCCCGCCCGGCCAGCACAAACACAAGCACCGCCAATCTCGGGTCAACTGCTGCGGTCGATCAAAGCTCGGACGAAGCTGGTTCCTTCCAACCTAAGGCCGTGGCACCGAAAATCCCGTCGACCGCCTCGGTGGCACGGCAGGCGACCATCGACAATGCGCTCAACTTGCGCAAGCTGAACCTGATTGGGGTTTATGGGTCCCCGGCCAACCGGCGCGCGCTGGTTCGGCTGCCCAGCGGTCGGTACAAAAAACTGAAAGTCGGAGACAGGCTGGACGGCGGCAATGTTATCGCCATTGGCGACAGCGAATTGCGATACCAAAAGCGCGGAAGAAACCTGACGTTGAAAATGCCGCGAAGCTGACGGCTCAAAAAACAAAGGCGGTCGAGAGATATCCCCGACCGCCCTTTGGTGACTCAACTTAAGCCGTTAAGCAGCTGAAATTTCACCACTTTCGATCTGTTCGCGTTCGATGGATTCGAACAGGGCCTTAAAGTTCCCTTCGCCAAACCCATCGTCGCCTTTGCGTTGAATGAACTCGAAAAAGATCGGACCGATCACGGTTTTCGAGAAGATTTGCAGCAAGATCCGGGTCTCGCCACCGTCCAGCACACCCTCGCCGTCAATCAGGATGCCGTGCTTGATCATCCGGTCCAGAGGTTCATCATGATCCACGACACGTTCCTTGGACATGTCGTAATAGGCCTGGTTCGGACCCGGCATGAACTTCAGGCCCTTTTCCGCAATCGCATCGGTCGAGGCGTAAATATCTTCACTACCCACCGCGATATGCTGAATACCCTCACCTTTATACTTCTTGAGATATGATACGATCTGCCCGGTTTCGCCCCGGTCTTCGTTGATCGGAATACGGATACGACCACAGGGCGATGTCAGCGCACGGCTAAACAGGCCAGTGAATTTACCCTGAATGTCAAAAAAGCGGATTTCGCGGAAGTTAAACAGGCTCTCGTAGAATTTGAACCACTTGTCCATGTTGCCCTTGTAGACGTTGTGCGTCAGGTGATCGAGGTAATAGAACCCATCGCCGCGCGGTTTGGACTGTTTGTCCCAGGTGAATTCCTGATTGTAAGGCGATGTTTCATAATACTGATCGATGAAATAGATCAGCGAACCGCCAATACCCTTGATCGCTGGGGCATCCATGGTCTTGTCCGCCGCGTCATAGGGCTCGGCCCCTTTTGACACCGCGTGTTCATAGGCTTTCTGCGCGTCCACGACACGCCATCCCATGGCAGGGGCGCAGGGGCCGTGTTCGGCCACGAACTTAGCGGCAAAGCTCTCCGGGTCGGCATTCAGGATGTAGGTCACGTCCCCCTGCTGCCACAGCTCAACCATAGGCTTGTCCGTGTGGTGTCCGACCAACTCGAACCCCATTTTGGCGAAAAGGTCGCGCAGTTCCTGCGGCTCGGGGTGGGCGAATTCGACAAATTCAAACCCATCGGTTCCGGCTGGATTTTCAGGGCTGATGACAGATTTCGGGGCGTTGTGCGGGAAAGGACCCATGGCGCGTCTCCGTAAAAACAGGAATTTCTTTGCTGATTCCAAAATACGCCTTACCAAGCGCTGTTTCTGCGCATAGTTTTCGTGTAAACTATAAACATATGCGTAAATCACGCGTGAACACGGGTAAATTTGGAGAAACTCCGCATATGCTGGATTCCGCTGATACGCGACTGTTGTCCGCCCTGCAAAAGGACGCGCATCTGACCGCGCATCAATTGGGTGAAATGCTGAACCTGTCACCAAGCCAGGCCGGGCGCCGCCGTCAGCGGCTTGAGGCCGAAGGCTATATCACCGGATATGCGGCACGACTGGATCCCCTAAAACTTGGCCTGCAGGTCCAAGGGTTCATTCAGGTGCATTTGGGCACACATGGCCCGGAACAATCCGCGAGTTTTGCCCGCATGGTCGACACCCGCCCCGAAATCACCAGCGCCTGGACGATGACCGGAGAGGCAGATTACCTGCTGCACGTCTATTGCGACGATCTTTCCGCGCTCAACCGCTTGCTTCACCAGGTGATACTGCCGCATCCTGCAGTGGCACGGGTGCACAGCCAGATCGTGATGGACCAACTTAAACGCGACGCGCCATTGCCCACCTGACCGGACCGAGAGGACAAACATGGACGATTTCCTTTACCAGGCTTCAATCTATCTGGCTGCCGCCGTGATAGCAGTGCCCTTGTCGGCACGTCTGGGGTTGGGTTCAGTTCTTGGTTATCTGGCCGCTGGCATTGTCATTGGCCCTGTCTTCGGGCTTGTGGGGGCCGAGACCGAAAGCCTGCAGCACGTGGCCGAATTCGGTGTGGTCATGATGCTGTTTCTGATCGGGCTCGAGCTTGAGCCGCGCGCCTTGTGGGACATGCGCGACAGGCTTCTGGGACTAGGCGGCCTGCAAGTCCTGTTGTCGACCGCAGTCATCGCTGCAGTTGCCATGTATGCAAATCACCCCTGGTCGGTCGCACTAGCCGTCGGGTTAACCTTATCTCTGTCATCCACAGCGATTGTGCTGCAAACGTTGTCGGAAAAGGGGTTGATGCAGACAAATGGAGGTCGGGCGACGTTTTCGGTCCTTCTGACGCAGGACATCGCGGTCATTCCCATTTTGGCGATGCTGCCTCTTTTGGCGTTGCCTGCAATGCCTCATATCGAAAGCGACGGCTCAATCGACCGCGGCGCGGATGCGCTCCATGAGGCCGGACATCATAGCTTGTCACTTGTCGAGGGCCTGCCCGGCTGGGCTGTTACGCTGGTCACCATCGGCGCGGTTGCCTTCGTCATTCTGGCTGGCATCTACCTAACGCGTCCACTGTTCAGGTTCATCCACGCCACCAGGCTGCGCGAAATGTACACGGCGCTGGCGCTGATGATCGTCGTGGGCATTTCCTTCCTGATGACACTAGTAGGACTCTCCCCTGCTCTGGGCGCGTTTCTGGCGGGTGTAGTTCTGGCAAGCTCAGAATTCCGGCACGAAATGGAAAGCGACCTTGAACCGTTCAAGGGGCTTTTCCTGGGGCTGTTCTTTATCACGGTCGGCGCCGGGATTGACGTTGGCTATTTCTTCAACGACCCACTGGACCTGATCGGTCTGGCACTACTGGTCATACTGGCTAAAGGGATCATCCTGTATCTGGTCGGTCGCGCGTTCCGGCTGCGCGGTCGGGATCACTGGTTGTTCACATTGGGTTTGGCGCAGGCAGGCGAATTCGGCTTTGTGCTGTTGGCCTTTTCAACGCAGCAAAACGTCATCCCACCCGATTTATCACAAAAACTGTTGATGATTATTGCCCTTACAATGCTGATCACTCCGCTGCTGTTCATCATCTTCGATCTGCTGTCGCGCCGTATGGGTGATGGGGCCCCCGAGGCCGAGCCCGATGAGATCGACGAAAAAGGCCCGGTCATCATCGCCGGAATTGGGCGTTTTGGTCAGATCGTGAACCGGTTGGTCCGCGCGAGCGGGTTCAAGACCGTCGTACTGGACCATGATATCGAGACAATCCAGTTGATGCGACGGTTCGGCGTCAAGGGGTTTTTGGGTGACCCCACGCGGCCAGAACTGCTGCGTGCCGCCGGGCTTGAAAAAGCTTCTGTTCTGGTCGCCGCGATGGATGACCCCAAGCAAGTCACACGTTTGGTCGGCTTTGCCCGGCGTCAACGCCCGGATTTGCACATTGTGGCCCGCGCCCGTGATCGTACCCATGTCTACCAATTGTATCAGGCCGGAGCGAATGACATTGTCCGCGAGATGTTCGACGGATCACTACGGGCAGGTCGCTATGTCCTGGAAAACGTAGGTCTGAGCGAATACGAGGCGGCTCAGGCCGAGCAGACGTTCTACCACCACGACCGCGCCTCTGTGCGTGATCTGGCAGAGCTGTGGATTCCCGGAATGCCAACCGCTGATAACAAAAAGTACATCGAGCGGGCGCGGCAGCTTGAAAAAGACCTGGAAACCGAGCTGCTGGAACTGGCCGAGAAACACGCAAAGAAATCAGCCTGACCCGGCCCTGCCGGATCAGGCGGTTTGATCAGCCGTCCGAAACACCCGCTTCGGCAAATGTCGCCATGCCGGAATGACACGCGACCGCGCATTTAAGTATGTTGATCGCCAGCGCCCCGCCCGAGCCTTCGCCCAAACGCAATCCAAGGCTCAACAATGGCTCTTTGCCCAGCTTGGCCAACACCGCTGCGTGCGCGCCTTCTGCACTTTGGTGGCCTGCAATCGTGTGATCCAATGCGCCCTCGGACATGTTTGCCAGACAGGCCGCAGCCGCCGAGCAGATAAAGCCGTCAAGAATAACCGGGATACGCAAGGCACGCGCAGCGGCGATGGCCCCGGCCATGGCCGCTATTTCACGCCCGCCCAGACGGCGCAGGATTTCCAGCCCGTCACCCGACCCGCCATGCAAGGCGATGCCTTCGGCCACGACGCGCGTTTTGTTGGCCAAACCGGCATCGTCTACCCCAGTGCCACGCCCAGTCCAGTCTGCGGCGTCGCCACCGAACAAAGCGCATGCGATGGCAGCCGCCGGGGTCGTGTTGCCGATGCCCATCTCTCCAACCACAAGCAAATCGGCATTGTGGTCCACGGCGGTCCAGCCCACGCGCAGGGCCTCAAGCAATTCTTCTTCGGACATCGCGGGACCAGCGGTGAAATCCGCGGTCGGTCGATCCAGATCCAGCGCGTGCACATTCATCGTCGCGCCCGCCGCTTTGGCCAGCTGATTGATCGCTGCGCCGCCATGTTCAAAGTTCATGACCATCTGAACGGTCACCTCGGGCGGAAAGGCCGACACGCCTTGCGCTGTGACGCCATGATTGCCCGCAAATACGATGACCTGAGGGGCAGAGATCTGCGGCCGGGCATCCCCACGCCAGCTCGCATACCAAATTGCCAAATCCTCAAGCCGGCCCAATGCGCCGGGAGGTTTAGTCAGTTGTCCGTTACGCTCAGCAGCACCTTGCAGCGCATTGCCATCCGGTCCCGGAGCGTTACTCAGGGCCTCGCGAAGGGTATTCAGGTCTTTTAATTCCGGCAGCATCCAAAGCCTCGTTGCATCAGAGTGGTCCTGTGTGTTTAACCGAAGCGTCCGATCCAACAAGACCCCGAAAGGCGCGGGAGTGAACAAAAACGACACCAAACTGTTTTCCGCGTGGGATTTTCCGCTGTCGCTGGTCCTGTTGACGCGTCTGCCGTTGCCGCGCCTGCCGGAATACCTGTTTGCGCGGCAGGCCAATGCGGCCTGGGCTTTTCCCTTGGTGGGACTGGTCGTCGGGGCGTTGGCCTGTGCCGTCGGTTGGACGGCCGGTGCATTCGGCCTACCTGCATTCGCCAGCGCCGTAATACTTGTGGCGGTGCTGGTGATCGCCACTGGCGCGATGCATGAAGACGGGCTTGCGGACACGGTTGACGGATTTTGGGGCGGGTTCACCACCGAACGCCGCCTGGAAATCATGAAGGACAGCCATATTGGTGCTTACGGCGTTCTAACTCTAATCTTTACCCAACTGCTGCGCGTCGCGCTGATCGCGGCGCTTCTGTCGGCCAACGCATTTGCGGGTATTCTGGCGGCGTGCATCGTCTCACGCGCAGTCATGCCCATCCTCATGGCAGCTTTACCCAACGCCAGAAACAGCGGGTTGAGCCATTCGGTCGGCGGCCCAAAGGCCGAGACTGCGGCGACAGGCTTTGGCCTTGCAGTCATCTTATCGCTGCTGCTGATTGGACCAAGCACACTGATGGCAACGGTATTTTCCGCGCTGATTGTTGTAATCCTGGCACTCGTCGCCAAGACCAAAATCAAAGGGCAAACGGGCGATGTTCTGGGCACCTCGCAGCAACTGGCAGAGCTTGCGTTCCTTTTGGCATTGGTTGCAGCGATCTAAGTCGTCCCGCCTGTTTCGATCCTCAGGGTTTCGCCGCAATGCTTGCAGTGAACTGCGTCTGGATCGTGACGATACAGGCCACAGTTTGAGCATTTGTGACGCACTTTCTGCGGCATGAAAATCGCCTGCGCCAACCGGACAAACAACGCCACCCCGACGATCATGATGAAGACCGAAAACAGTTTCCCCCCCGGGGTCGCCAACGTGATGTCTCCGAATCCGGTGGTCGTCAGGGTTGCCATAGTGAAGTAAAGCGCATCGATATAGGCGTGCGGGCTGTTTTCTGGGATGAAGAACACCAGAACAGCGGTGGACGTGGCGAACACGAACACCAACAGGTTGATCGCCGCGATCACTGCGTCCTCATGCGTCCGGAAAAAATCGCTGTCCCGCCGCAGATCCCTTAGCAGGTGATAGGAATGGATCAGGCGTAGCGCTCGTAAGATACGCAGGAACGCCAGATTCCAAGGTAGAAACAGATCAAGAAACAGCGAGACGATCACAACAATGTCGGCCATCGTGTAGACTTGACGCAGCAGCTTCCAACGATCCTTCGAAATCCACATCCGCGCCGAGAAATCCAGCACAATGAAGAACCCAATGATCAGGCTGGCAACGGTGAATCCCGTGCCGTGTTCGCCATTTGCCGTGGCGACAAAGAAAACGATGGTGATCGCATCAAACAGGATTAAGCCATAGCGAAACCAGACGGAAATGGGGTCGTGGCCGATATATAGATATTTAACTGTCTGTTTTAGGTTCACTGTCTACGCGCCTCTTCTTGCTGGAAAATTAGCCATAAACTGAGCTTTCACCAAGCCATCAACGCGAAAAAGCCGCCCCCTTTCGGGAGCGGCCAGAAAATTGACTGGAGAAGCGATCAGGCAGCCGCGGCCGCGCGCGAGGTCAGAACCTCATCAATCTGCTTGGCCGCCGATACTTCACCTGCGCCGGACACAGCCGCGACTTCGCGGGTCAGGCGTTCCAGCGCGGCTTCGTACAGCTGACGTTCAGAATAGCTCTGCTCGCGCTGGTCATCAGTGCGGTGCAGATCGCGCACAACCTCGGCGATCGAGATCAGATCACCGGAATTGATCTTTTGTTCATATTCCTGCGCCCGGCGCGACCACATCGCACGTTTCACCTTGGCCTTACCCTTCAGGGTTCTCATCGCCTGGCTGATAACGTCAGGTGAGCTGAGGGACCGCAAGCCGGATTCGGTAACCTTGTTGGTCGGCACCCGCAGGGTCATCTTGTCTTTTTCAAAAGAAATGACGAACAGCTCGAGCGAGTATCCCGCGACTTCCTGCTCTTCGATCGAGATGATCTGGCCCACACCATGGGCGGGGTAGACAACATAATCGTTCGGGCGGAACTCAAGCTTTTTCGACTTAGACATACAGGTTCATCCTTGGTTACGAGAGAGAGGCAGAGACAACAAAAGACCCCAAACCGTGCCAACATCTGGCCCAGTCAGGCGGTAAGTTTGTCAAAAAATCAGAACTCCAAAGCGTACATACTTACGGAGTCATCCCCATCTCATTCATCATTCAGTTTCTGAGTATATCACAAAATTGCGACGCCCGAAAGTCCGGCTCCCACAATGGTGAAGAAACCCCAGACTTTTCAAAGCGATACAGCAGAAGACCGCTATTCAAACCACCCGGTTCAGTTACCGAATCGCTTAACCGCCTTCGCCGGGTGCTTCGGAGAAATACTTCTCCATTTTGCCCTCTTCGCCGTCACGCTCTTCCGCTTCAGGCAAGGGGTCTTTCTTGGTCACGATAACCGGCCACTGTTCCGAGAATTTTCGGTTGAACTCGACCCACTGTTCCATTCCAGGCTCAGTGTCGGGACGAATAGCGTCCGCAGGGCATTCAGGTTCACACACACCGCAGTCGATGCATTCGTCGGGGTGAATGACTAATGTGTTCTCACCTTCGTAAAAACAATCCACCGGACACACTTCGACGCAGTCGGTGTATTTGCAGCCAATGCAGTTTTCGGTGACGACATAGGTCATTGTGGGATTCCCATTCTCGGTTTGGGCGTCTAGCTAATTCAGTCTGGTCTTCTCTTCAAGGTAGGATCAACCATCCCGGGGGCGAGAAAGATCAAGCGCGCGCCTATCTTTCTTTGTTGGACGACCCTTTCCCTCAAATCCCGGATTCTTAGGAGGCACGTCCTTCTTTTCCGTCATATCGAAGTATAACGTTTGTGCCTCGGACGCCGGGCCACGCCTTTCCCCCAGTGCTTCGACGCGTACTACGCGCACGATACGGCCTTGGGGGAAGGTCAGAACGTCACCGGGTCCGACGGCCTGTGCCGGCTTCAGAACCCGGTTTCCGTTCAATCGGACATGACCGCCGCTGACCTGTTTGGCGGCCAGGCTGCGGGTCTTGAAGAACCGCGCCTGCCACAACCACTTGTCGATCCGCAGCTTGGCCTCGGCCATCGCAGATCAGTTGCCGTCCTTCAAACCCATAAGCGCTGCTGCAAACGGGTTATCGGGATCGATCGCCTTTTCCTTCCGGGGCGGACGGGATGAGAACGTCTTGCCACCTTGCGGTTTGCCACCCTTCTTGCCTTGCGGCTTGCCGCGACCATCCTGCGGTTTGCCGCGCGGCTTGCCTTTGCCCGCCCCCTGCCCTTGCCGCTGTTCACGACGCGGAGCGCGGTTGGCTGGACGCTGACGACCCCAGGTGAAAGTGTAGAACACCTCAACTTCGGTCTCGTCTGAGGCGGGTTCGGTTGCCGGAGCCTCGGCTAGCGCCTCGGTGCTTTCGGTGGCCTCGGATGGCGCCTCGGCGGTCGCGACGACCTCTTCGGCTTCTGCCTCGGGTGTCGGGGTTTCTTCGGCGGCAGGCTGTTCCGTCACATCTGTCGCAGGCTTTTCGGCCTCGACCGGAGCGGCTTTGACCTTTTCACGCTCACCGCGCTCGGCCTTATAGCCCAGCCCTTGCATCAGATCCGCGAACTGCTCAAGCGTCATGCCGGTGATCGACAGCATATCGGGCTTGGCCTCGAAACCACCCCGGCTGTCTTCGGCACGCAGCATGTCTGCCAGACGTTCCAGCATGTCGATGCGGATCGAGCGCTCACCGGCATCGCGGTAACCGCACATGGTATCGTAGCCCTCGGGCGCACCTTTGGCGACCGGAACAGTGACCAGACCCGGAGGCGGCGCGTCAGGGAATTCCTGCAATCCACCGGCCAGCGCCCAAAGAACCAGACGCAGACGCGTAGGCGCGGGTTTCAGCAGAAGCGGCATGAAGATTGTGAACTGACCAAACCGGATACCGTGCTTGCGCAGGGCTCCACGGGCGTCCTGATCCAGATCTTTGACCTCTTGCGCAACACCTGCGCGGGGCAGAACGCCCAGCCCTTCAACCATGCGGAAGGCGAACCCTTTGGCCAGACCTGACAACTCTTCGTCGCGCGACAGGTTCAGCAACGGCTCGAACAACGCCGCAACCTTGCGGTCTATGAAGTGCTGCAAACGGCGCTGCACTTTCTGTTCGACATCCGGGCCTGCGGCCTCATCCACAAAAACCTCGACCATCGGCCTGAGGGGTTCTGCCCCGGCAACAAGCTTGCCCACAGCATACTCACCCCACATCAGGCCACCCTGATCGGTAAAATCAATTTCGGTATCGGGCGCGTTGTAGAAGCGGTCTGCACGCAGATGGAATTGCGGTGCGAGTGCTTGCAGAGAGGCCGATTTCAAAGCTTTCGCCTCGGTTCCCTGTGCGCTTTTGTCCGGGGTAAACCGGAACCCTTCCAGACGACCGACGAATTCTCCTTCGACGGTCACTTCACCCTTGTCATTTACTTCGGCCAAAAGGGCCTCCTTCTGTTTGAGCCGGCGCAACAACACTGACGTGCGCCGGTCCACAAATCTCTGAGTCAAACGATCATGCAGAGCGTCCGACAGCCTGTCTTCTACAATGCGCGTTTCCGCGCGCCAATGTGATTCGTCACGCACCCATCCGTTTCGTTGCGCAACATATGTCCAGGTGCGAATATATGCCAACCTTTTGGACAGTGCATCAATATCCCCGTCCGTTTTGTCGATGCGGCGGATTTGCCGCGCCATGAACTCGTCAGGGATAGCGCCGCGTTCATGCAGATGACCATAGATCACCTCAAGCAGGCTGGCGTGTTCTGCGTGGCTGATACCGCGAAAATCGGGGATTCGACACACATCCCACAGCAATCGGACGGACGGCCCATCGCTGGCGCGGGCGATGACCTCGGCCTCCTGAGACAGCGATTTCAGAGCGTTCAGGTCGTCTGCGGGTCGGGCCTTGATCAGATGTTCGCTGTCTGGACTGACTTCCAACGAGTCGATGAGGGCCTCAACCGAGCCAAACCGCAAAGCGGCATTCCGCCAATTCAGCTTTTTCATCGGCGTGAACCGGCTGTCCATGATCGCCTGCGCGACCCCGTCTTCCAGCGGAGGGGCCTCACCCGTCACGCCAAATGTACCATCGGACATCCCGCGCCCTGCCCGGCCTGCGATCTGGGCCAGTTCATTGGGGGCCAGGTGGCGCATCCTACGACCGTCGAATTTGGTCAGCGACGAAAACGCCACGTGGTTCACATCAAGATTCAAACCCATCCCAATGGCGTCAGTTGCAACGAGGTAGTCCACCTCACCGTTCTGATACAGCTCGACCTGCGCATTCCGGGTGCGCGGGCTGAGCGCGCCCATAACGACGGCCGCCCCGCCCTTTTGGCGGCGCAGCAGCTCGGCAATGGCGTAGACGTTATCGATCGAAAACCCGACAATGGCACTACGTGCGGGCATGCGGCTTATCTTTTTCGAGCCGGAATAAACCAGCTGAGACATTCGTTCACGGCGAATGAACTGCACTTCGGGCACCAGTGCCGCGATCGGACCGCGCAAAGTGTCAGAGCCCAGAAACAGCGTCTCGTTCGTTCCGCGCGAACGCAGCAGACGGTCGGTGAAAACATGACCACGCTCGGGATCTGCACACAGCTGGATTTCGTCGATGGCTACGAAATCTGCGCCCATACCTTCGGGCATCGCCTCAACAGTGCAGACCCAGTATTTAGCACGCGGCGGAACGATCCGCTCTTCACCCGTTACAAGGGCAACGACCGACGGCCCGCGGATCGCGACGATCTTGTCATAGACCTCGCGCGCCAGCAGACGCAGCGGCAAGCCGATCACACCTGTCCGGTGCCCCAGCATCCGCTCAATCGCGTAATGAGTTTTGCCTGTGTTGGTCGGGCCCAGTACGGCCACGATTCGGGATGACCCGCTCACCTTTGCCCCCTGCCCCAGCTTGTTAGAGGGCCGAGCCCTCGACCCGGGGCTTCAGTCGATTCACGGCATTGGTTACTTCTTCGTGATGGGGATGTATAGCTAAAGCACGCTCATAAGCGTCCAGCGCTTTGTCGGGTCGATCGACGATCTCAAAAATCAGTCCCAATCCGTAGATGGCCTCATAGTTGTTCGGGTTCAGCGTCAGGGCGTATTCCAGATCAGCCGCAGCCATACCGAAACGTTCGATCCCGAAAAAGGCCGATGCCCGCACGTGCCAGGCTTCGGCGAATTGCGGCGCGTGATCAGTCAGCGCAGTCAGATGCTGGATCGCGGCCAGCGAGTCGCCGTCCTCCAGCGCCTCGCGCCCGCGCTCAAGCAACAGATCCGCCGAGGCCGAGCCAGACTGTGCCCACAGCGCCTTGAGCTGACGATCTATGTTCATCGCCTGTTCGGGCGTTGCCTCCGACAGTTGCAGCAATAGTTGTTCCTCATCCTTGGAATCCGCCGTTTGGGCGAAAGAAGGAATGGAAAACGTGACTAGAAGCGCTGTTGCCGCGACGATACCTTTGAGATTGGTGCTTGCAATGCTCATAACAACGTTCAGTGTAGCGCTGCGCCCGCGGATGTCCATTCCCGGCGCACAAACATAGTGAGGAGAATCATGAGCGACACTCTGGAAAAAGCGGCAGCCGCGTTGAACGAAAAACTGTCTGGCGGCGATTTTACCGCGTCGGCAAAATTTGCCATCGCAGATCTGGGCTCAATCGTTCTGGACGCAAGCGGCGCGCGCGTCAGTGACGAGGAAACAGACGTCACCATGAACGCCGATGCGGATACGTTCGAACAAATACTCAGCGGTGAATTGAACCCCACCGGCGCGTTCATGTCAGGCAAGCTGACCGTGGACGGTGACATGGGCGTTGCCATGCAACTGGCATCGGCACTGGCCTGATGGACCTGTCGCCGGCCCCTTTCTTTGCAGACATGGCCGGCGTCCCCGCCGGTGGTCAGGCTCATTGGCTGAACACAGCGGACAACACACGCATTCGGGTGGGCCACTGGCTGCCCGAAGGCGATTCCTGCGGCACGGTGATGATGTTTCCCGGCCGCACCGAATATATCGAAAAGTACGGCAATTGCGCGGCCGAGTTCACGGATCGCGGCTTTGCGTTTTTGGCTGTCGACTGGCGCGGTCAGGGCCTGGCCGACCGGTTACTGGATGACCCGCGCGTCGGGCATGTCGAGCAGTTCACGGACTATCAACAGGACGTTCAGGCCACGCTGGACCTGGCAACCGAACTGAACCTGCCGAAGCCTTGGTTCGTGATCGGACATTCCATGGGCGGGGCTATTGGTATGCGCGCGGCTTTGGAAAAGAACTGCTTTGCCGCCTGTGCCTTTACCGGGCCGATGTGGGGCATTTTCTTTACCCCGATCATGAAACCGCTCAGCCGTCTGACAGCCTATTGGGGGCCTAGGATCGGGTTGGGGGAAAAAACACCACCGACCACATCCTTGGAAAGCTATGTGGCCTCCCAACCGTTCGAGGGTAATGTACTGACCCGCGATCCGGACATGTTCCAGATGATGAAAGATCAACTGGCTGCACAGCCCGAGCTGGCGCTTGGCGCGCCTTCGACAATCTGGCTGCGCGAAGCGTTGGATGAATGCGTATGGTTGATGGACCAGACCGCACCGGATACGCAGTGTCTTACCTTTCTGGGCAGCCATGAACAGATTGTCGATCGCAAGGCTATCCGCGCCCGCATGGCGAACTGGCCCAGTGGCACTTTGGTCGAAATCCCGGATGGCGAGCACGAAGTTCTGATGGAAGCGCCCGACGTGCGCGGGCCGGTCTTTGACCAGTTGGCCGCTCATTTCAAAGCCGCGCAAACTGACGCGGTGCCGGAACCGGTTCTGTCTTCCGAAGTCTGATCACGCACCGCTTGTGATCCCCGTCTCGCGCGCCTAGATGTTGGCAAAAGCTATTATCGAGGTGATCCATGCGCGACCTTCCCTTTCCCGTCCGAGACGCAAATGCTGCCGGAGGTGCCGGCAATCTGGGCAACCTGCCGGAATGGGATCTGACCGATCTCTACACCTCAGAGGACGCGCCCGAACTGTCCCGCGATCTGGACTGGTTGGAAAAGGAATGCGCCTCGTTTGCCGAAGACTACGAGGGTAAGCTGGCTGATCTGGATGCTGCGGGTCTGCTGACCTGCGTCGAGCGCAATGAGAAGATCAATTCAATCGCCGGGCGCATCATGTCGTTTGCCGGCCTGCGCTACTATCAGCTGACCACAGATGCCGAGCGTGCCAAGTTCCTGTCCGACATGCAGGAAAAGATCACCATCTTCACCACCCCGCTGGTGTTCTTCACGCTTGAGATCAACCGCATCGACGATGATGTCCTGAAGGCGCATTTCGATGTGAATGCCGATCTGGCGCGGTACGAGCCGGTCTTCCGCCGAATCCGCGCGATGAAACCCTACCAACTATCTGACGAGCTTGAGAAATTCCTGCACGACCTCGGCGTTGTTGGCGACGCGTGGGAGCGTCTTTTTGACGAAACCATTGCCGGGTTGACCTTCACTGTTGATGGCGAAGAACTGAACATTGAAGGCACCCTGAACTTTCTGACAGAGCAGGACCGTGCCAAACGCGAAGCAGCCGCGCGCGAGTTGGCCGCTGTGTTTCAGGACAACGTCAAAACCTTTGCCCGCGTCCACAACACACAGGCCAAGGAAAAGGAAATCGTAGATCGCTGGCGCAACATGCCAACGGCGCAAACCGGTCGCCACCTGTCCAATGACGTGGAACCCGAAGTCGTCGAAGCTCTGCGCGAGGCGGTCGTAGCCGCCTACCCCAAGCTCAGCCATCGCTACTACGAGCTGAAACGCAAATGGCTGGGCCTGGACGTAATGCAGGTTTGGGACCGCAACGCACCGCTTCCGATGGAAGACACGCGCATTGTTGACTGGGATGAAGCCGAAAAGACAGTGATGGACGCCTATACTGCCTTCGATCCCCGAATGGGTGAAATCGCGGCTCCGTTTTTCTCAAAGGGTTGGATCGACGCTGCGGTTAAACCCGGGAAGGCTCCGGGCGCGTTTGCGCATCCGACCGTCACCGAGGTTCATCCATACGTGATGCTCAACTATCTGGGCAAACCGCGCGACGTGATGACACTGGCGCATGAGTTGGGGCACGGCGTCCACCAGGTACTGGCGGCCGATCAGGGCGAGATGCTGTCTTCTACCCCACTGACGCTGGCTGAAACGGCGTCGGTCTTTGGTGAAATGCTGACTTTCCGCAAGATGTTGGACAAGGCCGAAACTCCGGAACAGCGCAAGGTGCTGCTGGCCGGCAAGGTCGAGGACATGATCAACACAGTTGTCCGACAAATCGCCTTCTACGACTTCGAATGCAAACTGCACGCCGCCCGTCGCGAAGGCGAGCTGACCCCGGATGACATCAACGCTTTGTGGATGAGCGTTCAGGCCGAAAGCCTTGGCCCGGCGTTCGAATACATGGAAGGGTATGAGACCTTCTGGGCCTATATCCCGCACTTCGTCCACTCACCGTTCTACGTCTACGCCTATGCGTTCGGTGACGGTTTGGTGAATGCGCTATACTCGGTCTACGAAAGCGGTGCGGATGGGTTCGAAAACAAGTATTTCGAAATGTTGCGCGCTGGTGGGTCCAAACACCACAAGGAACTGTTGGCCCCGTTCGGATTGGATGCAAGCGATCCCAAATTCTGGGACAAGGGTCTGTCGATGATTTCTGGCTTTATCGACGAGCTGGAAGCGATGGAAAACTAGTCACTTCTGGCTTTTGGTCGTCAGGAAAATGGCGACCACAATCAACACAGCCCCTAGGGCCGCGACCGGCGTGATTGCGGCCCCCAGAAACAGGGCTGAGTTGATGAACGTAAACACCACGGATGCGGCGAACATCAAGGTCGCAGTCAACGTCGAAACCCGCGCGGCGGCCTCGTACCAGAGGTAGTAGGCCAAAGCGGTTGGTAGCACCCCCAACAAAATCAGGAACACGACATCGTTGGCCGTTGGTATTTGCAGTGAAAATGCGGCCAGCGGGACCAAAAGCACACCCGAGCACAAGAATATCCCAAATAGGAAGTTCAGACGTTCTCCGGTCGTTTCAGAATTTCGCATCGCCCGGCTGCTCGAGATTAGGAAAACCGCCCAGCTTAGCCCTGCGCCGATTTCAAGCAGGTCCCCGAACAGGGGCTCTCCACCGCCTTGGAAATCCTGATAAACCGTTAGGAAGACGCCGAAAATCGCCAACCCCGTAGCAAGTATGTCTGTGCGCGTAACGGGCGTGTCGGCAAAGAAATACAAGAAGATCAGCACAAAGAATGGCGCCGTGTTCTCAAGAACCATGGCATTGGCTGCACCGGTATGTTCAAGCCCGATGTGGAACAGGATGTAGTTGACCACAGTGGACAGAACGGCCAGCCGAAAGTTCCAGTCATTCAACCGGATTGAAACAGCGACCCGCATCACGCGCAGCATGCAATAGATGGCGATGGCTGCGATGAACAGGCGCGTTACCGCAATTTGCAGCCCTCCCAGATCGCTGGTCAGGTAGCGGACTATGACGCTGTGCGTGCCCCACAGGAAAGCCGCAAGAAACCCAAGAACCAGCCCGTTTTGCAAGAGTGGCTGCTTCTCTTTGGTGTCGGGCATCCTTGTGCCCCGCTTACTTCAACTGACTGTCTTTAGAACCGCGCCGATTGATGCCGGAACGGCCCTTGAAGGCCCCGTCCCGATCCTGCTGGCAATCCAGGCAGAGTTTAACACCGGGAATGGCAGCTCGCCGCTTTTCTGGAATCGGCTCTTCACATTCGGCGCAATGGGTCCGGCTTTCCCCGACAGGCCGCTTTTGCGCCTGCATCCGGGCCAGTTCGTCCGTAATGGACGCTTCAATCTGTTCGCTCACCGCGCCATCACGCGCCCAACCGCCTGCCATGGTCTCCCTCCTGATCAGGTGACAGCCAGATTAGTCCAGCCGAGCGCTGCGTGGCAAGTCAGAGGGCGACCGCGCCCTCAAACACCCTGTCAATCATTGCCTGCGTTCCGCGCGAGAATTCCAACGGGCATGGGTAATCAGACCCGTCGCGGACTGATTGGCAAAACGCCTCGACCTGAAGCTTGTAGTGATCGTCGCCCGGGAACCGCGTGACCTGAACCTCAAGACCCGGACGATGCAGTTCCACCCGTGCCTCACCAAAAACACGCGCATTGAAAGGCGCGGTCAGGCGGATCACGCCACCCTCGCCATGGAACACCATTTCCTGATGCGGGTGCATCCGGATCGAGACGTAGCTTGAATAGGTAAAATCGGGGAATTGCGCGCGTATCTCGGTGAAGGCATCAATGCCATCTTCCCAGCGGATCGCGGATTGCACCGAAACTGGTTCTTGCCCAGTGGCGAACCGGGCGCTTCCAATCACGTAGACGCCGATATCGCGCAGCCCACCGCCACCGGTTTCGGCCCGGTTTCGGATGTTGCCGGTGTCCGCGCGGTTGTCAAAACTGAACGCGCCGGTCACATGCACAAGCTTTCCGATCGCCCCATCCGCGATCAGTTGCCGTACGAATTGCCACTGCGGGTGGTGCACGATCATGTACGCTTCGGCCGCCAGCAAACCGGTCTGATCCCTCTTTTCGATCAGCGCTTCAAACTCGGGCGCGGACATGGCCATGGGCTTTTCACACAGAACATGCTTACCGGCATCCAGTGCCTTGAGGCTCCATTCGACATGCAGGTGGTTGGGCAGCGGGATATAGACCGCGTCGATTTTGGGATCCGCCAAAAGGGCGTCATAGCTGCCATAAACCGTCAGATCAGGGCAGTACTGCTGGAACGGCTCAGCCTTGGCTGCGTCCGACGTGGCAAGACCTGCCAACCGGGCCCCGTCCGCCGCGTGAATTGCCGGCGCCATGAACTGTCGTGCGAATTTTGCGGCGCCCAGAACGCCCCATTGAACAGGTTGCTGCATACCGCCGCCTCATCCTTTGTTAGCTTGTGCCGTCTCTATCAGGGAATTGCTTTAAAGTCAGGGGGTTCGTGGTATTTTCCGCCCATTAACGCACGCAAACCTGAGAATTTCTTGATCCGTTTCATTGTCTGCGCCGTAGCAACTATGTCACCGGGTAGTCGGCATTGTCCGCTCAAAGCACCCGGGATTGATGTTGTGACCAACTGGGTGGGAGATTGCCAGACATGCCAACACCGACAGAGACAATTACCGGAACCGTGTTGATGAGCGGAGCCGTCGGCTCGTTCGATGACAACAACGGAGATTTTGACATCCTGCGCGAGGCCGTTGTTGCCGCCGGCCTTGCTGGGGTACTGGATGACCCCGAGGCCAGCCTTACGGTATTCGCCCCGACCGACGCCGCCTTTATCGGACTTGCCCAGGCATTGGGCTATGCAGGTTCGGACGAAGCAGGCGCGTTGGGGCACATCGTCAAGGCGCTGACTCTGTTGGGCGGAGGGGATCCCATCCCCCTGCTGACAGAGGTTCTGAAATACCACGTGGTGAACGGGGAATTCGACCTGGCTGCCGTTGCCGGCTTGGGCGACGGCGCGCAGATCGAAACGTTGCAGGGTTCGTCAGTTGAATTGAACCTTCAAAGCGCCCCACCAAGTCTGGGCGATGCGGATGACGGCATCGCCGATCCGGGTATCATCCAAACCGATATTGAAGCCACAAACGGGATCATTCACGCCCTAAACGGAGTCCTTCTGCCTGTATCGGTTACGGACATTCTGGGTCAGAAGAACACCGATTTCATCCTCGGCGACGACTCGGACGAGTTCTACTTTACCGGGCGCGGTCAGGACTTCGTTCATGGTGGTGGCGGAAATGATGTCATCAATACTGGCCGAGGCAATGATGTCGCGCTTGGAGGCGCTGGACACGACGTGATCTTTGGCGGTCGTGGCAAAGACATTCTGCGCGGTGATGAAGGCGAAGATACGATATTCGGCGGCAGAGGGGCCGATGTGATCGACGGTGGAGCCGATGATGACATCATGTTCGGCGGACGTGGCAAAGACATGTTTGTCATTGAAAACGGGGATGGCGATGATTGGATCGTCGACTTCCGGGTCGGAAAGGACAAGATTGACTTGTCCGGCTACGAAGGCATCGCCGGATTTGAAGATATCGAGGATGATATCTCCGGTGGCTTCTTCCAGACCACCATCGAACTAGGGGACGGGGACAGTATTGTCCTTACGGGCGTTGGAGCCGGACACCTGACCGAAGACAGCTTTATTTTCGCCTAAAGAAAATCAGCCCGCCGTTGTGGCGGGCTGAACCAATGGGGTCAGACAGTACCCAGCATGCCCTTTTCACGGGCCAACTCGCGCATCTTTTTCTGCAGCTTCTCGAAAGCACGAACCTCGATCTGACGAATACGCTCGCGGCTGACATTGTACTGGGTGCTGAGCTCTTCCAGTGTGACAGGCTGATCCATCAGACGGCGCTGAGTCAGGATGTCCTTTTCCCGGTCATTCAGGACATCCAGCGCAGCCGCCAGAAGCTCGCGGCGGGCGTCAAGCTCGTCGCGGGCTTCGTAATCGCCCGCCTGGTCGGCATCTTCGTCCTCAAGCCAGTCCTGCCATTGCATGGTGCCTTCGCCCTCGGACCCGACGGTCGCGTTCAGCGAAGCATCACCACCAGACATCCGGCGGTTCATGCTGATGACTTCAGCTTCGGTCACGCCCAGATCAGTAGCAATCCGCTTGACGTTTTCCGGACGCAGGTCGCCTTCTTCCAGCGCACCAATACGAGCCTTGGCCTTGCGAAGGTTAAAGAACAGCTTTTTCTGCGCCGATGTCGTGCCCAGCTTGACCATCGACCACGACCGCAGAACGTATTCCTGGATCGAGGCACGAATCCACCACATTGCATAGGTCGCCAGCCGGAAACCTTTTTCTGGGTCAAACTTTTTGACCGCCTGCATCAGGCCCACATTGGCCTCGGAAATCACCTCGGCCTGTGGCAGGCCATAGCCGCGATAGCCCATAGCAATCTTGGCCGCCAATCGCAGATGCGACGTGACCATCTTATGTGCAGCTTCAGTGTCTTGCTCTTCGACCCAACGCTTGGCGAGCATGTACTCTTCTTCCGGCTCAAGCAGCGGAAATTTGCGAATTTCCTGCATATAGCGGTTCAGGCCGCCCTCGGGCGTCGGCGCGGGGAGATTTGCGTAATTTGCCATGATTCATGTCCCTCCGACAAATGTTTACTTCGTTAACATGGGATATGGGAATAAGTCCCGATCCATTCAAGAGGTACCGTTAACAGTTTGAAATTAACGATTGATAAAGGAAAGCTAAGAACGCGTTACTCACGTATGTTTGCGTATTATGTCAGCGGCGCGCGCAGTTGTTCAATCAGAAATTCCATATCATTTGGCAAATCGGCCTCAAACCGAAGGTTTTCGCCTGTCACAGGGTGCTCAAAGCCTAAAACTGCTGCATGCAGCGCCTGTCGCGAAAAACCGCGCACGGCCTCGGCAGCGGCCGGGTTGAAGGCTTTCGCCGCAAGCTTGCGTTTACCCCCATACACCGGATCGCCAACCAGCCCATGCCCGGCATGGGCCATATGGACACGGATCTGGTGCGTTCGGCCGGTTTCCAGCCAACATTCAATCAGCGCGATGCCTGCCGGGTTGCCAAATGTCTCGACCAACCGCGCCCGCGTCACTGCATGCCGACCACCGTGGAAAAGAACCGCTTGTTTCTGCCGGTCGTTTTTGTGCCGCGCCAATTGCGTGGTCAGGCGCATGATATTGCCTGGTTCAAAGCTGACACCCTTGATGCCGCGCAAACGTGGGTCATTCGCATCCGGTACGCCGTAGCAAATCGCGCGGTAATAGCGTTCGACGCTATGCGCCTCGAACTGCGCCGCCAGACCGTGATGGGCCGCGTCAGACTTGGCGACCACCAGCAAGCCACTGGTTTCTTTGTCGATGCGGTGCACGATGCCAGGGCGTTTGACGCCCCCCACACCTGACAGGTCCTCGCCACAATGATGCAGCAACGCATTGACCAGCGTTCCGTTGGGCGAGCCCGGCGCAGGGTGAACGACCATGCCTGCCGGTTTGTTGATGACGATCAGGTCCGCGTCCTCATAGACGACGTTCAGCGGGATATCTTCTGGACCGATGTGGCTTTCTTCGGCTTCGGCGACGGAGATTGACACGGAGGCACCTTCGGCCACCTTGGCCTTTGGGTCCCGAACTTCGACACCGTCAATGGTCACCTCGCCGTTTTCGATCAGACGGGTCAGGCGGGTGCGCGACAGGTTTTCATCCGCTGGTACATCCCGTGAAAGCGCCTTATCAAGGCGTGGCGGCGGATCGGCCGCGATCTGAAATTCAATCTGGCGGGTGCCCATGACTGTCCCTTCCGAACCCCAAGAACCGCAGGAAACACCGCAGCTTCGCTTGCTGCGGCGCATGGTCATGCTGCTGACCGCGGTGATGATTGGCGGGGTTCTAGTGACATTCGCACTGATTGTCATCCGACTATCGGACAGAACCCCTACCCTGCCCGATCAAATCGAGCTTCCGGACGGGGCCAAAGCACAGGCTGTAACGATCGGCAGCAACTGGTACGCGGTCGTGACCGATGACAACCGCATCCTAATTTTTGACAAGACGACCGGAAAACAGCGTCAGGAAATCGCCGTTCAGGAATAACGATCAGTTGTCCAAAGCCAACCGAAACACAATCTCAGAGGCTTTTCGCAAAGCCTCATATTCTTCAGCCGTGTCCCGACGGAACATTTTGTCCTCATCGCTTAGCTTTTTCGGGGCGAACAATTCAGGCCGTTCGGGAAAAAACTCATGCTGAAAGGCTGTATCCTGTTGGGCCAGGAATTCGTCCAGCCAAGTGCGCTCATCGGGTTCCAGTACATCATTTCGACGCACCATGACGGGATCATCGACAAAAGTTCGACGCAACTGGCGGCTTTTCTTGCGTCCTAGAGCGCGAGATACGACGCCAAAAGCTTCGCTGGCCGCGCGGGAATGCGAAGGGTTGGACACGCCCCCGCCGGCAAGTTCCTCGGCCAATGGCGTACCGATCCGCGACAGGAAATCATCAACGACGTTGCCCCGCACCATGCCCGAGCGTTCATACAAAAGCGGAGCAACGGTGACGCCGGGAAAGGCAGTGCGTATTTCGGCCAGTTTGGCAGAAAAACTTAACCGTTCCGGGTGGTTGCGGATAAGATCAAGTTGCTGGCGGATGTATTCAGTACCGCCGCTGGACAGCCTCCCGGCCTTGGCCCGCTGTTTGTAATCGGCCTCGAAGAAATCGGAATACCGCCGGCAATAGTAGGTGATCGTCAATGCACGCGAGGGGATATCAGCAAAAACTTCGGCCAGCCGGTTCAGATTGCAGGAATAGAACATCTCAGACGAGACGACACAGGTCTGATCTGCATGCGCGTCGTATTCTGTGGTCATGGCGGACCGAAACGGATCCATCGGATCAGCGCTTTGGTTTATGTGAAAGGCGATAATGTTATGGCTTAACGCAAGACGCGTACCGCCATCCAACCGGCGTCGGCCGGTTTCCATATAATGCAGGCCGATCTCGTTCATGACCGAATGCTTCCGGCGCAGAAATCCCTGCAAGGCGGTCGTGCCGGTTTTGGGCATCCCCATGTGCAGCCAAAGCATTACCTAGCTCCTGTCCACGAACTGTGCTGCGTCATGCCTGCTGGCTGGCCGTGAAACCTGCGGTCATCTGCTGCATGAGGTCCTGCATCTCGGGCAGGTCGCGCAATTGCCCGATCTGTTGGCGGTGCAGATCGCAGGACGCATGGTGCAAGCGCGCAACGTCGGGGTCAGAGAGCATTTCGTAATAGAAACCACGCTTGCGATCCAAAACCACATCGATCGAGGTATTCGTCTCGGCATTCTGGTTCATCATGTTCCAGTATTCCAGGCCAAGGCTTTCACCCAGATGGTGGGCGCGACCGCGCATCTTTTTGACCAGATAACTTTCGCAGGATTTCAGCGCATAGTGATTAACCTGCACGAACTCATAGCCGACCGAGTCACGGGCGGATCGCCAGCTTCTGTCATAATATCGTTCGGGCATCAGCTGACCCGACCCGTTGTACCAATGGCACTCTTCAATGGTTTCGACTGTCGGCTTTTTGGGACGATGAACGCCCAAGCCATCCCAGATCTCACGCTTGAAAATTGTTTTGAAACCCCATGCCTGCGGTGGCCGATATATCTTTTCCGGAGCGGCCT
Organism: Ruegeria sp. CDSB086; assembly: GCF_059611065.1. NCBI lineage: Bacteria > Pseudomonadati > Pseudomonadota > Alphaproteobacteria > Rhodobacterales > Roseobacteraceae > Ruegeria > Ruegeria sp. CDSB086. The sequence continues at coordinate 188,032 of NZ_JBXWOV010000001.1, read as the reverse complement.
GCCGGAACTGATCCGACAAAAACCGGTCTTCATATCGCACGACGCCTGCGTTTCCGAACAACCGCCAGGTCATTGAGATCGTTTTGGCATCCGGGATGGCATCGGACAAAGCCTGCAGCGTATGATCCCCGGTCTTGACGTTGATATGTTCGTCTGCGTCGATCACCACGACCCAATCCTGCGGGCGCGCAATATCCATCTTCAAGAAGGTATTGTAAGCACGCTTTTGCGGGCTGGTCTTGCGACGCGAGTTGTTGTCGACGTGGATCAGAATGCCCTTTTCATCCAACCGTTGCAGTAGGGCATCGGTGCCATCGGTGCAGTCATTGGTCATCACGACCATCTGGTCGATACCAATCGCACGGTTATGGGCCACCCACTCTAGCACGAACGGGCCTTCATTCTTCATCGGAGTGACACTGATATATCGAGGGTCCTGATTGACCATGATTGACTGCCCTGTTCGTTGTTTTTGCCCGGAACTAATCGGGATCATTCTGAATTTGCCGGTAAATTACGTTGAATTAATGGAACTACCAAGGGGAAATCCGGTCAATTACCCACCTGCCCGTTTAAGTTGGTTCGAGAACCGCTTGAGTTTGGGGCAAAGGTCACGCGCCCGGGACAGGTATTTTCGGGCTTTGGCCTTTTCTCCCTGTCGAAGCAATAATTGCCCTGCAGCACCCTGAATTGCAGCGGTATTGTCATCCAAATCTGCTGCTTGAACGATCTGGTTTTGGCCTTGTTCAATGGCCCCAGTATTCTCGAGGAATTGACCCATCGCAAAAACCAGAAACGGATTGTCCGGGTCGCATGCCAGAGCCTCCGCCATCGCCAAACGGCCGTGGACATAATCTCCTTCTAACTCATAAAGCATTGCAAGCCGCTTTAAATAGAAACTGCTATCCGGAAAGTAAGAAGTGGTTTCTCGTGCCTGATCAATAGCGTGGTGCAAAGTCTTTTCGCCCAATCGATATTCAAGGAGTGAAAGGAGGCTCTGATAACCGGGCTCTTCTGGCGATAGTTGCGCTTCAGGAGGAAGGTGGGTCGAGTTTGAAAGCCCCTCCAACAATAAGGAAAGACGCTGGTGGTTTGCTACTAGTCGGCGCGCACGTTGATCAATCGCCAGATCGGGCCAATCCAGCAATATGAGATCCAAATTACATGGCAATCGCCCTAACACTTTCCGTTGTGCAACATGCGAATTGTAGTTGAACCAAGGGCGCCTGTTGGCCTTCAATACTCTCCAATCCAGCGGCGGAAGTGCTCGATGAGCAATTTGATCCCGGTAGATCAATCTCGATCCGAATATAATTACGTCCGGCCTCATGGGCTTAGCCCAGAACGCACGGCTAAAAGTAAGAGCTGCAGCCCAGCGTTTTTTTTGCCCTCCTAATATGCCCGCGCGTAGTGCCGTTCCAACAGCATGATCTTCCGGCCAGATTCCGGGATTTTCCAACGCCTGTTCAGTTAACTCAAGAGCTTCGGGCCTCTGCTTTAAGTAGAAGCAGTTAAGCGCCTGTAGCAAAGGTAGAAAAGCGTTGTCCGCACCAGCTTCCAGGACAGGTTTTACTAGTTCCTTCGCCTCTGCGGCGCGATCTCCAGCACCGAGTGCGTGCATGGCAAAAGACGCCTTGGAATAGACATGCGCTGCTTCGGAGGGGTTCAAGAACCCTTCGGGTCCGGAGCGAAGTCGTTCTATCATGCCTTCGTTGGCTCTGTTGACCTCCTCCTCGGTCAGGACCTCACGGAAAACTTTGCGTTGTTGTCCTGATATCCGTGCGGCGGCCATCGAAAACGCTGATATAAACGGCGCGATCACCTGCTCCGCGCGCGACATCGTGTAGAGTTCCAGAAAATCCCGTTTTGCACGTGTCATTCCTGACACATCTGCAACGTCAGACATTTGCATCAACTTTGGAAACTTTGACTGAAACCGGGCAACCAGTTCAGGCTGGTCCGAGAACATAATGGCCGCTTTATCGGCGTTCTTCGCCAGATGTGCCTCATACAGTTCTTCGGGTTCGATCTTTGCGGGCCAGGTCGTGTGCTTCCACGGCAGCCCATTCAGAATATCACCGCGGCGGATGTGATAGGCAGATACACCCTGCCCTGACAGCCTGGCATCCGCGCAATCCATGATTTCGCGTATTTCTTCGGTGAACCCAACCCGGTGAATGAAGTCGCGATACCTTGGCCGGATGGCCTCGACGTCCTCCCACGGGAAGACCAGCACCTCGAAACCTTCCTCGACCAACACCGACCGTCCGGCGTTGAGATGCGCAATCAGGCGGTCGGGCGAGGTGTCGCTTTGGAACGACCAGATCGGCAAAGCATTCTGTGCCAGGGCTCCGAACTCCTTAGGAGTAAGGAAATGTTCGTCCATCCAGCCCTGCGCGAACAACTCTTGTGGGTGGTCCAGCTCGGGCGCGTCCGCGCCCTGCGGGAACCAATTCACCCGGTAGGTCGTGCCGAAATCGTCGGCCAGCCGGATGCAGGTCAGCATCATCAGCAACCGCGCGCCCATGCGGTCCTTGCGCTGACCGACAAACACACCTTTGGCGGCGCTCACGAGGCGTCCCTTTCCTTCTCGGCCATGGCCTGCCGGCGCAGTCGGCGGAACCGCTGCCGGGCTTTTGCCGCCAAGTCAGGGTGCCGCTCGGCGCCTATTGCCTCAATCCCCCGAATATACATAGGCAGGCGACGTCGGGCGCGCATCATCTTGTAATACCCAACCGTATCCAGTGAGCCGTCCATCGCCCCCAGCATCACGGGCTTGAGGATATCCAGCTTGCGCAGCATGGGCGCCGCGAAATGGTTTGAAAACCAGGTCTTGAGCAACATCACGTTGTCGCCCTGCAGACGCTGAACCTGCTGCCGGTCCAAATCAAAGAATGGGTCGTAAAAGACGTAGGCCTTACCAGCTGTCTGAACAGTTTGAGCCGCATCGCTCATCGGCAAATCCCAATCCTGTACGCGGCCGAACCTATAGCGGGTTTCCCAAGGCACCAGCCGTTCATCCAGTGTTGTCTGAGGGTTGAACGCGATCACGTGCGCACCGGGTACATGCGCCGAAAAGGTCAATGCCCCAAATCCGCCCATCGATGCGCCTGCAAAAACCACCTGATCGAACCGGTCAAAGAACCCCTCGGCGACCTTGTTTTCAAAATAGGAAATGATCTCGGGGTCGCGATACCATGCCTTGGTGCGCGCGAAGACGCCCATGTGGGACCACCCTTCGTCCCGAAAGAATTTCCAGCCCCACGGCTCGCGTGCGAAGGACAGGTCATTGGCGTTGGCGATATTGTCGAAGCTGACTACCAGACGCTTCGGGTAGCGCTGATGGAACAGGATCGAGTGGCGTTCCAGCTTTTGAAAGTATCCAGTGCCGTCGCCGCCGGGGTACAGCTCGACAAACCAAGGCGGAGCGGGATCCGTCAGGATACGCTCATACCCTGTCTTGCGATCAGGGTGTTCCGGTTTTAGCTGCTCTTTCGATAGGTCTTCGGCCATGATGATCAGATCAGGTTATCGGCGAGCCAGACGCGAAACTCTACCCATTCCGGGCGCATCTTGATTTCGGATACTTTGGCTCGGTGCCAGTCGCAGGCCTGCGCGTGCAATTCGTTCAACTCTTCATCCGCCTTCAGTTCGGCCAGCAGAGGTGCGGCGCGGCGTGCGGCAGGCAAGATGGATTGGTCGGCCTCTTTGTTGGCATTCATGTCCTGCCAGTAGGCTTGTCCCTGATCCACCTTGATGTGGTTTGTGCGTCCCCGGTCGCGCTTGACCAGAAACCCGTCCATGGACCGGACTGAATAGTGGTGGATGCGTCCCAAGGAATGCTCGAACCCGCGCCACGCCCGCCAACCGACTTTATCGGCTGGAAACAGCTTTCCGTCAGCATCTGACCAAGCGATGTCAGGCGCTACCTCCTCGTCAAAGCCCTTTGGGCGATGCGGACCAAACCGGGTGAACTTGCCATTATTTCGGAACAGCGTTTTCAGCCCAAAAGCGCGGCTTGAATGATAGGGAAATTCCTGATCCCCCATCGAGAAAACCTCGGTCACCGGTCTGTCTTCGAAACTGATGTTTCCCGAACTTCCAAACAACTTCCACGCAAAAGATATCGCATCGACCGGCTGCCCTGCTTTTTGCTCGACCTCGGCAATAAGGTCATGAAATCCGTTGTCGCCGCAGCGGATATTCCAAAACTCATCTACATCGAGACACAGCAGCCAGTCGGCCTCTTTGACCTTGGGTTGGCGGCGCGCGCGGCGCAGCATCTGGTGCTGGGGGTTGCCTCCTTCTTTCACTTCATTGCTGACATGCGTGGCCAAGCCAAGCTCTTGCAACCTTGCAGCAATCTTGTCCGTTCCGTCATCACAGTCGTTGGTGAAAATCACAAAATGGTCGACGCCCAGTGTTTTGTGGAACGCAACCCATTCCAACATATAAGGACCTTCGTTCTTCATCGTTGTGAACACGGTGATGGACTGAGACATATTACCCTTCCCAAATAGTCTTGCCCCACTCATACACATCCCAATCCGCGTGGGCGAGACAGGAAATAGTGAAGTGGTCATTCCAACGTAAACTGGTGCAACTCTACACGACAAAGGCGCTGAAATTCGTGTTTTTCGGGAGTATAATGGTGCGGTCGAGAAGACTCGAACTTCCACGGGTGTTACCCCACAGCGACCTCAACGCTGCGCGTCTACCAATTCCGCCACGACCGCACTGCCAATGACTTGGTTGAGGGGCGTATAGACGGTGGCGAACAGGATGTGAAGAGGCAAAAAACAAGCCGATTTGAATTCCGTGTTGCCATCCTTATCTGTACTGCAGACAGAGTTTATTTCCCCCTTCCCCGGAGCCCGCCCATGACCGCGCAAGATCCCCGCCCGATTGTCCAGATTGATATCGTCTCAGACGTTGTGTGCCCCTGGTGCATCGTGGGGTTTCGCCAGCTGGACCTGGCTTTGAAAGAACAAAACGTGCTGGCTAATCTCAGATGGCATCCTTTTGAGCTGAACCCAAATATGCCGCCAGAGGGCCAGAACCTGCGCGAACATATTATGGAGAAGTATGGCTCCACGGTTGAGCAGAGCCAGCAGGCCCGCGATCGGCTGACCCAGATCGGCGCCGAGCTTGGCTTCACGTTCAACTTCAATGACGACAGCCGGATGGTGAATACTTTTGCAGCACATCAACTATTGGACTGGGCCGAAACGCAAGGCCGCCAGCATCCGTTGAAGATGGCCCTGTTCGAAGCTTACTTTACCAATCAACAGGACGTATCCCATTCCGAGGTCCTGCTTGATGCGGCCCAAGCGGCGGGTCTGGACCGGGACGCTGCCCGTGCGGCTCTGACTTCGGGCGATCACATTGCGCCGGTTCGCGAAAAGCAACAGTTCTGGACCAGCCGTGGTGTTTCAGGTGTCCCGTCAATGGTGTTTGCCGGCAAATATCTGGTGACTGGTGCGCAAGGGGCCGAAACCTATTCGGACCTGTTGCAGCGGTGCCTGACCGAGGCTGCGTGACCTCTTTTCTTCGCCCTGCCCCGGCGGTAAGGAGCACTTATGGAATGGAAGATCACTGACGGGCTGACCGATTACAAAGATGCCGTCGCCTTCATGGAGGCGCGCGTGGCCGCAATTGCGGCCGGAGAAGCGGATGAATGTGTGTGGCTGCTGGAGCATCCGCCGCTTTACACCGCTGGCACTTCGGCCCGGATCGAGGACCTGACTGACCCGGATCGCTTTCCGGTCTACGAGGCCAAGCGTGGTGGCGAATACACCTATCACGGCCCCGGCCAGCGCGTGGCCTATGTGATGCTGGACCTGAACACACGCGGCAAGGACGTGCGTCGTTTCGTCAAGCAACTGGAAGAATGGGTGATCGCAGCGCTGGCCGAGTTCAACGTGCATGGTGAAACCCGTGACGGTCGCGTTGGAGTTTGGGTGCGGCGCAATGACAAACCGCTGACCCCTTCGGGCCAACCTACCGAGGATAAAGTGGCGGCGATCGGATTGCGCCTGCGCAAATGGGTCAGCTTCCACGGCATCTCGATCAATGTCGAACCTGACCTCGAACATTTTTCGGGCATAGTCCCCTGCGGCATCACCGAACATGGGGTTACGTCGCTTGTCGATCTGGGGTTGCCGGTTACCCTGGTGGACGTGGACACAGCCCTGCGGAAAACCTTCTCAGAGGTTTTTGCCCCCAATGGGGGCTAAATCGATACCTGCGAATCGTTCAGAATCAATGCGCTGTTAACAATCCCGCAATTTTTGACCCCGCTGTTTCCATACTGAGCCGGAATTTCCCAATGGCTACAGTACAAATAGGGCAAATGGGTTAAAAACTCACTCAAATGGATACATCCCGCGTGTTTGCGGGTAGTATAGACTTACCGTTCTTAGAGTGAGTGGTGTGTTAACCGGTGATCTTGGGTCATCCTGAGTAATCGGAAATGTATTTGTTAACGAGTCTGCCGTTCCGACCCCAAATCGGAGCGGCAATTCACATCCCACTCTATAGTTTCTCTTCTGTATGCCCAAATCGAGACGACCCGACACACGCGCGGTCGATCTGCTCAAGCTCAAGCGTGGCGTGACCAATGGCAAACCGGTCACGGAGCGATTGTCTGACGCTGGCCCTCACCCCTTCCGCATCGGCCCTGGCCGCCGCGTCCACGACCAGATGAGCCGTCAACGCAGGCTCTCGCTCCTGCATGCTCCACAGGTGGACATGGTGAACCTCGGACACTCCCGGTATGTCCTCGATGGCCGAGGCGACCTCCTCCGGGTCCAGTTCGGGGGGCGCTGCCATCATCAGAACGCGGATCGTTTCGCCAATTTCACTTTTGACATGCCACAGTATGTAGATCGAAATCAGGATCGTGACGGCGGGGTCTACCCATGTCCAGTTGAACAGGATCACCGCGGTGCCGGCAATAATCACAGCCACTGACCCCAAGGCGTCCGCAATATTGTGCAGAAACGCCGCCCGGATGTTCATACTATCCTTGGCCATCGAGTAAGTCAGCGCAGCCGTGACAAGGTCCACAATCAAAGCCAGTGCCGCGATCCAGACAACCATCCAGCCGTTAACCGGCTCAGGCTCAAAAAACCGCATCACGCCTTCGTAGAACAAGTACACCGACAGCACGACCAGAGTGGTGTAGTTGACCAGCGCGGCGACGACCTCGGCCCGGCCATAGCCGAAGCTCATGCGTGGGTCGGCAGGTCGGCGGGCGATTTTGCGGGCAAAAAAGGCGATGACCAGCGCGATAGCGTCAGAAAAATTATGCAGGGCGTCGGCGATCAACGCCAGCGACCCTGAAAAAATGCCCCCAATGACCTGTGCCAGCGTCAGGAACATGTTGACGGCAATGGCCCAAGCAACGCGCGCGTCCCCTGCCTCCGGGTCTATGTGGTGGTGCGCGTGGCTGTGCCCCTTATGAGAGTGATCATGTGCCATCTAAAATGTGTGTCCCTTGTTACGACTGCACATTGCATGTAATTCCTCTAGTGACTAGAGGTTCAAGAGCCCTGAGGAAAAAAGATGTATTCAATTGGGTATCTGTCGCGTCACACGCAGGTCAAGATTCCGACCATCCGGTTTTACGAAGACAAGGGGCTGTTGCCGCGCCCGGATCGAACAGCGGGTAATCAGCGCCGGTACGACGACACTGCCTTAAAACGGCTGCTTTTTATTCGCCATTGCCGCGATCTAGGTTTACCGCTGACCGACATCGAAGGTTTACTGTCTCTGGAAGGCGCGTCTGGCGGCGACCTTAACCAAGCGCATGAAATTGCCGAAAGACAGCTGGCCGACCTGCGGGACCGTATTTCCCGCCTGCGCAGCCTCGAGGCGGAACTGTCTCGAATTTCCAAAGCCTGCAATGGCAAGCACGACCATGTCTGCGCGGTGCTTCACGCATTTGGCGATCATAGTGAGTGCGCGGGGCCACACACGCACTTAAAGTAACTGCCTCCCAGTCAGCTCAGTGCAGCTTTGATCTTTTCGGCATGCTGCGCGATCAGGTCGAAATCGCCCATCGTTCCGGGTGCCCGCACAGCAACACCATCATGGCGCGGCAGAATATGGAAATGCAGGTGGAACACCTCCTGCCCTCCGGCGGCCTCGTTGAATTGCTGGATCGTGACCCCGTCCGCATCGAACGCTGCGACGACAGCCTTGGCCATTTTCTGGACCGTTGCGGTCACAGCCGCCAGTTGTGCAGGCGTTGCATCCAGAATGTTGCGGCAAGGGGTTTTGGGGATCACCAGCAGATGCCCGTCCGCGCGCGGCATGATATCCATGAAGGCCACCGTATCGTCATCTTCGTATACTCGGCTCGAAGGGATCTCTGCGCGCAAAATCTTGGCAAAAATATTCTCGGGATCATAGGCGGTCATTTCAATTCTCCGATTGACGCGTTGCCGACAGTTCTGCGGCGCACCCCGGCCCGGGTCAAGCGGGGAACGCAATTCCCAGCCGCCCCCTTGAATTCGGGGCGCTGATACCCAGATGAATGCGGAATTTGGTGAAAATTTCGCGGGTCGCCCTCCTGCCCGCGACAATTAATCTTGATCCAGATCAAACTCGACCATTGAAGGTCGTCCCCCCGCGATCTAAAACCAGCAGGAATCCCGCGCGTTGGAGAGGTCCAACTGCGCGGTGCAGTTGCAACAGGAGGCACCTATAATGGCAGACGCAGCCATTCATGGTCACGACCATGAAGACCAGCGCACATTTTTCCAGCGCTGGTTCATGTCGACCAACCACAAGGACATCGGGATTCTATACCTGGTCGTCTCGGCACTTGCCGGTCTGATTTCAGTTCTGATGACTGTTGTCATGCGGATCGAATTGATGGAACCCGGGGTGCAGCATATGTGCCTGGAAGGCTTCCGACTGTTCGGTAGCGGAGCCGAGCTCTGCACCCCTAACGGACACCTGTGGAACGTGATGATCACCTATCACGGTGTTCTGATGATGTTCTTCGTGGTCATCCCCGCGCTTTTCGGCGGATTTGGCAACTATTTCATGCCGTTGCAGATCGGTGCACCGGACATGGCCTTCCCGCGGATGAACAACCTGTCTTTCTGGCTTTATGTCGCTGGTACGTCGCTGGGTGTGGCCTCGTTGCTGAGCCCCGGTGGTAACGATCAGCTCGGTTCGGGTGTAGGCTGGGTTCTGTACCCGCCGCTATCGACAACCGAAGGCGGCATGTCCATGGACCTTGCGATCTTTGCCGTGCACGTATCGGGCGCCTCCTCGATCCTCGGCGCGATCAATATGATCACCACCTTCCTGAACATGCGTGCCCCGGGCATGACCCTGTTCAAGGTGCCGCTGTTCAGCTGGTCGATCTTTGTCACCTCGTGGCTGATTCTGTTGTCCCTGCCGGTTCTGGCAGGTGCGATCACCATGTTGCTGATGGATCGCAACTTTGGCTTCACCTTCTTTGATCCCGCCGGTGGCGGCGATCCGATCCTGTATCAGCACATCCTGTGGTTCTTTGGCCACCCGGAAGTGTACATCGTGATCCTGCCTGGGTTCGGCATCATCAGCCACGTCATCGCAACCTTCTCGCGCAAGCCGGTCTTCGGTTACCTGCCGATGGTCTGGGCGATCATCGCGATTGGTGTGCTGGGCTTTGTCGTGTGGGCGCACCACATGTACACCGTTGGCCTGTCACTGCGTCAGCAGGCGTACTTCATGCTGGCCACGATGGTAATTGCGGTGCCGACCGGGGTTAAGGTCTTCTCGTGGATCGCGACCATGTGGGGCGGTTCGATCGAGTTCAAGACACCAATGCTGTTCGCCTTCGGCTTCTTGTTCCTGTTCACCGTTGGCGGTGTGACCGGTGTGGTTCTGTCGCAAGCCGGTGTGGACCGTGCGTATCACGACACCTATTACGTGGTTGCGCACTTCCACTACGTGATGAGCTTGGGTGCCGTGTTTGCGATCTTTGCGGGAATGTACTTCTACTTCTCCAAGATGACAGGTCGCCAGTACTCGGAATTCTGGGGCAAGGTTCACTTCTGGATGTTCTTCATTGGCGCCAACCTGACCTTCTTCCCGCAGCACTTCCTGGGCCGTCAGGGCATGCCGCGCCGCTACATCGACTACCCTGAGGCATTCGCCCAGTGGAACTATGTATCGTCGATTGGCGCGTTCATCTCGTTCGCCTCGTTCCTGCTATTCTTCGGCATCGTGATCTACGCCCTGCTGCGTGGCAAGCGTGAGACCCGGCCGAACCCCTGGAACGAATACGCGGATACGCTGGAATGGACCCTGCCGACCCCGCCGCCCGAGCACACGTTCGAGCAGCTGCCAAAGCAGGAAGACTGGGATAAAGGCCACGCCCACTAATCCCGGCAAGATAGACTGACAAAGCCCCGCAGATGCGGGGCTTTTCATTTTTCAGACCTCGAGAATTAAACAACGCTGGCATAGACTTGCCCGAGAATAAGCCGTTAGACTGATCTGCAATCGCCAATTGCGCAGGACCCGGTCGGTCATGATCCTTCACGACGGAATAACTGTACGACAGATGGTCAAAGGCTCCTTTGGCTTTATCTGCATCGTGCTGACATGGACGCTGCTGGTTGTACTGGCGGATGAACTCACGACAATCGAGCTGATCTCGAACCCCAGCCCGCCCGTCACCATGCTCGGGCTGGCAGTGGCATTCTTTCTGGGCTTCAAAAACACATCGGCCTTTGCGCGCTGGTCCGAAGCGCGCAGCATCTGGGGCGATATCGTCAATGCCAGCAGGGACTGGGGCAACACTATTAGCAATCTGGTGCTGCGCGACGGCACACCGATTGATCCCGCGCTGCGCGACGAACTGATCGAACGTCACATCGCATGGCTCAATATGCTTGCCTTTCAGCTGCGCCAGCCCTCGCCGACAGGACGCAGCCGACGTCCTTGGATGTTTGGACACAAACCTATTTCAGACCGCACCGAGCTGCATCAAAAGCCCGAATGTTGGCGTGAACGCCAATTGGAAAGCGACTTGCCCAGGCTTGAAGGCAAGAGCAATCGCGCCGCCTATCTGTTGTTTCTTCAGGGCGAAAAGCTTGCTGAGTTGGCACGCAGCCGTGGGATTGACCCCTATTGGCACGTCGCCCTGATGGACCGCCTCGCGCGGTTTACGACGACACAGGGGCAATGTGAGCGCATCAAAAACACACCTTTCCCAAGACAGGTTGCCGAGGTCGGTCGCGTCTTCAGTTGGATCTTCATCTTCATGCTGCCGCTGGCGTTCAACGACGAGCGATCAATCATCCCCGGGGCAGATATCTCTGTATGGCAGCTTGTTATCTTCGACTGGCTGACATTTGCGCCAGTTGGGGCGCTGGTCTGCTGGATCTTCTTTGTCACCGAACGCGTCAGCGCCTCGATGGAGGATCCGTTCGAAGGGGATGTGACCGATGTTCCGATCTCGGCCCTTTGTCGCAGCATCGAGATTGACTTGCGGCAGATGACCGACTGTGGGGTTGCGCCTCAACCCGCGCAACCCATCGAAAAAGTTCTGTTTTAGAGCGACCCGATTTGGCGCGTGCGCAACCCCATTTCAGGGGGCGTTCGATAATCTGCCCATTTTAGGGTATCATGTATCCAGAAACCCTGGGATCGGAGCCATCAGATGCCCGAAATTGACTTTTGGTTTTCCATCGGCAGCACATACAGCTTCCTGACAATCATGCGCCTGGATGATTGGTGTGATGAGCATGACGCGACCGTCAATTGGCGACCGTTCAACGTGCGTACCGTAATGTCCGAACAACAGAACATTCCCTTTGCGGGCAAACCGGCCAAATCCGCATATATGTGGCGCGATATCGAGCGGCGCGCCGCAAAGTACCACCTGCACGCAACGCTTCCTGCACCCTACCCGATCTCGGATCTTGCGCTGGCCAATCAGGTCGCCGTGCTGGGTATGGCGGATGGCTGGGGCAAGTCCTTTACCCAAAACCTGTACCGCATCTGGTTCGAAGAAGGGATTGAAGCGGGCAGCGAAACAGCGCTGTCAGAAGCGCTGCATCGGTGTCAGCAGGACCCACGCCTGACCCTTGCACGCGCCCGCAGCCCGGACACGATCTCGGCGCTTGAAACCGAAACAGAACAGGCCACAAAGCTGGGCGTTTTTGGCGCCCCCAGCCTGGTCGTTCGCGGCGAGGTTTTCTGGGGCGATGACCGGCTGGATGACGCGTTGTCGTGGGCCAGAGTTGGGCACGTCATCTGATCTTTCCTGTTAGACACCGGCAGGTGTTGCGCTATTTTTGCACCATGCCGTATCGATGGAATCAAACCTCAAGTTCCGAGCAAGAGTTGCGCCTGTGGCCGCATAACTCTCTGCCCCCACGCTGGGCGATGCGTGTGGTGTTGGCGGTCTTCCTGTTTGGCTTGATTCCCCTGATGGCTGTTCTTGGGTCGGTTTTGCTGTGGGGTTTGCTGCCATTCATGCTGTTGACCGTTCTGGGACTGTGGTTCGCGATCCAGTCCAATTACCGTGCACGCAGCGTTTTCGAGGTGTTGACCTTGACCGGCTCGCAGGCCCGTCTGGTGCAGCATCACCCACAACGGGGGCAGCAGGAGTGGTCCTGCAACCGCTATTGGGCGCGTCCCGAAATGCATGAGCGCGGCGGCCCGGTCCCGAACTATGTCACACTGACCGGTGACGGCCGCGAAGTTGAAATTGGCGCCTTTCTGTCTGAGGAAGAGCGGATTTCGCTGTTTGATGAGCTCACAAAAAAACTGCGCGAACCTGTCGCGCAGCCTTAGCATCTTAGCAAACAATAATGCTTAGCAGCTGCCGCCTGGCGCAGCGCAGAGCTGATCTTTGACCATCGGGCCAACCTTGCCGAAATCCATCTGGCCGGTGTAACGGGTTTTCAGCTCACCCATCACTTTGCCCATGTCGCGGATCGACCCGGCGCCGGTGGCCGTGATTGCGGTCTGAATGGCCTTGCTCACCTCGTCATCGTCCAATTGCTTGGGCAGGAATTCCTCGATGACCTCGACCTCGCGCAGTTCCCGTTCGGCAAGATCCAATCGGCTGCCCTCTTCATAAGCGCGGGCGCTTTCCTTGCGCTGCTTGGTCATTTTACCAAGAATTTCAAGCACCTCTGTGTCGCCGCAGCCTTTGGCTTCTTCGTTGTCAGACGCGCGCGAGGCGATGTCACGGTCCTTGATCGCAGCATTAATCAGGCGCAGCGTCGACAGACGCTCGGCATCCTTGTCTTTCATCGCTTGCTTCAGGGCAGTGTTCACCCTTGATCGCATATCCATATGTTCTGTCCATCCCCATGGCAAAGGAACCCCGACCATATCGAAACAAAAAGCGCGATACAACAGGGGGTGCATGTGGTTAACTTATTGATTTTAAACAATAGCCTAAAAATTGAACAGACTTGACCCGAGCGTACAACCCCCTTAGGTATGCGCCGGTTTACCTTGCAGGAGAGTCGCGCCATGGCCCAGAACGCCCCGTCCAAGCCCACCGCATGTCTGGCATTGGCCGACGGTACATTGTTCTACGGTATGGGCTTCGGCGCCACCGGCCAAACCGTGGCTGAACTTTGCTTTAACACCGCCATGACCGGATACCAGGAAATCATGACCGACCCCTCTTATGCGGGACAGATCGTGACCTTCACCTTCCCTCATATCGGCAATGTCGGCGTGAACCCCGAGGATGACGAGACTGGCGATCCGGTTGCCGCCGGGATGGTGGTCAAATGGGATCCGACCGAGCCATCGAACTGGCGCTCGGCCGAAGAATTGAAAACCTGGCTCGCCCGCCGCGGCCGCATCGCCATCGGCGGTGTGGACACCCGCCGCCTGACCCGCGCCATCCGCCAGCAAGGCGCACCTCATGTCGCGTTGGCGCATGATCCCGACGGTAACTTTGATATCGAGGCACTGGTCGCCGCCGCGCGCGGCTTTGCCGGTCTGGAAGGTATGGATCTAGCCAAAGAGGTCACCTGCGCCCAAAGCTATCGCTGGGACGAAATGCGGTGGGCCTGGCCGGACGGGTACAAACGTCAGGAATCTCCGGTTCATAAAGTTGTCGCCGTGGACTTTGGCGCAAAGCGCAATATCCTTCGCTGCCTCGCCTCGGCCGGATGCGACGTCACGGTTCTGCCTGCAACGGCGACGGCCGCCGAGGTGCTGGCCCATAATCCCGATGGCGTGTTCCTGTCGAACGGCCCCGGCGACCCGGCAGCCACCGGTGAATACGCCGTGCCTATGATCAAAGAGGTTCTGGACGCCACCGACCTGCCCGTCTTTGGCATCTGTCTGGGACACCAGATGCTGGCGCTGGCTTTGGGCGGCCATACCGTCAAGATGAACCACGGCCACCACGGGGCCAACCATCCGGTCAAAGACCTGGATACCGGCAAGGTCGAGATCACCTCGATGAACCATGGCTTCGCGGTGGACGCCCAGTCCCTGCCCGACGGCGTTGTGGAAACCCACCGCTCGTTGTTTGACGGGTCCAATTGCGGCATCCGCATGACCGATCGCCCTGTCTATTCAGTGCAGCACCACCCCGAGGCATCGCCTGGCCCACAGGACAGCTACTATCTGTTTGAACGCTTTGCCGACGCTATGGCAGACAAGAAAGCACAGGCTTAACCGCCTCATCGTTTAGTGTTAACGCGCTGTTAACCTTGATTGAGCAACCCTGACGCGGGTCACCGAGTCAGGGTTTTTTTATGGTTGAACATAGCCTGCAGCAATTCGCGCGCGCCGCGCCGATTTCTGTTGGGGCGCGGAAACCCCTTGGCGCCTGTTTACTCGAACGTGGCTGCATCACCCCCGCCCAGCTCGAAAAGGCGCTGCATCTGCAATCCAGACAACAGGCCCCACTGGGCGAAATCCTTGTCGGAGAGGGCTGGATCAGCCGTCAGGAGGTCATGGATGCCCTGTCCGAGCAAACCAACCTGCAAATCGCCGATCTGAAAGACACGCCCCCTTCCCCGAGCTTATGTGACATCAAACCGGTCGAGTTCTGGCTGAAGCATAATGTGATCCCATGGCAACGCATCGGCCCGATCCTGCTGATCGCGACCGCTGATCCGAACCGCTTTGCCGCGGTCCGCGCCGCCCTGTTCGACACTGAACACACGATTGCCCCGGTACTTGCATCGGTCAGTCAGATTGATCATGCAATTGCCAGCGCGTTTTCCGACACTTTGGCAAAAGGCGCGGAAACCCGGGTCGACAAGGATCAGAGCTGTCGATCATGGACGCCGACAAAGCGCGCGGGTCCCATCGCGGCCCTTGCGGGACTTCTTTTCTTTTTTTCAGCCTTTCCTCTGGTTGGTCTGGCTGCTCTTTTGACCACGGCCACCGTTTCACTGCTCTTGTTCATGGTTTTGCGCATTGTGGGCTTGGTCTCATACCTTATGAGATGCCGCCAAGTGTGCCCAACCCCCGAGCCTGTTCCACTGCGATTGCCGCGCGTATCGATGATGGTGCCCCTTTACAAAGAACGAGAGATTGCAGGCGCTTTGATAAGGCGGCTGCAACGCCTGACCTACCCAAAAGCGTTGTTGGACGTCATTCTGGTACTGGAAGCCTCAGATGAGGTCACGCGCACCACATTAAGCCGAGTGGATCTGCCTAGCTGGATCAGAACGGTGGAAGTCCCGGAACTGAACGGACTGACGACAAAGCCCCGAGCGATGAACTACGCGCTGGATTTTTGTCGTGGGGACATTCTGGGTGTGTGGGATGCCGAGGACGCCCCGCAACCGGATCAGATCGAACGCGTGGTCCGGCATTTTGCGCGGGCTGGCGAAGATGTCGTCTGCCTGCAAGGTGTTCTGGATTATTACAACCCGCGCACAAATTGGCGGTCACGCTGCTTTACCATCGAATACAACAGCTGGTTTCGGATCATCCTGCAAGGCATTGCGAATCTGGGTCTGGTCGTCCCCCTTGGGGGCACAACATTCTATTTTCGCAGGGATAAATTGCTGGAGCTTGGCGGCTGGGATGCCCACAACGTAACCGAGGATGCAGATCTGGGCGTGCGCCTCAGCCGTGCGGGGTATCGAACCGAGATGGTCGATACCACCACCTATGAAGAGGCAAACTTTCGTGCCTGGCCGTGGGTCAAGCAGCGCTCGCGCTGGCTGAAGGGGTTCATGGTGACCTATTTGGTGCACATGCGTGCGCCGCGGCGTCTGATAAGCGACATCGGGCTCAAGCGATTTCTTGGTGTTCAGGCGTTCTTCTTGGGGACTATTGGCCAGTTTCTACTGGCACCAGTCCTATGGCTGTTCTGGTTGGCGACATTGGGCTTGCCTGGCCCGTTCGATCCGCTTTTGTCTGATTGGGCCTTCTACGCACTCATCAGCCTGTTTCTGGTGGCCGAAATTACCAATCTGATCGTTGGAATGCTGGCCGTAGCAGCACAGGAAAGACGATTCCTTATGCCGTGGGTTCCGACAATGCCGCTGTATTTTCCGCTAGGCGTATTAGCCGCCTACAAAGCCCTGTGGGAGCTAGCCAGCAACCCGTTCTTCTGGGACAAAACTCAGCATGGGCAGGCCCGCGAAGAAGTACAGCCGCACTGACGGTCATTTCTCGCGCAACACCGCATCCTGTTTCAGCCGGGTCATGAAGGCCACCGAGATATGTTCTTTCAGCGCGCGCTCTGCCGCCTCTTCATCACGGGCGGTGATCGCCTCGACAATGCCCTTATGCTCACTTTGCGCAATCTCGCCACGGCCCTGAACGGCAAGCGAGGTCGTAGCCATCAGAGCCATTGTGCGGTGCACAAGATTCAACTGCTGCACCAGATACCGGTTGTGCGAAGCCAGATGGATCTGTTCATGAAACCGCCGGTTGGCCCGCGACAGTGCCGTTGGATCATTCACCAGCGCATCGTCAGCGGCGACCATGTCCTGTAGCACTTTGATCTCTTCTTCGGTGGCGTGTTTCGCGGCCAGCTTTGCGGCCAACCCTTCCAATTCGCGCCGAACCACATAAAGTTCGGCCATTTGGTTGTGATCCAATGAGGCCACGATCAGTGATCGTCCGTCACGCTCTAGCAGGGACTGCGTCTCAAGTCGCTGCAACGCTTCGCGGATAGGTGTACGAGACACGCCAAATCGTTCTGCCAGCTCACTTTCGACCAATCGGTCGCCGGGCTTGTAAACGCCCACATCAATCGCTTCGAGAATAAGGCTATAGGCGTCTTTGTTGGGCTGACGGGATTGCGGCATGGGGTGTTTTTTCTCCTCGTTCGGACATGTCTATCCGCCTCAGGCCCGTGCAATCAAGTGTAGCATTGAAAACCTGTGCATGGCGGCCTAAACCCAACTCATGGTCAAACCTTCTTTTTCGCACGTCACCCAATGGGTGTTCGACCTCGACAACACGCTGTACCCGCCTCATATGCAACTATTCGACCAGATCGAGGTTCTGATGACGGACTACGTGGTGCAGGCCATTGGCGTCGACCGAGCCGAGGCGGATCGTCTGCGCTCGCACTATTGGCGGGAATACGGCACCACGCTGGCCGGCTTGATGGCCGAGCATGACCTGGACCCCGAACCCTATCTGTACGCCGTGCATCAGGTGGACATGAGCCACATGGACCCCGACGCCGAGTTGGCCGACAACATCCGGTGCCTGCCTGGCCGTCGCATCGTTTACACCAACGGCAGCGCGCCTTATGCCGAACGTGTGCTAAAAGCACGCGGTCTCAGCGGTTTGTTCGATGCGGTTTATGGCGTAGAACACGCGGGCTATCTTCCAAAACCTAAACAGGCCGCGTTCGAGGCGATCTTTGCACAGGATGGCATCGACGCCGACAAGGCGGCCATGTTTGAAGATGATCCGCGCAATCTGGCTGCTCCGCACGCGATGGGAATGCGCACAGTTCACGTCGCGCCCGAGCCGCATAAGGCCGATCATATCCACCATCACACCGACGACCTGACTGCGTTTCTGTCCCGCCTGCGATAGGCTGTCACACTGCGACGATCTGCACATTCTGCAGGTGCATGATCGACCCTATATGCGCCTCAGCGACGAACAGAATCGGAGACCCCATGAGCGCGATCGAGATGCCCGGACGCCTGCCCATCTGGCAGCGCCTGTTATTTGCAGTTCCCCTGTTTGGCTGGTTAGTCAAAGATGCCGCTCATGCAAAGGGCGCAGATTGGGGTTATACAGCGGCCGCGATTTTCAGCATGTGGGGCTGTTCTGCCCTGTTGTTCGGTCTGCCGGGCCTATACATCCCAGCCGTGATGATGGTGCCGGTGATGTTCCTGATCCTCATCCTGATTTCACGCGGCTGACACGCGGGACAGGATGTCACTTGGCACCCGATGCAGAACCGAACTAGGTTCTGCCCAACACTCGGAGGCCAAGGTCATGAAAGACAGCTGTGACATCCTGATTTCAGGCGGCGGAATCGCCGGTCTGACCGCTGCGGCAGCCTTTGGAACCGCCGGGTTCGACGTTATTTGTGTCGACCCGACGCTCCCGATAACCGAGCGCGACGTGGACGGCTCTGATTTGCGGACCACCGCCTTTTTGCAACCGGCGCACGGCTTGTTAGAGCAATGTGGGTTGTGGCAACGGCTGGACGCACACGCGGCCCCCTTGCAGATCATGCGGATTGTGGACGCAGGTGGAGATGTTCCTGAACCCCGCGTGGTACGCGATTTCAACGCCGCAGATATTTCGGATCTGCCCTTCGGCTGGAACCTGCCCAACTGGCTGTTGCGACGCGAGATGGTGGCACGACTGGCCGAACTGCCCAACGTCGATTTCCGCCCCGGTACTGGCACTGTCAGTCTGTTCACCCGCACTGCCGAAGCGCGTGTCGGCCTGAGTGACGGCAGCCGCATTCGTTGCAAACTGGTGGTCGCCGCTGACGGGCGCAACTCTCCCATGCGCGAGGCGGCTGGGATCAACGTCCATTCCACGCGCTATGGCCAGAAAGCATTGGCCTTTGCAGTCACACATCCCATCCCGCACGACAATGTTTCGACCGAGATTCACCGCTCGGGCGGGCCGTTCACCCTGGTCCCCCTGCCCGATTGGCAGGGGCAACCGTCTTCGGCGATTGTGTGGATGGAGCGCGGACCCCGCGCGGTTGAGTTGCTCAACACCGAGTCCGAGGCGTTTGAGGCGCTGATGACCGAACGGTCCTGTGGGTTGTTCGGACCGTTAAAACTGGCCTCGCGCCGGACCATCTGGCCGATCATCAGCCAGTCAGCAGAACGTCTGGCTGGCGAGCGAGTCGCGCTGATGGCCGAGGCCGCCCATGTGGTGCCGCCAATTGGAGCCCAGGGATTGAACATGTCGCTGGGCGATCTGAGCAGTCTGCTGGAACTGGCGCAGGCCCGTCCTGAAGGTCTGGGCGATGCGCAGATGCTCGAGGCCTATCACAAGGCTCGCCACACCGAAATCGAGATGCGGGTCAAAGGCATCGACCTGTTGAACCGCGCCTCGATGATCGAGGCGCGGCCGTTAAGGGACGTCCGGGCAATGGGGCTAAATGCGCTCTATTCTCTACCGGCTGTTCGCAAGACCTTGATGCAAATGGGCCTCGGCGTACGCTAAGGCCCGAATGGTTTCACAGAACCTGATCCAGCACGCGCTTGAGCCGCCCGATGGTGCCGTCGACGTCGTACAGTTTGTCCAGACCAAACAGACCAAGGCGGAAGGTGCTGAACCCTTCAGGCTCATCACATTGCAGCGGCACACCTGCTGCGATCTGCATGCCCAACGTCGCAAACTTCTTACCATTCTGAATATCCGGGTCCGAGGTATAGCTGACCACGACACCCGGCGCGCCAAATCCGTCCGCTGCTACCGAGACGATGCCCTTGTCCCGCAGCATCGCCCGCACTCCATCGCCCAACGCCCATTGGGCGTCCCGCAGCTTGTCGAACCCATAATCGCGGGTCTCGACCATCGTATCGCGAAACGCCTTCAACGCATCCGTTGGCATGGTCGCGTGATACGCATGCCCACCATTTTCATAGGCTTGCATGATCTGTCGCCATTTTTTCAGATCAACGGCAAAACTGTCGGACGTCGTCTCCTCCAAACGCGCTTCGGCACGCTCAGATAGCATGACAAGGCCAGCGCAGGGCGATGCACTCCACCCTTTCTGGGGCGCCGAGATCAGGACGTCCACACCGGTGGCCTTCATATCGACCCAGGCACAACCCGATGCGATGCAGTCCAGCACCATTAACGCCCCCACCTCATGCGCCGCGGCGGCCATGGCTGTTACGTAGTCATCAGGCAGAATGACACCGGCCGAGGTCTCCACATGTGGGGCAAATACAACGTCCGGACGCTGTTCACGGATTGTTGAAACAACCTCGTCAATCGGTGCGGGGGCAAAGGGCGACGGGCTGGAATTGCCGGTTTCACGGGCTTTGAGAACCGTCGCTGACGCCGTCAGATCACCGGATTCGATGATCTGGCTCCAGCGGTAGGAAAACCACCCATTCCGAACGACCAATACATTGGCGTTGCGCGCAAATTGCCGGGCCACGGCCTCCATCCCATAGGTGCCACCACCAGGGATAATCGCCACACCATCCGCATTATATACATCCTTCAGCAAGCCCGATATGTCCCGCATCACCTGCTGAAACTGAACCGACATATGGTTCAGAGACCTATCCGTAAACACGACCGAGAACTCTTCGAGCCCAGAGGGATCGACGGTGTCCAATAGCGCTGGCATGGTTTGTCCTTTCAAATTGTCGTCAGCGGCCTCGCGACCCGGGTTAATTTGCCCAGACCCGTACTGAACCCGAATATCTGACCTAAGGGAACTAAAAACAAAACACTCAAATGATATTTTGTTAGTCGAATCTGGCAAGAAATGACGCCAATTAGTGTCAGCTGCCCTTTACACTCTGACGTGTTTCTGACCAGATGCACTCACTTTACAGAAGAAAGGTATTTCGACAGGTGAATGCGCATAAGCGGATCAGTTTTCAAGTTGTTAGGGACGAAGTCAAACGGCGGATTGAAAGCCGCATTTGGCCGCAGGGATCGCTTCTGCCAACCGAAACGCAACTTGCCGAGGAATTCAATTGCGCACGCGCGACAGTGAACCGTGCCCTGCGCGAACTGTCCGATCAGGGCTTTGTCGAGCGCAAACGCAAAAGCGGGACCCGGGTCAAAAAGGAACCCAGCAAACATGCCAAGCTGGAATTTTCTTTGGCTCGTCAAACGGTTGAAAGCCAAAATGCAACCTATCGGTACTCGCTGGTTGAACGCAACGTGGTCGCAAGCCCCGGTTGGCTCGCCTCGCAGATCGGTGTATCGGCGGACATTCGCGTCCTGCATGTCATCTGTATGCACTATGCAGATAACCGTCCCTTCCAATTGGAAGAACGCTGGATCAACATAGATGCGGTGCCCGAAATCGAACATGCCGATCTGAGCAACCACGGCCCACATGAATGGCTACTGAACGCCTCTCCGTTTACCGAGGCTGAAGTCTCCTTTTGCGCGATCTCCGCGGACGGACGATTGGCGGAATTCATGGGAACAACCCCCGGAACGTCGATGATCCAGCTAGAGCGCACGACCTGGAAGAACGGAAATCCGATGGCATTTGCCCGGATAACGCACCATCCGGGATATTGCATCCGCACGCGGTACTGAGCGGGCTTATCCGATCGGTCCCGGCAAACGTTCCTCGCTTAGCAGGACGTTGGCTTCGACATCTCCTGCGCCGGGCAAGGTCATGATCCGACGGCGCAGGACCCGCTCAAAATCCGACAGGTCGCGGGCAACCACCCGCAGGCGATAATCGTACAAACCCAGCACATGCTCGACGGTCTGAACTTCTGGAATAGCACTGACGGCGCGCTCAAAATCCTCCAGACTGACCTGACCCTTGCGCGCCAGTTTCACGCCAAGGAATACCGTCACGCCAAATCCCAACGCCTCGGCATTCAGGCGCAGCCGGCGACCTTTGATAACGCCCGAGGTTTCCAGCCGGCGGATGCGGCGCCATGTCGCCGGTTGTGACAGACCCAGCTTACGCCCCAACGCCCCGGCGCTCTGGGAGGCGTCCTGAGCCAACGCACACAGTATTTTTCGGTCCAGCTCATCCAATTCGGTCATACCGGCAAGACCTCTTCGCTCTTGACCCTCGCGATATGCATCAAGGCCTCAATATCCGCGATATGCGGCAGGGTCAGAATGCGGTCACGGTAGAGTTGTTGGTAGTGTGACATGTCCCTGGCAATCACCGACAGCCGCACATCTACCCTGCCCAGAAATGTTTGCAATTCGATCACCTCGGGCACTTGCCGGGCGGCGGCAGTAAATTCGTCAAACGCGCGCGATTGCGTCTTGTCCAGCGTTACGCGCAGCGAAACCTCGACCGCATACCCAAGCGCCGCCCAATCGATCACGGCCTCCTGCCCCTGGATTATTCCGGTTGCCTGCATCTTTTCGACCCGGCGCCAGCAGACACCCTGGCTGATACGGCAACGCTCGGCCAGTTCCGCAGCAGTCAGGCTGGGATCGGCCTGAAAGTGGCGCAGGATTCGGCGGTCTATGTCATCAAGCATGATTTTTTTGCATTTCTGGTGTTACACGAATTATTCTTCATCTTTTTCACAAATACTCAAGTGCAACCCTATCGCCAATACAACATCCGGCAGGTAAAACCCTCGGCAATCTAACCAGAAAGGACCGGCGACATGCGCGTCTATTACGATCGCGATTGCGACATCAACCTGATCAAAGACAAGAAAGTGGCGATCCTGGGCTACGGCTCGCAAGGCCACGCCCACGCACTGAACCTGCGCGACTCGGGCGCGAAGAACCTTGTCGTCGCTCTGCGCGAAGGCTCCGCATCGGCCAAGAAAGCTGAAGCCGAAGGCCTGGAAGTCATGGGCATCGCCGAAGCGGCAGCCTGGTGCGACGTCATCATGTTCACCATGCCCGACGAACTGCAGGCCGAGACCTACAAGAAATACGTGCATGACAACATCAAGCCCGGCTCGGCCATTGCTTTTGCCCATGGCCTGAATGTCCACTTTGGTCTGATTGAGCCGAAAGAAGGCATCGACGTCATCATGATGGCTCCCAAAGGCCCCGGCCACACCGTGCGCGGCGAATACGTCAAGGGCGGCGGCGTGCCTTGCCTGGTTGCCGTGAACAACGACGCGACCGGCAAAGCGCTGGAAATCGGCCTGTCCTATTGCTCGGCAATTGGTGGCGGTCGCTCGGGCATCATCGAGACCAACTTCCGTGAAGAATGCGAAACCGACCTGTTCGGCGAACAAGCCGTTCTGTGCGGCGGCATCGTCGAACTGATCCGTTGTGGTTTCGAAACTCTGGTTGAGGCAGGTTATGCGCCTGAAATGGCCTATTTCGAATGCCTGCACGAAACCAAGCTGATCGTTGACCTGATCTATGAAGGCGGCATCGCGAACATGGATTATTCGATCTCGAACACTGCCGAGTACGGCCAGTACGTCACCGGTCCACGGATCCTGCCTTATGAGCAGACCAAGAAAGCGATGAAAGAGACGCTGTCGGACATCCAAACCGGCAAATTTGTGCGTGACTTCATGCTGGAAAACGCTGTTGGTCAGCCGACCATCAAAGCAGCACGCCGTCACAACGATGAGCATCAGATCGAGCAGGTTGGTAAGAAACTGCGCGACATGATGCCGTGGATTTCAGCCGGCAAGCTGGTCGATCAGGAAAAGAACTGATCCTGCCAAGCGAATGCGAAGGGGCGGCCCATTAGGCCGCCCTTTTTTGTCCAAGCCCTAAGCCGAGACGCAGATGGTCCAGCACCCTACATCCCGCGATTGGAGCGGCGTTATCACCCTCGGCCTGATTTGGGGCGGGACGTTCATGGTCGTTGCCATGGCACTGGAAGGGTACGGACCTATCACCGTCGCCACCGCGCGCACGACGTTGGGTGCCGTGACGTTGCTGGCGTTGATGGCGGTCACAAACCGCAAGCTACCTTCCGGATCTGCCGCCCTTTGGACCTCGGTCATTGTGATCGGTATCTTGTCGTCTGCCCTGCCCTTTGTTCTGCTAAGCTGGGGGCAGCAATACGTACCGTCCGCCTTCGCGGGTCTGTCCATGGCCGCAATCCCTCTGATGGTGCTGCCGCTGGCGCATTTCTTTTCGGACGAGCCCCTGAACCTGAGAAAACTGGTGGGCGTGACCCTTGGATTCTGCGGTGCGTTGGTGCTGATCGGCCCCGGCTTGGCGCAACTCGGCCACGGGTCGGAACCTTTGGCGCAACTGGCCTGCATCGGGGCCGCTTTATGCTATTCCTGCGCGTCGATCTTCACCCGTCAATGTCCGCCCATTGATCCGGTGGTACTGGCCGCCCTGACCCTGCTGGTCGGCGCAGTAATCCTGCTGCCAATCATGTTCGTGACCGAAGGCGTCCCCACATGGGAAGGTACCCGCCCAAGCATTGCCATCATCGTTTTGGGGTTGGTCCCTACGGCATTTGCCACATTGCTGCGGGTTTCCGTCATTCGCAGCGCCGGGTCGGTGTTCATGACACTCGTTAACTACCAAGTGCCAATCTGGTCGATGGTGTTCGGCGCATGGGTGCTGTCCGAGGCGTTGCCGCTGCGCTTTTTCGTGGCGCTGGCTATGATCCTGACCGGGCTGGCCATCAGTCAGTGGTTCAGCCTGCGAAAGATGCTAACCGGGCGCTAGCCTGTGACGGCCTCGACCTCGGCAACGATGCCGTCGACAACCTGGGTCAACAGCGCGTCATCTTCACATTCCGCCATGACGCGGATCAGAGGTTCCGTACCCGACTTGCGGATCAGCAATCGCCCCTGCCCGTTCAGCCGCGCCTCGGCGTCAGAAATTGCAGCCTGCACGCTGGCGGCCTCAAGCGGGGCTTGTCCTTCGCCGTAGCGCACGTTCTTCAGCATTTGCGGTACGGTTTCGAACTGCACCGACAATTCCGATGCTTTGCGACCCGTATGCACCATCTCCGCCAGGAAATGGAGGCCCGCCATCAGGCCGTCACCTGTGGTCGCGTAATCGCTCATGACGATGTGGCCTGATTGTTCGCCGCCCAGATTGAACCCGCCTTCGCGCATACGTTCAACGACATAGCGGTCCCCGACGCCGGTGCGCTCCAGACGCAGACCATGGTTTTCAAGATGACGTTCCAGACCTAGGTTCGACATCACCGTTGCAACCAACGCACCGCCTTTCAGGCGGTCTGCCTCGGCCCAACTGGTCGCCAAAAGCGCCATCAACTGATCGCCATCCGCGACTTGGCCATTCTCATCGATCATAACGACGCGATCGGCGTCACCGTCCAGACAAATCCCGACATCTGCACCATGGGCCACGACGGTTTCGGCAGCCATCTGCGGTTTGGTGGAGCCACAATTGAGGTTGATATTCTTACCATTCGGCGTAATGCCGACCGGGATCACCTCGGCACCCAATTCCCACAAAACCTCGGGCGCCGTGCGGTGCGCGGCCCCATTGGCGCAATCGACTACAACTTTTAGCCCGTCCAAACGCAAGTCACGCGACAGCGAAGATTTGACGCGCTCACCGTATCGGAACCGCGCATCATCCACCCGTCTGGCACGGCCGATATTCCTTGCCTGCGCAGGTTTGACACCTTCTTCGATCAGCCTTTCAATCTCGAGTTCCGCCTGATCAGACAGCTTGTATCCGTCAGGACCAAAGAACTTGATACCGTTGTCCTCGGCCGGGTTATGGCTGGCCGAGATCATCACCCCAAGATCCGCGCGCATCGACCGTGTCATCAGACCGACAGCGGGCGTCGGAACCGGCCCAAGCAGCAACACGTTCATCCCGGTCGAGGTCAATCCGGCCGTCAGGGCGTTTTCCACCATATAGCCGGACAGGCGCGTATCCTTACCGATCACAACACGGTGGACGTCGGATTGATCGCGACGGAAGTAACGGCCAGCGGCGGCCCCGATGCGCAATGCCATTTCGGCCGTGATTGGATGGGTATTGGCGGTGCCCCGCACCCCATCGGTTCCGAACAGCTTGCGCATAATGTCACTCCGTCATTTCTTGCCTGCCTCCGGCTTACCGGACGGCGGCCCAAAGGCGCAAGGCCTGAGCGGTTTCTGCAACATCGTGCACGCGCAGAATTTGAACGCCTTGTGACAATCCAGCCAGCCCGACGGCGATTGATCCAGGCGCGCGGGCGTCCTTGCGCGGCTCTTTGCCAATTTGTCCAATAATACCTTTTCGGGACACGCCCAACAGGATCGGACAACCTAAACCATGAAACAGGCTGATCCCCTGCAGCAAGGCCAGGTTATGTGCCTCGGTCTTGCCAAACCCTATGCCCGGATCAACGATGATCTGATCCCGATCCAATCCGAGGTTTTCGAGACGATCCACCTGACCTTCAAGGAAATCGTAGACGTCCAGCAGAACGTCGTCATAGGTCGGGTTGTCTTGCATCGTGCCCGGATCGCCCTGCATGTGCATCACACAGACCGGAGCGCCAACTTGTGCGCAAAACGGTGCCAGCTGCGGATCAAAGGTAAAGCCGGTTACGTCGTTGATCAGCCCTGCTCCGGCCTCCCACGCTGCTTTGGCGACGGCGGATTTGCGCGTATCAATGGATATTAACGCATCAGTACGGGATTTGATGGCTCCGATCAGGGGGCGGGTCCGGGCGATCTCTTCATCTTCGGGCACGAAGGTTGCTCCGGGTCGGGTCGATTCGCCGCCAATATCCAGAATGGTTGCATCTTGTGAAACCATCTGTTCAGCCGCAGATTGGGCCGCGCTGACCGAATTGTGCACACCGCCATCCGAGAAACTGTCCGGCGTTGCATTCAGAATGCCCATAATGTGCGGGCGATCCATGGCAAGGCCCGCAACATCGGTACGCGGACGCGTCAGACGGTCCAGCGCATCGTCTGGCACATCCTGCACAGCAATGACCCTTGGGGGCTCTTCACGGCTTAACCGTTCGACATGGGTAAACCACAGCGGCTGGTCAGCTAGCGGCACTGAACCCGGCGGACGGTTCGGACCATGCTGAACCAGAGGTCGAAAATAAGCGGTCACAGTTGTGCCTGATCCACCGAGATCGCACGCAAAGGGGTTTCAGGGGCGTCGGGCAGCGCGCCGCCGATCACCATCATCTCACTCGCCTCAAAAGTGGCAGCAAACCATGCCGCCAGCGCGACCGCATCCGAAGGTGCCGCCGATTGGCCGTCAACAGCATCCAGCACAATTTTCGAGGGCGCCCAGACGCAAATCTGACCATTTTTCATGGCCCAATCCAGCTCAGTCCGCGTTGAAACGACGACACAGCGGTGATCGCGGGCAGCTAAAACCCAGGCATTCTGTTCAATCGCCAACAGATCAATTCGGCGTTGTGTCATCGCGTGGCCAGTCTGTGAAACAGGCATATCCGCCGCGCCGACACATAGGATCAACGGGCGTTCACGATTTTCCAGCTGATCGATCCACCCGGTCAGATTGGACGAAGCAATGGCCTCATTCGACAGGAAAGCCAGTCGGGGATGCGGACGCTCTTCCTCGACGACGTCGTGGTGAGCCTTGTCTTTCCCGCGCACGATCTCGACACCCAAAGCGCCAGGACCACGATCCAGTTTTTCTATTCTGACAAAAGCTCTTACGGCCTGCGGTTCAAGTAAAATTCGCTCAGCCACCCGGTCTGCCAAAGTCTCAAGCAGGTTAAGACGTTCCGCCGCAAGCTCATACGCGATCGCCTCAGTCACCCGGTCATAAGACAGGATGCGATCCACGTCATCGTCGATGGGATCACTCAAGGGGCGAACCTCGACCACGATGTTAAAGCAAATCCGCTGGGTCGTTCCACGCTCGGCCTGAAACGCGCCGATTTCAACCTCGACGATATGATCACGCAGAGAAATACGATCCAACGGCCCCCGGGCAGCGGTCGCTTCGGACCGCTCGGACGGGTGCGCAAAGGCAAGACGGATTTCAGAGCTCATACAGGCGGACCTTTTCGGGCTTTGTGGACGTGTTTGCCCAAAATAAACGATGCGCGGGCGTATAACACCGCAACATGCGTCTTTCCAGCCATCGAATGCGGCGTCAGGTTACGCGGAACCAGCTCATCATACCCGAAGCAGCGTGTCCCAGCATATGGCAATGCAGCAGCCAGTCTCCCGGATTGTCCGCGACCAACGCGATCTGACGGGTCTGGCCCCGGTCCACCAGCACGGTGTCGCGCCAGGGCCCCAAACTGCCATCCGGCAGGACGAGCCGGAAGTGGTGACCATGCAGATGCATCGCATGTGGAAAGACAGTTTCGTTCACAAACTCGATCCGGTGCAACTGATCCAGACGCGCATCCAGAAACGGATCCTTGGGTCGTTCCGCGTATCCGTTCAACGCCCAGAACCGGCCCAGTTGAGCCAGCTCACGGCCTGTCAGGTCCTGATCGCCAAGCTTGGCCCCTTCCAGCCATCGCATCGCACCGCCCTGCAGGGACATACGATGCAGCGGTGCCTGATCATACTGAAATTCAGGCATATTGTTCGCAGGCAATGGTTCAATACCCTGCCTTTGCGATGTGGACGCTTCGGAAACTTGAAAGCGTACCAAGCCATAGCCGCCATCCCGCTCGATACTGGCAAGACCCGCGACATCCCCGGACGCGGACGTCACATCCACGACAAGGTCCGCCCGTTGTGCGGGCGCAAGTGGAAAGCTGTCCTCTACAGGCAATGGAACTGCCAGCGGCATGCCATCCAGTGCCACGATCCAACCCGCCAGCCCGTCCAACGCCAAATCAAATATCCGAGCGTTCGATGCATTGATCAGACGCAATCGCAATCGTTCCCCCGATCCAACAGGGTAAGCCGGATCAAAGCTGCCGTTGACGGACACCAGATTACCCAGCCGCCCTGCATGGCTAAGGTCGTGTCCATTGTCAAAATCGTCCACGATATGCGCGGTTTCAGGGTCCAGCCGCCAATCATCCAGCATCAGCGTCAGATCCTGATCAACATCCGGCGGGTTAGATTCTTCAACGATCAGGGGTCCATAGAGACCTCGGGCAACCTGTTCGGTAGACCGGTTATGCGAGTGATACCAATAGGTTCCCGCATCGGGTGCAACAAAGTCATAGTCGAAGGATTGGCCCATCTCGACCGCGTCCTGCGTCAACCCGGGCACGCCATCCATTGCGTTGTCGATCCGAATTCCGTGCCAATGCACTGCCGTCGGTTGAGACAGGTTGTTTATCAGCTTGCGACTGACGCGCCCGCCCTGAGGCAATCGGATGTCGACTCCGGGAACGCGGCCGCCATAGGTCCAAACCGGCGTAGCTGGATATCCGTCAGGCGCAATCTGTTGCACCGCTTCTTGCGCGACCAGATCAGAGCTGACCGCATGTGCTACCTTTGGCAGCAGAGCAAGCGCGGTCGAAGTTTGCAGAAACCGTCTGCGGGATAACATCATGGCGGACCTCCTGGCCCGCTACATAAGGCAGAAAACGCCCCGCGCAATCAAGGTTCCAGCGCGGGTGCGTCAATCAGTTGCTCGCGGTCCGATAGTTGTGGCGGTAGAAAATGTGAACGCCGATCCGGGCCGTTTCTTTGTAGACACGTGACCATGACGGGCGCACCGCTTTGGTGTGGTAGTGGGTCGCCCCTTCGGTCAGCCCGACGCCAACGCCGTCGATTGCCGCGCGGGCAACCTTGGACACACGCTCATAGGCTCTTTTCTCGCGGATAACTTCTTTCTGACCATCGCAGGTGTAGGTGAACTGGCATTGGTACTTCTTACCGGTTCCCTGCTTGATCACCCCGCACAGCGAACTTGGAAAGCGGCTACTTTTGACCCGATTCAGGATCACCTCGGCCACGGCGAACTGACCGCGAACGCTTTCGCCGCGCGCTTCAAAGTACAGCGCCTCGGCCAGACATTTGAAGTTCTCGTCCCCAGTGGCGGTTGGCAATTGGTCTAGCCAATTCTTTGAATAGGATACTTTTTCAAGCACAGGCGATTTACGCGGCTTGAACAGGCCCAAATAATCGCGGAACTTTTGCCCGGGCAATTCGCTTCGGGTCACAAGTTCGCGTTTGGCAGATTCGGTGGCTTCCCTCTCGGCGATGGAAACACTCGGCAGCACGGTTGCTGCCAATGTGGCAACAGCCAATATGTATCGTAGCATCAGATAACCTCGCACAGGCACATTCAGCGCCAGACCCTCCCCCGGCGGGCGCGATGAGGCTCTTACCGAATTCAAACGGCGACGTCCAGTTCTGACGGAAAAGCAAGTGGAAAATCGCCGTTTCGTCAACAATATTTGACGACGGCGCTTTCTGTTACCTACTAATTCTAGAGTGCCGCCCTTCTGTCAACCCCCAAGTCTGGACGAAATCGCCAGTTGAGCGGCAGCCAGCCGAGCGACGGGCACCCGGAAGGGCGAACAGGACACATAGTCAAAGCCCAATTCCCGGCAAATGGCGATTGATTCGGGGTTTCCGCCATGTTCACCGCAGACTGACAATGTCACTTCTGGCTGTGCTTGCCTGCCGCGTTCAGCCCCCAGCTTAAGCAATTCGCCAACTCCGTCCGCATCCAACACATGAAACGGATCTTCGACAAAGACACCCTGCCGGACGTAGGCCGACATGAACCGACCAGCGTCATCGCGGGACAGGCCATAGGTCATCTGCGTCAGGTCGTTGGTTCCGAAACTTAAAAACGCGGTTTGCGGCGCGATCTCGGCTGCCCGTAAACAGGCACGAGGGGTTTCGACCATCACGCCTAGCCGATACTCAAATTCCTGCCCGCGTTCACCGGCGACGGCTGCTGCCACAGAATCGATGCGCGCCTTGACCAGTTCGACCTCGCGCTTGGCGGATACCAGCGGGATCATCACCTCGGGCACCACCGGTGCGCCGTCTTTGCTGGCTTCAAGCGTCGCCTCGAAAATCGCACGCGCCTGCATGTCGTAGATTTCGGGAACCGTCACACCCAGACGTACGCCGCGCAGGCCCAGCATCGGGTTATATTCGGTCATGGCGTCGACCCTGCGTTCGACATCTGAGACTGGCAGGTCCAGCGCTTCGGCAAGTTCGCGTTGGCCGGTGCGCGTGGTTGGAAGAAACTCGTGCAACGGTGGATCGAACAGACGGATACAGACAGGCTGTCCCTCCATGATCCGGAAAAGCTGCGCGAAGTCATCGCGCTGCATCGGCAACAAGCGTTCCAACACCGCTTCGCGACCGGATGAGGTCTGCGCAAAGATCATTTCGCGCATTACGATCAGACGACCGGGGTCAAAGAACATGTGCTCGGTCCGACACAACCCGATCCCTTGCGCCATGAAGTTCCGCGCTGTTTGTGCGTCTGCGGGTGTGTCCGCGTTGGCGCGAATTGCAATGTCCCGTTCTGCGTCCGCCCACCCCATCAGGGTCTGAAAACAATCATCCAGCGCGGCCTCGAGCATCGTCGGCCTCCCCGCCAACACCTGACCCGAGCTGCCGTCGATGGTCAATGTGTCGCCTGTTTTGAAAACCCGCCCGTCGGGAGCCATCAGCTGTTTTTTCTTTGTCTGAAACCGCATCTCGGACGCGCCGACGATGCACGGCAGGCCCAAACCCCGGCCAATCACGGCCGCGTGGCTGGTCATGCCGCCCTTTTCCGTCAGGACCGCCACGGCGGCATGCATACCGCGCACATCTTCCGGGGAGGTTTCACGGCGCACCAAAATGCACGGCTCTCCCCGCGCGGCGCTTGCCTGAGCCTCGGCCGAGGTGAAAACGATTTTGCCGGTCGCAGCACCCGGACTGGCGGCAATTCCGGTGGTCAGGGTGTCGCGTTCCGCATCAGGGTGAACCTGCCGGTGCAACAGCTCGTTCAGGGAATGTGGATCAACCCGCATTACAGCCTCTTGCGGAGGAATGATCCCGTCTTCGGCCAGGCGCACAGCGATCCGCATCGCCGCGCGTGCGCTGCGTTGAACCCGGACACCATCCAAAATGTGAACGTGGCCGTTTTCAATCACGAACTCGACCTGCATTTCCTCGCGCAGCTTGACCCGCATCAGCGCCGCATGCGTTTTGAGGTCCGCAAATGCCTTGGGCGCGACCTCCTCCAGGGACTTTCCGCGCGGATCCTTTTCCAGGTACAGCGCCGCGACGCCTTCCCCCAGCGCATCCCGCCCCTGACTTTGGCTCAGATACCGACCGGTGATCTGAGGCAATCCAGTGGTCGGATCAATTAGTTGCAGCACACCCGATCCGCACTCGCCCTGCCCAACGCCGGGGATCATCTCTTGGATCACCAAACCCAGACCCGCGTCCGCCGGCGCCCCCTTTGCCTGACGCAACAATCGCGCCGAGGTGCCCTCCCATGCGCGTGCCATCGAACGCAGCACGGCAATCAGCTGCTCTCCGCGATCCTGTGGAAAGGCTTCGTCCGTCTCGTCTTCGTAAGCCCGCAGAGATTCCTGCAGCCCCTCACGGCCATCGGCGTCAATCTCGTCAAACACATCCGGGTCCAGCCGCGCAACATGAACCGCGTAGCTTTGGACAAAGCGTAGATACAACGCAGCCGCGGCCTCGACCCCCATCGAATCCGACAGATCGACATAGCGCGCGTCATTCATGCCGATGTTCAGGATGGCACCCGGGCCGCCCCAATCGGGATCTTCGGAACTAGGCCGGACACACAGCAGCGCGGTCTGTTCAAACTGCTCAAGAACAGCAGCTAAATCCGGCACCTGCCCGTCCGATATCTGATGCACCGCATCAAATGACAACGCGACCGTTCGTGGAACCGGCAGCTCCAGACGAACCAGACGTTGCAGACATTTCGCCCTTCCGCCATGCGTGTTGGCGGCAACGGGCGCTTCGGACGTGATAAGCGTAGTATGCGGATTATTCTGCACTGCGGCACCTTTTGATTTCACCGCAGCATAAGCCCCTGCACCAACGGCGCAAGGGCGTTCTGGATCAGCCTTCGATGCGGCTCAGATCAGCAACACTGGAGCAGACCTGACGGATCTGGCTTAGCAGGTTCAGGCGGTTACGGCGCAGGATGTCATTGTCGGTATTGACCTGAACATCCTCGAAAAACGCATCCACCGGGCCGCGCAGGTCGGCCATGGCCGACATCGCACTTGGGAAATCCTCGGCTTTCAGCGCCGGGTCGATCTTGGCCTGTGCAGCTTCTAACGCGCCGAACAGAGCCTTTTCACTGTCAGTCTCCGCAAATTTGATATCAGCGCCATAGGAATACTCGACCCCGTCCTTTTCCTCGGCCTGGGTCAGAATATTGTTGGCGCGCTTGAACCCCTGCACGAGGTTTTCGCCATCCTCGGTCGCGATCACGGCATTCAGCGCGCGGGCGCGCTTGACCAGCAGGTTGAGGTCATCATTGCCGTCCATCGCGATGCAGGCGTCGATGATGTCGTGGCGAATGCCCTCGTCGCGGAGGAAGGTTTTGAGTCGGTCGTGGAAGAAGGAGAGGAGATCGTCGGACGCGTCCGGGACTTTCTTCTCCAACCCCAGAAATTCAGCGGTCGGCTTGTCGCCGAGATTGTCTTTGACCGCTTTGAAGGCTGCACCGAAGACGCCGTGATCCGCGATTTCTTCCAGCAGGTCCTCGACATCTGATTTCGGCAACGCGTCATTGATGGCACCCTCTGCCCGAACCAACTGGCTATCAAAGAACCGATCCAATCTTAGACGCAAATCGTTTTCGAGTATCAATCGCGTCACGCCCAACGCCGCGCGGCGTAGGGCAAACGGGTCTTTCGATCCCGTGGGCTTTTCCTCAATCGCCCAGAACCCGGTCAGCGTGTCCAACTTGTCGGCCAACGCCACAGTTACTGACAACGGCGCGGTGGGCACATCATCCGACGGCCCCAACGGCGAGTAATGTTCCTGCGCCACGGCGGCCACGGCGGCGTCCTCGCCGGCGGCTTCGACGTAATAACGACCCATAAGCCCTTGAAGTTCCGGGAATTCATAGACCATCTCGGAGCTTAAATCGGCCTTGGCCAGACGAGCGGCTTTCTCGGCCTGATCGGCATCCGCGCCCGTCACCGGGGCCAATTCGCGGGCAAGCGCCGCGATGCGGTCGATCCGCTCGACTTGAGTTCCCAGCTTGTTGTGGAAGGTCACATTCTCCAGCGCGCGGGTCCATTGGGCGATGTCCGATTTGGCAACGCGGAGGTCATTCTCCCAGAAGAACTTGGCATCGGCCAAACGGGCCGACAGCACCTTTTGGTTCCCTGCCAAAATGGTCGCGCCGTTGTCGGTGGTTTCACGGTTCGCAACAGTGATGAACCGCTCAATCCGGCCCGTTTTGGGGTTCTTCACGGAAAAGAACTTCTGATGCTCTTTCATCGAGGTCTGCAGAACCTCGGGAGGCAGTTCCAGAAACTCGTCGTCGATCCGCCCCATTAGGACAACTGGCCATTCGACCAGACCCGCGACCTCGGCCAGCAGGCCCTTGTCATCGACTACTTCCAGACCCGCCGCAAAAGCAAGGTTCTGGGCGTCGTTCCAAATATGCTCAGCGCGTTCTGCAGGCGACAGCACAACGAATGCGCGTTTCAGCTTGGCGGCGTAATCCTCAAAGGACGACACGGCGAACCGACCCGGCGCCATGAAACGATGACCCTCCGTGGTATCGCCGGACTTGATGCCTTCGATCTCCATCGGCACGACCTGCGCGCCAGCCTCATCGGTCAGAATACACAGGATCGAGTGCAACGGACGCACCCAGCGCAGACCGCCATTGCCCCATCGCATGGATTTCGGCCAGGGGAAGTTGCGGATCGTCGCCTCGAGTACCTCGGCGATGATCTCGGCAGCGGGACGGCCCGGTTTTTCGACGGTGGCGAAATAAACCGCGCCTTTGGGTGTTTCACGCTCTTCCAGTTGATCGCGGGTCAGACCTGCGCCCCGCAGGAAACCTTCGATGGCTTTGTCCGGCGCGCCGACTTTCGGACCCTTGCGTTCCTCGCGGATCATGGGGCTTTCCGAAAGCAACCCTTCGACCGCCAGCGTCAGGCGGCGCGGCGTTGTCAGCGTAGCAGCAGATGCGTAGGTCAAACCAGCCTCGACCAAACCATCGGTGATCCGCTTTTTCAGGTCTTCGCCGGCACGAGTCTGCATGCGCGCGGGGATTTCCTCGGAAAACAATTCGATCAGCAGGTCGGGCATATTCGGTCCTTAGAAATTGACGATCGTCTGAATGACGATGGCATTAGCGATATCCACAAAGAATG
This sequence comes from Ruegeria sp. CDSB086, assembly GCF_059611065.1. Classification (NCBI taxonomy): domain Bacteria; kingdom Pseudomonadati; phylum Pseudomonadota; class Alphaproteobacteria; order Rhodobacterales; family Roseobacteraceae; genus Ruegeria; species Ruegeria sp. CDSB086. Next base: position 152,739 of record NZ_JBXWOV010000001.1, on the reverse strand, counting down.
CGGATACAAGGGGCAATACGATAAAAGCAATAGGCGATGGGCCATATCGTTTGGTGACAGCGGTCATATTTGCAATAGCGGTCGGGGTGGCGCCTAGGGCGAAGCCTCCGAAACCGGCGGCCAGAACGGCGGCCCGGTAATTGCTGCCCATGACAGGAAACAGAACCCAGATCACAAATGCCACTGCGAACAAGGTCTGGGCCGACATGATGACCACAATGGCAAGGCCGAGTTCCGCGATGGTCCAAAGCTGCAGGCTCATTAATGACATGGCCAAAAACGCACCCAGCGAGAATTCCGAAATCAACGCCAGCGAGGGGGTGCGTTCAATTGGTGGGCGGCTGGGTGCAAGCCATGCGCGCAGGTTCGCGATGACGATGCCCATGATGAGACAAGGCACGAACAGCGGCAGCTTCAAACCGGCAGCGCTGATCGCCTCGCCCAGCGAATACCCCGCAATGATCGCCAGGTTGAGGAACAGGAGAACGCGCATGATCGACAGATGATCGATTTTGCTGGACACGTCATCGCCGTCAGTGGGAAGCCCCACTGTGTGATCCTCGTCGGGGCGTGCAGGGCTGAGGTTGCGCCCTTCGACCAGAAGCCGCGCTATCGGTCCACCAACCAAAGCAGCCAGAACAAGCCCAAGTGTTGCGACGGCAACGCCTAGCTCAGTCGCGCCGTCCAGGCCGGTGGCCTCGGCAACCTCGGGGGCCCAGGCAATCGCAGTTCCGTGCCCGCCGATCAGAGAAGCCGAGCCGAACAGAACCCCAGCCTGCGCCGGATACCCGAACATAGACGCCCCAATTGCCCCGATCCCGTTTTGCGCGACTATCGTCGCCAAAGTCAGGATCAAAAGTAAAAACAGAGGCTTGCCGCCTGATATCAGGTCAGAGATTCGCGCGTTTAACCCGATGCCCGCAAAGAACACCACCAATAGAAAATCCCGTGTGGCAAGGTCAAAGGACAGCTCAAGATCGAAGGCCAGATACAATATCAGCACGACCAGTGAGGCCAGCAGGCCACCCGTGACAGGTTCGGGAATGTTAAACTGGCGTAGTGCGGCGACGCGCGCATTGATCTCGACCCCCAAAAGATACACCGCAAAGCCCAACGTAGCGGTCAGGAAATCAGGTATCTGCAGGGTCTCGGCGGTCATCATATCCTCAATTCTGTGGTCGGTCCGGGCATTCTTCGCCAATCACGGTGCCGTCATAGGCCTTTTCGCCGCAATTGTTCAGCGCGTGCCAGACATAGCCTTTGCCGCCATTTGTAACGGCAACAATTCGGTCAACGCCAAAGTGGATGTTTTTTGCGCCCAGAAAGGCTTTGGCCTCACCTGATTTCAGGGCATCTGCCACCGCCACGGCGTCAAAGCAATCGAACCATCCGGGCGCGGTCAGCGGCTCTGCATTCTCGACCGTGACATAGTTTTCCTCAATCTGCGCAAGCGTCAGATCCGTTTCGAAACAGGCACGGTAGCGGATGGGTGAGCTGTCCGCGTCAATCGCCTGAAACGCACTGTAGGATATAGGCGTGGGCGCCTCGGCCCCTTCCGTCATCAACATGACATCCTGCCCGGGCTTGGATTCCACGTCATAATAAAATCCGTAGATCTGCAGGTAATACATCCCAAAACCGGCTACTGCCGCCGAGATCAGCACTATGATCGCAAGCACTTTTCCTGTCATCGTCTTTTCCTTTTGCTCACGATGCCTCTTTCACGATCGGTAAAAATAGGACAGGTTCCAATTGATTACAGGCCGGAAAGAGACTTTTGAAATGGACAGCACCCTTGCCGTAGGATTCTTCGGAGCGCTTTTTGCGATCATGAATCCAATCACGAACCTGCCAGTATTCCTTAGCGTCACCGACGGCCTTGCCCCGGCTGAGCAACGCAAAGTGGCTACAAAGACGGCGCTCTACTGCCTGATCCTCGGCGCATCGTTTGCGGCTGTGGGAAGTCAAACGCTCAGCCTGTTCGGCATCAGCGTCGATGACCTGCGCGTCGCGGGTGGTCTGGTTGTTCTGATGATTGGCCTGAACATGCTGAACGGAAAGCCCAGCACGTCGCATCACGGAACCGAGGGGGAAAGGCAATCCTATCCTGAACCTGATACGGTTGCCTTTTATCCGCTGGCCTTTCCGATCCTTGTCGGGCCGGGCACAATTACCACGTTGATCCTGTATGCAAGCCACATCCATAAACCGGTATATGCCATTGTTTACGCTGGCGTTTTCCTGGCCGTCCTGCTGTTGCTGTTCGTGACATTCTGGAACGCCGCAGCCATTGCCAAACGTCTGTCTGACAATGCTCGTGTTATCATGAGCCGGTTCATGGGCATGATCCTGTCGGCCATCGCAATCAGCATGATCGCGGCTGGCCTTAAGGTCTTGCTGCCCGGACTGGCCTGAGCGGCGCATTAGGCCTGAAACCCGGCGGCCTCGGTCAGCAGGAATGCGTCTGCGCATTGCTTCGCCAAGGCCCGCACGCGGCCGATATAGGCCTGACGCTCGGTTACCGAGATCACGCCCCGTGCGTCCAGCAGGTTGAACACGTGACTGGCCTTGATGCACTGATCATATGCTGGGTGCGCCATGATGATGCGCTTGCCAGTTTTTGGGTCGTCATGCTCCTGTGCCAGAATGGCGGCGCACTCAGCCTCGGCTTCTTCGAAGTGGCGCAACAACACTTCGGTGTTGGCCACGTCAAAGTTCCAGCGGGCGTATTCTTCTTCGGTCTGCTTGAAGATGTCGCCATAGGAAAGCGGGCTTGGTGACTGCGGATCGTTGAACGGCATGTCCATCACGTGGTCGATGCCAAGCACGTACATCGCCAGGCGCTCCAAGCCATAGGTCAGCTCGCCCGAGACCGGCGCACAATCATGGCCACCGACCTGTTGGAAGTATGTGAACTGGCTGACTTCCATGCCGTCACACCAAACTTCCCAACCCAGACCCCATGCGCCAAGGGTGGGGCTTTCCCAATCATCCTCGACAAACCGGATGTCATGCAGGGTCATGTCGATGCCAATCGCCTCAAGCGAGCCCAGATACAGGTCCTGCAAATCCGGCGGACTGGGTTTGATCAGCACTTGATACTGATAATAATGCTGCAACCGGTTGGGGTTCTCACCATAGCGCCCATCCGTAGGGCGGCGCGAAGGCTGCACATAAGCTGCGGCCCAAGTTTTCGACCCAAGCGCGCGCAAGGTGGTCGCCGGGTGGAACGTACCTGCACCAACCTCCATGTCATAGGGCTGCAGAATGGCGCAGCCTTTTGAGGCCCAATAGGTCTGAAGCCGCAAGATAATCTCTTGAAAAGAACGTGGTGCGCTGGACTGGTCGGTCATGACATTCCCTTTGGACGCCACTGCGCCCGGTTCCGTTGGGTTTTGTCCTTCCTATGCAAGGGGCCGTTGGGCGTCAACGGGCGGCAAAGCCTATGCTGTCACTGCGCAGCCACACTGGAAATTCCCCGTATTCCGGGCATGGCTTTCGGTACGTTGTTTCGCGTAGGGTCCGGCAAAGATAAAACACTGCAGACACGGGCAGACAATGACTCGCATATTTACGGCAATTTTGTTTCTTTTTCTCATCGGCGCGCGCGCTGTTTTTGCACAGCAGGACGCAGGTGTCTGGGTGCAGGTCGAAGCGCAGCCCTCGCTGCGCGAAGCGCAGGAACGTGCGCGGGCCTATGCCGGTACCTTGCCGGACGTAAACGGATTTCGCTTGAACTCTGGATGGTATGCCATTGTTATCGGGCCATATTTGCGCACCGATGCGGAACAGGTTCTAAGCGTTTACCGCGCCGAGGGGCAAATCCCTGCGGACAGCTATATCGCGTTTTCTAGTGCACTGGGTCAGCAATTCTGGCCGGTCGGAGAGAACATTCTGGATCGGGGCGTCGTGACGCCACCAGTTGAACCTCAGCCGGAACAGCCGGTTGTTGGCGTAACACCGCAGGCCTCTGACGAGACACGCTCACAAGCGTTGCAAAGCGAACGTCTTCTAAGCACGCAGGAACGCATGAATTTGCAAACCGCCCTGCAGGCCGCGGGTTTTTACAATTCAACGATCGATGGCGCATTTGGCCAAGGCACGCGGCGCTCCATGGGCGACTGGCAACGGTTCAATGGCTTTGAGGCTACCGGCGTTCTGACGACTGCGCAGCGCAAGGCGTTGATTGACGACTTTAACGCCCCCCTTCTGAGCGTCGGGATGGAGCGTTACTCCGACCCGCAGGCCGGTATCGATGTGGATCTGCCGCTGGGTGTCATCGCATTCGACCGTTATGAGGCCCCGTTTGTTCACTTCAAAAGCACAACCGATCTGGACGCCAAGGCCCTGTTGATCAGTCAGAAAGGCGACAAAGCCACGCTGCGCGCCCTTTATGAGGTGCTGCAATCGCTGGAAATCGTTCCGCTCGATGGCCCACGACAACTGCGCGGCGACAGCTTTACGCTGGAAGGGCGCGGTAATGGGATCGTGACCTATAGCGAAGCACGGCTGGACGATGGCCAGATCAAAGGCTTTGCACTGGTTTGGCCCGAGGGTGACGATGCCCGGCGCGCCAGAGTGCTAGCCGCAATGAAGACCGGCTTTACCGCAACTGGCACGGTGCTGGACGCCGCAGTGGGTGCCAAGGCCGAGCAGCGGATTGATCTGGTGTCCGGACTGCAGGTACGCACACCGCGCCTGTCCCGTTCGGGCTTTTTCGCTGATACAAGCGGCACGGTTCTGACCGTATTTGAGGCAGCGGACAGCTGCACACGCATCACGCTTGATGACGATCAGGAGTTCCAAGTCGCCTTGTCAGATGCAGATCTGGGCGTGGCGGTTCTGCGCCCCAGCCGCAATCTGGTTCCGGTCAACGTGGCAGAATTCAGCGCCGATGCGCCGCGTATTCAATCTGAGATCGCGGTGTCGGGCTTCTCGTATGAAGGCGCCTTGGGCGCACCGACACTCACCTTTGGTCAGATCGCTGATGTGCGCGGCCTGAACGGAGAAAACGGCGTGAAACGTCTGGCATTGGCGGCCCAGCCCGGCGATGCGGGCGGACCGGTATTTAACGGCAATGGCCAGGTTGTCGGCATGCTGCTGCCGACCCCGACCGAAGGACGCACCCTGCCCGCGTCCGTCAGCCTTGCTGCAACGGCCAACAGTCTGAACGAAGTTCTGGCCAAGGCGGGTGTGTCCGGTCAATCGGGTCAGCCGACGGCGCAAATCTCGCCCAATGAACTCAGCCGCCGAGCCACCGGAATGACCGTGTTGGTTCATTGCTGGGATTAAGAACAATACCAAAACGAAAAAAGCGCCGCTCTTTCGGGCGGCGCTTTTTTGTTGGCTAGAGGATATCCGGCGTGATGCGTATCAGCGTCGGAACAGGTGCGGAAAAGGCTGACCGAACCGCCTCTTGCATCTCGGGCAAACTGGAGGGCGCAGAGGACAACGCGCCAAAGGCCTCGGCGAGTTTGCAGAAATCCGGGTTCCGCGCGACAACCGCATTCGGGGCGATCTGACCTCGGACCATGCTGTCCTCGATCTCTTTGAGCTTTCCGTTGTCCCAAAGAATAATCGGCAGAGACAGGCCCAGTTCAACTGCTGCCCCAAGCTCTTGCATCGTATAGTGAAAACCGTAGTCCCCGGCGATCACCGCTGTAGGCTTACCTCGGCGCGCCACAGCCCCGCCAATTCCGGCCGGCAGCGCATAGCCAAGCGTGCCGAATCCCGTCGGATGGTGCCAGTGATAGGGATAGCCCATATCCCAAACCTCTTTGGCGACATAAGCGAACTGGGTCATGTCAGAATAGATCATGGTGTCGCCGGGCATCGCCGCGCGAAGGGCATCCAGGACCGGGACGATACCTGGTCGTTCCGCATCCACTTCGGCCCGCCAACGGCGGCGCGTGTCGGCTACTTCTTCCGCTGTCCACCCCGTTGCAGGTTTGACATGATCAATGGCAGCCCAAAGTGCATGGGCAAAGCTTTCCCCATCAGCCTGCAGCTTGACGGCTGCGCGATGGTGGTCGGACAGAACCTTCGGGTCCAGATCTATACGCACCAGATTGGCCGTGTGGCCCAATGTGTTTCGCCACAGGTCGACCTCGCCCAATTCCGCGCCCACGACGACCACAAGGTCGGCGGAAGCGACAACATCGGCGCTGCCCGGTCGTGGCAACATGGCTCCGTAGTCCAACGCATAGCCCAACCCCGCCATTCCGCGCCCGGCATACGTGGTAAAACAGGCCGCACCCAACTGCGTCAGGATTTGCCGCCACAGATTCGACCGCGCACCACCACCCAGAATAAACAACGGGCGCTGTGCGATGTTCAGCATGGACATTACCGGAGCCAAGTCCGGCGGCAGAACTTTTGAACGCAAACCAGGTTGGTTGGGAAACGGTGCGGGATCTGCATCGGCCTCAAGCTGTGCAATCGGCACTTGGATGTGTTTTGGGCGTGGACGGTTGAGTTCAAACTCTTCAAAAGCACGCTCGACCAGACTGTAGGCTGCCTGCGCCGTATTGGCCTGATGCGACCAGTCCGTCACGGTTTCAGCCGCAGCACGCTGGTCTTTCATCTGGTGCAAATGCCCGTGCACCCCTTGCGTTTCATCAAGGCACGAGGACATCACCAGCATCGGGACCGAGTCCGTATAGGCCTGCCCCATCGGTGTCATGATATTGCACAACCCCGGTCCGGTGATGACATATGCAACACCCGGCTTGCCGGTCGCACGGGCATAGCCGTCGGCCATGAACCCTGCTCCCTGCTCGTGCCGGGCCAGCACATGGGTGATTCCGGCCTCTTCGATCCCGCGATACATTTCCTGATTGTGCACGCCGGGAATACCAAAGATCACATCCACTCCGCGATCCCGCAGCATATGCGAAATCTGCGCACCAAGGGGTCTTTTCATCAATTCCTCCAGAATTGGACAGTGAAGAGTGCGTAAACGGCCAAAAGCTCAAGCCGTCCCACCAGCATTCCGATTGAAAGCAGCCATTTCGCGGTGTCGCTGAGCCCTGCAAAGTTGCCGGCCGGTCCGATCTGGTCCCCCAGTCCCGGCCCTACATTGGCCAGCGCTGTGGCTGCCCCAGAGACGGCAGTTATGAAATCCAATCCCGTCAGCGCCAGCGCCCAGGCCAGCACGCCCAACGAGAGCACAAAAAACATAAAGAAGCTCATGACTGAGGTCAGAACGTCCGGGCCAATCGAACGGCCATCATATTGCGGCGTGAAGACCCCGTGAGGTGAGCGGATGCGGCGGATTTGGGTCTTGATCGAAGCAAACAGCAGCTGATACCGGAAGATCTTGATTGAGCAGGCGGTTGAACCCGCGCAGCCGCCAATCAGACCGATCAGGAAGAACATCATGATCGGGAAACTGCCCCAACCCATGTAATCTACGCTGGCATACCCGGTACCCGAAATGATCGAGGTGATGTTGAACAGGGATTCCCGAACAGCCTGTTCCCAATGATGCGGGAAAACGGAGGTCAGAAAGACCGCCATAATGACCACCAGCACCAGAATGGTCGCCAGAAAGGTCCGTATCTGGCTGTCGCGGAAAATGGACCTCGTATTGCCATTGGCGAATTGGACGTAGCGCACGAAAGGCAGTGCAGCGAGGATCATGAAGACAGCGGCCGCATATTCTGCTGGGCCGGAAAACGTGCCAAAGGACGCGTCATAATTTGAAAACCCGCCCGTTGAGATCGTCGTCAGGGCGTGCACCACGGCATCAAAAAAGCCCATCCCCAGACCTGCATAGACCAGCGCGCAAACAATCGTCAGAAAGACGTAGATCAGGGAAATCTGGCCCGCGATCTCTTGCGCACGCGGCAGAATTTTCCCCATGGTTTCAAATCCTTCCGAGCGGAAGATTTGCATCCCCCCGACGCGAAGCTCGGGCAAGAAAACCATGGCCACGACGATGATGCCGATGCCGCCCAACCATTGCAGCAGGCCACGCCAAAGCAGCAACCCCTGTGGCAGGTTATCGAGGCCGGAAATCACGGTCGAGCCCGTCGTCGTCAGGCCCGACATCGCCTCGAAATACGCGTCGACAAAGCGCAGTTCGGTCTCGCCCAAAAGAAACGGAATGGCGCCAAAAAATGGCAGTGCGACCCAGACCCCTGTAGTCAGTAAAAAGGTCTGACGGATCGTTAGACCTTCGCCTACTCCGTTCGAGCAGCTCATTGCCAGAACGACGCCGGTCAGAATCGTGATGACGCCGCTTTCGAGAAAAACGTGCCACTCGCCCCGGCCTTCGATGAAGTCCGCAAGCATAGGCAGCAGCATGGTCGCCCCAAGAATGGCGACCAATAGGCCAATCACATATCCAACCGGGCGCATATCCGTCATGAGGCGCAGCGTTGGCGCGCCTGCACGACTGTGTCAAGCCGGTGTCGGGTTTTACCCGTCCGTTTTGCGGGCCGTTGTTGGCATCGCGGGCGGATTAGACGGGGCGCGCGGGCGACGTGCCGGAGTTGCCTGTGCCCCCTCGAGCTTTGTGGCAACGGCTTTTGCAGGCGCAGGCTGCGCCGCGACCGGCTTGCCGGGTGCTGGTTTCGCCGCGACCGGCTTGGGTGCGGCCGGTTTGGCCGGGGTCTTCGGCACAGTGGTGTTTGCTGCCACAGGTTTCGGCTTGGCAACCGCTGCCGGTTTTGGCGCAGGTGTTTTTCTAGCAACGGCAGGCTTTGGTTTGGCTGCCGCTGCGGGTTTGGCCGCTGGCTGCCCTTTGGCGACGGCAGGCTTGGCGGCAGGCTTTTCTGCAACTTCGGTCGATTTGGCTGCAACCAGAGTGGGTTTGGTTACAGCAGCCACCGTTTTGGGCGCGGTCGGCTTGGGTGATTCGACCTTAGGTTTTGCGGCGGCTTTCTTGCGGGCTACAGGCTTGGGCTTGGCCACCACCGCAGGTTTTGCCTTGGCAACCGATTTGGCCTTCGGCGCGGGTTTTGCCGAGGGTGCAGCCGGGGCCGGAGCAGCAGCCGACGCGTGCAAGGCACTAACCGACACAAACGGCAGCTCCATCGCCGAACGGGTCAAAATCTGCATAATTTTCATTTGGTTGCTAACCGCATAGCCGGCCATTCGGATGGCCGCAGCCTGAAATTCCAGCGGTTGGGAAATTGGATTCATACTTTAGTTCTCCTCTGAAAGCGATGCAGCCTACAAAAGAGTGAATTGAGCTGCCCGTCCCGATTTTTCGGGCGGATCAAGCAGTCACGAAGTCCTGAGCGTCGCACGTCTCAGCTTCCTTTCAGAGTGGCAGACGCACGAACAGAAATTCGCCTGCCACGGCTGCATTCCACAGCAGTGTTACTTGAATGACCGTGCAAATGCAGCATGAATTGCCGCGCTGCGGCGGAAAACCGCTCTTGGTCTAAAAATGATACTTTATTGATCCACCCTGCCCCGTCACCCGACGTGGAACAGGGTGGTGAACAGCCGCGGGTCCAGGCTGGGTGACACAAAGGTCGGACCTTCGGTCAGAACCGACACCGCATCGTGGCTGTGCAGGCTTTCCTGGTGGCTTGCGACCACGCGGAAATCGCCGATATGGTGATCGGCCAGCAATTCGGCACAGAACAAACGGGCAGCGTCTTCGACAAAGATCGGATTGGCCGCGTTAAGCTCGGCAAATGCCTGTTCATCCTCGCGTTTGACCATCACCTGCGTTTCTGTCGGAACGGCACGGCGGCACATGGCAATCAGATCCTCGAACCAAAGGCAATCCGCGTCGCAATCGACCACAACAGAAATCCGCGCCACTGAGCGTTGCGAATGCGGTGTGGCCAGCTGTCCACGTGTTGCGCGTGCGTGCTCACTGAGTTCCAGCGAACAGGGACATGTTGAGGAATATACGTAGTCCAGATGCATGATCTTCTGGCGCACTCCGCCCTGTTCAACCAGCTCAAGTGCTATGTCGTAATACTGGTACCCTTCCAATCCGGACCGCAGGCTTTGCACACGGTCGGGATAAGAAAAGCGCATCTGGATACGGGCGTCAAAGCTATCCAGATCGGTCATATAATCATCCAGCGCGGCCTCCATGACCTCAAAGCTGAACGTACGCTCGGCGTGTTTGTAGAACGAACGCATGATCCGGGACATGTTGATGCCTTTCTTTTCGGCATCCAGGCTAACAGTCCCGGTCACCGAGGTCTCTAGCGTCAGGTCATCGCCGCGCTTTCGATGAAACCGGATCGGTAGGCGGAAGTTCGAGATACCAACATGCTGGATTTGTTGCTTTGCGCCCCGGATCAAGCTGGACGGGCCATTCTGCAGGTCCGGCAAGGTCGCACGATACGCGCTGTCGACCGTGAACCCATCAGGGTATTCGCGCGACAGGGACGGATAATTCACGGGCACCAGACCAGGCACAAGGCGCGCAATCGCCGGGTCGAGCTGGCTGATCTCGGCCTCGGTTGCGGACTCGGCCCATTTGCGCAGCGTCTTCAGAGCGGCTGCGGCTTCGTCATTGTCGGGCGTGTCCTCAATGTCGCGGGGGTGCACGTTCATCGATCGGGTTCCTCGGTTGGTCGCCGGACCATATACGTGTTCGGCTTGCTTTCCAGTGTAGCTTTATACGCTGAAAAACACAGCCCGGATCGAAATTCGGCGAAAATCGCATGACTTACGTCTTTTTCATCTAGTTTCGACCCGGTTGTCAGTAAACCGCTGCCGTTAGTTAACGTTGCGACACATCCAGCGCGTGTTTGATGTCTGCAAGCAGATCGCCCGCGTCCTCCAACCCGACGGAAAAGCGGATCAGGCCCGGTGTAATGCCCAATTCGTCCTTCTGATCGTCGCTCAAACGCTGGTGCGTCGTCGTTGCGGGGTGTGTTGCGATTGACTTGGCATCGCCCAGATTGTTCGAGATGACAGGGATCGTCAGCGCGTTCAGGAATGCAAACGCTGCGTCCTTGCCGCCCTTGATGTCCAGCGACAGAACTGTTCCGCCTTTGCCACCCAGCTGGGCTTGGACCAATGCGTTTTGCGCATGGGTTCTCAGACCCGGATAAAGCGTCCGTTCCAGCGCCAGATGCCCCTCAAGCGCTTCTGCAATGGTCTGTGCCGTCTCGGCCTGAGCGTTCACGCGCAGTGCCATCGTTTCCAGACCTTTCAGCATGACCCAAGCGTTGAACGGGCTCAGCGCTCCACCGGTATGTTTCAGATAGGGCTCAACCGTACCCCGGATGAAATCCTTGGTACCAATGATGACACCGCCCAAAGCACGCCCCTGCCCGTCGATATGTTTGGTCGCGGAATAGACCACGACATCCGCCCCCTGTTCGATCGCGCGCGAGAAGACGGGCGTGGAAAAGACGTTATCCACGATGACAAGCGCGCCAACCGCATGGGCCAGTTTGGCAACCGCCTCGATATCAATGACCTCAAGCGTCGGGTTTGACATGGATTCGAAGAAAACCGCCTTGGTCTCAGGGCGGATCGCCGCTTTCCAAGCGTCCAGATCGGTGCCGTCAACAAAGGTGACGTTCACACCATAACGGGAAAGGATGTTTTCGAGGATATAAAGACAGGACCCGAACAATGCCTTGGCCGACACCACATGGTCGCCCGCCTGTAGCATCGAGGTCAGCGCCGCGTTCACCGCAGCCATGCCGGATGCTGTGGCAAATGCGTCCTCGCCACCTTCCAGCGCCGCGATGCGCTGTTCGAACATCGAAACGGTCGGGTTGCCATAGCGGGCATAGATGAACTCATCCGGGCCGGATTCGATGAACCGCGCCTCGGCTTGTTCGGCTGTCTCATAGACAAAGCCCTGTGTCAGAAAAATTGCTTCGCTGACTTCGTTGTATTGGCTGCGACGGATGCCGCCATGGACGGCTTGGGTGCGTTTGTTCCAGCTCTCGCTCATCTCATTCCTCTCGACCCTTGTCTGGCAAGGGCATCAAAAAAACCCCAGACGCGGTCAAGCGAAAGGGGCCTTTCATCCTGACCTTTTAGCGGTGTTGTTTAGCGTGGCCCGCAATCCGGTAACAAATCGCCACGTAGCTTCTGCGATGCAAATACGCCGCGTGTACATGGCCGTCAAGCCCGGTTGCCCTGTGTCACGCTTTCGTAACCGCCTCTTGCCGATTGCGCAGAATACCGCATGATCGCCTCAACCTGAGGAGGCACCATGATCGATCTGTATTTCTGGCCCACGCCGAATGGCTGGAAGGCGTCCATCGCTTTGGAAGAGATGGACCTTCCCTACACGACCCACCTGATCAATATCGGCAAGGGTGATCAGTTCGACCCCGAGTTCCTGAAAATTGCGCCCAACAACCGGATGCCTGCCATCGTTGACCCGGACGGCCCGGATGGCGCACCTATCTCGGTGTTCGAAAGCGGCGCGATCCTGATGTATCTCGCCCGCAAGACCGGGCGATTTTATGGCAAAACCGAACGTGACCGGATCGCCGTCGAGGAATGGCTGATGTGGCAAATGGGCGGCGTCGGCCCAATGGCCGGTCAGGCGCATCACTTCCTGAAATACGCGCCAAACCTCGAGCCACCGCAGGACCTGCCCTATGCCAAGGACCGCTACCGCGCCGAAGTCGGGCGGCTGTACGGAGTATTGGACCGGCGGTTGGCCGAAAATGAATACGTCGCGGGCGATTTCTATTCCATCGCGGATATGTCGATCTGGGGCTGGGCAAGCCTGTGGGAAGGGCAACAACAGGTGTTGGAGGACAAACCGCACTTTGCCCGGTGGCTTGAGACAGTAAGTGCCCGTCCGGGCGTTCAATCCGGGCGCGCGTTACACGCCGAGCTGCGCGGCGATCACAGGGACAAGCAGGCGCAGGGAGTGTTGTTTAACCGTTAAGGCACGTTTATCCAATGTCCTCTATGAGCCCAGCGCCGACCTTGACCGATGCTTTTTACTTGGCTCGTACAGCACTCGCGAACAACACAAACTGGACGTTGGACATATTGTAGAACAAAGGCGAGATAGCGGACGGGGCAGTCATCTGTCGTAGCGCCGAGAACTGACGCGCCGGAAGCATAGACACTCCACGCGTCTGGATGTAGCGCGAGACAAACCTTTGCCCGGAACCAAAATGACGGAAACGACATACCCTAGCCCTATCCGATCGCACCGCCATGCCGACATTGCCGTCCATGCGTTCGGGCTGGTAGCGATCCTGACGGCCGGGGGAGTACTTCTTTCAAAATCAATCCTCGGCCTCGAACCTAAACTGGTTCTCGCGGTCGTGGTTTACGTTCTTTGTGCGCTGTCATCCAACTTAGCATCCGTCGCCTATCACTTTTCCACGTGGCACCACGGGCGCAAGCTGATGCGGCGCATTGATCACGCAGCGATCTACCCCAGCATCTCGGGCACCTTCACACCGTTTTTCGTCTTGGCAGGCACGACATGGACGATGGCCTTGCTGTGGATTTGTTGGGGGCTGACAGCCGTGGCCATCTGGAACAAGATCACGAACGAAGCGGTCAAGTCACGATGGTCAACTGCATCCTACCTTGGACTGGGCGCAATTGGGTTGAGCGCCCTTCCAGACCTCACGAATGTACCCATCACAACATTGTGGTGCATTTTGGCTGGGTCCTCCGCCTACGTCATTGGAACGGTGTTTTACGCCCATAAAACTATGCCTTATCGGTATGCTGTTTGGCACACATGGGTGAATATTGGCGGAGCGCTGATGTTTGCGGGCATATGGATCGCCCTATCCACTCAATGGTAGATTTTGTAGAGGCAGGGACTAACAGTTTCGCAACCGGTATGTTGGATAATGCCGCGGAATAATCGGTCTGCTTTGGGCTTATAGGACCTGTTATGTCTCACCGCAGAGAACGGCTGCGTTGAGCCCTTAAGGAGCGATGCAAAGTCCGCTATGCGGATGAATCCGCCCTTCGATCTTCTGGCACTTAGGTCAACTATTTGCTCTTCGCAGCCGCTGAAAAAAACACCACCAGCCGAGAGCGGAAATTCGCTGCGTTCCGTCTGAACGTCCGCTTTCGCAGCAACTGATGAAAGATACTCGGAGCGCAGTTCAGGCTAAACAGCAAATACGCAAAGCGTCTAGAATCGCGGCGTGCATATTGCGGCCTGCGATCGCGTCACCAATTCGAGCCAGATAGAACTGGCCATCCGGCTCTTCGTCACTGAACGGGAATGAGCCATTGATCAGCGCCTTGTGATCGACCTGCCCAAGGTTTCGCGAACCTGGCTTTAGATCGTGATAGAGCGCGTCCGTCGGGATTAGACCATGTTCGACAACCACGTGGTCGACAAGACGCTTGGTGATATCACCGGTCAAGATATTGCGCAGGCTGGCGCACACCCGGTTTCCCTCTTGGCTTAGAGCACCGAGTTCGTGGAGGCAGGTAAAGGTCACCCCGTTTGCTGCCAGATCGCGCAAAGCAACGGCAGAGGTCGTTGGGCCAAGGTCATGCAGAAGCGCACGGTCGGGGGTCACAAGTTCGACGCTGTGGCCGGCCCTTGCCAACGTGTCGGCCGTGACTGCCGCGGGATGGTCTCCAACCTCGTCGAACAACAGAACTTCGCCCGAGACACGTGCTTCTCCGGACAGAACCTCCCAGCTGGAGAGCGCCAGATCGCCGCCCGGAATGGATAATGGCTCGGGCCATCCGCCGGTAGCAACTATGACCAACTCCGGGAGTTCTCTTAGCACGTCACCGGCCTCGACATAGGTATTCATGCGGAGATCAACATCGAGTGCGGTCACCTCGGAAATCAACCAATCGGCAACACCCCATACCTGCCTACGTGTCCCCCCCTTGGCTGCCAAAACAAGCTGCCCGCCCAGTCGATGTGATGCCTCGAACAAAACCACATCGTGACCGCGCAAGGCACTGACCCGCGCCGCCTCCAGCCCGCCAGGCCCGCCACCGACGACAACCACCTTCTTTCGGGTGCGGCTGGCAGGAATAACATGGGGTAAAGTTTGCTCCCGCCCGGTGGCGGCATTGTGTCCGCACACGGCAGGCTTGCCCTGATTGACGCGGTCTACGCAATACCCGAGGCCAACACAGGTGCGGATACGTTTCTCTTCCCCGCGTGCCAGTTTTGCGACCAAATAAGGATCAGCCATTTGGGCGCGCGTCATGCCGACAAGATCGACATGACCGCCGGTAACCGCGTGTCGGGCCGTTGCAATGTCCGCGATGCCGCCTGCATGCAGGATCGGCAAGTTGACGGCTTCGCGGATGCGCCCGGCCACAGTAATATGCGGGGCAGCTGGCAGACCCATCGGGCGCACCCATTCAGCAAGACCAAGGTCATCGTAGGGCGCCCCGACCAGGATGTTGAGCAGGTCGACATGGCCACTGTCTTCCAGCATCCGGGCGGCGGCAACACAATCCTCGGCGCTAAGCCCGCCCTCTATCAACTCATCGCCGGTGATACGCATGGACAGTATGAACTTTGGACCAACCTCTGCGCGCACCGCATCCAAAACCTGCATGGTCAGGCGCATGCGGTTTTTCAACGTTCCACCAAAGGCATCGTCGCGTTGGTTGGTAAGCGGAGAAAGAAACTGGCCCAGCAAATGCGAATGGGACAGAAGCTCGATTCCGTCGAACCCGCCCTGCTGACAACGTCGCGCCGCAGCGGCAAAATCGCAGACCACTCGTTCAATGTCCTCTTGTTCCATTGCTTTGGGAAAGGCACGGTGCGCGCGCTCGCGCACGCCGGATGGCGCCAAAACCGGCAGCCAATGACCGTCATCCCAAGCGGTTCGACGCCCCATATGGGTGATCTGGCACATGACCGCGGCCCCGTGCGTGTGAACGCCATCCGTAAGCTTCCGGAACCACGGAATGATACTGTCATTGCCAGCATAGAGCTGGCCAAAAACCGAAGGGCTGTCGGGGGCAATATTGGTTGACCCGCCGATCATGGTCAGGGCTACACCCCCCTTAGCCTTCTCTTCGTGATACAGCCTGTATCGGTCTCGAGGGTGACCGTCTTCGACATAGTTGGGTGCATGAGATGTACTGACGATGCGGTTGCGCAGCGTCAGGTGCTTGAGCTGAAACGGATCAAGTAGTTTCGCCATGATCAACTCCCTTCGGTAACCAAACATAGCCCCGGGTCGGTCCCGTTGGCCGCCTTCTGTAACTGACGACGTTTGCTGTTAAAGTTATGCTAACTGGGAAGTACGGGGAGAGAGTTCACTGTTTCCGACACTGATCCACAAAATGACGACCAGACTAAGAAATGCAATTGCAGTAACTTCTTCGGACAAGGGAGACCGGACTGTACCGTTCATCTTGGTATGGCCTAGCAAGAGCTGGGCCGCTTTTAGGTTGCCGGTTTTCTTGTAGATTTGGGTGACTTTCTTGCGCCTCATTGAATGGGTTCCGTTTGCGCTTGCTTCCAGGCCGATCGATGTCACCCTACCTCGAACAATCCGCGCATATTTGACGCGTCGAAATGTGTAATCTTTCGTGGAATCCGCCAGGCCAAAGGTATTCTGAATAGACCATGAGTTCATCTTTCATCCATTTCTGGACAGAGGCACGGGTGCTCTCGGATATCTCGAAGCGCACAGGTTTCTGCGTCTTGCTTTGCAGAACGAAAGTGCGTGCCTTGATCTGCCCCGGTGACATAACATCGACCATCTTCACCAGATCACAGCCGCGAAGCTTGCTGTCGATTGCCATGTTGAAGAGTGCAAGATCGCGATTGTTGCCGGCAAGCGCGAGGCGAATTCGGATTGCCCAGACGTGTTTTGGTTTGAGCGGGTGCTTTTGACCACCGATACGGCCTTCGTGCCAGGCTGGGTGAAGTGCCCGAATGACAGGTAAGATTGGTGTTCCCGTGACTGATCCTCCGATCCGCCATGCCCAGCCACTACGACAACCCGAATTTGACGCGGTCCAATATCACAGGGTGCCGCGATTGCTCCGAGGTCCTCTCAGAGCCCGTTTTTCCAAATGCTGCAATGGGTCAGGGTGACTAGGATGGGCGCAAAGCTGACAATGAGCAGTATCGTTCCAGTCATTCGTCTAGCGCTGCGCAAAATGAGCCTTCAAGAATTACCGACCTACCCAATCATCAAAAACTGCCATCATGTCGCGTCTCAGGCGTGCGACATCCTCGTCCACTGATGCGGAAAGATCGCATTCGAATGAGGGCAAGACCTCGACGCGGATTGTTCCGCTTTTGGGTAAGTGTTTGCCGCGGGGCAGCAGGCGGTCCGAGGCGTGGATGACGATGGGCCGTATCGTACGGCCAGTAGCGCGTGCAGCCATCACCGCACCCGCCTTAAACGCCCCAAGACTTTCGGACTTAGTGCGCGTGCCCTCAGGAAAAAGCACGACTGAGCAGCGCGCGGGCATTGCGTGCACGGCAGCCGTGAGTGTTTCGAGCGCCACCGTGCCGCTTTTGCGGTCAATCTCCACCAGGCCCGCGCCTTTAAACCCTCGGCGTAGGAGGGCTGCGTCGCACAGTTCCTTTTTGGCAGCGAAGGTGATCCACTTGGCGTCGGGCACCACGTCCATCAGAACAAAGCCATCTAGGTGGCTGCGGTGATTGATCACGATGATGCTGCCGGTGTCGACGGCCAGCGTGGCCCTGTCGGCCTCTGTAATGTTTGTCCGGATACTCAACAGCCATAAGAGTCGCGAACATGCGCGTTTGACTTGCCGCCAGTACCAACCGCGAAAGCCTCGCCGTTTACCGCAAAGCAGGGGAACAAAGGCGATGAAGAAGAAATAGAAGGGACCCATCAGGAACAACGCGGCGCGCTTTATGGCGCGCAGGCCTGCCTGGTCTGTGGCCGCTGGAGCGGCCCGTAAGTTCGGAGGTTGGAGTGACATGGGTCCCCGTTGCGCATGCTGTCTGCCGGGGGAAGTTCACTAGGACCCTTCGCTTGGCTTTCGCTGCCTGCCCTTTGAGCGCGTGGCCCGACAAGCACCCTGCGCCCCACCTCTATGGGGCAATGGGCGGGTCCAATCAATAGAAAGTCAGATATTGGCGATTGGCTTCAATGGCTGGTTTGAGATCAATGTGTTCATTCGATTTTATGCTGTGAGCGCAGGCCGCATCAAATATTCTGCAACTGTGTAGTTCCTGGTCCCGCCATGCGGCGGAGAAGTCAGCCGTTCGGTCGGCCTGCAGCGATTGTAGGACTGCGAATTCGCGCAGTACGCAGCATTGCCGCCATTGGCCATTTTCAATCAAAAGCCGCTCTGCGGTGTAATGCGAAACTTTGGCAAGCTAGCTGAGCTCGCGAAAACGTCTTAGTCGAACCACGATACGTCCCAGTTGGGCGTCTTTTATTGTTCTTCACATCACTGGTCACGCCCGGTGTTTGGCCAGTTCACTCCAACACAGTTCAAGAGCAGCCGACGTGTTTTGGGACTTGCGCGCCGCGCAGATGTTCCATGAAAGGCTCTGCTTCATCGAAACAGGTTTGACTTTCTTTGTGCTGATCAGTTCTGAAAAAGTGTCTGGCATCCCTCCTACGATATAGTCTGGCTCTGCCAATAATCCGGTCAGAAAGTTGTAGTCGTCGCATTCAATATTCGGCTGGGCATTGACCTTATTGACCGCTTCGGTGTTGCCGCCAAGTGACTTTATCAGGGTCGCTCTCCAGTGTTTATGAAGATGCGGTGATGCAAAGGGAAAGTCGAAAACACCTGCCATTGTTTGTGGGCCGCGTTGGTGAATTTCATGATCGGGGTGCGCAACAAACTGAATTTGCCGTTTTTCCATCACCATGATTTCGACATTGTCGGCATCCGGTGTGTAGGTCAGATCGCCCAGAAACACATCGAACTGCCCCGCTTGCAACAAGTCGAGCGGACGCGCGTAGGCGCTCACCAGTATTCTGAATCGAAGGTCGGGCATTACCTGCCGCACAGATCGCAGGACGGGCACGATCAGAGATCTTGTGGTCAGAGGCCCGCAACCGATCAGAAAAGTGCCAGGTCCGGCGTCACGCAAACTGGCGACACGCGTCGCATAGCGATCCAGGTCTTGCCGCAGAGCCTTAGCGATAGGCAAAAACTCCTGCCCCGCCCGCGTCAGCGTACTGCTGTTGCGCCTTCGATGAAACAGCACGAGCCCTGCATGGTCCTCGGCTTGCCCGATATAGCGGGAAAACGACGCGTTGGAGACACCCATCACGCGGGCCGCGTGTTGGAAGCTGCCAGTTTCAGCCAAAGTGAGAAAGGCGGTTAATGCGTTTTCATTCATGGTACGGTCAATATCATCTCAGTTATCGGTTTTTAACTTTCATAATGTGAAATCCTAGTAAAGCTTTGTTGCAGCATTAAAGTTTCGACCGTTATCCCTGATGAACCTTCCGATATTCCCATCATCGGTATCGCCTTCCACTTCCGCAGAGGTCAAAATGTTCAACCTTCGATCCATTGCGTTTTCGGCAACGGTGGCCACAGCTTCGGTCTGTGCTACACCTGTTTTGGCCGAAACCGACCAACCCAATATCCTTGTCATCATGGCCGACGATGTGGGGTGGGCCAGTCTTGGCAGCTATCATCAGGGGGTTAAAAGCATCAAAACCCCCAATCTCGATCAACTGGCAGCGGATGGCATGCGCCTGACGGATTATTATGCTCAGCCAAGCTGCACGGCGGGGCGTTCGGCCTTTATCACCGGGCAGTTGCCGGTTCGTACCGGGATGCATACCGTCGGCCTACCCGGAGACCCCGAAAAGGGTCTGAGTGATGACGATCCCACCTTGGCCAACATGCTGAAATCCTTGGGTTACACGACCGGCCAATTCGGTAAGAACCATTTGGGCGATATGAACAAGTTTCTGCCAACAGTGAAAGGCTTTGATGAATATTGGGGTTGGCTCTATCACTTGAACGCGATGGAATACACGTCTGACCCGGACTGGCCCAAAGATCAGAAATTCAACGACACTTTTGGTCCTCGGAATATCATCCACGCCTATGCGACAGATACGGTTGATGAAACGGTAGACCCGCGCTGGGGTCTGGTCGGCAAGCAACGCATCATCGACGATGGCCCCGCTCCGCCTGAACGGCAAAAGACGCTGGATGACGAAGTGACGGCCCATACACTGGGCTTCATCAACCGCGCGGTTGAAAGCAACACTCCGTTCTTTGTTTGGATGGCACCAGCGCGTGCGCATGTCTGGACACACCTGAGCCCTGAATACGAAGCCATGCTCGGCGATGGGCGCGGGCTGCAAGATGTGGTGATGAAGGAACTTGACGACAACGTAGGAAAAGTCATGGCTCGGCTGGAAGAACTGGGCGTTTCCGACAATACGATTGTTGTATTCACGTCCGACAACGGCCCCGAAACCATGACTTGGCCCGACGGGGGAACAACGCCGTTCCACGGTGAAAAGGGCACAACCTGGGAAGGCGGTTTCCGCGTGCCTGCCATTATTCGCTGGCCCGGGAAAGTTCCCGCCGGAACCGTGAGTAATGGCATCTTTGCCGGGCTCGACTGGATGCCAACCCTGGTCGCGGCTGCTGGTGGACCGGATGACTTGCCGGAAGCTTTGTTAGAGGGTCACGAAGGCTATCAGGTGCATCTTGATGGTTACAATCAGTTGTCGTTCTTGACCGGCGCAAGCGACAGCAGCCGCGAAGAAATCGTCTACTACGAGGGGCCGGACCTGCAGGCCGTACGTCACGGTGACTGGAAAGCGCATTTCACAATTCAAACCGAAGGGTGGGCTGGCCCCAAAGAGGAACTGAATGCTCCGCTTCTATTCAATCTGCGGCGTGATCCTTATGAAAAGGCGGCCGAGGAGTCGGGGATGTATACCCGGTGGATGGGCAACAAAATGTGGGCCTTCGGTCCTGCAGCTAAGATCGTTCAGAACCACCTGTCTACGTTCAAGGACTATCCTCCGCGGGGATCGGACATAACCAATCAAACTCACGTGGAAGAACAAATCTCGACCGAAGGCGGGATGTCACAGTAAAAAAACAATAGTCGGGAGGCATCCAATGGTGCCTCCCGATCTTCGCAATCGAGTACGGGAAAATATCTGCGCACGTGGATCCGCTTTGATACCTTGCCCGGCCACTCGCGTATGCCGCAGCATCAAAAAGTCTGGGCTCGATGCTGATGTGGGAGCAATCGCGGCATCATTTCGACTGCCCCACCTGGATCAGGTTTGGAACGGTTCTTACGGCGCGCGCTCACTCCGCCGTTAGCCAATCCGGAACGGTTCTTTTTCGTCTGTGCGGCATCGGGCCGTTTTGACCCCTTTTTCTTTAGACTGCAGTGCGCACGAAAGGCAAAAGTCCCCAGATTACTGTTATTCGTGACCGGATGGGAAATCCAAACCAAACTTGACGAACGACCCAAACTCGCCAGGTCGCAATAAGCAAATTCGCTTCACCACATGAGTTTCTGGTAAACACGTTTCACCCCACCGAAGCCGCCGCTGTGGCCGCAATCTATGCCTTCTTCATCGCCACCTTTGTCTACAAAGAAATGGGGCCGCTCGCCGCCCCCAAAACCCGTAGCCTGTTCGCCGCCGCTGTGATCGAAGACGCGCCTGCTGGCCCACGCATTCCCCTGAAGAGCAAGCCTTGGGCAGTTTTCACCGCGATTGTGCATCCGGACACTCAAAAGACCTTGTTTGATGCCGGCAAACTGACGATCACACCGCTGTTTGTGATCGCCAACGCGCTGATCCTGAAACACGTGTTGATGGATGAGCAAATCCCGCAACAGGTCGCCAATGCGATGCTGTCGGCGGGCTTTGGGCCTGTGATGTTCCTGGTCGTCGTAAACATCGTCCTGCTTATCGGTGGTCAGTTCATGGAACCCTCGGGCCTCTTGGTCATCGTGGCGCCTCTGGTGTTACCGATTGCCATCGAGTTAGGCATCGACCCGATCCATCTGGGTATCATCATGGTGGTCAACATGGAGATCGGCATGATCACCCCGCCGGTCGGCCTGAACCTCTTCGTCACCTCGGGCGTTGCCGTAATGCCGATGATGAGCGTGGTCAAAGCAGCCCTGCCGTTCCTGGCCGTGCTGTTCGTGTTCCTGATCATCGTTACCTATGTTCCGTTCCTATCTACATTCCTGCCCAATTCGTTCATGGGACCGGAAATCATAACCCAGTGACGCGGAAGGCGCTGGTCAAGTCTTAGGGGTGTTGTGAAGCGAACCCAGGGGGTGTTGATGTTAAACCGACCAAGGTCCGCTTAGTCCGCACAGCAAACATCGGCGCTCCTTATTGTAAACTGTCCATGGGTTTCTATCGCTCTCTACTTCCCACCATTTGTTCTGAAGTAGTAGAGGTAAGCCAAAGCTATGAACACCAATGAAAAAGCTAAGTCGACACCGAGATAAGAAGCACCAGTTGCCAACCTGACTACAACCATGGCCGCAACCATCACGCACAAAACCGCGAACTCGATCGATCGCCTATTCATGACTGCTCCTTATTGTGAACTTCGTTGCCTTAAGTATCCCCACCGACTCCGCAACGCTGACATTTAAGAAAAGGAGCGTCAGTAGTCCAACGTGCACGTCACTTGTAACCAAATATCCGACAAAACAACCGTTTCATCAGCACTCCTACCCAGTTTTTGAGTTCTTGATGTCGGCTAAAAGCTTGTTACGCATCAGTAAGAAGGCAGCAACCAGGATCAAGGCCACGTAAAAAACTAGTTTCTCGTGGGAGGCGTATGGCTTTGGGAGGAAGTCGACGTCGGGGATTTCAATGCCGAAGAACTCTATTGGTAACGTGTACCTGACCGCTACCAGGTAAGCTACTGCGCTGAGAATATAGCAAACCTTCAGGGCGACCTTTTGATTAATCATAACGCCTCCACCCTCCTTATTGTGAACTAAACCAATGGACCACGTGGAGGAGCGTTCCCACAACCAGCAAAAATAACGATATTGTCTGGGCACAGATAAACACCCAAGTAATTGCCGATAGCTCATCCGTCTTTTCAAAAAAGTTACCGAAAAATACGAGTCCCAGATATGAAAGAACAAAAACCAAAGCCAACCATTTCAAAGCCCTACGCCTCCACATTGTGAACTAGCTCAAAAAATTCAGGAGGGCTTGTGACCCAACTGCTAAGAACGCAAATGCCGCTGCAAGCTTACCCCGGCCACTGATCACCTCTTCACGGTTCGTCACCTGCTTAGGTAGATGGTAAGAGGCGGTATACCAGTTGAAGGCTGAGAATCCGCCGAATATCACCACAGCCCATTTCAACACTTTAACAAAAAAATCAATTCTCCTTATTGTTGACTTAGAACGTCTGGTCCGAGCCCATTTTAATCAATACTGCGCGTTCGATAGATGACTGCTTTGCCGGTCATTTTGCAGCTCACTGTAAGGGCAGACGTCTTCTTCAAATGGAACATAGCGGCGGCGAAAGCTAGTACCTTCCACGGCTGCTGGAAGACTGATCCTATCCATCCTGAAATGCCGAAAATCCTCCCTTACCGGGTCCCAGCCCACGAGGTACCATAAAGGGGGCAGGATCAGCATTGCCTGTGGCTCCACTTTGCGGCGGGTCCGCCGTCCTTTTGCATCGCGATACTCAAACGAGATGAGCCTGCGTCCAAAGAATGCCGCTTCAACGGCGGGAAGCAACTCAGCATCCATTTTATCCAAATCCGAAAGGTCTTGCAGCGGGGACAATTGACCAATGTGTAAGCAGTCCAAGAAAGCGCGCAGGTCGCGCACTTTGTCTGCGGGCAGGGCCTTTTCGATCTTGGCTAGTCCGGCATCTGCCAGCTCCGAGAAAGGAAGGTTTCCCGCCGCCCGCATGGCTGCCACGCTGATGAGCAGTGCAAAGACCTCTGGCACCGATAACTTGGCAGTTGTCTGCATGGATTGCGGATCAAGCTGCAAGCCGCCACCCCGCCCCACGTCGGAATGGATCACATAGCCTTCATCCCGAAGCGCGCTGATATCACGAAGGACAGTGCGGCGGGACACGCCCACCTCATCAGCAAGGGCATCAATAGTGGATGTACCGTTTCGGCGGAGGGTCCGCACAATCTTTTCATGTCTGAGTCGAACATTCATTCTGACACGATAGCACAAACGGTGACAACTTTTGTCACTGTTTTGATTTAAACCATTTCCAGAAAAGCAAAAAATGGAGAATTCGACATGGAACGGACAGCAGTGAATCCCTGGGAGTGGTCGCTCAAACTTGGCTACAATCAGGCCGAGGTGATCAAAGGCACGACACGTCTGGTCATTTGCGCAGGGCAGACAGCGGTGGACGAGAACGGCGCGCCCCAGCACCCTAGCGATATGCGTGCGCAGATCGATTTGGCCCTGGACAATCTGGAAGCCGTAATCAAAGAAGCTGGCATGGATCTGAGTAATGTCATCAAGCTGGGCGTCTATGCCACTGATGTGGATGAGGCATTGAAGAACTTCGATCTGCTGGGGATGCGCTTTGGCCCGCATCGGGTCGCCCCGCCCATGACCTTGCTGGGTGTCACACGCCTCGCTATCCCCGGATTGCTGTTTGAGATAGAAGCAACCGCAGCTGCATAGGTGAGATCATAGCGGCCATTTGATTTCGAAAACCAAGTGGCTGCCATGTCCCGCATAGCGGACCTATCCCTCCCCCCGCACCAGCACATCCAGCATGCCCGAGATATCCTCAACCTCTTCCGCGATCACATGGGTCACCGAATGCGCCCGCTGCATCCGGCCCGTGACCCGCAGCAGCCGCCCCGAGATCACCGCCCGGCGGAAGGTTTCGTAAATTTTGCGCCAGACCACCACGTTCACGATGCCGGTCTCATCCTCGAGCGTGACAAAGATCACCCCCTTGGCCGTCCCGGGCCTCTGCCGCAGGATCACCAGCCCCGCGACCGCCACCAGCGCGCCCTCGGGCGGGTCGTTCAACCGGTTGGCGGGCAGACACGCGGGCGGGCGCGGCCAGTTCCGGTCCGAAGACACAGGGCGGGTAGGTAACGCAATCATGAGAACAAAAATAGAACAAACGCAAGGAAAGTCCATAGGCGGCGTGACGAGTCGCAAATGAGGCTGGAAAGACCTAAATGCCTTCACTATGGAAGAATTCGACAAGCGAAAGAGGAAGACGCACGCAATGGCAAAGATTACCTATGTCGAGCACGGCGGTACCGAACATACAGTCGAAGTCGCCAGCGGCCTGACCGTCATGGAAGGGGCCCGTGACAACAATATCCCCGGCATCGAGGCCGATTGCGGCGGCGCCTGCGCCTGTTCGACCTGCCATGTCTATATCCACCCCGACTGGGTCGAGAAGGTTCCGGCCAAGGACGACATGGAAGAGGACATGCTGGATTTCGCCTTTGAACCCGACCCGGCCCGCTCGCGCCTGACCTGCCAGATCAAGGTCACTGATGAGTTGGACGGGCTGGTTGTTCAAATGCCCGAAAAGCAGATCTGATGCTTTTCAAAGCGATCGCGGCTGCCGCGATCGCAATTGGAATCTGTCCGAGCCAGACAAGATCTCAGCAGCCATGGCAGTATGAACCGTTGGGTTCGGCGGAGTACTCGGAACCCACTGCGCGATACCCGCACGGGGTACTTGGTGATCAGATCGAATACGGCGCTCTGATCCTGCAATACGCGCCGGAATGGGCGAAATACACAATCCGGCTGCCAAAAGATCGCGTTTTCGAAGATATCCGACCGCGCCTGATTGATTTTGACAACGATGGGCGTCGCGAAGCTCTGGTGGTTGAAAGCCATCGTGATAAAGGTGCACGGCTTGCAATCTACAATGGCGGCGGCCTGATCGCCGCTACGCCCTACATCGGAACCCGCTTTCGCTGGCTCGCTCCGGTCGGAGCGGCCGACATGGATGGCGATGGCAACGTCGAGATCGCCTATGTCGATCGCCCTCACTTGGCCAAAACCCTGCGCATATGGCGATTTGCAGACGGCGAGCTGACCGAAATCGCATCGCTGCCCAATCTCACCAATCACCGTATTGGAGAAGATTTCATCTCCGGCGGTCTGCGCGATTGCGGCGGCACTCCGGAACTGATCCTCGCCAACGGCAACTGGACCCGCGTCATCAGCGTCACTTACGAAAACGACTGGACCACCCGCGACCTCGGCGCGTTTACCGGCCCCAAAAGCCTGAACAACGCGCTCAAGTGCTGATCCGCCTCTTCATCTGGCTAAAAATTTCCTGTGAGTGAGGCGATAGGCCGAAGGGGCAAAGCCCCCTGACCTACCGACTGTTCAAAGAGCCCGCCAGCCGATATCGCGGCGGTAAAAGCCTTCGGGCCAATCCACACCTTCAATCATCGCATATGCCCGATCGCGCGCCTCTTGCAGAGTATTCCCGCGCGAGGTCACATTCAGCACGCGCCCGCCTGCGGCTTGAACCTGCCCATCAACGGCCTTAGTGCCAGCGTGAAAGACCATGTTGCCGCTGTCCTCAGGAAGCGCATCCAAGCCCTTGATCGCAGATCCTTTTACGTAGGAACCCGGATACCCCTGTGCCGCCATCACAACAGTGATCGCATGATCGTCGGCCCAGTTTACCTGTGTCTCGCTCAAACGGCCCTCGGCCGCGGCATGAAGCAGGTCCAGAACCTGGGCACCAAGCCGCATCATCAGAACCTGGCATTCCGGGTCACCAAAGCGGACGTTGTATTCGACCAACCTCGGTTGGCCGTCCTTGATCATCAACCCCGCATACAAAACGCCCTGAAACGGCATGCCCCGGCGCTTCATCTCGGCCATGGTCGGGCGCACGATCTCTTCCATCGCGCGCGCCTCGATCTCGGCACTCAGGACCGGCGCTGGGGAATACGCCCCCATACCGCCCGTGTTCAGGCCCGTGTCGCCTTCTCCTACGCGCTTGTGGTCCTGCGCCGTGCCAATGGACAGAATGTCCTCGCCATCACACAAGACGAAGAGAGATGCCTCTTCGCCCTCCATGAACTCCTCAATCACCACCTCGGCCCCCGCGCCACCAAAAGCGCCGCCGAACATGTCGTCGATGCCCTCCAGCGCGGTCTGTTCGTCCATGGCGACGATCACACCCTTACCTGCCGCCAAACCATCGGCTTTGACCACGATCGGCGTGCCCTGTTTGCGGACGTAAGCCTTGGCAGGTTCGGCCTCGGTGAACCTTGCATAGGCTGCGGTCGGAGCGTTCGACGCGTCACAGATTTCCTTGGTGAAACTCTTCGATGCTTCCAACTGCGCCGCATCTGCCGACGGACCAAAGACCAGCACACCCGCTTCACGCAGACGATCCGCGACTCCAGCGGCCAGGGGCGCTTCGGGGCCGACGACCACGAAGTCAATCGCGTTCTCTTCGGCAAAACTGACAACCGCGCCGCCGTTTTCGACATCCAGTGCCGCGCACTCGGCAATTTGTGCAATCCCTGCATTTCCCGGCGCCACGATCAGTCGGTCACATTTGGGATTTTGCATCACCGCCCAGGCGAGGCTATGTTCCCGCCCGCCGCTGCCGAGAATAAGGATGTTCATGAAGGTCTCCGATCTGCTTGGCCTCGCCTTCCGGGCGTTCTAAGCTGGCCGGGCATTTGACACAAGGCGCTGAAATGTCCGACCTGCTTGATGACCCGATCCCGGGCCAAAACACCCCTGAATACACCGTTTCGGACATCTCGGGTGAGGTGAAACGCACGCTCGAGGGCACGTTCGGGCGAATCCGTGTGCGTGGTGAGGTCGGACGCGTGTTCACAGCGCGCTCGGGGCATCTGTACTATGACATCAAGGATGACCGGAACGTTTTGGCCTGCACCACCTGGAAAGGTCAGGTTTCGGGCCTCTCGGTGGTGCCGGAAGAAGGTCTTGAGGTTGTCGTCACCGGGCGCCTGACGGCCTTTGGCGCGCAATCGAAATACAACCTGAACGTCGATGAGGTCGCGGTCGCCGGGCAAGGCGCACTTATGGCCTTGCTGGAAAAGCGCAAGAAACAGCTCGAGGCTGAAGGTCTGTTTGCGCCCGAACGGAAAAAGCCTCTGCCGTACCTGCCGCAGATCATTGGCGTGGTGACCTCACCATCTGGTGCTGTGATCCGGGACATCCTGCACCGCCTGCGAGATCGCTTCCCGCGCAAGGTGCTGATCTGGCCCGTCGCTGTACAGGGCTCCAACTGCGCGACCGAGGTTGCGCGGGCCATCGAAGGGTTCAACAAGCTGACACCTGGCGGTTCACTGCCCCGCCCCGACCTGATCATTGTCGCCCGGGGGGGCGGGTCGATCGAGGATCTTTGGGGCTTTAACGAAGAAATTGTCGCGCGTGCGACGGCCGCTTCGGACATTCCTCTGATTTCAGCCGTTGGTCACGAAACAGATACGACGCTGATCGACTTTGTATCAGACCGCCGCGCGCCAACACCGACCGCCGCGGCCGAGCTTGCCGTGCCGGTTCGAATGGAAATACTGGCCTGGACAGGTGAGCAAGGCGCGCGTCTGTCTCGTGCCGCTACGGATGCGGTTCAAAGGCGGTCTCAACGGCTTCGTGATCTGTCCCGCGCGTTGCCTCGCCCGGACAGTTTGTTGAACACTCCACGCCAACGACTTGATTTGATTGCAGATCGGCTGGCGCCCGCACTGAATCGCGGCGTCCAGAACCGACGTCTGCAGGTCGTCGAGCTGTCCGCACATCTGCGCCCGTCGACGTTGCGCAATCTCGTTTCGACCAGAAACGAAGCCTTACGCAACCTGTCATCCCGTCTGTCTCTGCGCCCAATCCACAGAGAGATCGAACAACAAAAGCAGAATATCAACAGGTTGGCCGACCGTATGAACGCGGCACAGGCCACGCGCCTGGATCGGATGCGGCAACAGCTGGACGCCGCTGATCGCCTGCGTGAAACACTTAGCTACAAGGCGACGTTGCAGCGTGGCTACGCTGTGGTCCGAGCTGAGGGCGAGGTTCTGACAACCAAGAAAAAGGCGTCAAAGCACAGCGCATTCGAGATCGAATTCGCAGATGGTCTGCTGAATACGAGCCAGCCCACGACTTCACCGGCGGCACCTAAGAAGTCAGCAAAGAAAGATGCACCGGACCAGGGCTCGCTGTTCTAGCCGAATGCGCCTTCAGACCCCGACTTCGGGGCCGAGACAAACCATTTCTTCATTGATGTCCTCGGCCTCGTACAGCTCGGTGGCGTCCGAGTTGCCCTCGAACAAGGCGATCAGGCCCCCGTCAGACTTGGTAAAGACCCAGCATTGCGGGTCAATCCGGTCTTCGTAGACAAAGCAGATCTGGCCCGCTTGTTCGTACCAGACACCCTCTTTGCAATTGCCGTCCAGAAAAGACCAGATCACGCGGCGATTGGGCAAATAGCGTTCGACGCCGTAAACCGTTCCCTGAAACCCATAGAACATGGTTTTTCCGCGCGTATAACTGTCGAATTCAGCCCCAGACAAAGCTGACTGAGCCGCTGCCGTCTGCGCAGAAAGTGTCAGAAGAATCGCAATACGCCTGAGCATGGGAACATTCTGACAGATGCCGGTCAGCATCGCCAACAGACAATCCCCTAAAACCGGCTGCCTTAACGTCACCGCTTGAGTTGTAATGGCGATCCCGGTGATGCTGCCAAAAATAGCCAAATGGGGGGCATTTGATGACAACCGCTTTTTTCTGGATCGCTGCCGCGAGCGCGCTGGCCTATTTGCCGATGTCACCGCGCCCGGCCAGCCCCCTGCGATCCCTCTTCAAGACGGCCTCTGTCGCGCTACTGGCGCTGGTTGCTGTCTTAAGTGGCGCCCCCATGCTACTGACCCTTGCGCTAGTCCTGTGCGCCTTGGGCGACGCGCTGTTATCACGCGAGACGGACTCGACCTTCATGGCAGGGATCGGTGCATTTGCAGCAGGCCACCTGGCCTATATCGCTCTGTTCCTCAGCCACCCATCCAGCGACACCGCTCTGATCTTCGACAAGCCGGGCATCTTTTGGTCGCTGATCATCCTCGGGATCGTTGCTGCAACCCTGCTCGCCCCCCGCGCCGGTGACCTCAAGGTACCGGTTCTGGGCTATATCCCGATCATCCTTGGCATGGGCATTACGGTCCTCGCCTTGCCCGAGGCGGGCGCGTTACGCTGGGCCCTGCCCGCCGCACTGGCCTTCATCGCGTCGGACCTGATACTGGCGACTGAAAAGTTTCTGCTGCCTGACGGCCATCCGGCGCTACGCATCACGCCCTATATGATCTGGATCCTATACTGGGGCGCGCAAGCGGGGCTGTTGATTGCGTTTTTGTGACCCTTTGCAACTGCCGCAAATCCGCATTAGGTGAGAGGAACACCTGCGGAGACTAAAAATGGCGTTTTTCTCAAAGCTCAAGGACAAGCTGTTCAAATCCTCGTCCCGCCTCGAACAGGGGCTGGATGCCATCGTCGAAGACGGTGGCGAGGAAACGACCGCCCCCGATCCAGTTATCCCCGAGCCTGAGCCGCAGCCGGAACCGGTTCCCGAAGTTCCACAGCCGGTGCCAGAGACACCTGAACCCGCCCCTGTGCCACAGCCGGTCGAAACACCTGAACCCGCGCCGGTCGACCCAACCCCTGCTCCGCCCCCGCCTGAGGCCGCGCCATCCAAAGGGGTGTTGGGACGCCTGTTTGGCCGGAACGAAGCCAAGGCCGTCATCCGTCGTACGTTGGACGACGATATGCTTGAGCAGCTAGAGGAACTGCTGATCGCCTCGGATATGGGCGTCGACACCGCTTTGCGGGTCACATCCAACATGGCCGAGGGGCGATTGGGCCGGAAACTCTCCACGCAAGAGATCAAGCAATTGCTCGCCCAGGAAGTCGCCCGTGTGATGGAACCGGTTGCCAAGCCTCTGCCCATCTACCCCAAGCGCCCGCAGGTCGTGCTGGTCGTTGGCGTCAACGGGTCCGGCAAAACCACGACCATCGGCAAGCTCGCTAGCCAGTTCAAAGCTGCGGGCAAAAAGGTCGTTATCGCCGCCGGGGACACATTCCGCGCTGCCGCCGTCGAACAGCTCCAGGTCTGGGGCGACCGCGCCGGCGTGCCGGTGCTGACCGCACCAGAGGGGTCAGACCCGGCCTCCTTGGCTTTCGACGCCCTGACCCGCGCGCAGCAAGACGGCGCAGACCTGCTGATGATCGACACGGCCGGTCGCCTGCAAAACCGTGCGGACCTGATGGAGGAACTGGCCAAGATCGTCCGCGTAATCCGCAAAATCGACGAGACCGCCCCGCACAACACGCTGCTGGTGCTGGATGCCACCACGGGCCAGAACGCGCTGAGCCAGGTCCGGACATTCCGCGATCTCGCTGACGTGTCAGGCCTGGTGATGACCAAACTCGACGGCACCGCCAAAGGTGGCGTATTGGTTGCACTGGCCGACAAATTCGGCCTGCCAATCCATGCCATCGGCGTTGGAGAACAGATCGACGACCTCGCCCCCTTCGACCCTGAAGAGTTCGCCGCCGCCCTCACTGGCCTGGACCGAACCTGATCCCCCATTCATCTGGCCCTAAATATCCTCCGGGGGTCTGAGGGTGGAAAACCCCCGGCCTCTCCACCCAGCGAAAAGACTGACATTTGAGCGACTGGCTGATTTCTCTCGAAGGCACCGAAGCGGGCCATCAGCTGGCTCTTGGCCTCGCTCTGATGGCCGCCTTCCTGCATGCGGTATTTGGCGCGTTGCAGAAGGGCCGCCACGATCCCTGGCTGTCCCGTGGGGCAATCGACGCCTGCTATTGCCTGATGGCCGCCCCTTTTGCCTTTTTCGTGGTGCCGTGGCCTGAACCCTACATGTGGTCCATCTTCGCCGTGGTCTGGGTGATCCACATCGCCTACAAGGTCCTTCAGGCCATGGCCTATACAAAGGGTTCGTACACTGTCGTCTACCCGGTCGTACGCGGCACTGGCCCCCTATTCACGGTCATTGGCGCCTATCTGCTCTTTGGCGAGATCTTTACCGGGATTCAATGGTTTGGCGTTTTGGTTCTGCTGGCCGGTATCTTCGGCCTGGCCGCCTATAATTTGCGTTTTCTGGAAACCAACCGGGAAACGCTGGGCATCGCGCTGGTACTGGCCATCGCAACCGGCCTGTTTGTCGCGCTCTACACCACTTATGACGCCTATGGTATCCGGGCCACCGCCGACCCGTTCACCTTTCTGGCGTGGTTTTTTATGATCGACGGGTTTGCGATGCCGATTTACGCATTCCTCAGATGGCGCGCCATGATCGACCGCCCAGCCGTCGGCCCATTGATGTTGCGGGGCTTGGCCGGAGGCATCATCGCCCCTATGTCCTTCGGAGCAATCATGCTGGCCACCCGTCTGGACAAGGTCGGCGAAGCCGCCGTTCTGCGAGAAACCTCGACAGTCTTCGCGGCGCTTATCGGGTGGCTGGTGTTAAAAGAAACTGTGGGGCCAAGACGGGTCGCGCTGATGGCATTGATTGCATTGGGCGCCGTAATAGTTGAAATGGGCGGGTAAAAATCAGGAAACCGACATGCCAGGCAAAAAAGAAATCAATCCATTTCTGAAACAAGCGTTAGAGCTTGGGCCGCCACTGGCCTTTTTCTTCATCTACCTACGTCTGCGTGACGACAGTTTCCTGATCGGAGGCATTGAATATTCAGGCTTTATCATTGCGACGATCATCTTCGTCCCGCTGATGCTGGCCGCCATGGGCATCCTCTGGGTCCTGACCGGCAAACTGAGCCGGATGCAGATATTCACCGCCTTCATGGTCATCTTCTTTGGGGGCCTGACCGCTTGGTTCAATGATGAGCGGTTCTTCAAGATGAAAACCACGCTGGTTTACGGTTTTTTCTCGGTCATCCTTGGAATTGGCCTTCTGCAAGGGAAATCCTACCTGGCCTATGTCCTCGAAGATATGCTGCCGATGCGCCACGAGGGCTGGATGATCCTGACCCGCCGGTTGTGCGGCTGCTTTGCGGTTCTGGCCGTTGCCAATGAATTTGTCTGGCGAACCATGTCGACGGACCTGTGGGTCAAAATTGAAACTTTCGCCTTTCCGATCGCGCTGATGGCGTTCCTGATGCTTCAGTTCAGTCTGTTGCAACGCTACATGGATGATCCAGACCACCAATAGGCGAACACTGATAATCGGCGCGCAGCTTAAGCGTTTGCTTTCATATTGAGCCGTCACACAGCGCACAATCAGGCAAACCAATAAAAACCTTGGAATAATAGCCCGGCTGTGGAACATTGGGGCACCACTCAACACCAGCAGCCGGAGACCCCTCAACCACATGAAGGCACTCCCAAACAGCGGATTCCTGTCCGAGGCATCAGACCGACTCAGGGCTATGCTTTCGGCACTCGCGACCGAGATTTCCTTGGATCAAGGCCAGGTGCTGTTTGAGCAGGGGGACGAAGGCGATGCGCTGTATGTGATTTCTGAAGGTACGCTCGAGGTTTCATTCCTTGCGATGAGCGGGCGCAAGCTGTCTTTGACCCTTATGAAGCCGGGCGAAGTGTTTGGCGAAATTGCGTTGTTCGACAGCGGGCCGCGGACCGCCACAATAGCAGCGGCCGAGCCATCTAGCGTGCTGCGCGTGCGCCGCAGCGACGTGATGGACCAGATCCGCCAGCACCCCGATCTTGCCGTCGACATGATCCGTCTGGCGGGCCTGCGCATGCGCTGGATGGGGTCACAGCTAAACGAACAAGTGTTCTTGCCGATGCCCATTCGTCTGGCGCGCAAATTGCTGCATCTGTCTGCCCTTCAGGACGACCCCGCCATGCGCATCACCCTGTCCCAAAGCGAATTGGCCGAGTTCGTCGGTGCCACGCGCGAGGCTGTATCCAAGACGATTTCCACTTGGAAACGCGACAATGTTGTCGAGGCATCCCGCGGCGGGTTGATGATCCAGGACTTTAACGCCCTGAAAGAACTGGCCGAATCCGACTTAATCTGACCTTGTGACCTCCTTCACATACGGCGCATGCCAAAATAGCTAATGTCTTAGTTGTTACCGTAGGGGGCCAGAGAATCATCCCCGATATCTGTCCACTGGCCTCTCCCTGTACCAGAGCCATGCGCCTCCCCGGCGTGTGGCTCACTTACTTTCAGCGCCACGTGGAACGGAAAAGGCCGAGGCATTGCCCCGGCCTTGTCACAACGTTTGATGTGGTGCGTTACTCGCCCAAACTCAGCGCCACAAAGCGGGGGTCGCCACCGCGTCGTACAAGCAACAACAGCGATTTACGCCCGGCCTCACCCGCTTCTTCCATGCGTGCTTCCAGATCTTCAATCGACGTCACCTTTTGCTGTCCAGCCTCGGTGATCAGATCGCCGGCGCGCAACCCTTTGGAAAACGCCTCAGAGGCTTCATCCACTTCGGTCACAACCAGCCCATCGGCGTCTTCTTCCAGACCAAGATCCGTGCGTAGCGTGTCCGTCAGCGGCGAAATGGTCAGACCAAGAATGTCAGCATTCTCTTCCGTTGGAGCCTCAGACGTTTCCTCGTCGTCCTGATCGGCCCGTTCGGCATCCTCACGACGCCCCAGAGTAACCAGGACGGTCTGTGTTCCGCCATCGCGATGCACGACAACACGCACGGCTTTGCCCACGGTTGTCTCGCCGACCTGACGCACAAGGCCGCGTGTATCTTCGACCTCGACCCCATCAAAACTGAGGATCACGTCACCAGCCAGCAGACCAGCATCTTTCGCCGGCCCATCCGGAACATCGCTGATCAGCGCACCGCCCGGTTTGGCCAACCCCATTGCCTCGGCCATGTCCTCGGTTACGTCCTGAATGCGAACGCCCAGCCAACCACGGCGGGTTTCGCCGAATTCACGCAGTTGGTCGACCACCTTGACCACGACATTGGACGCCATTGAAAAGCCGATCCCGATCGAGCCGCCGTTGGGCGACAAAATCGCTGTATTCACACCAATCACTTCGCCATTCATGTTGAACAGCGGACCGCCCGAGTTGCCCCGGTTGATGGCCGCGTCGGTCTGGATGTAGTCGTCATACGAACCGCTCAGCGCCCTGTTGCGGGCCGAAACGATCCCGGCCGAAACCGAGAAGCCCTGCCCCAACGGGTTGCCCATGGCAATAACCCAATCACCGACACGGGCGACGTCACTGTCGCCAAACTGCACGTATTGCAGCGGGCCTGGGGCCTCGACCTTCAGCAGCGCAATATCGGTTTTCTCATCCGTGCCGATCACCTTGGCAGGCAGTTCCTCCGGCGGCTGTCCATCACCGGGGAAGAACTCCACCAGGATTTCATCGGCCTCGGCGATCACGTGGTTGTTGGTGACGATGTAGCCGTCCTCGGAAATCACGAACCCCGAACCCAGCGCGTTGCTGCGGCGCGGGCGATTTTCATCATCACCGTTCCGGTCCTGAAAATCGCGAAAGAAATCTTCGAACGGTGATCCCTCGGGCACAATGCCCTGCGGGCCGGTCTGGCCTTCGATCAACGTTGAGGTGGTAATGTTGACCACGGCCGGGCTGATCTTTTCTGCCAGCGGCGCCAGGCTTTCGCTCCGCGCCTGCGCAGCGACGGATTGGGCCAGAACAAGAATCATCCCTGCAATGGCCAGCCACATCAGCCGCATGAAACCAACACCCTCGTCCTGCCGGACCGAAATACTGCGTGCGTGTGCCTGCACTTGGGAACTCCTTGTCAACAAGTCTTGTAAAACTGCCCTCGGGCAAATCTTCTCAGGAACCAATGTAGTCGGTTTGTCCTTGCCCGCAACTCGGGATCGCGGGGAAATCACCTGCAAGTGAGGTCCCCGCATCAAAACCCAACCTGATAAGCCCCCCATAGCAGGACAAACCCACTAACTACGCTCAGCAAACCGGCCAGCCGCCGCGCCTGCTCGGGCAGTGACCGCAATACCTCTAACATGCGCTCAATAAGCGAAGGGGCCAGCGCATAGGCCAGCCCCTCTACAATCAATACCAGCCCGAAAGCCAGAAGGATCAGCCCCATTATTCGGAGGCCGCAGCAGCGGGAGCTTGCCGTCCGGTTGGCGAACCGAGGTAGTTGAAGAACTCGGAATCCGGGCTCAGAACCAACGAGCTATTGCCGCCCTGCAACGCGTTCTCATACGCGGTCAGCGAACGGTAGAATTCAAAGAACTCCGGGTCCGCGCCATAGGCTTCCGCAAAGATCGCGTTACGTTCGGCGTCCGCTACACCACGGGTGATTTCGGCTTCACGACGGGCATCTGACACCAGTTCCACCACGGTCCGGTCAGCTTGCGCACGCACACGCTGCGCCGCCTCGTTACCACGGGCACGTTCGTCTGTTGCTTCACGTTCCCGCTCGGCCTTCATGCGATCGAAGGTCGCCTCAAGGTTGGCCTGTGGCAAGTCGGTCGCCTTCAAACGCACGTCGATTACAGTCACGCCCAGCGCCTGTGCTTCGGCAATCGCGCTGTTTCGGATGCGCAGCATCAGTGCCGCACGGTCCGAGCTCAGGATGTCACGGGACGAAACCGAGCCCAGAACTTCGCGGGTTTCGGCCCGCAAAATACGATCCAGACGATCCTCGGCAACCGGGATACCACCGACACCAACGGCCTGGCGGAACTGGTTCAAATCTGAAATCCGGTAACGTGCGAATGCATCGACAACCAGACGCCGATCGTCCAGAGGGGTCACCTCAAGGGGCTGTACGTCAATAGACAGGATACGGTCGTCATAGCGGACAACTTCTTGAATCACCGGGATTTTGAACGCCAGACCGGGGTCTTCCTTGACCGCGACGACACGACCAAATTGCAAGACCAGCGCGCGTTCACGTTCATCCACGATGAAGATCGAAGACAGGCCTACGACGCCAAGGATCACGACAAGAATGAGGATAATGGGTGATTTACGCATCAGTTGCTCTCCCCGGCTGGGCTACGACGCAGCTCGTTCAGCGGCAGATAGGGCACAACACCCTGCCCTTGCCCGGATGAGTTCTGGTCCAGAATGATTTTGTCAACGTCACCCAGAATCTGCTCCATTCGCTCCAGATACAGACGCTTACGCGTCACATCGGGTGCTTTGGAGTATTCTTCCAGAACTGCGCTAAAGCGGCTGGCTTCACCCCGCGCACTGTTGATCTGTTGGGCACGATATCCTTCTGCCTCTTCCAGAACCTGCGCAGCTTCGC
Source organism: Ruegeria sp. CDSB086 (assembly GCF_059611065.1). Classification (NCBI taxonomy): domain Bacteria; kingdom Pseudomonadati; phylum Pseudomonadota; class Alphaproteobacteria; order Rhodobacterales; family Roseobacteraceae; genus Ruegeria; species Ruegeria sp. CDSB086. The sequence continues at coordinate 115,651 of NZ_JBXWOV010000001.1, read as the reverse complement.
CGCGCGCTTCTGCCAACACCTTGTTCGCATAGGCATCGGCTACGTTCTGCAACCGGTCCCGTTCCTGCGCAGCAGCTTGAACGTCGCGGAAGGCGGCGATCACATCCTGAGGCGGGTCGGCTTTGTCAAAGTTGACGCGGACAATGTTGATCCCTGAATCATAGCTGTCCATTGTGGACTGGATCAGTTCCTGCAAGCGATCCGCGATAACACCACGATCCCGGTTCAGGATCGGTGCAAGCTCGCTTTGAGCGATAATCTCGCGCATCGCTGATTCCGACACCGCACGGATCGTTTGGCGCGGATCACGCAAGTTGAACAGGAACTTCGCAGGGTCGTTGATGTTCCAAACGACTTGATAGTCGATATCGACCACGTTTTCGTCGCCGGTCAGCATCAAGCCATCATCGCTGCCGCGCGCGCCGCCCATATCTTCGTTCTGTTCACGGGTGACCGGGATGACTTCGGCGGTAACGAAAGGCCACGGCGCAAAGTTTAGACCCGGATTTCCGACGGCCGAGAATTCGCCGAGGAACAACTCAACCGACTGTTCTTCGGGCTTGACCGTGTAAAAACTGGCCGCCCCCCACAATACCGCCGCGACGACGACACCAATAAGAACCGTACCTTTTGTGAAGATGGGGCCACCGCCGCCAGAGCCCTGACCGTTGCCACCTCGGCCTGAACCGCCGCGGCCGCCCATAAGGACGCGCAGCTGTTCCTGGCCTTTCTTCATCAGCTCATCAATCTCGGGGATCTGCGGACCATCGCCTTCGGGGGGCTTGCGCCCATCACCGTTGTCACCCCGATTTCCTCCGCCGCCCGAGGAGCCTCCGCCCCCCCAGGGGCCGCCGCTATTGCCCGCCATATGTATCTATTCCCTTGTGTTGGACCGTGTGATCACGGGTTCCCTTGTAACTTGTGTGCGCGCGGTTGCAAATCAAGCAGTGCGCACAGGTTGCCGCATTGTTACCAATTCCTCTGCCATCACCGGATGAACGGCAACCGTGCGGTCGAAATCTTCCTTGGTTGCGCCCATTTTTACGGCAATGCCAGCCAGCTGGATCATCTCACCCGCGCCCGGCGCGACGATGTGGCAGCCCAGAACCTTACGGGTCGCCTGGCTGACGATCAGCTTCATCAGCACGCGCTGCGTTCCACCGGCAAAGGCTTTTTGCATTGGTTTGAACGATGTCGCGTAAACCTCAATCGGTTCCTGTGCCGCGCCTTCTTCTTCGCTTAGCCCTACCGTTCCGAATTCCGGCTGCGTAAAGATCGCGGTCGGGATCAGTTCATGATCCACAGGCGTCGGGTTGCCTTTGAACACGGTTTCGACAAAGGCCATCCCCTCGCGGATCGCGACGGGTGTCAGGTTCACGCGGTCGGTCACGTCGCCGATCGCATAGATCGAGGGTACGCCAGTCTGGCTGTACTCATCCACCACGATCTCACCTTTGCGGCCACGTTCCACACCCAGCGCCTCAAGGCCCAGATTATCCGCATTCGGGGCACGCCCGGTGGCGTACATGACCACGTCGAACTGATCCTCGGTGCCATCGGTGGCCTTGACGCGGATCTTGTCGCCTTCTTTGGTCATTTCCAGCACATTGGTGCCCAAACGAACATCGATGCCGTTCTGGCGCATCTCTTCGCAGATCAGGCCACGTGCTTCTTCGTCGAATCCTCGCAGAATTTGCGCACCGCGATAGAATTGAGTGGTTTTGACGCCCATCCCGTTCATGATTCCGGCAAACTCGCTGGCGATGTAGCCGCCACCGACAATCAGAATGCTTTGGGGCAGCTTCTCAAGGTGGAAGATCTCGTTCGACGTGATCGCCAGGTCCGATCCCGGGAACTCGGGCACGACCGGACGACCGCCTGTAGCGATCAGGATGTGCTTGGCTGTCTTGCGTGTCCCATCCGCCAATTCGACCGTATGTGGATCCACAACGGTCGCCCGCTGGTCAAAACTTTCAACGCCGTTGTTTTTCAGGATATTGCGGTAGATGCCTTCAAGCCGGTCCAGTTCAGTCACCAGCTTGCCGTGAAAAGTATCCCAGTTCAAAGCACCGGCCTGAATGTCCCAGCCATAGGCTTGCGCATCACCGACCATACCCGAGAATTCGCTGGCGAAGACCATCAGCTTCTTGGGCACACAGCCTCGGATGACACAGGTGCCGCCGTAGCGGTCTTCTTCGGCCAGCCCCACTTTGGCACCGTTCTCACCAGCTGCCACACGTGCGGCCCGGACCCCACCTGAGCCTCCGCCGATAACGAACAGATCATAGTCAAAGCTCATTTGTCCTGCCTCTTCCAAATTTCCGCAAGCGCCCGCAGGCCTTGCATGGGGTGTACTCTATCTCGCGCTGCTGTCCAGAGTGATCGCCGGGGCTCCGGCCTCTTCGGTTGCTCGAACTTGCGCAGGGAACCGCTGCAGCGTTGTGAACAAACGCCCAGATATGGTTGCATTTGTTTTATTCAACGGCGGCCTCCGCGTCTTGGATTGGTCAAACCAAGTGCCAAATTGTACGTGTCCCAAATCGTTCGCGGTCACGACTTCACTCAAAGCAATGTAGCGTCCGAATAAAACGAGTGAAGAAAAGCGATCTGTGTCTGCTCCGCTTAATCCGCCAGATCCGAGAACAAGTTCTCGCCTGCCTCCACTGACTGATCAAGTTCGATCGTTCCATCGTTGATATCGCGCAGCTCGACCCGACCATCGCCGTGGCCGATCACAACTTTGTCACAGATGTCGATGAACAAACCATTCTCGACCACACCCGGAACCTGATTAAGCACCAGCGCCAGTTGCCTGGCATTTCCGATGCGCTGAAGGTGGAGGTCCAGAATGTGATTGCCCTCATCCGTGACAAACGGCGCCTCTCCGTTCATGCGCAGCGCGGCAGAAGTGCCCAGAACGTCCATCGTATCCAGCGCCTCTTGGATCAGCGTTCGCGTTGTCTGCCAGCCAAAAGGGATAACCTCGACCGGTAACGGGAACGCGCCTAGCGTTTCGACCTCTTTACCGGCATCTGCAATGACGATCATCTGATCGCTTGCCGTGGCCACGATCTTTTCCTGCAGATGCGCGCCGCCGCCGCCTTTGATTAGGTTCAGATCGCCGTCAAATTCATCCGCGCCGTCGATGGTCAGATCCAGCCAAACCGCCTGATCCAGCGAGACGACCTCGATCCCCAACTCACGGGCCAGTTGCGCGGTGCGGGTTGAGGTCGGAACAGCCTTGATCCGCAAACCTTCCTGCTGCACCCGCTCTCCCAGACGGCGGACCATCCAGGCGGCCGTTGATCCGGTGCCCAGCCCAACGCGCATCCCGTCCTGAACCATGTCAGCGGCCCGAAGCGCCGCGGCATATTTGGCTTTGTCTATGGGTGACAAATCTCCGGTCATTGTTGCATTCCCCCCTGGTATTGCGGAATTTATACGGAATGTCCGACGCAACTGCGAGCGCCAATTCGCCGATCCAACAGGCCAACTTGTCGCGAAACTACGCGTTTCCTATTGGAAACGTCGCAATCGAGACGTTCGACATCCCTGCTGGTGTATAAATACAGCCCATGAACGCGCCCTATAGATTGCACTTTGCCCCCGACAATGCCTCTCTGGTGATCAGACTGGTGCTGGAAGAGATGGGCCTGCCTTATCAGACGGCTTTGGTGGATCGACGGCAAAACGCACAGGATGGCGCGGCTTACAGAGGGTTGAATCCGAACGGCCTGATCCCGGTTCTTGAAACGCCACAAGGTCCGATCTTTGAAACAGCCGCCATCCTTTTGTGGCTGGCAGATACACATGCGCAACTGGCTCCCGCCTCTGACAACCCGGATCGGGCTGCGTTCCTGAAATGGCTCTTTTTCGCATCGAACACTTTACATGCCGATCTGCGCATCCTGTTCTATGCCGAAAAATACATCGACACGGCACAGGCCGAAACCTTGCGCAACGGTATTCGCCCGCGCCTGCGCCAACATCTTCGGGTTCTGGATGACGTTGCTAAAACTGCGCCCAGCTGGTTGCACGCCGATCAGCCCTCGGTCCTTACATACTACCTTGCCTGCCAGATGCGGTGGATGTCCCTTTACCCGGAGCGCGCTGATCGCAGTTGGTATCAATTGGCGGATACGCCTTACCTGCAATCCATTCTGATGCGCCTGGAAAGCCGTCCCGCAACCCGGGCTGCCATCGCGGCCGAGGGGTTGGGGGTTACCCCCTTCACCAGTCCATCTTATGCTCACCCTCCAGAAGGCTCTGCTAACTGATATGTTCTTGTCTGTTTTTGATATGTTCAAAGTGGGCATCGGCCCGTCCTCGTCACACACAATGGGGCCGATGGTTGCCGCCGCACGGTTTCTGGACCTGATGCGCGCCTCGCCGTTTGAATTCGCCGGTCTTCGCGGATCGCTGCACGGATCGCTGGCTTTTACTGGCGTAGGTCACGCAACAGACCGGGCTACGATCCTTGGGCTGGCCGGGTTTGTTCCTGACACCTATGACAACGACAAGGCCGAGGCCGCGTTGGCTGCTATTGCTGAAACGCACTCAGTCACGCCCGAGGGGTTGCCGACCCTGCAATTCGATCCAAAGGCCGATCTGATCTTTGACTACGACCACAACCTGCCGGGTCACGCCAACGGTATGATCCTGATGGCTACCGACGCACAAGGCGACGTGATCCTGCGGCAGGTCTATTATTCCGTAGGCGGCGGTTTTGTTCTGACCGAGGAAGAACTGGCCGAAGGCAAAGCCACCAATGACGGCCCTGCCGTGCCTTTCCCGTTCCACTCGGCGGCCGAAATGCTTGAGATGGCAAACGCCAGTGGCAAAAGCATCGCCCAGATGAAGCGCGAGAATGAAATCGCGCGGGGCTGTGCGGACAGTTTCGCCAAAGGCACCGCGCGCCTTTGGGAAGTCATGAACAACTGTATCGAACGTGGACTGAAGACGGATGGCATTCTGCCCGGCGGCCTGAAAGTGCGCCGCCGCGCCAAGGGCATCCACGACGCGTTGTTGGCCGAACGGGGTATGAACTTGAACGCGCCGCACACCATCAACGACTGGATGAGCGTCTATGCGATGGCGATAAACGAGGAAAACGCGGCTGGCGGGCAAGTCGTCACTGCGCCCACAAACGGGGCAGCTGGTACGATGCCTGCCGTACTGCGCTACTACCTCGATCACGTTCCGGGTGCCTCGGAAAGCCATATCGAGGACTTCCTCCTTACGGCAGCTGCCATTGGCGGGCTGGTCAAATACAACGCCTCGATCTCAGGCGCTGAGGCTGGGTGTCAGGCTGAAGTTGGAAGCGCCTCGGCAATGGCTGCAGCGGGCCTCTGCGCCGTGATGGGTGGTACGCCCGAGCAGGTCGAAAACGCCGCCGAAATTGCATTGGAGCATCATCTGGGCATGACCTGCGACCCGGTCGCTGGTCTGGTGCAAGTTCCTTGCATCGAACGCAACGGTTTGGCGGCCATCAAAGCCGTCTCGGCTGCTTCACTTGCGCTGCGTGGCGATGGGAAACACTTCGTGCCGCTGGATTCAGTGATCGAAACCATGCGCCAGACCGGGCATGATATGCATGAGAAGTACAAGGAAACGTCTCTGGGCGGGTTGGCCGTAAACGTGCCAAACTGCTGACAGTGACAGCAATGGAGGTCAACGATGCAAGGACATTGCCTGTGCGGCACCATCCGCTACGAGGTTGATCCTCCGGTCCTGTCCTGCGTGAGCTGCCATTGCGATAGTTGCCGCAGGCAATGTGCGGCGCCGATGACGACCCATTTTGGCGTGCGCGACGGGCAATGGCGCTGGACTGGCGAGTCTCCGAAAACCTTTAATTCCTCGCCCGGTGTCGAGCGCAGCTTTTGTCCCAATTGCGGCACGCCGATCTCGTTTCGATCCCAAGCAATGTCGGACGTGCTGCATTTGTATGTCGCCACATTAGAGGATCCCAACCAATTGCAGCCCACACTGCACGTGGCCCATGAAGAACGGCTGGATTGGCTGAAACTGGACGACGACCTGCCCGTCTGCATCGGACCCGACTACACGAAGGTGCAGCCGATTTCATAGACGCTTTCAACCGGGTGCCAAAACCCGTAGCGTCGCCGCATGACCCAGGATCGTCCCGTCTTTGGCATCTTCTTGATGCTGTGTTTTTGCGTGCTTGCACCGATGGGCGATTCCATCGCCAAGCTGCTGGGTGAGACGACACCGGTCGGCGTTCTGGTGTTTATTCGCTTTGCCGTTCAGGCGTTGATCCTGATACCTTTGGTGGCCCTGACCAGGCGGCACTGGCGCATGCGTGGACGTCTTGTGTGGCTGGCGTTCATCCGAACGGTTCTGCATATCGTCGCTATCGCGGCAATGTTCAGCGCACTGCAATACTTGCCGCTGGCGGATGCAGTCGCCATCGCCTTTGTCATGCCCTTCATAATGTTGTTGCTGGGCAAGTACGTGCTGGGTGAAGAGGTCGGTATGCGCCGCCTGATCGCCTGTGTTGTCGGGTTCGTGGGCACTCTGCTGGTCATCCAGCCCAGCTTTGTTCAGGTCGGTGCCGCCGCTCTGTTACCCTTGGTCGTTGCGATTGTCTTTTCCCTTTTCATGTTGGTGACACGACAGATTGCCAAGGACACCGACCCAATATCCTTGCAGGCCGTATCCGGAGTGATGGCGACGGTTCTGCTGCTGCCGGTTCTGGCGCTGGGAACACTCGGCAATGTTTGGGAGCTGTCTTTCATTGTTCCCGAGCGTGAAAGTCACCTGCTGCTGATCGGAATCGGTGTCCTGGGCACTGTCGCGCATCTATTCATGACGTGGTCGTTGCGCTATGCGCCGTCCGCCACGCTGGCCCCCATGCAGTATCTTGAGATCCCGGTGGCGACGTTCTTTGGCTGGTTGATCTTCCATGACCTTCCGGATGGCATGGCCGCTGTCGGCATTGGCATCACCGTCGCCGCAGGCCTGTATGTCATTCTGCGCGAGCGGGCCAGCGCCCGGTCTGCGCCGACAGAAACGCCTGCATAACCTGATCCAGAGCGTATCGCGGCACCATCACCAGCAATCCCGGCGCATCCACCGTCAGTTCAACATCCGCCAGCGCGCGGTTGGATGTGCCTACCTGCCCGCCTGGTTCCATCACCAAATCGTCGATGGGCCACTCCAGCCCTCTGCTGGTTCCGGTTACCCGTTGAAACGGAAAAAATGAAACGACATCGCCAGGGGTGATACACAGGGAAATCTGTGGAGGCGCGTGGAAGACGACCTCGGTCTCGCCCAACAGGATACAGGGGCGATCCTGTCTCTGAACCAACGTGTTAAGAACAGCAAGCTGATGGTCCAACCTCCCGCCCAAGAACCCTGCCCCCAACACAACAGGCGCGTCGATGCTGCGCAGAGCCTTGTCAAAATCCGTGCTGTTTTGTTCCCGTATGGGATACAACCGGTCCACTGGAATTTGGTCTTTGTGTCGGCTGTCCAGCGAATCGAAATCACCAATCACGGCATCAGGGAGGCGACCCGATTCTACCAATGGGGCGGCTCCACCATCGGCCGCCACGACCGTATTGGCGCGAATCAGCATCACCTCCAGGTCGTCAGGGCCGATTTCCCCACCTCCGACCAGTGCAATTGGCTCAAATGACCGTACAATTGGGCGTTTTTTACTTAGATTGATCATTTTTCCCGGATTTGGACACATTGAGACCACAAAATGATAGGTTCATGCAGAGAGTTCCGAGCCAATAGGTGTGCCTGCATAAGGTGGTTGGCTCTCGTAGTTTGTAGAGGACGTGCGTCTGATGGTACAGAACAACAAGGTATTGACCGTTTCTTATGGAACCTTCTCCTGCACTTTGGAAGGATTCGACGATTCATTCGAAACGATGAAGGCAATCGCAGAATACTTCCGTGATCTTTCTGCCGACGATCGGTATTTTGGTTCTGAACCCCCACAGCCTGACGCAGAAATGCTGACCCGGATCGCACAGCGTGACGCCGCAAAACATGTAGAAGCCAGCCAGAGCGATTCCGGCCTGTTGCTGCGCGCGACCCAGCAGGCTGCAAAGCCAGCCCCAGCTGTGGTTCCAACCGCGGCGCAAGCAGACCCCCAAGTAATGAGCCCCAGTGCCACCCCCCCTGCACAAGGGGCCGAGTCGTTCTTTGCTGATGCCGAGCCGGTTGAAAGCTCGCCTGCCCCAGCTGCCGACAGCATTGCCGCAAAACTGCAGCGCATCCGCGCCGTCGTTTCGCATTCCGAAGAAAACTCGGTGATTTATACGGAAGACGAAGACACAAGCCTGGGTAATCAGCCAGCTGCCCCGAAGGATGCGGTCGCCGCCGCGTTTGAGGCGGGTTCGCTCGAGGCGTCGGACCTTTCGGAATCGGACAAGCCCGAAGCAGCCGCTGAACCTATGGCACCAGCTTTTGAGGCAGAAGAAATCGAGGACACCCCTGCCGTGGCCGAGCCAGTGGCAGAAGCCGAAACAACGGAAGAACCGGTAGAACCCGTACAGCCGTTCTCTATGCAGCAGGACGCCGACTATGAAGACGAGGAAGAGGCGCCCACGCCATCGGCACTGTTCACCGATCTTGAAGAAACGGCCGAAACCGATGAGCCCGGCAATATCCTGAGTGAAGAGACCGAAGAGGATCAGATCGAAGAGGTCGCAGAGACCCAAGAGGGTTATCTGACCGCCGAGGATGAGGCCAATGTTCTAAGCGAGATTTCGAAGGTCGAGGCCGCAATGGACGGTCAATCATCGAACGAAACTGCCCTTGATCAGGATTTGTCCCGCCTGATGGACAAGGCCGACAGCCAGATGGATGACCCGGCGACCAGCACGCAGCGCGAAACCTATTCGCATCTGCGCACGGCCGTCGCCGCAACCGAAGCTGAGCGCGAGGACCGGCCCCAGCAAGAAGAGTCCGAGGAAAGCGGATATCGCGGCGATCTGACCTCGGTCGTCAGCCCGCGCCGCCCCGAGATTCAAGTCACCAGCATGCGCCCTCAGTCGGACACCTCGTCGCCGCTGAAACTGGTTGCGGAACAGCGTGTCGACGCAAGGGAACAGGACTCCGGTCCGGTGACCCCGCGCCGCGTTACGTCCAAGTCAGAAGACGAAGCAGGCGACTCCAACGAAGAAGGTGGTTTTGCCCTGTTTGCACAGGAACAAGGCGCACAATCGCTGCCCGACCTGTTGGAAGCTGCAGCCGCCTACTTGTCGTTCATCGAAGGTCAGGAACAATTCTCGCGCCCGCAGTTGATGAACAAGATTCGTTCGCTCAAGCAGGATGACTTCAACCGTGAAGAAAGCCTGCGCTCGTTCGGTCAATTGCTTCGGGACGGCAAGATCGAAAAAGCCGGTGGAGGTCGCTTCGCTGCATCAACGCAGATCGGGTTCCGTCCTGACGATGAGCGCGCCGCAGGCTGAACTTAAATAATCAAAAGAAAAAGGGGCCGATGCAATCATCGGCCCCTTTTTTGTAAGGTAAAAGAAGTGCTCTCTCAATCTTCCGACTGATCCGGGTCTGCTTGCCCAACGCCTTTGAACACGAACTTGAAGGGCAAGGCCCACACGATGCCCAGACCGACATAGACCAGCAGTTCAAGCCAGATCGGCGGGCGATCAAGCCAGTTCACAACCGTCACCACAGCCACGATGTAAAGCGGCAATCCAATCAGCAAAAGCGCCAGAGACCAGCGGCGGCGCGCCTTATAGCTGAGGCCTAGTTTCTGTTCCTCTGCCATCAGTCTGCAAACGGGTCTGTCACCAGAATGGTGTCATCCCGCTCCGGGCTGGTGGACAAAAGGGCGACGGGACAATCGATCAGCTCTTCGACCCGGCGCACATATTTGATGGCATTGGCCGGCAGATCCGCCCAGCTGCGCGCCCCTTCGGTGGATTCGCTCCAACCCGGCATCTCTTCATAAATCGGCTTGCAGCGCGCCTGTTGGTCGGCGGCGGTCGGAAGATAATCCAGACGTTCTCCGTCCAGCTCATAGCCAACGCAGATCTTCAGGGTTTCGAATCCGTCCAGAACGTCCAGCTTGGTCAGTGAGATACCGTTCACACCGCTGGTCGCGCAGGTCTGGCGCACCAGGCAGGCATCGAACCAACCACAACGACGTTTGCGGCCTGTGGTCGTCCCGAACTCGTGCCCACGCTCACCAAGCCGCTGACCATCGTCGTCGTCCAGCTCGGTTGGGAACGGCCCCTCGCCTACACGGGTTGTGTAGGCTTTGACGATGCCCAGAACGAAATCGATAGAACCCGGACCGATTCCTACGCCTGTGGAAGCTTGACCGGCAATAACATTGGACGACGTCACAAACGGGTAAGTTCCGAAATCGATATCCAGAAGCGCACCTTGCGCGCCTTCGAACAGGATACGCTTGCCGGCCTTGCGCTTTTCGTTCAACACTTTCCAGACGGGTGCAGCAAACGGCAGAATTTGCGGCGCGATCTCTTTAAGCTGAGCGATCAGAGCATTACGATCAATCGGCTCCAGCCCAAGGCCGTTTCTCAGCGCGTTGTGGTGAACCAAGGCGCGATCAACTCGCAATGCCAGCGTTGCATCGTCTGCAAGATCAGCCACTCGGATCACACGTCGGCCAACCTTGTCTTCGTAGCAAGGACCAATGCCGCGGCCGGTTGTCCCGATTTTCGCAACCGAGTTTTGACTTTCACGCGCCCGATCCAGTTCACCATGGAACGGCAGGATCAGCGGTGTATTTTCAGCAATCATTAGATTTTCAGGGGTGATTTCGACGCCCTGAGCCTGAATGGTTCCGATCTCTTTGATCAGGTGCCAAGGATCCAGCACAACACCGTTTCCGATGACACTCAGTTTTCCGCCGCGAACAACACCGGACGGCAGCGCATGCAGCTTGTAGACTTCACCATCGATGACCAGCGTGTGACCGGCGTTATGTCCGCCCTGAAAGCGTGCAATTACGTCTGCACGCTCGCTGAGCCAGTCGACGATCTTGCCTTTTCCTTCGTCACCCCACTGGGCGCCGACAACAACCACATTGGCCATATCCGGTCCTTTTGCGCTGAGATATCAAACTCGGCTCGTATAACGGGGGTAACGCGACAGGGAAACCGGTAATTCGACGCAGTTGAGCAGTTCCGAGAACTACTTGTCCGTTAGCTGCACCGGATTGCCGTGTGGGGTTGTCAGATATGCGTCTTCCCAGGCGTTGCGCAGCCGGTTTACGTCGTCGGGCATGGCTGTGCCTTGCTCGGCCAACAATGCCTCAAGCGTTTCCAGCCACGCGAAAAAGTAGTCGTTCCCGCCGTTCAGTTCCCGATCCAGCCCATGGCGCTTCAGGGTGTCCGAGAACCGCGCAGCCCAATCGGGCCAATCAAACCGGCCCGTCTCATTCAGTGCGACCGTCACGGCAAACACCTGCGCATGCCAGGGTTCAGCAAAAACAGGCTCAGGGGCGGAATGGGCAACGCAATTGCTCATGCCGGGCCCAGATAGCTTTGCCAAAGATCCAAAACCACCTCGTCATTGGGATGTTCCGGGTTGGTCCAAAGTTCGGATGCCGGGAATACAACAGCATATAGTGGCTCAGGCGCGTCTCCCAATCTGTGAGCGCTGGAATCCGGCAGCACGTGCGTCCCGTGCATCATTAGAATGCGCCCCTTCGCTCCGGCGGCATAGTGGGGCAACCGAGTATGACCGCCGTCGACCAAGCGGTTGGCAGTTGGACGTGTTGTCACGACCTCCTGCCCGATCGCATATTCCGCCGGGACGTTCGAAGGTCTATCCGCAGGACCGCCGCTGGCCAGCACACCAGCAACCGCTTCGGCCTTCATCTTACGGCTCGCCAGCGGGTGTTCTTCTTTGTCTGCCTCGCCACGTAGGTCTTCTTCGGTCAGCACGCCGCTTTCGACCAGCAGGTCCGTCAGGGCTGAAATCCATTTCTCATAATAAGAAAATCGCGTGTAGTCCTTGGGTGAGAGCCTTTCGCGTGCGTGACGAGAGATATCAATGTTCCATTGCCCCAGCGATCCAGCGGCCAGCGTGACTGCCAATGCCCGCGCATGCCAGTCTTCAGCAAAAACCGGGGCATCATCGGGTTCGGGGTGCACAGGTCCATCGCCGAACCGCCCCCCCATATCGTGAACTCTGGTCATGAAGGCACCTTTGGCAGGCCGGTTCCGATCATGCTGTCGCGTGTGACAAGTGCCGCCAACTCGTCTTCGGTTAAGCCATCCGTGTCTTCTGGCCGCATCGGAAGCACAAGGTACCGCACCTCGGCCGTCGAATCCCAAACGCGAACCGAGGACGTCTCGGGCAGGGTCACCCCGAACTCAGCCAGAACCTTGCGCGGCTCACGCACAGCCCGCGCCCGATAGGCATCGGATTTGTACCAACCCGGCGGAATACCAAGCAGCGGCCACGGGTAACAGCTGCACAAGGTGCACACGACCATGTTGTGCTGTTCAGGTGTGTTTGCGACGACAACCATGTGTTCGCCCTGACGCCCGTAATAACCCAGATCGGCGACAACCGATGTGGCATCTTTCAGCAACGCGGCTTTGAAGTCCGGGTCAGTCCAGGCTTTGGCAACGACCCGCGCGCCGTTCTGCGGGCCGATCTTGTTCTGATAGGTATCAATAATTTCATCCAGCGCCGCCGGATCGATCAGTCCCTTGCGAGTCAGAATCGTTTCCAGCGCCTTTACGCGCAACGCAGGATCAGGTGGCAAAAGGGTGTGCGGGTGGTCGTGATCATCATGTGGCATGGCCGCAGCCTGCGCGAGGTGCGGCCATGCTGTCCAGTCCCTTTGCCGTGATCTGAAACATCACCGTTCTTGATGCCAACTCCTCCCTTGCCCCCGCTGGAAAACTTGCATAAGTACCACGCGATACACGCCACGCTGTACAGGAACACCATGGAAAACGTCGTTCTCATTATCCACCTCCTCTTGGCTCTGGGCCTGATCGCCGTCGTTCTGATGCAGCGGTCCGAAGGCGGTGGCCTTGGCATGGGCGGCGGGGGTGGCGGCGCCATGACCGGACGCGCCGCAGCGACTGCTTTGGGCAAGGTGACGTGGATCCTGGCCGCTTGTTTCATCGTGACATCAATCACGCTGACCATTCTGGCCGCTCAGAAATCCTCGGGCAGTTCGGTGATCGACCGTTTGGGCGTTCCGGCCCCGGCACCAACCGAGGAAAGCACACCTGCGGTTCCGTCGGCTGACGATCTGCTGCCTCCGGCAGATGGCGACAACGCGCCGCTGATCCCACAAGCCAACTGATCCACAAAACCTAGAAACTTGAAAGAGAACTGCAACAGCATCTTGCGGTTCTCTTGCGCTATTGGCGCGAATCCTTTATATGTGAAGTCCCGTGGTGCAGCGGTTTTTCGGAACCGTCGGGCAGCTGATTTTGACGTCTCACGGGAGCAGCCGAAAACATGGCGCGTTTTATTTTCATCACTGGTGGTGTGGTTTCGTCTTTGGGTAAAGGACTGGCTTCGGCGGCTTTGGGCGCGCTGTTGCAGGCCCGAGGGTATTCGGTACGTCTGCGCAAGCTGGACCCCTATCTCAACGTTGACCCCGGCACGATGTCGCCGTTCGAGCATGGCGAAGTGTTCGTGACCGATGACGGGGCCGAAACCGACCTAGATCTTGGTCACTACGAACGATTCACCGGTGTGGCGGCCCGCAAGACCGACTCGGTTAGTTCAGGTCGGATTTATTCCAACGTGCTCGAGAAAGAGCGCCGCGGTGACTACCTGGGCAAGACCATTCAGGTGATTCCGCACGTCACCAACGAGATTAAAGACTTTATCTCGATCGGTGAGGATGAGGTCGATTTTATGCTGTGCGAGATTGGCGGCACCGTCGGCGATATCGAAGGCCTGCCCTTCTTTGAAGCTATCCGTCAGTTCAGCCAGGACAAGCCGCGCGGCCAATGCCTGTTCATGCACCTGACCCTGCTGCCCTACATCAAAGCCTCGGGCGAATTGAAAACCAAGCCGACCCAGCACTCGGTGAAAGAGCTGCGCTCGATCGGTCTGGCTCCTGACATTCTGGTCTGTCGCTCCGAGGGTCCCATCCCGGTCAAAGAGCGCGAAAAGCTGGCGTTGTTCTGCAACGTGCGCCCGGACAGCGTGATCGCGGCACAGGATCTGTCGACCATTTATGACGCCCCGCTGGCCTATCACCGCGAAGGTCTGGATCAGGCGGTTCTGGATGCGTTCCAGATCAGCCCTGCCCCCAAGCCTGATCTTACAAAATGGGAAGATGTCAGCGACCGCATCCACAATGCCGAAGGCGAAGTTAAAGTCGCCATCGTCGGCAAATACACGCAGCTTGAAGACGCCTATAAATCGATTGCCGAGGCACTGACCCATGGCGGTATGGCCAACCGGGTTCGCGTCAAAGTCGAATGGGTCGATGCCGAGGTGTTTGATACCGAAGACGCAGCCCCGCATCTGGAAGGATTCCACGCGATCCTCGTTCCCGGTGGATTTGGCGAACGCGGCACTGAAGGCAAGATCAAAGCCGCGCAATACGCGCGCGAACACAAAGTGCCCTACCTGGGAATCTGCCTTGGTATGCAGATGGCTGTCATCGAAGCAGCCCGCAACGCCGCTGGCATTACCGAAGCGGGCTCGGAAGAGTTTGACCACGAAGCGGGCAAAAAACGTTTTGAGCCTGTTGTTTACCACCTGAAAGAATGGGTGCAGGGCAACCACAAGGTCGAACGCAAGGTCGGTGACGATAAAGGCGGTACCATGCGTTTGGGCGCCTATGACGCGGTACTGGCCGATGGCTCGAAAGTGGCAGAGGTATACGGCGGCACCAATATCGAAGAGCGCCACCGCCACCGCTATGAGGTGGATATCAAGTATCGCGACAAGCTGGAAAAGGCTGGTCTGAACTTCTCGGGCATGTCGCCCGATGGTCGCCTGCCCGAAATCGTCGAATGGTCTGACCACCCTTGGTTCATCGGCGTCCAGTACCATCCGGAACTGAAATCCAAACCATTTGAACCGCATCCACTGTTCCGCGATTTTGTGCGCGCAGCGAAAGACACCTCTCGTCTCGTTTAAGAGCTATCTGTGTCGGACTGTCACCCCGCATTGTTTTGTGGGGTGTAACCTCCTAACTATTTGAACAAGCAGGCCCGCGTGCCGCGTAATTTGATGCAGTTCAAAGATTCAGGAGTATTCCGATGAGCAATTCGACAACGATCACAAACCTCCAACAAGCGCTTCACATGGAAATGACAGCAGCGCATCAGTACCAGTTGCATGCGCATGTGCTGAATGACTGGGGCTTGGACATCCTGGCCGAGAAGATGCGCGGCGAGATGCAGGAAGAACTGGGGCATTCTGATGCCTATATCGAACGCATTCTTTTCCTGGGCGCAAAGCCAGAGCTTGAGCTTCAGAAAAACCCAAAGGCGGCGGACGACCTGGAAGAGATGTTTACCGCAGACCTGAAGGATGAAATGGAAGCCATCGATTTCTACACCCAAGCCGCAGCACAAGCGGCCGAGGCTGGCGACGTTGGAACCCGAACATTGTTTGAACGAATTTTGCTGGAGGAAGAAGGCCACAAAGCATGGCTGGAGACCGAGTTGTCACTTCTCAAGCGGCTAGGCGAGTCGGCGTTCAGCGCCAGATACGTATCTGGCACTGCCGGCCAAGACTAAATCATCTTCAACTGATCTCACCATGTCGCAGAATTCGGGCCAACAAATGTTGGCCCATTTTCTTTCGTCACCGCAAAGTGACGGTGTGCGGCCAAAAAACACTACTCGGGCACAGTTCCACGTGGTTACTGTTGGGTAAATGATGACAGGAGAGGCCCAAATGACCGATCAAATCCAAAACGCGGAAACCTTTGCGGCCCTGCACAAAAAGGGCGATCCGGTCATCCTTTTTAACATCTGGGACGCTGGCAGCGCCGGTGCCGTGCGGGATGCAGGCGCCATGGCATTGGCGACCGGCAGCGCACCCGTTGCAATGGCGCAGGGATTTGGCGACGGCCAGAACATCCCGCTGGATGTCGCTTTGGACAACGTCGGCCGAATCGTCAGCGCCGTAGACCTTCCTGTTTCTTTGGATTTCGAGGGGGCCTATGCCGAGGACGCGGTGGGAATCATCGCCAATGTCCAAAGTGCACTTGAAACAGGTGTCGTCGGCTTCAACTTCGAAGACCAGATTGTCGGCACCAAGGACCTATACGACATCGAAACCCAGGCGGCTCGCGTTGGTGCGATGCGCGAAGGGTGTGACGTCGCTGGCGTCCCCGCCTTTATCAACGCCAGAACGGACATCTTCCTGAAGGCTGCGCCGGAAACGCATGACGAGGCGATGCTGGACGATGCGATGGCACGCGCCAAAGCCTATGCCGACGCGGGTGCCAGCGGATTCTTTGCACCCGGCCTCAAGGATGAGGACATGATCGCCCGGCTTTGCGAATCGACTGATCTACCTGTGAATATCATTGCCCTGCCCGGGACGCCGGATACCGCGACGCTTGCGTCACTGGGCGTCGCCCGGATCAGTTATGGGCCTGTGCCGTACCGGAAGATGCTGGGCTGGCTACAGGAACAAGCGAAACAGGCGCTGCAGTCAGGCGCCTAGCCAGCGGGTAGATACCGATACAAGCGGATACCGGCAAAGTTGTGACCATTCACGGCTATGACGGGTAGTCAGCGCTTGGCGGGCCACAAAATATGGAATAACCTCGCGGCATGTTGAAAAAATTCCTTCAGGCGTTTCGCCCGCCACAGCACGACCATTTGCCCGATCCTGACGCCGAACTGGCCTTGGGTGCTTTGATGGTGCGCGTGGCGCAGGCGGATCGGGATTACAAGCTGGAAGAAATCAGCCTGATCGACCGTATTCTTGCGCGGCTCTATCAGCACAACGCGATCGAGGCCGCCAAAGTCCGCGCCACCTGCGAAAAATTGCACGCCGCCGCGCCAGACACCGATACATTCGGCAAGTTGATCCGCGAAACAACCGACCTGCAGGAACGTCTCGCCGCGCTGGACGCCTTGTGGGAGGTCGTTCTGGCCGATGGCAATTCGGACGAAGGCGAAATGAAGATCGTCGAAGAAGCCCGCATTGCCATGGGCCTGAGCTTTAAAGACAGCCAAGAAGCGCATGAACGGGTACAAACGCGCTTGGAACAGAAGTAGTCCGCTTCTATAACCAATTCATGTTCAGCGATTTTCTGTCCCGGCTCACCCAGCCGCAGCCCGACCCTCTTGCCGATAACGACGCCCGTTTGGCCCTGACGGCCCTTCTGGTGCGCATCGCCAGATCCGACAACGACTATGCCGACACGGAAATGGCACGAATCGACCGGATATCGGCGGAACGCTATGGCCTATCCCCTTTTGAGGCCGCAGCCCTTCGCGCCAGCGCCGAAGATCTAGAAGCCGAAGCCCCCGATACCGTCCGCTTTACCCGCGCAATCAAAGAGGCTGTCGCTTACGATGACCGATTGGCCGTGGTTCAGGCGATGTGGTCGGTCGCACTGGCCGATGGGCACCGGACCGGCGAAGAAGATTCGCTGCTGCGTCTGGTGGTCAGCCTGCTGGGTGTCAGCGACGTCGATTCCGCCCTGGCACGGCAAAAGGCAGCCAAATCGTGATTGCAATGCTGGGCATGTATGACATGCCCGCGCTGCAACCAGCCAATGATCGGTTCTGGTCGTTGATTCGGGCGCATCTTGGTTTTGGTCCCTCACATTTGACACGCGGCGCCGACGTTTGGGACGTCTGGCATAGCCCCGACCTTGTTTTCTCCCAAACCTGCGGCATGCCTTACCGCACCCGGTTGCACGGTATAGTTCGGCTTGTTGGTACGCCGGACTACGGTTTGGCAGGCTGTCCGCCAGGGTACTACCAGTCCGTTATCGTGGCCCGAAAAGACGATACCCGCGATCTGGACCAGCTTGCCAACGGCACCTTTGCTTACAATGAAGCGCTTTCTCAGTCCGGTTGGGCTGCGCCCATGGTTCATCTGTCACGACACAGCCGCCTTCCAAGTGGTGTGTTGGAAACTGGCGGTCATGCCCTTTCGGCAGCCGCTGTTGCGGAAGGCCGCGCGGATTATGCCGCGCTGGATGCGCTTACGTGGGAATTACTCAAGGAACACTCGAATTTGGGCCCTGAGCTTCGCGAGGTCGCAGCAACCGAACCTTCGCCCGCCCTGCCCTATATCACGGCCAATTGTCAGGATGCGCCCCAGATTGCAAAGGCGGTTCGTGCAGCCATCAACGATCTTTCCCCCGCCGACCAAAAGATGCTGCACTTGCGTGGTCTGATCGACATTCCAGCCGAGCATTACCTTGCCGTTCCCGACCCGTCCCCTGAGGCTGCCAAATTGATCGATCCGTGACCACTTTGGTCAGAACGTCTGGTCATTTTGACAGTTTGTGGCCCGTTCCGTGTCATTTGCGCATTGCATTGCTCTGAAATTTCAGCCCTAGTACCGCACCAACACCAATAGCAGCTGGACCACCCGTGACAGATTCCACTCCGGTCATCGAGATCAAAAACCTACACAAGAGCTTTGGCAATCTTGAGGTATTGAAAGGGGTGGATATCACCGCCAGACGCGGTGATGTCGTCTCACTTATCGGTTCGTCCGGTTCTGGCAAATCGACGCTTCTGCGCTGCTGCAACCTGTTGGAAGACAGCCAAGAGGGCGAAATTCTGTTCAAGGGCGAACCTGTCCGCTGGACTGGCAACGCACATAACCGCCGTCCGGCCGATCCCAAACAGGTCCTGCGCATTCGCACAAACCTGTCGATGGTGTTTCAGCAGTTCAATCTGTGGGCCCATATGACCATCCTGCAAAACGTGATGGAGGCCCCCGTGACCGTCATGGGCCGCGACAAGGCCGAGGCTGAAGACAGCGCCCGTAGGTATCTGGAAAAGGTCGGCATCGGCGACAAATGCGACGCATATCCCGCGCAACTGTCAGGTGGTCAGCAGCAGCGCGCCGCGATTGCGCGCGGCCTGTGCATGGAGCCTCAGGCCCTGCTGTTCGACGAGCCCACATCGGCGTTGGACCCCGAACTGGAACAGGAAGTGATCAAGGTGATCAAGGATCTGGCCGCCGAAGGCCGCACCATGATCATTGTAACGCATGACATGAAAATGGCTGCCGATATCTCGAGCCATGTGGTGTTCCTGCATCAAGGCCTCATCGAAGAAGAAGGCCTGCCGGAAGACATCTTTACTACCCCTGAATCCACGCGACTTCAGGGTTTTCTCTCCGCCACCATGGCGGCATAAATTCAGGACAGAACCAAAAAGGGGAGTAACAATGAAAAACCTGATTCTGACCACAGCAGCACTGGCGCTGAGCGCCGGTATGGCCATGGCCGATACGGTCCGCATGGGCACCGAAGGCGCCTACCCTCCGTGGAACTTCATCAATGACGCCGGCGAGATCGACGGTTTCGAGCGTGAGCTGGGTGACGAGCTGTGCAAGCGCGCAAACCTGGAATGCGAATGGGTCAAGAACGACTGGGATTCGATCATTCCGAACCTGGTGTCTGGCAACTATGATGTCATCATCGCGGGCATGTCGATCACCGACGAGCGTGACGAAGTGATTGATTTCACTCAGAACTACACGCCTCCGGATCCGTCGGCTTATGTTGCAACCTCCGACGACGTTGATGTCGCGAACGGCGTTGTTGCGGCACAGACCGGCACCATTCAGGCCGGCTACATTGCCGAATCCGGTGCAACTCTCGTCGAGTTCGCCAGCCCCGAAGAAACCATCGCAGCCGTGCGCAATGGCGAAGCTGACGCTGTTCTGGCCGATAAGTCTTTCCTTGCGCCGATTGCAGATGAAGACGCGGACCTGCGCTTTGTCGCCGAAGATGTCCCGCTGGGCGGTGGTGTCGGCATCGGTGTGCGCGAGTCGGACGGTGATCTGAAAGAGAAGCTCAACACTGCCATCCAGTCCATGAAGGACGACGGCAGCCTGAACGAGCTGATCACCAAATGGGAAGTGTCCTCGACCTTCTGATCTGAATCAGGTTGCGCGCCCCAATACCGGGGCGCGCCGCCCCTGAGCCTTAGCACCTCAAGAGGCCCGCCATTTTCTCGTTTTGCACTGATCCCGATACGCTGGGCACGTTCCGCTGGTTTTCCTGCTACCTCACCAACGGCGTGCACTGGTCGTTCTACCTGTCGTTCCTGAAGGTCCTGCTGTTGCTGGCCGTCACGGCGCCCGTGGCGTTGAGTTTCGGGTTCGTGGGTGCCATGGCCGCCCGTTCGCATATCCCTCCCATCAGCTGGCTGGGCAAAGGCTATATCGCGATTGTACGGGGTGTGCCGGACATCGCCTTCTTCATGTTCTTCGTGATCGCTCTGGATCAGGCTTTTGAATGGACGCGCCATAAGATCCTTTGCCCCGATTGGCCGGACCCGATCCGCCAGGGCAACGACTTCATCGTTTGCCAGTCGGCAAAACTTCCGCTCAGCACCGCGCCGGAATTTGTGCATGAGACCTATGGTTTCTTCCTCGCAGTCATCACATTCTCGATCGTTTTCGGCGCTTTTGCGGCTAACGTGTTGTTCGGCGGCATGCGTGCGGTTCCCCATGCCCAGCTGGAAACAGCAGCTGCATATGGTCTGTCCCCCAGCCAGACATTCTGGCGCATCCTCGTGCCGCAAATGTGGGTTTACGCCCTGCCCGGCCTGTCGAACCTGTGGATGGTGCTGATCAAAGCCACCCCACTTCTGTTCTTGCTTGGTATCGAAGACATCGTCTATTGGGCCCGCGAATTGGGCGGGACCAAGACCACGAAATTCACCCAATACCCCCATGGCGACTGGCGCATGTGGTACTTCCTGGCTCTGCTGGTCTTCTACCTCGGCATGACCCGCGTCTCGGAAATCGGGCTTGAAAAGCTGATGCGCCGTCTGTCCCACGGACAGGCCACATCAGGCGGAGAGCTTCTGCGCAAGGAGACCACCGCATGAGCTGCATTCAGACCATCCAGGATTACGGCCTGCGTTCCCTGGGCCTTGGTGAGCGGCTACTGCCGCGCAACGATTTTACCCTGTGCGAGCAATTCACCCTGATCGGTTCAGGCATGATCTGGAATATCTATTTCGGCATCATGGCTCTGGTCACCGGGTTCTTTCTGGCAACCGCCGTGGCAATGGGCAAAGCATCCACCAACAAGTGGCTGCGCAAGCCGTCCGAGTGGTTCATCTTTATCTTCCGCGGTTCGCCGCTGTTCATCCAGTTCTTCTTTGCCTACTTCTTCTTCCTGTCGCTGAAGAAATCTTACCCGATGTTCGATGCCCTGACGTCGGCATGGCTGGGGGCGTTGATCGTTTTGTTCCTGAACACCGCCGCCTATACCGGTGAGATCTTCTATGGTGCGCTGCGCTCGATCCCCAAGGGTGATATCGAGGCCGCTGATGCCTATGGCATGTCCGGTTGGTCGCGATTCCGCCGGATCATTTGGCCCACCATGCTGCGTCTGGCCTGGCCTGCCTATACGAACGAAGCAATCTTCCTGTTTCACGCCACCACGCTGGTCTTCTTCTCGGCCTTCCCCGCCTGGCAGCAACGTGGCGACGCGCTGTACTACGCCAGCTATTTCGCCGACAAGACGTTCAATCCGTTCATCCCCTACCCGATCTTGGCCTTCTACTTCATCCTGCTGACGCTGGTGGTGGTCGGGGTGTTCGGGCTGATCAACAAACGACTGAACCGCCACTTGCCAGCGGCCAGAAAGGCCAAGATGAGGTTCCGTCTGAACCTGGCGCGCTAAGTCAGGCAACCACACAATTCGGCAGCCGGGCTTGTTTTTGGCCCGGTTTTTTCTTGCCGAGAATCTCAGGAAAGTACTGAGAAAGCGTTATGAATAAGGGAAAATGGTACCGCCTGCTGGATTCGAACCGGCGACCTCTGGATCCACAATCCAGCGCTCTAACCAACTGAGCTAAGGCGGCACTCGTGAGGGGCGATGTACCGAACACGCGCAGGGAATGCAAGAGAATTAAAGACGAATTTCCCAGCTTTGTTCGACAAGATCACAGCCAAAGGAATGAACCTTTTTGCTGCCGGTTAATTGCCATCCGGAAGCCCTGTAAAGTGCACAAGCTGCCCGATGGCTTTCATGGGTCCATAAGGCCATATCACGATAACCAGAATCGCGGGCGAACCCCGTGCATGTGTTGAGCATGCGTTTACCCAAGCCCTGTCCACGGGCCTCTGGCATCAACAGAAACAACCTCAATTTTGCGGTGTGGTCGTTCAGCGCGACACAAAAGATACTGCCAAGGCGCGCGCCACCCTGCTCCGCGATCCAGCCCCGCTCTCGTGTCGGATCGTGCGCGTCAACGAATTCCGCCAGAATCCGTTCAACGAGGGGCGCGAAAGTGTCATCAAACCCCTCGTCTAGCTGATAGAGGCGACCGTGCTGTTCGACCAACCAGGGCGCATCATCTGGCCGAAATGGTCTGATCAGAATATCATTCATACCTTACCTGACCTCAAAGGCGGCTTGATTCTCAACCCTTTGCGCGCTAGCAGGAACGCTCAGTCCCGGAGGCGCAAATGGGCATCAACACCGAACGTGACATTCAGGCAAACCTTCAGATCGGCCCGACCGACCACGGCATGGTGCGCCTGTTCATCGAGGCCGACGGCGTCGAAATTCCGATGGATTTCGAACCTGAAGAAGCGGAAGAAATCGCGGACGAAATCCTCGCCGCTGTGCAAGCTGCCCGGATCGTAAAAGACTGACAGTTCAAATTCTTGGATCACGCAATGCCTGCAATCTGCGGGCTGTATCTGTTGCAAACTTCTGAATCATCTTCTTGCGCCGCGCAGGTGCCAGCTTATCTTCCGGTGCCATTCGGATAATTTCGGCGTCATATGCATCTGCGATGATCAGCCCGGTTTCCTCGGGCAACAGATCGGTTGGGAAATCGGTATCGACGGCCCAGAAAAAGCGATCACACCAATCCAGATACCCCTGCCATTTGGAATCCGTCAGATAATCTGCGCGGCTAGATTTGCACTCGATCACCCACAGTTCCCCCTTGGGGCCCAATCCCATGACGTCGACGCGCAAACCGCGGGTGGGGACAAATTCCTCAACAGATACAAAGCCATGCGCCAACAAGTGACGCGAAACCCCACGGGCCAGTTTTTGTCCGGGCTGTAAATCCAGTGTCATTCCTGAAATGTGAACAATTGGTGAACAAAAATCAAGCGCCTGAAAGACCCTTGACATGATACCATATGGTATCTCATAAATTGCAATACCAAATGGTATCACTATTGAGGTGACCAATGCAGACGCAAATTCAAAACGCGTTCCGCGCCCTTGCGGACCCAACCCGACGGGAGATTGTCCAAATCCTTGCCTCTGGCGACATGACGATCGCTCAGCTGACCGATCAGTTCGATATGACCCGTGCAGCGGTCAAAAAGCACCTGAACGTTCTTTCCGACGGCGGCCTCATCACCGTCGAGGCGCGTGGACGCGAGCGCATTAACCGGCTGGAGCCGAACGGATTGGCCCCCATCCTCGACTGGTTCAGCTATTTTGACCAGTTCTGGGATGATCGCCTGAATAATCTGAAGGAAGCTATTGAAAGGAATAAAAAATGACGAATGCAGTTCTGCAAAAACAGATTTTCCTGAGGGCCACGCCGGAAACCGTTTGGGCCTATTTGACCGAACCCGCCCGCTTGGCAGAGTGGTTTCACAAACCGGAGCGTCCGTTGGTCGCCGGTCAGAAGCTTGAGATGTTCGGTACATCCAGTGGCGATCTTCTGATCTGGGGTGAGGTACGCGCTGCCCGTCCGCCCGAATATCTCGAATATACATTTACCATCAAACCCATGGGAGACGCTGTTAGTGTCGTAAAATGGACGCTGGACCCGGTACCGGGCGGTACCCGGCTGGGCTTGGTTCACGAAGGGCTGCCGCAAGGCGCAGAGGCATTTGGCCTGATCCTTGCACTCGATGACGGTTGGGACGAACATTTGGGCAAGATGCGCAATGCGCTGCACGAAACTGTTGACGCCTGACCCCTTGTGCAAACCCGCCGCAACCCCTACTTAGGCCCGTGGCGGGTTCTGCCCTTCTTGTGATTGGTAGCATTCTGGTGGCCTTAAGCAATTCCGAGGGGGCTGGCTCTGTTCAGGTCCTGGCCTGATTACCTGGCGCCCACCTGTACATACAGGTCCTCGGGAATCACACCGCACGGTTGACTGGCGGTCCCGCCACATGAACTTATCCCTCGCCCGGTCAGGGAGAGTCTTCATTTTCCGAAATAGGTTGGCTCAGCCCTTGTCCACCGCCACGCGGGCGGGTTCGAATTTGGCCGCAATAGGTGTACCGCGTCTAGGGCCCTGCGGCTTTTCCGCCATACTCATGATCGCGTAAGCGAACTGAACACCGGCGAAAACAATGCCATTCATGAACCAGATCATTGCCAGAGCGATTAACCCGATCTCGGATCCGAAAATCAGGCCGCGCAAGTTGGCCACGTTCAGCGCCAGCAGCACCCCGACAAACAGGGCTGAGATGACAAATCCCCATGCAACTTGCGTGATGTAAAGGCGGATCAGTTTGGGCACGACAAAGCTCCTTGTCTGATACCGTGATGATAGCGCATGGTCGTGCTGAGTAAACCGCGGCCACAACGGGTGCGACACTATATTCGGAGTCTCTATGAATGCCCTCAGCCTGTTCACGCTTGATCTTCTCGAAGAGCTGTCATTGCGCCATGATGATCAGGAACGTTGGGAGTTCACGTTAGACCGTCTGAATGAGATCGGGTTTAACGCCCTGAACATGCTTTGCTTCACACCCGAGACTGGCGCCATTCATTGGGTTCGAAGTTCAATGTCCAAAGGTTGGCTGAACCGCTATGACAGCCAAGGTTACGCCGAAGCAGATCCGATGCTGGCGCAGGTTCAAAATGGCAAGGAAAGCCTCTACGTGCAGGCCGCAAGCCTCCGGCCCGCGGACGGCCCTTCCTCCAAGGCGCTGGGTCTGAACCACGATCTGGAAAAGGCCGGATATATTCACCTTTACTCTCTGGTGGTTCCCTGCCCTAACAACGAGGCCAAGCTTGTGGTTCTGTCATCGGACAGACCGGACGCCCAGGATCAGATGACTGAACGGCAGCGCGAAATGCGTGTCCTGGCAACCGTGCTGGCCACCAATCTGGGATCGGATATCCCCAGCAATCACGGTCGTGTGTACGACATCGCCAGCATTGCTCCAACCGCTCCGGACCTGACGCCACGAGAGCTGCAGGTCCTGAACCTTTTGGCTCTTGGGCACCGAAACGATAGAATCGCCGAACTTTTGAACCTCTCGGAAGTTACGGTACGAACCCATTTGAAGAATGCGCGCGAAAAATTGAGAGCCCCGACCCGAGAATCCGCACTGGTCCGTGCGATGCAACTTGGCCTGATCAATCCGCCGGGCTATCGGAATCGATAGGTGGCACGCCGGCTACGTTCCGGTAAAATGTTGGTGTCTTTGGAAAAAACTGTGAGTGGTGGAGGCCGAAGACTTGTTTGAACAAGTGTATTTTTAGATTTCAGGCGCAGCGCTTTGTGTGGCTGCGCCTTATTCATTTGGACTAAGGCTTTGCTCAAAACGCCTCTGGCTGTGATTCGCGGGCCATGTGATCCAAAACTGCGTTGACGAATTTCGGTTCTTTACCTTCCGGGAAGAACGCGCGCGCCACGTCAACGAATTCGGTGATGACGACCTTTGGTGGCGTATCGCCTTGGGTCAGTTCGGCCCCGGCTGCACGGAATGTGGCGCGCAGAGTCGGGTCGATGCGTGCAATAGGCCATTTGGCGACCAAAGCGCGGTCGGTCATCTGGTCAATCGGTGCCTGATAATTCACCGCGTCTTCAACCAGTTTGCGGAACACGCGGATATCGCCGTCCAGCATTTCCTCGCCCTCATAGACAGCGCCAAACCGATGATCCAAAAACTCGTTCACGACTGCTTCCGTCGTTTGGCCCGATTGCTCCATCTGGAACAGCGCCTGCACGGCATAAAGCCGGGCGGCGGATTTCATCAGGCGTTTCTGGTTGGCCGGTTTCGGCGCGTCTGTCTGGGTCATGCTGTTGTGGGTCCGTTGTTGTCGCCCGCCACAAGGATGGACTCTGACGGCGGCTTGAACCCGACGCCCTTTTTGGAAGAGCCCCACTTACGGCTGAGTGCAATCAGATGCAAGGCCGCAGCGGCTGCACCACCACCTTTATTCATCTTTTTAGGATTTGCGCGGGCTTCTGCCTGATCGTCATTTTCGACGGTCAGGATGCCATTTCCAATAAGAAGACCCTGCAGACCCATCAACTGGATCGCCCGGCTGGAATCGTTGCACACCGTTTCATAATGCGTGGTCTCACCCCGGATGACACAGCCCAGCGCCACGTAGCCATCATAGTTGCACTGGCGATCCGCCATGGCGATGGCGGTCGGGATTTCCAGCGCGCCTGGAACTTCAACAACTTCGCATGTGCCGCCAGCGGCTTCGATCTCGGCCTTGGCACCAGAAACCAGATTGTCGGCAATGGCCCGATAGAAGGGCGCCACCACAATCAAAAGTTTCACAGGCTTGTCGAATGTCGGCGTTGGCAGCACGCCGTGTTTGTCTTGTTCAGCCACGATCAATCATCCTTGAGAATGGAACGGGTTCCGACGATGGAGATTCCAAACGCGTCGAGACCCAGATATTTCGTTTCCGGTGTATCGGTCAGCAACACCAGTTCCTGGATACCCAGCTTGGACAGGATCTGCGCCCCTAGACCGGTTTGCTTGATGGTGCGCGGGCCTTCATCATCGGTTGCGTATAGCGCGTTGCGCGGTTCACGAAACAGGCAAACCACGCCACGTCCTTCGGCGGCGATCTTTTCCATAGCACGCGGCAGTTCCTGCGGCGATTTTGGACCCAGGCCCAGAACATCAGGCGCTTCATGCAGTGCATGGGTTCGGGTCAAAACCGGCTCGGGCGTGGTGATGTCACCCTTGATCATGACGACATGTTCGATGCCATGTGTCTGATCCGTGAACAGACGCATTTCCCATTCGCCGCCGTATTCTGACGTCACAGTCCTGCGCGAGGTTTCGACGACCAGATTGTCGTTGCGCGAGCGATATGTGATCAGGTCACTGATCGTGCCGATCTTCATGTCGTGCTCTTTTGCAAATGCAACCAGATCGGGCAGACGTGCCATGGTGCCGTCAGGCTTCATGATCTCGCAAATCACCCCTGAGGGGTTCAACCCGGCAAGCCGAGAGATATCGACCGCCGCCTCTGTATGACCGGCGCGCACCAGCACCCCGCCCCGTTTGGCGCGCAGCGGAAAGATATGACCCGGTGTAGCGATTTGCGCCATCGTGTTCTGTTCGTTGATTGCTGTTTCAACTGTCAGCGCACGATCTGCTGCCGAGATGCCGGTTGACACGCCTTCGCGCGCCTCGATGGAAACGGTAAACGCGGTTTCGTGACGGGATGAGTTGTTCACGGCCATCATCGGCAGGCCAAGGGCATCGACGCGCTCTGCCGTCATCGGCAGGCAGATCAACCCGCGCCCATGGGTGGCCATAAAGTTGATCGCCTCGGCATCTGCAAACTCGGCCGCGATGACCAGATCACCCTCGTTCTCGCGATCTTCATGATCGACCAGGATATACATCCGGCCCTTGCGCGCCTCTTCGATGATATCTTCGATCGGGCTGATCGCGTCGCGCAGCTGGGCCTCGACGGGACCGGGGGTTTCAAAGCTCATGGGGCAGCCTTTCACAAGAGCGTGTCTGGACGGCTGGATAGACCACCAAGCGCTCAAATACCAGAGCGCTTGCGGCCACGGATCGTCAAAACGCGGCGTCGAAACCGGCGGGTCAGGACATCTCGGCCAAACGGGCGACGTAGCGCGCCAACGTGTCAATCTCGAGGTTCACCTGATCACCGACCGAGACATCGCCCCAGGTTGTCACCTCTTTGGTGTGGGGGATGAAATTGATCCCGAAATCGCAACCGTCCACGTCATTGACCGTCAGCGAGGTTCCGTTCAGCGCAACTGATCCCTTGGGCGCTATAAAGCGGGCCAATTCCCTGGGCGCGCGCAACGTTACACGGGTGCTGTCGCCTTCGTCCTGCAGGGCAACAACCTCGGCCACGCCGTCGATATGGCCGGAAACAATGTGCCCACCCAGTTCGTCCCCAACCTTGAGCGCGCGTTCAAGGTTCACGCGTTTGCCAACTTGCCATGTGTTCAGATTGGTTTTCGACACCGTCTCGGCGCTGATCTGCACATCGTACCAATCATCCTCAAGGGCAATCACAGTCAGACAGACGCCGTCACTGGCGATGGATGCGCCAATATCAATACCCGCAGTGTCATAGCCGGTTTTGATCCGAGCACGCAGATCCCCTTGCTGGTCCAAATCGGTAACAATTCCGATATCGGTGACGATCCCTGTGAACATTGCTTTCACCCTTAGCTTATAACCTGTGCGTATGTGTAACCGCCGAGGTAAGCCCAAGAAACGCTGCGGGCAAGCCCTGCCTTGCCCGGATTGATGTATACAGGCATAATTTTGGTACCAAACGATAAAGAGCAGACCAGGATGCATCCACTCGCCTCGCGCTCGCATCGCCGTGTCTTCCTGTTTTTGCAGGGACCGCATGGCCCTTTCTTTAGCGCACTGGCACGCGCTTTGCGCGCCGCCGAGGCTGATGTTCTGCGCGTGGGGTTTAACGCGGGCGATGAAGCGTTCTGGTTTGATCGCAGCACCTACATCCCGTTTTTAGACAACTCCGAGCAATGGCCCGAAACCCTTAGGGAACTGATCCGGTCACGGTCGGTCACAGATATCGTTCTATACGGCGACACCCGCCCGGTTCATGCCAAAGCTGCGGATGTTGCGCGCGAAGTGGGCGTGACTGTCCATGTCTTCGAAGAGGGGTATCTGCGCCCGTGGTGGGTCACTTACGAACGGAACGGATCAAATGGACACTCACGGTTGATGTCTTTGGACGTCGCCCAGATGCAAGATGCGCTTGACCAGTCCGAGGCACCAGTTCCACCGCCACCGTCCCATTGGGGCGATATGCGGCAACACATATTCTACGGTGCGCTTTACCACTGGTTTGTCCTGTTCCTGAACCGGAGGTACTCCAACTTCAAGACGCACCGGGAATTGCCGGTATCAACAGAGTTTCGCCTGTACTTCAAACGGCTTGCGCTGATGCCTTTCCACAGAATTAGGCGTCGCTGGGCAACCATGCGCGTTCGTCAAAACGGCGCACCCTATCACCTAGCCTTGTTGCAACTGGGTCATGACAGCTCGGTGCAGGCCCATTCAGATTATACCTGCATGTCGGATTTTCTGGAGCATGTAATATCGGGTTTTGCCAAAGGCGCTCCGGCCCATCACCTTCTGGTTCTGAAGGAACATCCGCTGGAAAACCATCGCGAGCCACTGCGCCGCAGGGCGCGCGAAATAGCCCGCGCGCACCAAGTGGCGGATCGCGTACACTACGTTCCCGGCGGCAAACTGGCTGGATTGCTGGATGACGCGAACACAGCAGTGACGATCAACTCTACGGCTGGTCAACAAGTTCTGTGGCGCGGAATCCCGTTGCGCAGTTTTGGAAAATCCGTCTACGACAAACCTGAGTTTGTTTCACAGCAACCCATTGCCCAGTTCTTTACCGATCCGGACGTACCGGACCACGGAGCTTATCGGGCTTACCGGCAATTTCTATTGAAAACCAGTCAGTTACCCGGCGGCTTTTATTCACTGCGTGGGCGACGGCAACTGCTGCGCCGCGCCGCCGACATGCTGTTGCAGTCGCATGATCCCTACCAGTCCGTTTTGTCCGACAACGAGGCGTCGACGCCACAGTTGAAACTCGTCGAATAAGCTGGGTTGGTTGGTGCTGGATGTTGAACCCCGAACAAGCTAAGTTGACGCAAACAAAAGACGACTGAGGATAATCGGCAGTGCAGTGCTTTCCAATTCGCTGGGTGCGAGGGGCCGCCCTTGTGGCTGTATGTGGCGTGCTGGCCGCGTGCCAGCTCCCTAAATCTGGCCCCAACAAGTCCGAGATTTTGGCGGGTTCAGTTGAAAATGGTGGCAATGCCTTTGTCGTCGAGGTGGATGACAGGGTCGCACGAGCGACATCCAAAATCCCCCAATTCGGTTTCTCGTCTTCCTTCACCAGCGCGCAAAGCCTGACGGCGGATACCGTTCGCCCTGGAGACGTGTTGGGATTGACGATCTGGGAAAACGTCGATGACGGCCTGCTGTCAGGTGAAGTCGGATCCTCGACCACGCTGAGTGAAGTTCAGGTGGACGCCGACGGATTCATCTTCGTGCCATATGCCGGACGTGTGCGTGCGTCTGGAAACACACCCGAGCAGTTGCGTCAGGTGATCACTGCAAAACTACAGGATCAAACGCCAGACCCTCAGGTCGAGGTCCGCCGGTCCGCCGGGGATGGCGCAACTGTCGCGGTGTCTGGAAGCGTCGCGGCGCCGGGAATCTATCCAATCGAACTCCCGACCCGCACGTTGACCGGCATGCTGTCAGAGGCCGGAGGTGTATCAACTGGTGTAGGTGCATCAGGTGGTACTGACATTTCGCTCGTGACATTGATCCGCGGAAACCAAAAAGGGACCATCTGGTACGATGACCTGTTCAGCAATTCCAAGCTGGATGTGGCCCTTCGCGGCGGTGACCGCATTCTGGTCGAAGCGGACAGCCGGTCGTACATTGCCCTTGGTGCAACTGGCGGCCAGTCGCGCGTGGCGTTTGACACGCAGGACCTTTCGGCGCTTGAGGCTTTGGCGCAAGTCGGTGGCCTGCTGTCGCTGTCTTCCGATCCAACGGGGATATTTATCTTGCGTGACGAACGTCAGGATATCGCACGCTCGGTGATGGGCCGTCCGGACCTGCAGGGCGATCAGCGTATGATTTACCTGCTGAACCTGACAGCACCAAACGGTCTGTTCATTGCACGGGATTTCGTCATTCGCGATGATGACACTATTTACGTGACCGAAGCACCATATGCGCAGTGGACCAAGTCTATTTCCTTGATCTCCGGTGGCCTTACACCCCTGGCCAATGTCGCCACGCTGACAGGCAACTGATGTCGCCTGAAACAACAGCCGGGTCTGAACGTACCCGGTTGTTTGTCTACAATGGCGGCTTCCTGACATCCCGCCGAATTCGCCGAATGTTGTCCCTGTCCGGTTACGACATCCGGATTGGCCTGCCCAAAGACGGTGATGCCGTCGGAGTTTGGGGCAACAGCCCGACGGCCCACCGCGGCCTTGCTGTTGCGGCTCGGCATAATGCCCCAGTGCTGCGCGTCGAAGACGCCTTTCTTCGGTCTTTGCATCATGGCCGCAGCGGAGAGCCGCCTCTTGGCCTGTTGCTTGATCGATCCGGCTTACATTTCGATGCGGCTCAGGCGTCCGATCTGGAAACGCTGTTGGCCACCGATCCCTTGGACGACACCGCCCTGCTGAACCGCGCACGGGGCGGGATTGAACGGATGCGCGACCTGCATCTTAGCAAATACTCGGCCTTTGATCTGACCGCTCCGCCCCCTGACCCCGGCTATGTACTGGTGGTGGATCAGGTCCGCGACGATGCGGCTGTGACGGCCAGCGCCGGGGATGAGGCCCGGTTTCGCGAAATGCTGGTCATGGCGCAGGAAGAGAATCCTGGCGCCAAAGTTCTGATCAAGACACATCCCGAAACCATCGCCGGGCATCGTTCAGGCTATTTCACCACCGCTGACCAAACCGATCGCGTCTCGGTCATCAGCACACCGGTTAGTCCGTGGGCTTTGTTGGAAGGTGCGGTTGGCGTTTACACCCTGTCCTCACAGATGGGGTTCGAGGCGATTTTGGCCGGACATAAGCCGCGTGTTTTTGGCCAGCCCTTCTATGCAGGTTGGGGACTGACGCAGGATGAAGCACACCTGCCACGCCGCCAACGCAACCTGACGCGCGCGCAATTGTTCGCTGCAGCGATGATCCTCTATCCGACCTGGTACGATCCATACCGGGACCAGCTGTGCGAGTTGGAAACCGTTCTGGATACCCTTGAGGCGAGAACCCGCGCCTGGCGGCAGGATCACAAGGGATGGACCGCCTCGGGTATGCGCCTGTGGAAACGCAAACACCTGCAACGGATGTTTGGGCGCGAGAAAACGGTCCGCTTCACCGACAATCAACCAGCGCAGTCAGATCGCCCTCACATGGTCTGGGCAAGTAAAGCCAAGGGCACGGAAAGTGCCGTCCGGGTCGAGGATGGCTTTCTACGCTCGCGCGGGCTGGGCGCAAAACTTGTACCGCCCCTATCATTGGCAATGGACAATCAGGGGATCTATTACGACCCGACGCATCCCAGCCAACTGGAAGGGTTTATTGCCGCACGGGAAACTCTGCGGCCAGATCAGGAATTGCGTGCCGAAAGGCTGATCGCTCAAATCGTGTCCGCCCAAATCACCAAGTACAACACAGGGGTCGGCGCACCGGATTTGCCTGAGGGGCATCGCATACTCGTCCCCGGTCAGGTTGAAGACGATGCTTCAATCCAGTTGGGCACCAACACTGTTCGCACAAATACCGATCTGCTGCGCGCCGTGCGCGAGGCAAACCCAAACGCCATTCTGATCTACAAACCGCACCCCGATGTCGAAGCGGGCTTGCGCGATGGGGCAGTCGAGGCCGCAGCCCTCGCCGATGTCATCGCCACCCATTGCGACCCGGCAGCTCTGCTGTCGCAGGTCCAGGAGGTCTGGACCATGACCTCATTGCTAGGGTTCGAGGCTTTGATGCGCGGTGTCAGAGTGACCACCCTGGGCGCGCCTTTTTATGCGGGTTGGGGGCTGACGAACGATTTGGGAACCGTCCCAGTCCGCAGGGGCGCACGACCAACGGTTTTGGGTTTGGTTCACGCGTCGCTGATCGATTATTCCCGATATATGGACCCTGTGACAGGTGAGCCCTGCCCCGTAGAAGTTGCGGTTGAACGGCTTTCACAAGGTGCGGCGCCCGCAGGCGGTCCACTGCTTCGAGTTTTGTCAAAACTACAAGGCGCATTCGCGACCCATGCACATATCTGGCGTCGTTAACGCAGCGCCCGCGCCCAACGGTGCAGGATGTCCGGCCCGATGACCTGGGTCTCGATCAACTCAAAACGCGGGGCATTGTCCAACTTGTCCAGCCCAAGCGTGCCGATGGCTGACAACCCTTCGGCACCGATCGCAAGCCCGGCGGTGAACCCGACCAATTCATCGACCAAATCCGCAGCAAGCAGCGACGCCGCCAATGCCGCCCCGCCCTCGCAGAATACGCGGGTCAGACCTGCTTTACCCAACTGCTGCAACAAGTCCGCTGCATCGATCTGGTGATCGTCCAGCGCACAAGGCAGCAGTTGCGCCCCAAGCCCGTCCCACGCGCGGGCTCGCTCGGCATCCGGGGATGGGCCGTGACATAGCCATACGGGTATTTCATCAGCCGTGCGCGCCAGCTGCCCCAACAAGGGAATGTCCAAATGGCGCGAGACCACAATTCTCACAGGCTGAGCGTCGACACCTATATCCCGAACGGTCAAGGATGGGTCATCGGCGCGCGCGGTACCTGCCCCGACCATCACCGCATCATGACGTGCTCGCATGGCATGCACGGCACGCCGCGCCTTTGGGCCGGTGATCCATTGACTGTGCCCCGTGGCGGTGGCGATGCGCCCATCAAAACTGCTGGCCAGTTTCAGGGTTACGAAAGGACGCCCCTGTTCGGTTTTCAGGAAGAACCCCGCAAGGTCCTGGGCTGCCTGTTCGGCCAGAACGCCGGTGACAACTTCGATCCCCGCCTCGCGCAGCATGGCAAAGCCCTGCCCTGCAACACGCGGATCGCTGTCTTCGATGGCCGCGACAACACGGGCCACACCGGCAGCGATCAGGGCCTCGGCGCAAGGGGGTGTTTTACCGTGATGGGCGCAGGGTTCAAGCGTGACATAGACCGTGGCACCCCGTGCCGCGTCTCCGGCTTGTGCCAGCGCTTGGGGTTCGGCGTGCGGACGACCACCCGGCTGGGTCCAGCCGCGTCCCACAATGCGCCCGTCACGCACGATCACGCAACCGACCGCTGGGTTTGGCCAGCACGTCCCTTGACCGCGCCGCCCCAAAGACAGGGCAAGCGCCATGTATCGCTTATCTGTTTCGCTCACTCGTCCGTCGAAGGCTGCGGCGGGCGCAGTTCGTGGACAAACTCCTCGAAGTCATCGGCCGCCTGGAAATTCTTGTATACGCTCGCAAAGCGAACATAGGCGACGGTGTCGATCCGCGCCAGAGCTTCCATAACGATCTCGCCAATTTTGCTGGACGGGATATCGGTCTCGCCCATGCTTTCCAGGCGACGCACGATACCAGAAATCATCTGGTCAATACGTTCCGGATCAATCGGGCGTTTCTGCATCGAAATGCGGATCGAACGTTCCAACTTGTCCCGATCGAAATCTTCGCGTTTGCCGTTGGTTTTGATTACCACCAGATCACGCAACTGGACACGTTCGTAGGTCGTAAACCGCCCCCCACACGCGGGACAGAACCGACGCCGACGAATGGCCGCATGGTCCTCTGCCGGGCGTGAATCTTTGACTTGAGTATCGATATTTCCGCAAAACGGGCAGCGCATCCACCGTCTCCTCGTCCCTGGTTCCGCCTCTTTTTGTAAGCACTATGACTTACTTATCCACAACTATAGGGTAGCCGCTAGGATTTGGGTAGTCGGAAATTTCCACCGCAACATAAAGGGGTCAGGCGAAATGCGCCGCGACCTTTCGCACATGCGCTGCGGTGCGGTGTTCAAACAGGTAAATGCCCTACCATGTTCCCAGCACCGGTTGCCCCGCGGACACAGGAACAGAAAGCGATACAGGTAAAAGTGCCGCCTTGATATGGGCGGGCATGTCGTCGGGGCCTTCGTACGTATGGCGCAGATAGGCCATAACCGGGTTATCAGACGGCGGCACCAAACGTTCAAAAAAGGCGTGCAGATCTGTTTGCACCTCAGGATCAGCGTTTTCCTGAATGGTCAGCGAACACGACGTATGCCGCACAAACAATGTCAGCAAACCATCGCCTGAGACCGAGTTAAGCCAGTTGCGCACGTCCCGGGTGAATTCGTACAACCCTGGTCCGTTCGTCGAAATAATAAACTCGGTCTGCATATGGCGATCAGTCCTAGATCAGTCGCGGAACGGGCGGATGTTGCAACGTCCGTTTGCCCCCTGAACCGACATGCTTTCGCCAGCCTTGAAACCGACTGAGATTGAACTGCTTTGCTGGGCAACGTTTGTAGGTTGCTGCAGCGAGAATTGAACGGCCGTGCGGCGACCCGTTGCTTCGCTGGGACCATAGCCGCGCACCACATAAATACGTTGCTGCCAACCTGCACCCAAAGTCCGGCGCGCAAAGTCTGCAGCCGCGCACCAATACCCGTCCACGTCCTGACGGGCCCGCGGGATCACTTCGAACATATTGCTGTTGACGGCAACCGTCTGAAATCCGTTTCGCGCAGCCGAGGCCGACGATAGGGGCACAGACAGCAAGATCGCGGCAGAAACCGCCAATGTCATAACCTGTTTCATAATCATACTCTCATTCATTTCGAGGTAATTTCTCAAATAGTATACATTCTTACCGGGCAAAGCTGGTTCACAATCAATTCAGTCAACGCGGGTCCTCGCGTGATAGAACGTTAGCCAGCCCTGATACCGGATTAAAGCCCCAACAAGCGGCATCCGGGCCGACACGTCAAACCGGAACCGTCCTTCATCATCCTGCCATTCCTCGGTCTTTGATTGCGGCAGAAGCACCTTCGGGAAAGGAACTCGCAACAGGCTGAGGCGCATGATCTGGATCTCTAACCTCTCGGGTACAAATACCGGCTTTAACCATACGGAGACCTGCCCAAACTGCTCGCAGACGCATCCCTGGTCCTGGTCCAAAGTCAGCCGCGATCGGGTGATGTGACCATCGAAATCGCGCGTCCATATCCAAGCGTTCCCCTCTTGCTCGACCCTGAGACGCACCGGGATGTCGTCACCCCCGGACGGCATGCCGGCAAAACGCAACGCGAGTTTGGCCAGCCACCCCTTGCCCGGCGTGACCGAGCATCGCCCGGAATAAATTCCGCCCGTGCTGTGCAAGGCCTGCAGCGCCCTGGGCAGGTTCGTGCCCACGGGCAAGGCTTGCATAAAGGGATCAGGGTGCACTCAGAACCCCTCAGGCAGAAAGCGAGCTTGCAGCGTTTTGTCTGGGATCATGCAGGTCGGCGAACGTCCGAAGATTGCATACCGGTTTCTGGCGACTACGTAATACAGCGGGTCTTTGATGATGCGAGGAAGAAACCTGCAGATCGAAAGAACCCACCAAAACCCCGGCAACTTGCGCATCGCAGCTGCGAAAGCATCCAACCGCTGATGAACCACGCCATCGGTAACGACGAGATTGGTTTCAAAGTCCCGCGTCGGTAGTCCGAGGTGAGAATACAGCCTTTGCCCCAATGGCGACTGCGCGGTGGCAAATTTGAACCGCTGCGCCTTGTCTCGCGCGACCATGAAACGAAAGAAGCCCGAACAGAGAACGCATTCGCCGTCAAAGACAATGAAATCCTGACCATCCGCCGCATCTGTTGCCAGTTTGGTCATGCCAGTTACGCTCATTAACCCGTTTTGACGCACATTCGCATCACTGCGCGTTCCGGGCAATGCGACACTGGGCCATCTTTGCGAATTGATATGTGTCGGGGAGCCGCGGGTCATCTGCGCGACAAGTTTCCTGGGCTCTGACCTCATCCCCACAAGGCTTAACCCGACAGCACGCGGAAAATACGTAAGACACCCAATGTAGTCTTGCGAAATTCTGCCATTGTTATTTGAATAGATGACAGCGGCCGGAACAAAGGCCGCGAAATGAAATACGCTGCTAACTCGGGTTTGAACATGGACGTCGATATTGCCCGCATTCAAGTGTTGTCCAAAACACTAGATCTAAGGGCAGAAGATCCTTCGATTGGTGATCGCGTGCTGGCCAAATCCGGTCTGAGCCGCAGCGACATTGCGCCACCTGCAACAGCCTATAGCGCGCACAAAGAGGCGTTGTTTGTCCGCTACGCCTGCGACGCGCTGAATGACATCACCTTTTCGGCCAGTGCTGGGCTTGGCTTCAGGTCGTCCTCCAGCCTGACGGCGTATATCAGTAAATACTCGCGTGATCTGAAGCAGGTGATCGAAAACTCGTCGCGGTTTCACGGGATGATAGACCCGGCTTTGTACTTCAGCCTGCGCGTTTCTGGAAATTTTGCTTCAATCGAAGCCGACTGGAAGGATGCCAGTTTTGCCCGATATCACCGTCGTACCGAATTTTTGATTTTCGCGGCCCTCGCCCGCATTCGCTCGTTAACGCAGACAAGTTTCTTTCCTATAGAAATCCGCTTTCAGCACGAGGTCGGCGAAGCCAGAAAAGAGTTTCAGAAACTAGCGGGCTTTCCTGTGTCCTTTGGTGCAGAACGGTTGGAAATAATACTGACGCTGTCCTCATTGGATCTGCCGGTGCCAACATATGACCCCTCTCTGCGCGAGCATCTTCTGTCATATGGCGACAGGGTTCAGGCCGAAAGTGACCAGCCCGCGCAAAAACTCAGGGCGCAAGTCGAGGGGCTGATCACCCGGTCTATGCCCGGCGCGATTATTCAGGCGGACGACGCAGCCTCGAACCTTGGGATGAGCCCGCGCACGTTTGCCAGACGGTTGAATGATGAAGGCACAAGCTATCGTGAGATTGTCGAAGACTTGAGGTGCGATCTGGCGCAGACTTTTATCACCAACGGGATGCCCTTATCGGAAATCGCCTATTCGCTGGGCTACGCGGATCAACCTGCGTTTTCTACGGCTTTCAAACGCTGGACCGGTCAGGCACCCAGCACGTTCCGCACTCGGTTGGAACCGTAATACGGAAAGGGTGGCCGGGGGTCGTCAGCGGCACAGCCTCGCCCCGGCCTGTCCCATGAGTGGACAAGGCAGAAATAGGGGCCACATCGCCGCATGACTTGTGAGTTCTCGCCAATTTGAGGTTTGAACCGGTCACCGTGATCAACGCGTGAACGGATAAGAAAAAGGCGCCTCGGTTGAGGCGCCTTTTCGATTACTGATCCAGGAACGACCGCAATTTGCGCGATCGGCTGGGATGTTTGAGTTTGCGCAGCGCTTTCGCCTCGATCTGACGAATACGTTCGCGGGTCACGCTGAACTGTTGACCAACCTCTTCCAGAGTGTGGTCGGTATTCATACCGATGCCAAAACGCATCCGCAGAACACGTTCCTCACGCGGCGTGAGCGAGGCCAGAACCCGTGTAGTCGTTTCCTTGAGGTTTTCCTGAATGGCGCTGTCCAAAGGCAGCACGGCATTCTTATCCTCGATGAAATCACCCAGTTGGCTGTCTTCCTCGTCGCCGATCGGCGTTTCGAGGCTGATCGGTTCCTTGGCGATTTTCATCACCTTGCGAACCTTCTCAAGCGGCATCTGCAGCTTTTCGGCCAGTTCTTCCGGCGTCGGCTCACGTCCGATTTCGTGCAGCATCTGGCGACCGGTCCGGACCAGCTTGTTGATCGTTTCGATCATGTGAACCGGGATACGGATCGTACGGGCCTGATCCGCGATGGAACGCGTGATCGCCTGACGGATCCACCAGGTCGCATAGGTCGAGAACTTGTACCCGCGGCGGTATTCGAACTTGTCCACCGCCTTCATCAGGCCGATGTTGCCTTCCTGAATAAGATCAAGGAATTGCAGGCCACGGTTCGTGTACTTTTTGGCAATCGAGATCACCAGACGCAGGTTGGCTTCGACCATTTCCTTCTTGGCCTGACGCGCCTCTTTTTCACCCTTTTGAACTTGCTGCACGATGCGGCGGAATTCAGGGATGTCCAGGCCGACATACTGACCGACCTGAGCCATATCGTTGCGCAGTTCCTCGACCTTGGCGGTCGAGCGTTCGATGAACATCTGCCAACCCCGGCCCGGCTTTTCTGCCATCTCGGTCAGCCAGTTCGGGTCCAGTTCGCGTCCACGATAGGCGTCGATAAACTCACGACGATTGATGCGCGCCTGATCCGCCAGTTTCACCATCGAGCTGTCCAGAGACATGATGCGACGGTTAATGCCGTACAGCTGGTCGATCAGCGCTTCGATACGGTTGTTATGCAGATGCAGACCGTTCACCAATTCGACGATCTCAGATCGCAGCTGTTGATAGGTCGCCTCTTGTTTTTCCGAGAAGGTGTCGTCTTCGTTCAGGGTCGCCGAGATCCGGCTATCCTGCATTTCCGACAGCATCGAGAAGTCGGTTGAGATCCGTTCCAGCGTGGTCAGAACCTGATCTTTCAGCGCGGCTTCCATCGCGGCCAACGACATGTTGGCCTGCTCGTCGTCGTCGTCGTCGTCATCATTGTTCAGCGGGTTGCCGTCGGCGTCCAGCTCGGGGCCGGTGTCCTTGGCGGGTTTTGCCGCCTGAACCGCAGACGTGTCGACAACCGGTTCTTCGACATCGCCGTCTTCGTCTAACTGGTTGCCAAACGTGGCCTCCAGATCGATGACGTCACGCAACAGAATGTCTTCGGACAACAATTCGTCGTGCCAGATGGTGATCGCCTGGAAGGTCAGCGGGCTTTCGCACAGACCGGCAATCATGGTGTTGCGACCGGCTTCGATCCGTTTGGCGATGGCAATCTCGCCTTCGCGGCTTAGCAGTTCGACGCTGCCCATCTCACGCAAATACATGCGGACCGGGTCATCTGTGCGATCCAGCTTTTCAGCACCAGCACCCGCCAGCGCAACCTCTCGGTTGCTTTCTGCAGCAACCAGTTCGGTCGAGCCTTTGTTCTCTTCTTCCTCGGCTTCTTCATCTTCGATGATGTTGATGCCCATCTCGGACAGCATCGACATAACGTCTTCGATCTGTTCCGAGCTTACCTGATCAGGCGGCAGAACCTGATTGAGCTGGTCGTAGGTGATGTAACCTTTCTCGCGGGCCTCGGCGATCATTTTCTTGACGTTGGCCTGGCTCATGTCCAGCGAGATTTCCTGTTCCTGCTCGTCGGATTTGCGGTCTTCGTTTGTATCCTTGGCGGCCATTCAATGCTCCTGCAGGGATGGGTGATTCGTTTGTACCGAATCATTAGCGCGTAGAAGTGATTCGGCCACCCGTTTACCCGTTTTTCTTTTCCAGTGCCTTACGAAAACACCACTTTAGCGACGTTTCCGTTCAAAATTGATGCCAGACATGATCGCCTGAAACGCGTCTTTCTCGTCGCGGTTGATTCGTGCGCCGTTATCGGCGATGTCGAAAACCGCCCTATCCTCGTTCTGACTGCGGCTTGTGCGGTTACGCTCTTCGGCGGCCTGGGCCAGCCGGTATGTCAGCGCTTCATCAGCCAGATCAGACAGTTCCTCTGCAGCTTCGGCAATCTCGGCATCCAATCCCCGGAGCGCTTTGATTTTCGCGAGTTCCTCGGCCAGAGTCATCTCGGCCTTTTCGACGTCGCCTGGTTTGAACACACAAGGGATTACTGCGACATGGCGAAGGGCCAGCAGGTTTTCAAGGATTTCGCCGCCCAAAGTTTCAAAAATGTGGTCTTTCAGATGCTCTGGGTCGTCGATCGCATGCCGAAGGATGGCGGCGCGCAAGGCGGCATGATCGGGATCATGGCACTCCATTTCTTCAAGCTGATGTTCGAATTGAACCACAACGGTGGGATTCAGGATGGCGATTGCCAGAATTGCAGCCTCGCGCATCTGGATATCCGCGGTTTCTGAAGACGCCAGAAAAGATGAACGCGCACCTGGGGTTGCTGGTTGTTTCGGAGGTTGCCATTTGCCGCGTGGCTGCCATTGGCGATTTTGCGGCTGACGTTGCGGGCGGAACAGTTGCCAGCGCAGGTCTTTGATCTCTTGCCCGTAATGCGCCCGGATTGAGGGGTCGCGGATCAGTTTGATCTTGTCCCTCAGTGACTTATCCAACGCAGCTTTGCGTTCCGGACTGTCGAACACCTTGCCCTCTGTCTCACGCTGCCACAGCAGTTTGACCATCGGGATCGCGCCTTCAAGCACTGATTTCACCGCTGCCGGACCCTCAGCCCGCAGCAGATCATCGGGATCCTTGCCCTCGGGCATCAGGGCAAACCGCAGGGATTTACCCGCCTCCAGCAGCGGCAAGGCCAGATCAACCGCGCGCATCGCGGCGCGCAAACCCGCCGTGTCGCCGTCCAGCGCAATGATCGGTTCGTCCGAGACGCGCCACAGGAGCTGCAACTGGTGTTCGGTAATAGCCGTGCCCAGCGGCGCGACCGACGCTCCGAACCCGGCTTCGGCTAGGGCAATTACATCCATATACCCTTCGGCTACAATCAAGGGCTGCCCCTTGCCGGAGGCTTGTCGTGCAGGACCGTGGTTATAAAGACTGCGCCCCTTGTCGAACAATTCCGTTTCGGGCGAGTTCAGGTATTTCGCATTGTCATTGGGGTCCATTGCCCGACCGCCAAACGCGATGCACCGCCCGCGCGGATCGCGGATAGGGTACATGATCCGATTGCGGAACGTATCATAAGGCTTTTTGCCCTTGTTCGAAGGTTTGGCCAGCCCGGCCCCAAGGATCAGGTCCTCGGCCACGTTCTTTCCGCGCAGGTGATCCCACAACCCTTGCCAGCCATCCGGCGCAAACCCGATCTCCCACCGGTCCAACGCCTGTGCATCCAATCCTCGACGGATCAGGTAATCGCGCGCGGCGCCCCCTGCCCCGGTCTTGAGTTGCAAGCGGAAGAATTGCGCGGCCTGCTCCATGACGTCGGCCAGTTGCGACCGGCGGTCCTGTTTTTCCTGTGCCTTTGGATCGCGTGCTGGCATGGGCATGCCTGCCTCGCGCGCCAAAATTTCAACCGCTTCGATGAATGAGACATTCTCAGTCTCTTTCACAAAGCTGATCGCATCGCCTTTGGCATGGCACCCGAAGCAGTAGTAGAACCCCTTTTGGTCATCGACGTGGAAGGACGCGGTCTTTTCGTGGTGAAACGGGCATGGCGCCCACATGTCCCCCTTGCCTTGGTTGGACTTGCGCGGATCCCACATCACTTTACGCCCGACAACCTGAGACAGGCTCAGGCGGGTGCGTAGTTCATCCAGAAATCCGGGGGGCAGAGACATGGGTCAAACCTGACAGAAACAAGAACGCGCGCCAAGGGTATGACGCGCGTTTGTCCACAGGGAAATGATGGGGCTGTGGATTATTGCAGCAAACACAGCTCAAGCCACGCGGCGCCCAGATCCTTTTTGCGTACATCGCGCATCTTTTGTTCGTAGACCCAAGGCGCGATCAACGGGATGGCAGCATTGTAATTTTCGGGCCATGTCGGGCTGGTTTCGGCAACTGCCTGGGGCACGTTGCGCTCTTTTACACGGTCCAGCCGTGCCTTCTGGATCGCCGCAACAACTTCAGCCTGGTATTGGCAGCTTTGCTCTTTGGTTTCTTCCGCAACTAATGGGGTGGCCAGCAAAGCGGCTGCAATGGCGATACGCAACATAGGGAACTCCGGTAATCGATTCTGTCGCTGCAGCTTACCTGTCGCAGGCACGGCCTGCCATTGCCGTTTTTGGCGTGTCTACCGTGGTTAAGTCGGCCAGCCCTTACCGTTGGGGCAGCCTGACAAAGCCAGGCTGCCCCTGATTTCAAAACATCACAGCCCTTTGGCGCGATAGCTTTTCGAGACGCGATCAATGGCCACGATATAGGCCGCCGTCCGCAGATCCTCGACATCGTCGCGGCTGTGCCAGACTTCGCGCATGGATTGATAGGCAATGCGCATCGTGTCATCGAGGCCCGAGCGCACCAGTTCCAGCTCGTCCGCGCCGCGAAGGTACTTGGCCTTAAAGTCCGGAGACATCGACCAGGCATCGCCAAGATAACGATCCAGCCGCTGCAGCTCACTCACGATCAGCTCGTGCCGCGCCTCTTCCTGACGGCGCTGCATGCGACCGAAACGAATATGGCTGAGGTTCTTGACCCATTCGAAATAGGAAACGGTCACACCGCCCGCGTTTGCATACATGTCCGGTATGATCACCGTGCCCTTCTTGCGCAGAATCTCATCCGCACCTGCAGTCACAGGACCATTCGCAGCCTCGATGATCAAAGGCGCCTTTATCCGGTCTGCGTTTGACAGGTTGATGACCGCCTCCAGAGCAGCCGGGATGAGGATATCGCATTCTTCTTCAAGAACTGCACCACCCTCGGCCGAGTGCGTCGCATCCGGATAGTCACTGACACCGCCATGCTTGACGATCCATTGCCGCACGGATTCCACGTCTATCCCGTCGGGATTATAAAGCGCGCCATCCCATTCGATGATGCCGACAATTCTGGATCCATCCTCTTCGCTCAGGAACTTCGCGGCGTGATAACCCACATTGCCCAGCCCCTGAACGATGACACGTTTTCCATCCAGCTTGCCGGTCAGCCCCGCCTTTTGCATGTCTTCCGGGTGGCGGAAGAATTCACGCAGGGCGTATTGGATGCCGCGACCTGTTGCTTCAACCCGGCCTGCGATACCGCCCGCGTTCAGCGGCTTTCCTGTAACACAGGCGCGTGCATTGATGTCCGTCGTGTTCATCCTGGCGTATTGATCCGCCATCCAGGCCATCTCACGCTCACCCGTTCCCATGTCGGGGGCTGGCACGTTTTGCGAAGGGTTGATCAGATCGCGCTTGGCCAGCTCATAGGCAAAGCGGCGGGTGATCTGCTCCAACTCGTGCTCTTCGTATTTTCGGGGATCGATGCACAATCCCCCTTTTGATCCGCCAAAGGGCGTTTCAACCAGAGCACATTTATAAGTCATCAGGGCGGCAAGCGCCTCGACCTCGTCCTGGTTCACAGCAAGGGCGTAACGAATACCGCCCTTAACAGGCTCCATATGCTCGGAATGGACCGAGCGGTAACCGGTGAATGTATGGATATCGCCGCGCAGGCGGACGCCGAACCGAACAGTGTAGGTGGCGTTGCAGACACGAATCTTTTCCTCCAACCCCGGCGGCAGGTCCATAAGGGACGCCGCCCT
Organism: Ruegeria sp. CDSB086; assembly: GCF_059611065.1. Classification (NCBI taxonomy): domain Bacteria; kingdom Pseudomonadati; phylum Pseudomonadota; class Alphaproteobacteria; order Rhodobacterales; family Roseobacteraceae; genus Ruegeria; species Ruegeria sp. CDSB086. The sequence goes on along the minus strand of NZ_JBXWOV010000001.1, from coordinate 71,428 downwards.
GTTAAACATCAAATCTACACTTTCGCGAAAGCTGGGTTCATTAATGGCCGTCATGTAATCCTCCGTGCCGACGAACGACGAGCGTTCTGACGTTTTGTCGCACCCATTGGCTAAACGATCAATAATTAAGCAACAATAAAACCCGAAATCGCCACGAAAGCTCTCGGACCGGGCTGAGTCGCGCACGGCGCTTAACTTTGGAAGAATTGTCGCCTGACCGAAAACAGAGGCAAAAAAGCCGTTCAATTATCTACGGTTCGCGCCCAAAGTTGCCATATCTTCGGCACTTCCGCCCAATTCACGCCACGATTCGCCGTTAGTTTTCAAACGTTAACTTTTCCTTAGCAGCGCCGGATGTCTGCTCAGCGAGGTCGGCCAGATGAAAATGCGCATATTTAAGTGCAACACCAAGAATTTTAAGAAAGCAGCTGCGTCTGCTGATCGTTTTTCCCGCGACGAGGATGGCGGGGTCTTTACGATCTTTGTTGCCGTCGGATTTATCCTCATCATGGCGACAGCCGGAATCGGTGTGGACATAATGAACTTTGAGCGTGACAGGGCCAGCCTCCAAGGTACGCTCGATCGTGCGGTTCTTGCTGCAGCGAACGTCAAACAGGAACTCCCACCGGTGGAAGTGGTTAAATCCTATATCGAGAAGTCTGAGGTCCGGGGCAAACTAACCGGAGAACCTGTGGTGGTCGATGATCCTCGCGGTGGATCAAGGAAGGTCACGGCCAACGCTGAAGTAGACGTTAAAACACACTTCCTGACGTTTTTTGGATACGGAACGCTTACAGCCGCGGTCACAAGTGTCGCGGAAGAGTCTATCGGCTCGATCGAAATCGCGATGGTTCTCGATATCTCCGGATCGATGAGCTGGGATTCCGCGACGGAAAACAAAACAAAAATGGAAGCTCTTAAGGACGCCGCTACACAGTTTGTGACGACGATGTATCAGAAAGAGAATCCGGACAAGATTTCGATCTCGATCATACCGTACAACAACCAAGTAAACGCCGGTGCAAATATCCTGGGCAACATGCCCGGTGTAACGACCGAGCACGACTATTCGCACTGCGTTGACTTTGTGGATAGCGATTTCAGAGAACACTGGATTGACCCGGACAAAAGTCTCAATCGTACGGCGCATTTCGACCGCAGAAACTATTATGACGATTACAATGACGAAAGACACCAAATCTCGCGCTCGGTTTGCACCACCCGTGCGGGCAGCGATATTACAGCAGTGACGAACGTTGTTTCCGAATTGCACGATCAGATCGCGGCGATGACTCCAGGCGGAAACACTTCGATTGATATCGGAGTGAAATGGGGGGCCGCGCTGCTGGACCCTCAATTTCAGCCTGTAATTAACAAGCTTTCCCGACAAAATGCCGATCCTGATTCTGTAGATCCGGATACGGGTCTGGATGTCACCACGGGCCTTGATCCTAAGAAGATTGTTCCGGCGGTGTTTGACAACCGTCCGATGAAGTATGAATCAGACGTCAAAAAAATCTTGATCGTCATGACCGACGGCGAGAACACTGAAAACTGGGTTTTGAACGAGGCATACCGCGATGGGCCTTCGGATGTTTGGTACAACCCAAATTATGAGCATGAGGTCAGAAGTTGTTGGTATAATAGCTGGGGTCAACTCCGCTGTAGAACCGACAGGTACGGCGGCGAATATAGCGTCCGCACATCTGCCCCTGACGAGCCGCCTGCGTACTATTGGACCAGACAGGAGTTGGAGGGCCAGACCGAACCCTTTGGCGGTGAAGCGGCAGATCAATCAGTGCGCCTGACCTACCCGCAACTGTGGAATCGCGTCACTTTGGACTGGAACGCCGAGTACAACTACGCTTGGCAGTCCAACCACAATCAAACTTGGTATGACAACGCATTCACCGAGATTTACCGGACCAAGAAAGACACCCGGCTCAGCGATATCTGTACCCAAGTCAAGGGTAAGAATGTTGATGTCTATGGCATTGCATTTGAAGCGCCCGACGTAGGTGTTACTGCGATTAGAAATTGTTCCAGCGGCGCAGGGTTCTTTTACGAAGTCAAAGCGAGTGGCGGCCTGGGCGATGACCAACGTACGATTACAGAGGTCTTTGACTCAATTGCTACGGCAATCAAACGCCTGAGGTTGACGCAATGATCCGCAAAGCTCTGGGAAAAGTTCTTCGGTTCAAACGCACTGAGGACGGTGGCTTGACCATTGAGTTCGTCATTTGGTTCCCCGTCTACATGTTCTTCATTCTGGGCGTCATCGAATATTCGCTGGTCACAATTCAGCAGGCGATGCTGGATCGTTCCATGGACCTGGTTGTGCGTAACATTCGACTTGGGATCGGCTTGGAGGACACGCAGCACGATACAATCAAAGACGCGATCTGCGATGAAATGGTCATCATGCAAGATTGCTCCAAAAACCTGCAGTTGGAGATGATTGTTCAAGACCCATATGGGGGGGTGAACCTCCCTGTCGAAGCGGACTGTGCAGATAGGGCGGAAGAGGCCAAACCGGTCCGAGAGTTTTCAAGTGGCGGGGCGAATGCACTGATGATCTTGCGCGCTTGCGCGAGGGTCGATCCGCTTTTCCCGACGACTGCATTAGGACGGGGTGGAACGGACATGAGCCGGGCTTTGTCAGACGATGATGGCCTGATCACACTTACGTCAACGACAACCTTTGTTCAGGAGCCTTGATATGACGCGTCTTTATTCATGCCTCCGACGCGCTCTCGGGACTTTTGTGCGTCGCGAAAGCGGTAGCCTGACGGTGGAATCGGCTCTGTTAGCTCCGATGCTCGTATGGTCCGTAGTGATGACTTATGGGTATTTTGACGGATTTCGCGAAAGCACCGCCAACCTGAAAGCTGCGTTCACGGTCAGCGACTTGATCTCGCGAGAAGCTGAGAACGAAATTACCGACACCTACGCGAGCTCCATGTATGTGATATTCAATCGAATGGTGCGCGATAACACGCCCCTGAAGATGCGTTTGTCACTGGTCAGGTACAACGCCGAAGACGATCTTCATATTGTTGAGTGGTCGACACATTGCGGGTTTACGGGTACTTGGAACAATGGAAACGTCAAACCATTGGCTGACACCCTGCCAGCGATGGCGGACTTGGACACTTTGATCGTTGTGGAAACATCCAAAGACTATGATCCGCCGATTAACACTGATTGGTTGGCCAGTCCGCATAAGTTTGACAACGTGGTTTTCACGCGTCCACGATTTGTACCGACAATTAAGGCAAACGTTTCTGATCGGTTCTGTCAGCAGGATGTAGTGGGTGTAGCACCTGGAGCATAAATTTGGTTTCGGCGGCTGTGGTCAGGCCGCCGATGCCAACACGGCGCCCCAATCGCCACCACAGTCCCGGTGCCCAGCTGTTTCCTGCGCTTTCCGTAGTCTTCAACAAAAATCCATTTGACGGCTTGAACGCAAACACCCCCTGATCGATCGACTCGATATCTTCGACACGCGCAATCACCTGCCCTGAACCGGTCCGCAATTCAGTCTCGGTCAGCTCGATCCAGTCACTGGTGGCTTGCCACATGCGATAGGCCAGCCAGAACGCCGCCACACCAACGACAAGTAAAAAGACCAGCCAGGCCGGTTCCGGTGGCGTGGTCAAAGCGACATAGATGACCAGCACACCCACGGTCGACAGCATCCCCACCCCTATCCAACGTCTGGATGATGAAGGTCGGACCGTGGCCAGAATTTCTTGTTGCATTGACGTCCCCTGCTCTGCTCGGTCCGGGTTTATCCGCTTTGTCTGCCGAAAAACAGAGGGAAGCCGACTATGGAATTGCGCACAGCACCCGTGTTTGCACGCAAATTGACGCATATCGCCAACAGCATACATGATCCCCACAAATTCAGGAGGCCATCATGTCCCTTAGACCAACATTGGAAACCCGCAAAGCCATGCCAACCATGGAAGGCGCAGGCGTCAAATTGCACCGGGCGTTTGGCTTTCAGGACCCGTCCGAGCTAGACCCGTTCCTGTTGTTCGACGACTTCCGCAATGATCACCCCAAGGATTATCAGGCAGGCTTCCCCTGGCATCCGCATCGCGGCATCGAAACCATCACTTATGTCCTGTCCGGCTCGGTCGAGCATGCGGATTCGCTGGGCAACACCGGCACTTTGGGCGCAGGCGACGTTCAGTGGATGACCGCCGGGTCCGGAATCCTGCATCAGGAAATGCCCAAGGGAAACGGTGCGGGCCAAATGCACGGTTTCCAGCTGTGGGGCAATCTGCCATCAGATCAAAAGATGACAGCCCCCCGCTATCAGGATGTCCAAAGCAAAGAGATCCCCGAGGTCACTGATGATGACGGCGCCACTGTGCGCGTTATTGTTGGTGAGTTCTGGGGCAAAACCGGCCCGGTAGACGGTATTGCCGCCGACCCGCAGTACTTGGATATTCAGGTTCCGGCCGGTGTAAGAAAAACCTTTCGCATCGACACCTACCGCCGGGCGTTTGCCTATGTGTTCCAAGGACAGGCGGCCTTTGCCGATGCATCACAACCTACCGGCGTGCTTTTGGAAAAAGAGGTCGCGGGACAAGAGGTCAACATCCGTGATCTGTCCGGTGACCGCACTTTGGTTCGGTTCGGCACCGGTGATGAGGTCACGGTTCAAGCTGGTCCGGAAGGTGTCCGGTTTCTGTTGATCTCCGGCGCGCCCATTGATGAGCCTGTCGCATGGCATGGTCCAATTGTCATGAACACGCGTGCCGAGCTGGAACTGGCGTTCAAAGAACTGCGCAATGGCACATTCATCCGCGCCGCGCACTGATTAAGCAAAGTTGGTCAGGCGGTTACGGCGCGTCTGACCATATCCCAATAAACCTGCTCTACTTCGTCCAGCGACAAGCGTCCGCCTGCACGGTACCAGGTCATCACACCATTCAGCATCGCGATCACGGCCAAGGTCGCGATTTTGGTATCGGCAACCGAAAAGAGCCCAGACTTCTGCCCATCCTGCAAGATGGCTTCAAGCGAATCCTCATAAGCGCGGCGCAGGCCTTCGATTTCCGAGAAGTTTTCGGGCGTTAGGTTGCGCAGCTCCATATAGGCGATAAAGACTTCATCCGGTCGCTCCATATGAAACCGAATGTGAAAGCCGACAAAGCGGCGTAGCGCAGTCTCGGCATCGGTGGGTTTTTCAAGTTCACCATAAGCGGCCAACAGATCCTGCATGTGATCCTGCATCAGGCGAAACAGCAGGCTTTGCTTGTCGGGCGTGTAGTTGTACAGCGCCCCCGCCTGCACACCCACATCTTTTGCGATCTGGCGCATGGATACAGCGGCATAGCCATGTCGGGCAAACAGCCCCAGCGCTGCTTTTCGAATGCGCGGGCCGGTGATATCGGAGTGTGAGCCTTGGGTACGTGCCATACCGCCACCGTATATGAACAAGCGTTCATATAGAACCCCGCTTGAACGACCGCCGCAAAAGGTGCATCACGGGGGCAGTCTCCATTGAAAGGGTTCGGTATGAAGCCCCTGCCACTTTTGGTTCTGCTTCTGACTTGCGCAGCCTGCACGGACTTCCCGGAGTTGGAAGGACGCGAACAGCCGAATGTGCGCTCGGCCGCGTATCCGAAGCTGGTCCCACTTCAGGACATTCTTGGCCCGCCCATAGATCCCGTGAACGAAGCGGCCGAGGTTGAAGAAGACCTGACCGCGCGCCGCGAAGCGCTGGCCAAAAGGGCCGAAGCGCTGCAGAACGCGCAAACCAACTGACCTTTCGCGTTTCAACCGACTGTTACCGCTGTCCCGGATTGCGCCTCGACGCCGAACCCGTTAAGGCACCTTTGAACGGGCAAACAGCCCGAAACCAAGGACATTCGAGCGGAAAGGAACCCACGGGATGACACAGGCGCTGCGGCTGGGAATTGCCGGCTTGGGAACAGTTGGCGTGGGTGTCGTGCGGATCGTGCGCCGCCATGCCGACCTGCTGCAGGCGCGTACAGGTCGCGCGATCGAAATCACCGCTGTTTCTGCGCGCGACGCAAACAAAGACCGCGGCGTGAACCTGTCGGAGTATGCATGGGAGACTGATCCCGTCTCATTGGCGCAGCGCGACGATGTCGATATTTTTGTCGAACTTATGGGCGGCGAAAACGGCCCCGCCAAAGCATCTGTCGAGGCCGCGTTGGCCGCTGGCAAGGATGTGGTGACCGCGAACAAGGCTTTGTTGGCCATTCACGGTCAGGAGCTGGCTGAAAAAGCGGAGGCCGCAGGCCGTGTGATCCGTTTTGAGGCCGCCGTTGCGGGCGGTATCCCCGTGATCAAATCCCTGACCGAGGGGCTGGCCGGGAACGAGATCACCCGCGTCATGGGCGTGATGAACGGCACCTGCAACTATATCCTGACGCGGATGCAATCGCAGGAGCTGGGGTATAACGCGCTGTTCGAGGAATGTGCCGAGCTGGGCTACCTCGAGGCTGACCCGAACCTGGACGTGGGCGGCATCGACGCGGCGCACAAGCTGGCGCTGTTGTCCTCAATCGCGTTTGGCACCAAACCGAATTTCGACGGCATCCAGATCGAAGGCATCCAGCACATCAGTCTGGATGACATTCATCAGGCAGCCGACATGGGCTATCGTATCAAGTTGCTGGGCGTCGCTCAGCGCTCGGCACGCGGTCTGGAACAACGGATGCAGCCGTGCCTTGTACCCAGCGGCTCGCCCCTGGGTCAGCTGGAAGGCGGCACCAACATGGTTGTGATCGAAGGCGACGCGGTCGATCAGGTTGTCCTGCGCGGCCCTGGCGCAGGCGAAGGTCCGACGGCAAGCGCCGTGATGGGCGACGTCTGCGATCTGGCGCGGGGATTGCAGATCCCAACTTTTGGCCGTCCCGCCACGACACTGGAAGAGGCAAAACCTGCCATAACCGGTCTGCCCGCCCCCTACTATCTGCGCCTTGCACTGTTCGACAAACCGGGTGCTCTGGCGAAAGTGGCGGCTATTCTGGGTGATGCAGGTGTCTCGATCGACCGGATGCGCCAGTACGGGCACACCGAAGCCACCGCGCCGGTTCTGATTGTGACCCACAAAACCACGCGGGCCACTTTGGATGTCGCTTTGGAAGGGCTTCGCGCGACCGATGTCGTGTCGGGGGAACCCGTCGCATTGCGGATTGAAGAGGTTTGACCCTTGCGGCCTGCATAAAACGCAGGCTATGCCCGATGAAACGCCTTTATTGACCTGAGGATACGTAAAATGAGCGCTGCCAAAATCGATTTCAACGACCGCCTGTTGTCTCTGGGCCTTGCACGGGTCGCAGAGCAGGCCGCACTGGCCTCGGCCTCGCTGGTCGGACGTGGTGACGAAAAGGCTGCGGATCAGGCGGCTGTAAACGCGATGCGCGAACAGCTGAACCTGCTGGACATTGCCGGCGTGGTTGTCATCGGCGAAGGCGAGCGTGACGAAGCACCGATGCTGTATATTGGCGAGGAGGTCGGCACCGGAAACGGCCCCGGTGTGGATATCGCATTGGACCCGCTTGAGGGCACGACTCTGACCGCCAAGGACATGCCGAACGCGCTGACCGTGATCGCGATGGGCCCGCGCGGCTCGATGCTGCACGCACCCGATGTTTATATGGACAAGCTGGCCATTGGTCCGGGCTTTCCGGAAGGCGTCGTGAACCTCGACATGAGCCCGCGCGAGCGCGTTGAAGCGTTGGCCAATGCCAAAGGCTGCAAGCCTGCCGACATCACCGTCTGCATTCTGGAGCGTCCCCGCCACGAAGCGATGATCGCTGAAGTGCGCGAAACCGGCGCCTCGATCCGCCTGATCACCGATGGTGACGTGGCCGGCGTCATGCACTGTGCCGAAAGCGAAGAGACCGGCATCGATATGTACATGGGGCAAGGCGGAGCACCCGAGGGCGTTCTGGCCGCTGCCGCGCTGAAATGCATGGGTGGGCAGATCTTTGGCCGCCTGCTGTTCCGCAACGACGACGAGCGTGGCCGCGCCGCCAAGGCGGGCATCACCGATCTGGACCGCGTTTATTCTCGCGATGAGATGGTAACCGCAGACGTGATCTTTGCCGCAACTGGCGTGACCGGTGGCTCTTTGCTGCCGCGGATCAAACGCCAGCCGGGCTGGGTTGAAACCACCACCCTGCTGATGCGTTCCAAAACCGGGTCGGTGCGCCGCATGTCCTACCGCACGCCAACCTGGCCGCACGACAACGCGTGATGGCTTGCACCTTTGCCTTTGACAGAGGTTTCGATAGATACAATGAGGCCGGATCCGAGAGGGTCCGGCCTTAGCATATGAGAGGCAGGCATGAGCTTTTTAGGGGTTGAGCAGTCACTGACCGGGCGGCGTTGGATCGGACCGGAGGCCGAGGTCGAACGGGCCACGGAAATGCTGGTGCAACAGTCCGGGCTGCCACGTGCGGTTTGTCAGGTTCTGGCGCGGCGCGGCGTGCCCCCCGTGGAAGCCGAAAGCTTTCTTGAACCAAAGCTGAAGGAATTGCTGCCTGATCCCCGGTCCATGAAAGATATGGAGACCGCCGCAACGCGGTTTTTGGAAGCTGTCCGAAACAAGCAGCGGATCGCGGTTTTTGCCGATTACGACGTCGATGGGGGCAGTTCGGCGGCTTTGTTGCTTGTCTGGATGCGTCAGATGGGGCTGCAAGCCACGCTGTATGTGCCAGATCGAATTGATGAGGGTTATGGGCCGAACGTGCCTGCAATGCAGGAACTGGCGGCTGCGCATGACCTAATCATCTGCGTGGATTGCGGAACGCTTAGCCATGAACCTATCGCGGCGGCAAAAGGCGCGGATGTCATTGTGCTGGACCACCACCTTGGTGGTGAAACGCTGCCCGATTGCGTGGCGGTCGTGAACCCAAACCGGCAGGATGAGAGCGGTGACTTGGGGTATTTCTGCGCTGCCGGCGTGGTGTTCCTGATGCTGGTTGAGGCCGGGCGGCTACTGCGTGAGGCTGAGGTTAAGGGTCCCGACCTGATCGGGCTGCTGGATCTTGTGGCATTGGCAACCGTTGCAGACGTGGCCCCGCTGATTGACGCGAACCGGGCGCTGGTGCGGCAAGGCCTTAAGGTCATGGCACAGAGGCAACGACCAGGGTTAGTGGCGCTGTCGGATGTGGCGCGTATGGATTCAGCCCCTACCAGCTATCACCTGGGTTTTCTTCTGGGTCCGCGCGTCAATGCGGGCGGGCGGATCGGTCAGGCCGATCTGGGCGCGCGACTGCTGAGCACGGACTCGATGACCGAAGCTGAAGCGCTGTCTCAAAGGTTGGATGAGTTGAACACCGAGCGTCGTGATATCGAAAACGCGGTACGAGCGGCAGCACTGGAACAAGCCGAGGAACGCGGATTGGAAGCTCCTCTGGTTTGGGCGGCGGGCGAAGGATGGCATCCCGGCGTTGTCGGCATCGTGGCATCCCGCCTCAAGGAAAACGCCAACAGACCCGCCATTGTCATCGGCTTTGATGGTGATGAAGGCAAGGGTTCAGGGCGGTCGGTTTCTGGCGTTGATCTGGGGGCATCAATCCAACGATTGGCGGCTGAGGGACTTTTGGTCAAAGGCGGCGGGCACAAGATGGCCGCAGGGCTGACCGTTATGCGGGATCAGTTGGAACCGGCCATGGAACGCCTCAGCGAGTTGTTGGCCAAGCAAGGCGCGGGCAAAGGCGGTCCTGCAGACATGAAGCTAGACGGAGCGCTTATGCCGGGCGCAGCTTCGGTCGATCTGATCGAACAGATAGAAAAAGCCGGTCCTTTCGGGGCCAGCGCCCCTGCCCCACGCTATGCGTTGCCGGACCTGCAGGTGCGCTTTGCCAAGCGCGTCGGCGACTCCCATCTGAAACTGTCGCTGTCCGACGGGGTTGGTGGTGGCCTTGATGCCATTGCCTTTGGAGCTTTTGACGGACCGATGGGGGAAAAGCTGTCCAACCATGGCGGCGCGCGCTTTCATTTCGCCGGACGGCTTGAGGTGAACACATGGGGTGGACGGCAAAGCGTTCAGCTGAGACTGGAGGACGTGGCAGAGGCAAACTGAGCCCATATCCAGCCTTGCCAAAAAAGTTTCGCATCCCTGCATTTTTCGGCTTGCGGGGGTCAGAGGTAAACCGTAAAAGGCCCTCCACAAGCCAGCGTGGCCCGTTCGTCTATCGGTTAGGACGCCAGGTTTTCAACCTGGAAAGAGGGGTTCGATTCCCCTACGGGCTACCACTTGTGCTAATGCCACTACCAGATGGCCCGTTCGTCTATCGGTTAGGACGCCAGGTTTTCAACCTGGAAAGAGGGGTTCGATTCCCCTACGGGCTACCATTTCCCTGACCTACACTCCAAATTTTTCACTGCTCAGGTCCTGTATCTGCACCCACAGCGATTTGAATTCCGGTGTGTTTTCCGCGGCGTAGTGGAAGTTCTTCATAAGACCTGTGAGCTGGGTGAACACCTGACGCACTTCACCCTTATCTTCGAATTCCGCAGTTGATTGCGTAACATCATAGATCAGCTTGAACGTCATCTTCTGGCGCTCCAGCGGAACGGTTGCATCGACTTTGTCAAAGGCATCCTGCTGTAGGTACACCATGTCCACGAACAGCGCTTTTTGCTGCGTGACGAAGTCCTCGATGGTGACACCTTCTTCGCCGGTCACCTGCATCATCTGGTCGACCTGTTCGCCTTTTTCAATCAGGGCCAGTAGATCGCGCACCTTGCCTGTCCAACCGGGCTCAGCGTTCTTGTCGTACCAATCCGAGAGCTGATCGGTGTATCGCGACCAGCTAAGCATTGGGTCAACCGCAGGATAGAACCGTTTATAAGCCCGTTCCGAGGACAGCCCCAGAAAGCACTTCACGGTAGACAGCGTGGACTGCGTCACAGGCTCGTCAAAATTGCCACCCGCTGGTGAAACCGTTCCAATCAGCGTCAGACTACCCAGATCGCCATCATTGGTCCTCATCGCCCCTGCGCGCTCGTACAGGCCCTTGATCGAGCTTTCCAGATAGGCAGGGAAGCCCTCTTCACCGGGGATTTCCTCCAGCTTGCCTGAGGTCTCGCGCATGGCTTGAGCCCAGCGGCTGGTGCTGTCAGCGATCAACAGCACGTCATAGCCCATCTGGCGGTAATACTCGCCCAGGGTGATGCCGGTGAAGATCGAAGCCTCACGTGCCGCTACAGGCATGGAAGAGGTGTTACATATGATGATTGTCCGGTCCATCAGACTGCCGCCCGACATCGGGTCGGTCATCTTGGGGAATTCGTGGATCGTTTCCACCACCTCGCCCGCACGCTCACCGCAGGCCACCACGATCACGATATCCACTTTGGAGTTCCGCGTGATCAGGTTTTGCAGCACGGTTTTGCCCGCACCGAACGGGCCGGGAATACAGGCCGTGCCACCGCGCGCTATGGGGAAGAACGTGTCGATCAGGCGTTGCGAGGTCAGCACGGGTTCCGTTGGGTACAACCGTTCCGACAGGGCGCGTTTCAGGATGGTTTCAGGTAACGGTCGTCGTACCGGCCACTTTTGGCACAGGGTCAGCGTGTGCTCCCCACCCTGCTCGTCTTCAAGACGCGCGACAATCTCGTGGATCGAGGCTGCACCTTTCTGTACCCACACAACATTGTAGTCGCCGACCCAGTTGAAAGGCAGCATGATTTTGTGGGTAAACCGGCCTTCGGGAACAGTACCGATGCTGTCGCCGCCCTTGACCATATCGCCAACTTTGACTGTGGGAGTGAAAGACCATTTTGCCTGATCATCCAGCGGCGCCACATCCGCCCCGCGCGGCAGGAAAGTCCCGAACTCGGCCGCAACCTTGGTCAAAGGCGATTGCAGGCCGTCAAAGACCTGCCCCAAAAGCCCCGGCCCAAGTTCGACCGAAAGCAGCTGTCCTGACTGTTCAACCGGATCACCAACCGCTACGCCGTCCGTGCTTTCGTAGACCTGAACGTCGGCAGTATCGCCGCGCACGCGCAGCACCTCAGCCTTTAGGCGTTCCTGACGCCCGCCCGGGCCCGGACGGGTAGGAAGGATGAACACGACCTCGTTCTTGACCAGTTGTCCCGGAACGCCGGCGGCGTCTTGGTTGGCCTGAATTTTCACAAGCCCTTCCTGGACAGAGACAACGCGGGCGGTTGCGGTTTGAACCGAAGATGTTTGGGCAGTCATGCGCTTACTCTCTCAAAATCGAAATCTGCGACATTGCTCATGGCTTGCTGGGCCAGCTTCTCAAATCTTGCGGCCGCATTCTGCGCGTTGCTTTGCGCCCAGCGATCGAAAATGTTCCAGATCAAGACATAGATGGCCACGGCCTCAAAATCGAACAGGTGACGGGCGGCGTGTCGTTTCAGTTGCTTATGGCTGACTGACAGCAGCAGTCGTTCCAGACCCAAGGGGTCCTCGGCCTCAAGCAACTGGCGTGCTTCCTTGATCCACGGCATCGCCGTGGACAGACGGAAATCCGGGTCACCCCAATTGGCGGGGATGTGACGGCTCCAACGTCCAAACCCATACGCACCGGACAGCGGATTGCCACCCTGCCCGCGCAGGCGCAGTGCTGCAACAACAGTACGCAGGTCCATCCGTTCAAGGAACAGGCGGCGCAAGGATGGTTGCGGGATTTCGGCCAACGCTTGTTTGCACCTCAATACAGCCTGCGCGTCAGTGACATCCATGTCATATGCGCTCCAGTTCAGAGCATGCTCCATAACCTTCAGAACCTTAGCGTCTTCGAACGTCAGCGCCTTGAGGCGACGGTCCAGCCGCAGCCGCGACAGCGGAGGTTGTTTGGCCACGAACAACCGCTCAGAGCCCGGCAGGCTGCTGATCAGGGCGATATAGGCGTCTTGGTCAGACATCTCAGCGGATCACACCTTCCAGCACGGCGCGAAACCGGGGCTGCAGATGCTCCATCAGCAACGAGGCGACCGCCTTGTCTGTTAGATCAAGTACAACGCCCTGATCTTCGGCCCGCACGCGGATACCACCCTGCGCGTCATCCGATGCATGCAGCTCTACCTGTTCACGCAACATGTCGGCTGTCAGGCCGAGGACGTATTTGGTCAGCTTACCGGATTGAATGTCATCGGCGTTCTGCTTGATGTCTTCTTGCGTTGCGACTTTGGCGGGCAGAATAACCTGCACCTTGCCATCCAGATTGACGCCTTCGGATTCGCGGCCGACGACCTCCAAAATCATCTGTTTCAGCAGGCCCGGCTCAGCCATTTCCTTGGTCACCAGACGTTCGACATCTTCGCGAAAGCGGTCGGTCAATCCACCCTTCATGGTCAAAACCGCATCACGCATGGCGGTGTTAAGCGCCTCTTCTCCAGCAGCGCGATATTTGTCGGAATCGGTGCGTGCCTTTTTTTGATAGTCGTCCGCCTCGCGTTTGGCATCCGCCAGAATTTTGGCGGCTTCGGCCTTGGCTTCAGTGCGCAGTTTTTCGGCGTCGGCCTGACCAGCAGCCACGCCATCATTGCGCAGCTTATCGATCAAGGCATCCACGCCATGAGAAATCATGCCATCCTGTGCCATCAACTGATCCCCGCACTGATGACAAGGGCAAAGACAAAGGCGAACACGCCAAACCCTTCGATGATCGCTGCCGGGGCAAGCGCCAGGCCAAAGATCTCGGGCTTTTCCCTGGTGGCGTTGATCGCCGCAGCACAGGCCCGACCCTGCCAGATCCCGCAATACATCAATGCGATGCCCGACAGGATACCAATCCCGAACAAACCGCCCGCGTTTTCAGGCGTCACCTCGCGGTTTAGGGTAAACATGATGACGATGCCATAAATCACCATCGTCGAAGGAAAGGCCGAAACGCCGACAAAGCGGCCATAGCCGCCGTCGGTTTCCGTCATGGCCCCAATACTGGCCATGCCCGCGATCGAGCATCCGACGGCGCTGGCGGCTGCGCCCAGCGCCATGGGCGCGTAGATGCCAAGCCAACCCAATGTCAAAACAAGCTCATTCATTCCTGAACCTCCTTGCGGGCGAACGGTCGAAAGACAATGCCTTCGTCCGGCAGACCCCATTTAAAGAATTCGATGTAATTGAGACGCAAACCGTGGACGACGCCGCTCATCATGGCGAGCGCGAAGTTGAGAATATGGCCGATGATCAGGATCAGCAAGGCGAACAGAACGCCCACCCCCTTGAGCGAATGCATGACTGAAACCGCCAAATCGTTGAACGTGATCGCCAGTGAGGCCGAGGCCAGACCCAACGCAAACAGGCGCATGTAGCTTAGCACATCGCCAAATGCGCCCATGGCCCCGGCAAGGCTTTGCAGCCCTTCGATCAGACGCCAAACCCAGTCGGTGGGCTTATTAATGACCCGCTCGCTTGAGAACCAGACGATGGCCAGCGCACCGATCCCAATAAATGCCGCGCCCGGCACCGGAGAATTACCTTTCATGTAGCTGAGCCACAGAACGAACCCGCCAATCAGCGCAGCGATCCAGCCCAGATTGGCGATGGCCTTCCGGTGCCCCCATGCCGCCCGTGCGGCAAGCGCATTGGCCAGTACCAAATGCAAAACGCCAACGACAATCGAGACCATCATCATCGCACCGAAATTGTTCAGGTCGAGCAATTTGAGCTTGGACCAGAACGACCCCTCGGCTGGCGACACGCCGAAATAACTGCCGACGAGGACGCCATACAGGATTGTTGCGCTGGAAATGATCACCCCAAATCGTCGCCAGGATCGTTCACCCGGTGTTGCATCAAGCCGCTTCCAGAATAGTAAAAGGCCCAACAGGATAATCGCGCCGTATCCCGCGTCGGCTACAATCATTGCGAAGAAGACCGCAAATGAAACGGCGACGATGACACTGGGGTCCCAGTCCTTGTAACCCGGCACTTGATAAAACAGCGCCAAGTCCACGGCAGCACTGCGCTTTTCTGGTTGTTCCAACAAAGTAGGCGGGCTGTCTTCGGGGCCGGGTTCTTCGATCAGCACAGCGGCATCCTTAGCGTTTGCCATGTCCAGAACCGCATCTATACGATCCTCGGGCACCCAGCCCTGAAGGGCAAACATCGCCTCTTCGTCGCGCACCTTTTGCGTGGCATGGGCCAGCTCAGCCGCGCTTTCGGCAACCGAAAGGTTCCGGCGCATCAGTGTTAGGTATCGGGTTTGCGCAACGCGTTCAGCCTCAAGCGCTTCGATCGCGATCTCGGCTTCTTCCAGTTGTGCCTCAAGCTCGTGAATGGGCAATGATCCGGTGTGCGTGCGCGGAACCGGAAGGATATCGTCATCCGGCTCATCTGGCACAATCAGTACGGCGTAGATGAACCTATGGTCCTGCTCGAGTATGGCCCAGGGTATATCCAAGGCCTCCAACGCATCGCGATACTTCAGTGGCAGTTGATAAAACCACAACCGGTTCCCCGCTAAAACATCGTCGGGTGGAAAATCCAAGTCCCCCCAAGGGCGAACCTGCGCGATCCGGTTGGCCAGAAAATCCCTTTGGTCCGTCATGTCACGGGTCCGTTGCATCAGGTCCAGCACATCCTTGACGAACTGCTCCATTTCAAAACCGGGGTCGCGTTGTATCTGGCGGCGCGGTTCGGACACGTCATGCAGGAATCGCAGCGCCTTATAGGCATTGCGCGCGCCGCGCTCACTGATCTTTTCCGGCTCAGCGGGTGGCGAAGCCAGCGGCAGGACGTGCATGCAGCCCAGATTCTGCAGCGCCTCAAGGGTCGCAGCCTTCTGGCCTGCTTGCCCGACCAGCGACAGTTTTTTGAGCCTCGCAACACTCACGACACAGCCTCCTGCGCATGTTTGCGTTTCGAGATTTTCGAGCGCACGACGGCCTGCATCTGCTCATCACTCAGATAGATGCGGATTTTCTTGATGTTGGCTTTGGCGCGCGGGATCAGAACCTTTTCGAACAGATTGACACGCTGGGTGATGGTGGCCACAGCCCTATCGAATATCTTCACCCGCTCTTCGGCCACTTTGACCCGTAGACGCGCCTCGATCATATCGTGCAGCAACCGGGCCGCCGCATCGACCCAATGAGGTTTGGCCAGATAGGAATACGGACGCACCGCAACCTCAATCCGGTCCAGCGCAGGCATCTTAACCCCCACGACGTTGACCTCTTTGACTTTGTAGTCTTTCAGCTCGACCAACCCGTCCAGATCAATGCCTTGCTGCGCCAGCATCGGCAGTTTTTCTCCAACCTTTTGCGCCAGTTCCTGCACCTCATCCTGAAGGCGCTGCACATCTTCGCGCGCCTTCGCGCGCTCTGCCATCAATTGCTGACGCTTAAGGTCCAGCGATGGCAGGAACCGCTCATAGCTTTTCAGCTGCGTCTGCTCGCGCGCGAGCGACGATTTATTCAGCTGCAACCGCGCCATCGGCATCCTTTGGAAAATACTTGTCGATCAGGGCCTGCTTCATCAGTAGCTGCCCAGGTGCGAAACACTCGGCCAGAGTTTTCCACCCCAAATCCAGCGCATCTTCCAGCGGGATTGAAACGTTGATGTCCATGAAACGGGTCTTGAACAGGTCGCCAAACTTCAGCAGCTGATGGTCATAATCCGACAGGTCAAAGGCCATCGCCTGTTTCTGCGCGGCGTCTCGGCTTTCGGAATAGAACCGGATCATGGTGTTCATGATCTGCCCGTGATCCTCGCGCGTTGTCTTGCCAATCACGTTCTGCTTGAGGCGCGAGAGACTGCCGAACGGGTCAATCACGCCCGAATGCAGATAGATCTGCCCTTCGGTGATATAGCCCGTGTTATCCGGCACTGGATGGGTCACGTCATTGCCCGGCATCGTTGTCACGGTCAGCACAGTGACCGATCCGCCCTTGGCATAGTCACAGGCTTTTTCGTACCGGCGGGCCAGTTGGGAATAGAGGTCCCCCATGTATCCACGCTGCGAGGGTACGCGTTCCTGGCTGATCCCGACCTCTTTCATCGCATCGGCGTAGGCGGTCATATCGGTCAGCAGGACCAGAACGCGCTTGCCTTCTTCTACCGCGAATTTTTCGGCCACGGCCAGTGCCATATCGGGTACCAGCAGCCGTTCGACCAGCGGATCCATCGCCTGATTGACGAACATCACTGTTCGGGAAAACACGCCCGCATCCTCGAAGGACGTCCTGAAGGTAAAGTAGTCGTCAAAGATCAACCCTAGCCCGCCGAACACCACGATATCCGCGTCCGCCTGAACACCAATTCTGCTGAGGAACGCGTTGAACGGCTCACCCGAGACGGAAAAAATCGGGATTTTCTGACTTTCGACCAGTGTGTTGAACACGTCGATCATCGGCACGTCCGTCCGGATCATCTTGTTGGGCACGGCGCGTTCCGCCGGGTTCACGGTTGGCCCGCCAATATCCACGCGCGGCTCAGACGACAGGTCAGGTCCACCATCAATAGATACACCCGCGCCGTCAAAAACGCGGCCCAGTATGTTCTGGGAATATGGCGTCTGCATCGGGTGGCCCAGGAACGTCGCCGTCGCCTCGGTCGAGATGCCCTTGGTGCCGGAAAACACCTGCAGGGTGACAACATCCCGGTCAATAAAAATGGCCTGCGCCAGTGTCTTGTGGCCGTCCACGGTTTCGATTACGGCCAGATCATTGAAACGCACTGCTGCGTCAGTCGATCCGTCCAGAGGCACCCTGACTTTGATCGTGTCTCCGACAATCTCAAGAACACGCGTGTACTTCAAAAGACTTCCGGACATTGCTCATCCTCGGTCGTTAAAGGTGCTATTTAAATCAACGCCCCGAAACAACTTGGCGTTTTTTGCAATCATAAGTTCAGCTTACAACGAATTCATGAATTGGCAAATGAGGATGCCTTGGCTGCAAAAAAGGAGACAAAAGTCGCTTCTGGTGACCAAAAATCATTGGTGTTCCAGCGCCCGGGACAGTTCACCACCCCCTGCGCCCAAACAGGGATTGCAGCCGGCTTTGCCCGGCAAATGGGTCGATCTCTGTTGGCGCAGTCAGGCCCGAGACAACGCCGCGCACCATTACCCAGCAGATTGCAGCAAATATCACACCGCCCAGCGCCTGCCCCAACAACACACCTGGAGCGCCAGCCAAATAGGCCCCGGCGACCGCAAAGGGCCACGTGCCCAGCGTATGTCTCCCCCAGTTAACCCACGTGGAATAAATGGGATAGCCAAGGTTGTTGAAGCTTGCATTCGCAACAAAGATCACACCGTTGAAGAACGACGCCAGGGCCAACGGCCCGCAGAACAGATAGATCAGCGCCCGCGTCTCGCCTTGGGCCTGAAACAAGTCGGCGATGGGGGCACGCAGGACGAACAGCACCGCCGCCATCAGAACCACATAGACGGCGGTGAATTTTACGCCTGCCAGGAATGCACCCTTCACCCGACCATATTGCCCTGCCCCAAAGTTCTGCCCCACGATCGGGCCTATGGCCCCGGACAGTGCAAACACGACGGAAAAGGCAACAGGCATCAGCCGTCCTATTACGGCCATGCCTGCCACGGCATCGGTGCCAAACTGCGCAACCTCACGGATCACGATGGCGTTGCCGACCGGCGTGGCGACATTGGTCAGAACCGCCGGTATCGCAATCGCCCGCACCGGCTGGAGGTCTTCCCTCAAGTGCCTCAGCGACGGTCGCGCAAATCCACGGTGCACGCGCACGGCGGGCCGGACCGCTGCTATCAGCATACAGATACGCGCAATGACCGAGGCAATCGCCGCCCCATCCAGGCCAAGACCAACAGCAAAGATCAGGATCGGATCCAAAATTGCGTTTGCCAGCCCGCCGTAAATCGTAGCCTGCATGGACCGGCGCGCATCACCGTGCGCACGCAACACAGCCATACCCGTCATTGCCGCAGCCATCACCCACATGGTCGGCAGAATGATGCTGACATACCGTGCGGCCAATTGCAGAACCTCACCCTGCGCGCCCAGCAAAGACAGCAGAAACTTGATATTAATCATGACCATGGCAGACACAATCAATCCCATCAGAATACCAAGAAGGGCAACGCTGGTTCCGAATTGCCGGGCTTTTTCGGGCCGCCCGGCCCCCAACTCGCGGGCGACAAGAGCCCCGGCTGCGATGGACAGCCCCACATTGATCGAGTTGGTGAAAAACAAAAGCGTGCCCGCATAGCCGACCGCTGCGGCCAACGCGTCGTTGCCCAGCATCGAGATGAACACCATGTCCACGAAATCCACGGCAAAGATTGCCATAAGACCAATGCTGGTGGTCAGCGACATTCGGGTCACGTGCCGCATCAAACTGCCGGTCAAAAAGACAGCCATGCCCTTGGATTGTTGTGTCATTGGCTGGTCCGTCCCTTTGCCCTCACCAGCAATCTGCCCGTGATGGGCACCAATCAGCAACCTCAAACCGCATCTGCGCGCGCCGGAGTCGCCCAATGTTTATTCAATTTGCGAATTAGGCCGCCTTTGCCCATCAATGATCATAGCCCTATCGGCCAGTTGACTTGCGCGCGGCCATTTTCATGCCATACTATGCAGAATTGTTATTCTACGCTGATTTTCAGCCACTTGTTTGTTTGATGAGTAAAAAGGTCAACCTGTTGTCATGCAGCGCGTATCTTTAGACGAAGCCAGCTCTCGTGAATGGGACGTGATAATCGCAGGATCCAGTTTCTCAGCGATGTTCTTCGGTCATGGGCTTCCGCCGGACCTGAATGTGTTGTTCGTCGAAAAGGGCGATGAATACACTCATTCAGACCAGATCGAAAACGGCCCCGCGGTTCAAGAAGCTTTTACACAAAGAAACACGTCCGGGCTGAAAAAAAATTGGCTCGCCTACACTCTACTTGGTGGAAACTCGAATTACTGGTGGGGCAATGTACCCAGGTTCCATCCAAACGACTTTGCCCTGAACAGCAAGTTTGGTGTCGGTATTGACTGGCCTATTAGTTACGATGATCTCGAACCTTATTGGGAACGTGTCGAAGATATCATCGAAGTTGCCGGCGGTCAGTCACAGGATATTCTTCCACGCCGAAAGCCATTTCCCTACCCCGCACATACTCCTTCGCGTGCTGATGCTGCTTTACAGGAATCTTCGCCCCTATGGGTACCTGCATCCAACGCGACGTCAAACGGCGGTTCACGACCAACGTGCTGTGCAAACGGGGTATGTCGGACGTGTCCTATCGACTCCAAATTTACCGTATTGAACAGTTTCGACAAACTCACCCATCCTGGTTCGCACTACCTACTTGGCACCGAAGTGAGGGCGGTAGATATCGAAGGCGGACGCGCACGCGGTATTCGCGTCAAAAGTAACGATGGCAATGAAGTGCGCCTTCGCGCCGACACAGTTGCGCTGGGTACCAATGCAATATTCAACGCAGCCATTTTGAAACGCTCGGACGTTCGCAATGACGCGCTAGGACGGTACCTTCACGAACAAGCGGCAGTGAAAGTCCTAGTGGACACAGCCAAACTAAAGGCTTTTTTTGGTGGCACATCGGAAACCGGACTTGGCTATCATTTTTACCATGACGTAGATCGTAGAACGTCCGCAGCGGTGCTCATCGAAACCATAAACGCACCTGTATCGATCCGAAAAGAACCCGGCAAATGGGCAAACCGTATTAACCTGCGCCTAGCAGTTGAAGATCTTCCCATCGCCGAAAACCGCGTCATTTTGGAAGATGATGAACCAGTCATCGAATGGACTGGATATTCCGACTATGCCAAACGCGGTATAGAGCGAGTAAAGACTGGTCTGCCCGACATAATTCCGGACACAATCGAACATCTGTGGTTTTCAGACATTCTGCCATCTGACGCTCATATCCAGGGCACGCACCGGATGGGCGTTTCCGCCGAAGACTCAGTCGTTGACGACAGGCTGCGCCTACATTCCGCACCCAACGTCTTTGTACTTGGCTCGGGTGCATTCCCCACCTGTTCGCCCGCCAACCCGTCGCTGACAATCTCGGCGCTGGCGCTTCGCGCATCGGAGGCGGTTACATGAAGTTTTCCCGTCGCAAGGTAATCGCGTTAGGTGCAGGGGTCGTCGGCCTTGGCCTGGCATATCGGGGGATCAAAGGGCATGGCATCGCAGCGCATGCGCTGGAGGTGATCCGCGACGTCTACGGCCCCGAGATCGCCGATGATCCGGTAGCACATGAATTTGCACAGGCGTACGAGGATTTCGTCCTTGAGAAAGGTACGCAAGGTCAGGTGTTGGATGTGGTTTACTGGACCGGTCTTCAGGACGTTCCTTTTGTAGACGAAAGGCTCGGCCGGATAAAAGACAGCGTCGTGGACAAGTTTGCGACCTCAACTAATGTGATCCTTGCTACCGAACTCGGCAAGCCACTGGAATTCGTTGCCTTGTTCGATCCATTTCTCAACTCCTGCCAGAACCAACTGGGCGCGCAGGGGTATACCCTGGCGTGATCGCACCACAGTTTCCGATGCGGTATGCGACGGTTCGGGCCTGCAAGCATAAACCACAAAACCGGCGTGGATACTTCTGTTTCGCTACAACTTTCGGGGCGACCTTACCCGTATTCGAGCTGTATTTGAGTTGGTTATCCAAGCACCCCCACCCGCAAAAGGCACCGGCCTGCGCTGGATGCAGGTCCCATGGTAGAAAAATCAGTACAAAAGTTCGTCCAATACATTATAAGAAATGAATATACTGAATTTACGATATTCGATTTGCGCGACGACCTGGGGAGGATTCAATGCTTCGACTTACAACCTGTTTGATCTCTTTGCTGACATTACCATCACTTGTATGGGCAGACGCGGTCCCCAGCAAAGAGGCTGCCGAGGGCACCTTTGCCGACCGCCCATATTCGCCTTACGCCAACCGATCATTTCCTGAACGGCCACTCTGGGGTGACACACACCTGCACACCGGTTTGTCGCTGGATGCGGGCGCATTCGGAAACACCTTGCTTCCTGATGAGGCATGGCGGTTCGCAAAGGGGGAACAAGTTATTTCGTCAACCGGTCAGGCCGTCAGGCTGGCGCGGCCCCTGGATTGGATGGTGCTGACGGATCATACTGATTTGATGGGTTTCGCCCCGGACCTGCAGGCCGGTAAACCTGGCGTTATTGGTGACCCAAAAGGCTTGGAGTGGTACGAGGGATACAAAGCAGGCGGTGAAGAAGCCGGGAAAGCGGCCTTCGACATTATTACAAATTTCTCTCAAATGACCCTGCCGGAAATCCTACTTGAGTCATACAGCCCAGGCGCGGACGCATTCGCATTTACATGGGAAAACATCGTTATGGCAGCGGAACGGCACAACGACCCCGGCAATTTCACCGCCTTTATTGGGTTTGAATGGACGTCCGTTCCCAAGGGGTTCAACCTGCACCGCAATGTCATGCTACGTGACGGACCAATTCGGGCACTGCAAATGGTGCCACCCGTGACTCAGCCTCCTTACGGCGACACCGACCCCAAGGCGCTTTATGCGTGGCTTGAAGAATATCAGGGTAAAACCGGCGGTCGCGCGGTTGCTTTTGCACATAACGGCAACCTGTCAAATGGCTGGATGTTCCCCACTGAGGATACTTATCACGGCGGCAAGGTAGACGAAGAATACGTGCAGAACCGCGCCAAGTGGGAGCCGCATTATGAGGTCACCCAAATCAAAGGCGACGGAGAAGCACACCCCTTCCTAAGCCCGGAAGACGAATTTGCGGACTATGAAAACTGGGACGTCGGCAACCTCGACATTACCGAGCTGAAAACAGAGGACATGCTGGCCGGTGAATATGCCAGAGAAGCCTTGAAACGTGGCCTGATGCTGGAAGAAAAATTCGGGGTGAACCCTTATAAGTTCGGAATGGGTGGGGCAACAGACAGCCACACATCGCTGGCAACAGCTGAAGAGGACAACTTTTTCGGAAAATCCGTCAGCGTTGAACCGTCGGCCACAAGAATCCAGCACCCCTTCATCGCCAATGATCTTGGCGAAATCCCCGGCGACCTTCTTGTCGCATCTGGTTACACTGCCGTCTGGGCCACCGAGAACACGCGTTCCGCGATCTTTGATGCTTTCAAACGGCGTGAAACCTATGCCACGACTGGTCCTCGGATCGGTCTGCGGTTCTTTGGTGGATGGGAATTTGACGAAGCAGATCTTGAGACCCGGTTCCTTGCGGACGTTGGCTACACCAAAGGCGTTCCGATGGGCTCGGACTTACGCCCTAACGAAGGTGATGGAGCGCCTTCATTCCTGATTGCAGCGCTACGCGATCCGGTTGGGGCCAATCTGGACCGGGTACAGGTCGTAAAAGGGTGGCTCGATGGCGAAGGAGAGTTGCACGAGAAAGTCTACGACGTTGCATGGTCGGATGACCGGGCTGCTGATGAAAACGGCAAAGTCCCGGCTGTCGGCAACACCGTCGATATCGAAACCGCCAGCTGGAGTAACACGATTGGAACCGCCGAGCTTGTGTCGGTTTGGGCCGATCCAGACTTTGATCCAAATGCGCGGGCCTTCTACTATGTCCGGGCGCTTGAAATCCCCACACCCCGTTGGGTCCTGTACGACAAGGTCCGGTTCGGTATTGAATTGCCGGAAGAGGCGCAGCTGATCCATCAAGAGCGCGCGTATTCGTCGCCAATCTGGTATACACCTAGCGAATAACCGATCAATACACTAAAGACATTGCCGGGCGGTCAACCCCGCCCGGCAATATTGCGACACGACATTGAGAACCCTCATGCAAATTCTAAAACAGCCTTTATTTCACTTCATTTTGATCGGGGTTGCCATTTTCGCTTGGTTTGCATGGGTTTCCCCGCAACAGGACGTCGTTGAAGAAACCGACACGATCACAGTCGATGGTAACGATGTCGCCCTTCTGAAAACACGTTTCCAAAACAGCTGGAACCGCCCACCGACGGAAGACGAGTTACAGGCCCTGATAGACGGGGCGATCCGCGAAGAAGTTCTTGTGCGCGAAGCACGCAAGCTGGGGCTGGATCAAGGTGATCAGGTCATCCGCGCACGCCTGGCGCAGAAGATGGATTTTCTGACTGACGCAATCGCAGCTTCGATCGAACCCGAGCCCGAAGTGTTGCAGACCTTTCTGAACGAGAATCCGGAACGGTTTACCAAACCGGCACAGATTGCTTTTGATCAGATCTACCTGAACGAGAACGCCGATCCGGATGCCATCGAACGCACGATCGAGGCTGCAAACACTCAGCAGGACTGGAGCAGCATCGGAGCGACAACTTTGCTTCCAAAGTCGATGCCCCTGACGGTAGTGCGCGCGGTGGACGCAAACTTTGGCACTGGCTTTTCGGCGGCTCTGAATTCGTTGGAGCCAGGCAACTGGTCCGGCCCAGTCCGATCCGCATATGGCATCCACGTCGTTCGCGTTACAGACAAACAAGACCCCATATTGCCAAAGCTGGAAGATATCCGCGATACCGTTTTACTGGAATGGCGCCGCGAAGCCGGGTCGGACCTAGCGCAGGCGCAATATGAAAGCCTGGCGTCGAATTACCAGGTCGAAACACCCGACATGGACAAGTCGGTCGAATGAAGCGGCTCTTTTGCCTGTTATTCTCGGGCTGGCTGATGGTCGCCGCACAAGCGGGACATGCACATGCACTTGACCCCGGTTATTTGGACCTGCGGCAATTGGCCAGCAACACCTGGCAAGTGCTATGGCGCAAGCCTGATGTGAATGGCCGCCCCATGGGTATCGATGCCATATTACCCGCTCACTGTGCCCAAAACCGAGGACCCGAGCCACGGTCCGACGGAACGGCTTGGATCGCGACCTGGGTTCTTGAATGCGAGGACGATATCGCCGGTCACACCATCACCATTGAAGGGCTGGAGCAACAACGAAACGACGTTCTGCTGCGCATCCAACCCATCTCGTCGGAACCATCCACTTTTCGGTTCACGCCCGAGACGCCTGCTTTGATCATACCAGAACAGCCAACGACCTGGTCGGTTCTGAGCAGTTATTTCCGCCTTGGGTTCGAACATATTCTGGAAGGTTGGGATCACCTTCTGTTTGTTTTTGCCTTGTTTGTGCTGGTGCGCGATCCATGGCGGTTGGTCGGGGCGGTGACCGCCTTTACCGTCGCGCATTCCATTACGCTGGCGCTTGCCACTCTGGGCGTGCTGAACGTGCCCGGCCCTCCGGTCGAAGCCGTGATCGCCTTGTCAATCGTGTTCCTCGCTCTGGAAATCCTCAACCGAAAAGATGGTGAGCTGCGCCTGTCCGAACAATATCCCTGGATCGTCTGCTTTTGCTTCGGGCTGTTGCACGGGCTGGGATTTGCCGGCGCGCTGGCCGATATTGGAGTTCCAACTGAGGATATCTTCGCCGCACTGCTGGCCTTCAACATTGGGGTCGAGGCCGGGCAACTTTTGTTTATTGCCGGACTGTCGGCCCTGATCTTGGTGTGGCGCCTTACGCTGCCCACAATTTCCCAAAGGGCTGGCGTAGTCGCCGTACCCGTCACAGGATATGCCATCGGCTGCGTGTCGATGTACTGGTTGGTTGAACGCGTCAGCGGGTTTTAGATTGGAGCGACCGCTACTTCGCGGCCTCTTGCTGCTGCAGTAAACGCGCCTGAACCCGGTCCGTTTCCACCTGAGCCCAGCCTTCGTTGGTTAGTTTCTGGTGCTTGCGTGCCTCGAACAATACCTGCTGGGCACCCTCGGGTTCACCGGCTTTCAAAATCAGCTCGGCGATTAAAGTCAAAAGGAACGGTTTGTAGTTCCCCGCACCGCTGTCCCACCAGGCCTCGGCCGCCTGACGTACCGCGCTGATGTTGTTAAAGGTCGGCACATCATAAGCAGTCGCCCAACTGCGCCACAGATTGGCAGTAACAGTCATGAAGGTAAACGAGTGCCTCTCGGACACCTCTTCAAGCTGTTGAGCGGCTTTCAAAACATGATCCGGTTCACGACGCAAAGTATGCAACATGCAAAGATAGGTCAGCGCCTGGGCGATACTGTGGGCATGCTTTAGGTCCTTGGCGGCATCGACGGCCCTTCGCTGGATATCAACGGCTCGGTCAGGATCGCCTTTCAACCACAGCGCCATGCTCAAAAAACACGACGTTATCGCTGCGTGGTCGGATCCGTAGACATAAGCAAGCCGTCCATGCAGATCGGGTTGATAGAGGTCCAGCGCCAACTGTAGATGTTCATGCGCCGCGTCCAGATCACCGATATGCAGCAAAACCGCCCCCATCGCGCGATGGGCAATCATGACATGATGCGCCTCGTCAGACTGACCTGCCAGATCGAGGATTTGCCGCGCCGCGTCCTTCGCCAAATCGTATTCGGCCCGCACCAAATGGAACGAATAAAGGCCATTGAGAACAGGAAACAGGTTCTCGGTCTCGTCCAGCCGATTGCACAGCTTTCGAATTCGGGCATAGACAGCGCCCGTTTCGTCGGCGGCAATGCCGGCCGTCGAACGGGTCACGCCCGCGCGAAGCACTTGAATCTCGACCTCTTTGCGGTCGCGTTCAACGGTGCTTTCCAATTCGTGCAACTGCTGTATTGCATGTCCCAGCTGGGTCACCGCTTCGACATTCGCAGAGCGCTTGGCTGCGCGTTGGCCTGCAAGGTGCCACTGTTCGATGGCCTCGCGGGGCATTTTCGCCATGGTGTAGTGGTGCGCCAGAACTTCGGGGCCTGCATCTGCGTGACTATGCGTTCCGTGATGCAAGGCCTCTGCTACGCGCGCATGCAACCCGCGGCGTTCGCTTTTCAGGAGGCTGTTATAAGCCGTGTCACGAATAAGAGCGTGACGGTAGGCAAATGTCTCTTCTGCCTTTTTCTGCGTAACGGTCACAATGCCCGCGTCGACCAGCAGATCCAGACCCGCGCGCAACGCCTTATCTCCAAACCCGGACACGCCGGAAATCAATTGATAGGTGAAATGCGGACCGATCACGGAACCGATTTGTGCGACTTCTTTCGCCGAACTCAAACGGTCCAATCGCGCCATCAACGCATCCTGTAACGTGCTGGGGACCAAAGGCGCGGGACCGGGCGCGCCATCCAACCCAAGTGCATCTGCCCGATCGGCCAATTGACCAGATTCCAGCAAATCCTTTGTCACCTCTTCAACATAGAGGGGAATACCGTTCGTCCGCCCCGCGATCACGCCGAACATTTCGGGCGAGATCGGCTTATCCCCAGCCACCTGATGAACAATCTCGCGGACCTGCGCGAAATCCAACTGCCGGAGAGGGACATGAGTGACGTTGGGCTTGGCGGCCCAATCCGGATCAAAAGCCGTCCGGTACGTCATGACGATCAGAACCGGTACTTCCTGAATTCTGTCCACGATCCGGTCAAGCAAGGTTTTCGTCGTCGGATCAATCCAATGCGCGTCTTCAATGAGGCACAGTATGGGCTTTCGCGCGGCCCGTGCAATAAGCTGACCGGCTAACATGTCCAGGGTCTGATCCATGACTTGCTGTGGTGTCAGATCCAGCGAACCAAGTTGGTCTTCGAATGGGACAGACAAAAGTGCCGCTGCCAGCTTCACGCTGTGGTCAGGCGGATCTTCCAGATGTTTGGCAATTTTCCTGAGCCGGACACTTCCTGTATCTTCAACACGCAGGTCCGCAGCGTTTTCAATCTGACGGATCACAGGGTAGAGCGCACTTGTCTCATGATATGGTGAGCACTGAAACCGCACTTGCAACGCTTCTGCCTTGGCAACACCCAAACGCAGCTCTTCGATCAAGCGGGATTTACCGATACCTGCTTCGCCGGATACCAATGCGACCTGCCCCTGGCCTGCCCGGGCCAGCGCCAATTTGCTGCGCAGAATGTCAAACTCCGGGTCGCGTCCAATCAACGGGCGCAACGCGGTATTGTCCGTCGTCATGAACCGGCTGATCGTCTCTCGTGTTCCTGTGACCTGCCAGGCCTCAACTTCTTTCGCGAAGCCTTTGAGTTTGAACGCACCGCGCAAAACATACTCGAACGCGTCGCCTGCCAGTTGGTGCGTGGTCGGAGCGACGATCAGAGTGCCCGGATCGGCCATAGCCTGAAGGCGCGCTGCCAGGTTTGGCGTTTCGCCCATGGCGGTGCCGTCTTCGAACATGTTTTCACCGCGCAGGTCGCCGACAACGACCAACCCCGTCGCGATCCCTATCCGCACTTCGAGCTTTGCGTGGGTCCGAACTTCCGGCATTTCCTCAATGATCCTCAGCGCCGCACGTATCGCGCGTTCGGGGTCATCCTCATGCGCATGCGGAAAGCCGAAAAAGACCATAATGCCATCGCCATAATAACTTGCGATATGGCCGTCATACGCAGCCACAGCCGCCGCGCAGGTTTCCTTGAACAGGCGCAGAACCTCGGCCAGATCCTCGGGGTCCAAGCGCTGCGCGATCTCGGTGGATCCGACGAGGTCGATGAACATGACAGTCAACTGCCGCCGTTCGGCAACGATTGTCGGGCTGAGGGTCGAATGTAGTGACGGAACGCCAGCCCCGGATTGTTCGCGCAAGGCTTTTGCAAACCGTCGCCTTGGCCCAAGCGGCAGTCCAATTGCGACAAGATCGTCTTCTGTCAGCTCAGGCAGATCACCCACCACTATTTCATGACGGGCGAAGGCCTCGGCGTATTTTGACAGGCCGTTTTTTTCCAGCCAGATCTCGATTTCAGACATGCAATCGTTTCACTTGCGTCCATCCAAACAGGGCTCATTCAAGCGAACGTTCCCTGATTGCGCCCAGGATATCGGAATTGCCGGTTCAGTTACCGGCGTGACCGACAGGGCTTGTCACCATCAAGGACGACCCCAAGGCTTTGGTCAAGTGAAACGAAAAAGGCGGGTCCACAGTTGAAATTGGCCGGAACCTACGCGACGGAATGGTGGCAACCAAAGACGATACGCTCTTAACTCGGACGAAATCCGGAGACAAACGGGAGGGGGCCGGCACGACCGGTTCAGAAAGTCGATTGATCATCAAAGCGCTGAAAATCATCGCAGGCACGCTTATTCTGGGTGTCGTCGCAATTGTGGGCTATCTGCTGATCGCCCCGCCTGACCTATTGAAGGTGGGAACAAACTATTCGGCCAAGATCGTCTGTTCCAACGTCTTCATTGCCGGGCGCGACCCGGAAGACGTTCTGACCGTCGATGTTCAGGCCCCGGGGCACCCACTGCTCAAGCAGATCTCGATCGACGTGGACGCTGAAGCCCAAACCGTGACGGCACGGATTTTCCGGTTTTTTGCCCCCGCGACCTCGCAATATCGCGAGGGGCTTGGCTGCACCAATGTCCATGACGCGACGCTCAGCGACGCGACCCTGACCACGATCGAGCCCTTGCCCACTGGAATCTGGCCCGTCGGTACCGAAGTTCAACTGTCACAAGACCCTGAAATCGCGCGTATCCTGGCGGATAGCACACTTCTGGGCGAAGGATACCGCGCCGTGGTTGTCGTGCGGGATGGGCGTATCGTTGGCGAGACCTATGCGGAGGGGTTTGACGAAAACACGCCTTTGCTTGGGTGGTCGATGACCAAGACAGTTACTGCGGGCTTGATCGGTACCCTGATCGAATCTGGCCAGATGTCTCTGGAGGATACGCTGACCGACAGTTATTCGGACTGGGCACAGGACGGACGCAAAAACATCACCCTTAAGGACATGCTGGCCATGTCCAGTGGCCTGCAATGGAATGAGGAATATGGCGACGTCTCGGACGTGACCAAGATGCTGTATCTTAATGATGACATGGCAGGTTTTGTCTCGGGCCGCCCGGCGGAAAGTGAGATTGGGGCGGATTTCAACTACTCTTCGGGGACAACCACAGCCCTGTCGCGCGTCTGGCAGGACAAACTGACCGATGGCAGTCTGACCTATCCGCAAGAGGCTCTGTTCGAACCATTGGGCATGGCATCCGTCGTGCTCGAGACCGATGCGGCGGACACATTTGTCGGGTCCAGCTATATGTATGCCACTGCGCGCGACTGGGCGCGTTTTGGGCAACTTCTATTGCAGAAAGGCGAATGGAACGACCAACAAATCCTGCCCGAGGGTTTTACGGACTGGATGTTTGAGCCGGTTGCCGCATCTGACGGAATGTACGCCAAAGGTCATCTGTGGCTGGACTCTCCGGGTGGGTTACCACCCTATGAAGATGCCGTCTGGCTTCAGGGGCATGACGGGCAGTTTATCGGCGTATTTCCATCCCATGACATGGTCGTTGTGCGGCTGGGTCTGACACCATCCCGGCACGGATATTCCTCGTTGCGGCTGGCCGAGGCGCTTATCTCTGTCTTGCAGGATTGATAAGAAGGACCCGCGCGTCGGGTCCTTTTTGCTATTCCAGAATTTGCGTTGCAATACCGGTGCTTGTCAGCTCATCTTCTACCAGGGCATAGATCTGATCCGGCGGCGTGTTCAGAGAATACAACATCAATGCAGGATCGACACCCATGTCGATCAGATGCTGCATCGTCTCGCCCTGCCCCTTTTGGATGCTTTCAACGGCAAAGACCACGGGGATCAGGCGCGGTTGGTCATAATAATGCTGATGAAGTCCGACAATGCCTTGCAGTGACACGATACGCGCGACCCCACCTGCCAGAATATATGGACAGGCGGACATGCAGACCGCGCCGGGCAGTACGGCCGATGACAACCCGGCCTCGTGTATCTGCGCGCCGATCAACAAAGCTTCGGACACTTGGCCGCCCGGGCTGTGCAGCGCGATCAGGTCGGGTTGTTCTTGCATCTCGGACAAATAAGTATCGAACCGATCAGCATCACCTGTTTCGATCTGACCGCTCACCAGAAGGACCCGCCCCAGATCACCGGCTTGTTTTTCAGTAAATTCCAACCGCGTGGGAAAGCTCTGAGGCACCGGCACATCCAGCGGTTGGTCCTGCGGCAACAGCGACGGATCGGTGCGGTCGGTGCGGTACTCGCGCCGCTGATCCCCAGGTGAGATGGGGCCGGTCGGCAATTCAACCCTTGGCTTAAACGGGTTGGAGACAACGTCGGCCACATCCGACAGGATCAGAATACCTGCGATCACCAGCTGGAACACCAGCACGTATCGCAGCCCCCTGCGCACATCAATTCGGGACAGGAAGCCCATCATGTTTCGTCTTTTTTCGGCGCGGCGCGATCCAGAATTGCGGCATCTGCGACGCCCATCGTTGCCTCGACATCTTTCATCGCATTCATGGCCGCGCGCAGGTCAGACAGCGTTAGCGTATCCTCAATGCTCATACCGTCCTTCCCGCTTCGGATGGCGGCTTGGGTGATCGCCAGCACGAACACAAGAACGGCGGGCAGCAGGTCGATTGCGATGGCTCCGGCCCAGGACGGCACAAAGTTGTGCGCATACTTGATCACCGCATCTGCACTGGAAATGGGATTATAAGCCGTCTCAATTGGCGGCTCGATCTCCAGAACCTCTTCAGCAGCGGTCCGAAGGGTTTTGCCACGCTGATCAAGTGCGTTCAGGACCGAGTTGATGGTCGATGACTGGGCATCGCGCACCTCGGAACTGCGCCCATCAAGTTCGGGCAGCACGACCGACGACGGCAAATCCCCGGCAGCGCGCGCAACAAGCGGCGCCACGTTGTATTGGTTCAGACGCGAAATCACGCCGGCCAGCTTGACGCTTTCTTCGGAAAACTGAACCGACCGGCGATCAACCGGCCCCGGGGCAACGGTAAGCTCACGCATTCGGGCGAGGATTTCGTTGCCCTGCTGGAACGCATCTTCGATCAGCGGCTGTTGATTGGCGATCTGCTCTTCCAGATTGCGCAGCTCTTCGGCCTTTTGGGTCAGCACGCGAAACACTGCTCCACGGCCCGCCGTGCCCGAAAGATCACCGGATTGCTCCAGCTCGGCCAGTTCTTCGAAACTTTGACGCGCGCGTTCGACCTCGCGCCCCAGCGCCTGACCGCTGAGTGCAATGTCGTGCGCCTGCTCAAGCGCCGCCTGGTAGTCGCGCACGGTGTTTTCAAGGTGCTGTTCGACCGCAGCCGCGCCGGCCAGGGCAGCAGCGTTAAGCCAGCTGGACATGGCGATGATTGCAACCGATCCAACGATCGTCGAGATCGTCAGGCCTATGAAACCGCTGGCCGTGCGCATCGACGGCAGTAAGCGCAGCATATAGCTCCAGAACACAAAGATGCCGACGGACACTGCGATCGAATAGGCGACCGCTGCGAAGAAGGTCACCGCGCCATTGTCTTCCAGCAATGATGAAACGCCAAGGTAAGTGTAAATACCTGAGGCTATGGCCAAAACACCCAAAGCGGCGGGCGTGAACGTGTCCAACCACGCTAGATGCGCCTCAAGCTCTTTGGCCGTCCGCAGACCCCTCGCCTCCTCCGCGGTCAGGCGGTCCCTTTTCTCTGTCATGTCACCCCACGCTCCAAATCGTTAATCTTTGTTAATCACTAGATAATAACGCACGGGACCATTTGATATGGTCCTATGCGTAACTTCAAGTTGAGCGGGTTGGGGCGAAGCTGTTTGATGGTCGCTGGATTACCCGGACGGATCCAAAACACCGGTGAGCCCAGCATGACAGAACTGCAACAGGTTCCGGATTGCACCCTCGGCGTCGCGTTTTTGGTCAGGGCCGGAAAGTGCCCTGATCCGCCATTCCGACGTGCACAACGCCAGCATGGACGACACCGAAAAAACCAGCGCCCCGGCAACGTTCGCCGGGTCGGCCTCGGGGTATTTTGTGCACAGCTTGTGAACGACCAGCGAGGCGACGGGATCAAAATGGGTTTTCGCCAGCGCATGCCAACGCGCATCAGCGGAAACGATCGCCACAATGCGCGCATAGGCCAGCCATTGTGGATCATTACTGAATGCGCGGGTCAACAACGGCCTCATGAAGGCTGACATCAGGTCCGCGGCGTCCCAATCGCCGCACTCCTCCAATCGGCTGATGGTTTCACGGCGCTCTTGCGATAGTTCACTGGCGCGACGCGCAACGATGCGTTCAAAAAGCTCATCCTTTGGACCGCCGTGAAAGTTCACGTTGGCCTTCTGAACCTGCGCCCGCTCGGCGATGTCGCGAATCGAGGCACCGTCGAATCCCTGCTCGGCAAAGACCAGTTCCGCAGCGTCAAGAATACGCTCCCGTGCCGCAATGGATCGCTGCGAAGGTGCTCTTTTTCTTTCTTTTACAGCGTGTTGTGCCATTTCAAAAACTAATTTGCCTTATTTCGAACGATCGTTCAAGATAAATAATGTCGCAGGAGGAGAAACGAATGGAACAGGTGCAAGTCGGAGCGGGCCAGCCGGTCACGGTGAAGGCCCGCCCGGAAGAGTGTTTTGCTCTGATCGGAGCTGGGCCCATGGGTCTGGCAATGGCCAAGACACTTGTTGAGCAGGGAGTGCCATTTCAAGGATTTGAACTGGCTGACGATGTGGGTGGTCTGTGGAACATCGATGCCCCTCGGTCTACGATGTACGAGACCGCCCACCTCATATCGTCCAAGAAAATGACCGAATTCACCGACTTCCCTATGCAGGAAGAAACGGCGGAGTATCCATCACATCGCGAGCTCAAGACGTATTTCCACGACTTCGCAAACGCATTTGACCTGTACCAGCACTATCACTTTGGTGCCGAGGTCCTGAGTACCACACCGCTGGATGCAGGCGGATGGGAGGTGAAATGGCGTGACAAGGCAGGCACTGAGCACTGCCAGATCTTTGCGGGTATCCTGATCGCCAACGGCACATTGTCCGAACCCAACCTACCCAAGTTTGAGGGAGAGTTTTCAGGCGAGCTGATCCACGCTTCGGACTACCGTTATCCTACGCAATTCACAGGCAAGCGGGTTCTGGTCATCGGGGCCGGAAACTCGGGCTGCGATATCGCGGTTGACGCCATTCACCACGGGCAGTCCTGCGATATCTCGATGCGCCGGGGGTACTATTTTGTACCCAAATACGTCTTCGGTGTTCCGGCCGACACGCTGGGCGGGAAGATCAATCTGCCCATGTGGCTGAAACGAAAAGTCGACGGTGCAATCCTGAAATGGTTCGTGGGTGATCCGCAGAAATATGGCTTTCCCGAGCCAGATTACGCCCTGTACGAGTCCCACCCCGTCGTCAACTCGCTGATCCTGTTCCACGCCGGGCATGGCGATTTGAAGGTGCGCCCTGACATTGAAAGATTTGACGGCAAGACCGTCCATTTCCGTGATGGCACCAGTGTTGAATATGACATGGTTCTGGCCGCGACCGGATATAAACTGCACTACCCGTTCATCGATAAGTCACACTTGAACTGGCAGGGCGACGCCCCGCACCTGTACCTGAACTGCATGCACCCAACCCGCGATGATCTGTTCATTCTGGGAATGATCGAGGCGTCAGGCCTTGGGTGGCAAGGACGGCACGAACAGGCCGAGATGGTGGCGCGCTACATCGCGGGACTAAGATCCGGAAACTCTGCCGCGAAGGCCATTCACTCGACCAAATCCCAAAAATTCGAACGTGCGACCGGCGGCATGAACTATATCGACCTGCCCCGGATGGCTTACTACGTCGACAAAGCGACCTACCGCGGTGAAGTGACCCGACAGATCGCGGCGTTGAAAGCGGCCCAGTCATGAACGGGATCGACGATGTCGCGCTGAACTTCGATGCAGGCAACCTAAAGCTGCTGAACGTCATCCTTGCCGTCGTGATGTTCTCAATCGCGCTGGATCTTAGGATGGATGACTTTCGCCGGATCCTGCGCGGACCGAAACCGTTGCTTGTTGGGCTGGCATCCCAGTTTTTGGTTCTACCCGCACTCACCTTTCTGATGCTGCTGGTGGTCAATCCACTACCGTCGGTCGCGATGGGGCTGATCCTTGTAGCGGCCTGCCCGGGAGGGAACATCTCGAATTTCATGACGCACCGTGCTGGCGGAAACGTGGCCCTTTCGGTGTCGATGACAGCTTTCGCAACCGTCGGCGCGATCATCATCACGCCCGCTAATGTTGCGCTGTGGGGGAATCTTTACGCCCCAACACGAGAAATCCTGCAAAGGACAGAAATCGACCCAGTCGCAGTAGCCATTACGGTAGGCTTCATGCTTATCTTGCCCCTGATCCTTGGCATGCTGGTCAATGCGCGCTTCACAGCCGTCGCCGATAAAATCCGCCGCCCGATGCAGTGGCTCTCGATGGCGATCTTTATCACTTTCATCCTGGTGGCGCTCGCCGCGAACTGGGGAATTTTCCGACATTTTGCGACCGCGATCATCGGAATCGTCATCCTGCATAACGCGCTGGCTTTTATGGGCGGGTATCTGACCGCGACGGCCGCTAATCTGTCGGAACGCGACCGCCGGTCTGTCACAATCGAAACTGGGATACAGAACTCGGGCCTTGGCCTCATCCTGATTTTCGCCTTTTTCGGAGGGCTTGGCGGAATGGCGGTGGCCGCCGCACTTTGGGGCATCTGGCACGCAATCTCGGGGTTGGCTCTGGCCGCCTTCTTCGCAAGACGAGAGGTGCTCGAATGCGCCACATCCTGATCACCGGTGCCGCCGGTGCGGTGGGCACTGCCCTGTTGCATCGGTTGGGCGGTCGTGCCGACATCACGATCACCGCAACCGATATTCAAGAACCCGCCAACTTGCCGAAAAATGCACGGTTCGTACGGATAGATGTCACCGGCAACGCGCCTCTCAACGTCATTATGGCCGAAGAACCGGACACCATTGTTCATCTGGCGTCCATCGTGACCCCCGGTCCGAGCTCGACCAGAGACCATGAATATCAGGTTGATGTCGAAGGTACCCGAAATGTGCTGAATGCGGCGATTGCCGCCGGGGTCAAGCGTCTGGTGGTTACCTCTTCGGGGGCCGCTTATGGGTATCATGCCGATAACCCGGTTCCCTTGCGCGAAACGGATGCGATACGAGGCAATCAGGAGTTTGCCTATTCCTGGCACAAGCGGCTGGTCGAAGAAATGCTGGCCGAAGCCAGACAAACCACGCCCGGCCTCGAACAGGTTGTTCTGCGCGTGGGGACTGTGCTGGGGCCAAAGGTTGAAAATCAGATAACGGCCCTGTTTCACAAACCCCGTCTGCTGGGGCTGAAAGGGTCAGACAGCCCGTTTGTGTTCATCTGGGATGAAGATCTGGCCGATATCCTGGTTCGTGCGGCCACGGAGGGGCCTGCCGGCGTTTTCAATGTTGCAGGCGACGGCGCGCTGACCATCTCACAGATCGCATCACAGATGAGCAAACCGTTGCGTCGGCTATCTCCGGCGGTGGTCAGGGCCGCTCTGACCATTGCCCGCCCGCTGCGTCTGTCGCGTTATGGCCCAGAGCAAGTGCGTTTTCTTCTGTATCGCCCTGTGTTGAACAACGCCGCGCTGAAAGGCGAATTCGGCTATCACCCCAAATTCACGAGTGCCGAGGCGTTCGATCGCTGGTGGGAGGCTACCCAATGAAACCAACCGCTGTCATTACAGGAGGAGCCGGAGGGCTGGGCCGTGCATTGTCCGCTGCGCTAAGGGCCGACGGTTGGCATACCGCATTGATTGATTTACCGGGGCAAGAACTTGACGCGCTTGCCAATCTGGATGACGTCAGCACCTATGCCTGTGATCTGACCGACGCTGATCAATGCAAAGACAACTGCACCCGGATCATTGCGGCAAGGGACTCCATAGATCTGGTGATCTACAATGCAGGTGTCTCGCAGATTTCCGCGTTTTCGGACAGCGATATGCGCTCGCACCGAAACTTGTTCGAAATCAACTATTTCGCTGCAGTTTCTTGCGCTCAGGATTTTCTGGACGCGGTCAGGAAAGCCAAGGGTACGCACCTTGCGATCTCTTCCGTCGCGGGTTTTGCACCGCTCATCCATCGAACCGCCTATGCAGCCAGCAAACACGCGATGGAGGGGTTCTTTAAGTCCCTTCGCGCCGAGGAATCCGCCCACGGGGTTCGCGTTTCCATCGCCGCGCCATCCTTTGTGGCGACTAATATCGGGCGACCGGAGGCCGCAGACGCTGGGTTCGTTCGTCCCGGCTCTGCCTCGGATGGTATCGACTACATGGAGCCGGAAGCGGCGGCGCAGGTAATCTTGCAAGGTTACCGGCGACGTAAAGACTACATCCCAGTCGGGCGGATCGCACAGATCGCCAATCTGGTAAACCGTCTGGCACCAAAGCTCTATTTCCGTCAGATGATGCGAACGGTAGGTAGGCAACGAACGCCCTGACCTGTCAACTGACCGAAGCCTCTAACACGGATTTTAGCTTTCGTGCATCAATCGGCTTGTGCAGCAAAAGGTAGCCTGCCGTCTTGCAAGAAGCGGCCAATTCGGTCGAACGATCAGCAGAAATGATGCAACCGGGCAGTTGCCCGAATTCGCGCGTCAGTTCGGCAATGGCTTCGGTCCCGGTCTTGCCGCCGTCCAGTTGAAAATCGGCGACAATGACATCCGGTAAAATCCCGATCTCGTGCAACAGGTTTGCCGCCTCATCTTTGCTGGCCGCTTCCAATACCTGAACGCCCCAGTTTTCCATCGTCATGCACAGCGCGCCGCGCAGGTTGTCATCGTTTTCAATCAGCAAGGCAACCGTCCTGTGCAGCACGTCCGAGCGCGACTGTATCGACGGCTCACCGCTATTCAGCGCATCGCGTGCCTGGCCTGCTGATGGAACCGTGATTGAAAAAACGGTTCCGCGCCCCAGTTCGGACTGCAAATTTATCGGATGTTTCAGCAAACCACAGGCGCGCTCCACAATGGCAAGGCCCAAACCCATCCCTTCGGCCGCACTGGCGTCTGAATGAATACGTTTAAATTCTTGAAAAACAACGTCTCTCTGGTCTGGCGCGATCCCAATCCCTGTATCCCAAACCTGGATCGAAACGGTCTTCCCCAGTCGTCTTACACCGACCAGAACCCTGCCCATTTCCGTGTAACGGATCGCATTTGACAGCAGGTTTTGCAGAATGCGCCGCAGGTAACTGGCATCACTTCTGACAACTGTATCAGTGCCGACAAATCGCAACCCAAGCCCCTTGGCTTGCGCCATAGGCCTAAAGGCGTCCTCCATCTGGGAAAAAAGCTCACCGACCGGGACTGAGGATAAGTGAACCGATGCCCGCCCGGAATCCAGTTTCGAAATATCCAGCAGCGCCTCAAGAATGTGTTCGACACTGTTTAGGGCGCTCTCTGCTTTCACCGCGACTGCGCGCGCATCGGCCTTGTCCAATCCACTGCCCAAGGTCGAGACGTAGAGTTTTGCAGCCGACAGAGGTTGCAACAGATCATGGCTGGCCGCCGCGACAAAGCGCGATTTTGATGCGTTCGCGCGTTCTGCCTCGTTCAGCGCGTCCGCGAGCTCCATTGTCCGCGATGCAACGCGCTGTTCCAACAGTTCCTTGGCCTCGACCAGGGCTTGCGCGGATTTTCTGTCTTCCGTCACATCAGTGAAAGAAATCACAAATCCCTGATCCGGCATTTCCTGCGCAAAGACTGACAAAATCTTGGCACGACCGCTGTGCATCTGGAATTGCAGCGGCGGACGTTCGGTCGAGCGATTGACCCAGGCCAGCAGGTCAGCGTCGCTCACGCCGCCCTCAAAACTGATTGTCGCGCTTAACCGGTGAAACAACGTCTGGAACGGTGCGCCCATCTGAAATTGCGCATTGGGAATGGCCAGAAGTTGGCTGGCGCGGTTGTTCCACCCGACCAGACGCAGCTTGCTGTCAAAGATACAAACCCCCTGATCGATATGTTCCAGTGTCGCGCGGATCAGCCGGGCCTGGTCATCTAGGATACGATCCCTTTCCTGCCGTTCGACCCGCATGATGTCGGTTACATCCGTCTGCAAAATAACGGTACCGCCATCCGGCGTCCGGTGTTCGGACACCTGCATCCAGCGGTTGCCACTAAGGCGGATGTTGAAGACGACGTGATCTTCAGCATGGCGCGCCATGCGTCGTTGCACCCAGTCTTTTGGGGAAACTACTCCAGGTAGGGACAGGAACCTGGACTGGCTGACCAACCCGACATAATCGGTGAACCGCAGCCCCGGTGTCAGCTTGGTTTGGATGTCAGGCATATGCAGGCCAAAGCGGCTATTGCACAGGACCATTTCTTCATCCCGGTTGAACAGCGCAAACCCTTCCTGCACCGCCTCGATCGCATTGGCGAGGTTTGCGCGGGCGGCTTCGGTTTCCTGATTGGCCTGCGCCAAGCGCGCGTTCGAGTCGTTGAGCAAGTCCAACGCCCGCTCAAGGTCATCTGTCCGGGCCCGCACTTCCTGTTCCAACATGGCCGCCCGCTGAAACTGAGCATAAGCCGCACCCGAGGCATCAGTGGATTCTTCAACCCGCCGCATCAGGGCCGCGACGATTTTCAGCAGCTTTTCATTTTGCCGATCAAGCGGATCATTGGGGTCGGTCAGGGATTCAATCATCGCCTACCCGTCTTCCGGAGGGTAAATCGCGACGCCGGTCAGCGTCTGGTTCACATGGATCGAGTTGAATTGCTCGCCATAGGTCGAAAACCCGACAACATGGTTCTCGGCAAGCAGTCGCGAAATCTCGCCCGTCTTTTGCTTTTCCTGTGCTTCCAGCCGGCGCAGGATGCAATCGCAGCCCAGGATCGTGTCCGGACGGGTGGCCTGTGTCAACGCAGCGATTTCTTCCTCGAGATGCGAAACCATGTCCCGAGGTTCAGCCAGCGTCAGCACCAGCCCTTCATCAATCGCGGAAAAGAACACAAGGTCACCATTGCCCGCGACGCGCTGGATGGCCCGTACATGATGCTGGCCGCCGATCTGCACAACCAGCGGGTGGGCCGCAAAGGTAAAGGTCGTCAGCTGTTCAGGGTCTTTACCAAGTAGACGGGCATATTCGCGCGCGGCTGGCTCGGCGTTGATTTCCTGCACGATACGGTTTGCCGGATCGGCCTTGGTGACAACCATACGCCGCGCCGTTGGTACCAGGTGATCCGTCTTGAACACTTTGATCGGG
The DNA here is from genome assembly GCF_059611065.1 of Ruegeria sp. CDSB086. Classification (NCBI taxonomy): domain Bacteria; kingdom Pseudomonadati; phylum Pseudomonadota; class Alphaproteobacteria; order Rhodobacterales; family Roseobacteraceae; genus Ruegeria; species Ruegeria sp. CDSB086. The sequence continues at coordinate 31,417 of NZ_JBXWOV010000001.1, read as the reverse complement.
CAGCGCGTGCGAACCTGTGTCAGGATCGCCGCGTTTTGCATGGCCTGACCGTCCATCAACACATAGGTCGCGCCGAAATGGGTTCCGTCCCCTGCGGACCCGCCGAACAAGGGCACCGGCCCCAATCCAACGGCGAGTTCCGACGTCAGCGCATCCTCTTTCGTCGACAGCCCGTCGATCATCAAAAAGGAAAACTCGTGTTTCCAATCCGGTGCGGACGCCGCCATTTCGTTACGGTTGCGGATCATCTGGTCGATGATGTCCTGCGCTGAGAAATTCCCAAGGTCGGGCACCAACAGGGTGCGCACCTCGAAATGCGAAGACGGTAATCCGATGGCGACAATCTGATCTTCGCCATAGCCGCAATCTGCAAGCTCGCCCGCTGTGGTGCATCCGATCACAGGCGTTGGCGCAAAAGCATCGACTGCCTCGGAAATAACCGCCGCCGCATCCGCGCCTGAGCTCACGAACAGAATAACCAAGGACAAAAGATCATCGCCCAACGATCCGGCGAGTTTTTCGATCGCCTGATCCGTGTCGCGATGTACAAAGCCCGTTTTGACGATACCTGGCGCACGGGCAGCAGCTGTCGCCCACCCGACTGCTTGGTTCATCCTGCCCTCCTCCCTGAAGCGCAACGTCTTCATATGATATGGCGCGAGGGCTTATTCTTGCAAGACGCTGGCAAGAGAAGCCTTCTTGGCAAGCAGCACGGCCTGCGTACGACTTTGCACGCCGAGTTTACGCATGATTGCAGTTACATGCGCCTTGACCGTGGTTTCGGCAATGGACAGATCAAACGCAATCTGCTTGTTCAGTTTGCCTTCACAGATAAGCTGCAGAATGCGCGATTGCTGATTGGTCAAAGTGGCAAGCCGATTGGCGGCGTCGCTGTGTTCGGTATCCGCATCGTCGTCAATCAGTGCAAAACCGTCTGGCACGAAGACGTCTCCGGAATGAACTGTCTCGAAAGCTGTACGAAACACGTCTCGCTGGCTGTGCTTGGGGACATAACCTGAGGCACCCGCACGGATCACCTGACTGATCACACGGTTCTCTGAAATCGACGACACCACGATGACCGGTGCATCGGTGGCCGCTTTGACACGCACCAAACCTTCAAGCCCGTCCACATCCGGCAGGTTGAGGTCCAGTATGACCGCATCTGGTCGCAACCCACCGGCAATCAGAGCAATCGCGTTTTCCAATCGATCTGCGGTGTGGATTTCACCGATACGAGTGACACTTTGCAGCGTCATCGACAAAGCATCACAAAACAGTGGATGGTCATCGACGATCAGGACCTTGTCAAAATCAATCTGTCCGGCGGTTTTTGCAAACATGAAACTTGGCCTTCGCAATCTGGTTGTCCCAACCCTAGCAACCGTCGGGTGCCGCGCCTACTGGCGAAACGTCGTATAGCCGGAACCAAAGTTTGGCTATGCCTCGGGGCTTTGGGGCAAAATCGATTGACGTAAGATCGCTGTCACTTTGGCTCCGATCTGGGGGGCTTCACTTTCTCTGGGGCCAGCGATGTTCAATATCGTAATAGGCCTCGCCATGACCCATTGCTTTACTTGGCGCGCACACGCCTCAAGCCCCTGCCCTAGATCAACGACCAGATAAGGCTTTCCGATCTCTTGCGCAAAATCGATCGTCAACTGCGTTCCCGGACTGGTCGATCCATCCACAAACACCAGCAAAGCGTCACAGGCCAAAACGTTCAGCTTAGTGCGTTCGGCGACATCCGCGGACTGTGTTTCATTCAAACCAGAGAAGCGATCCGGAATGCGGCCCGCCTCATTCAAGCGGCCTTTCGGAACCCAGCCGCCATAGGGAATGTCGTTTTCCAAAGCGAACTGGAAAGCCGCCATATCAACGCCTGTTTGTCCGCCGGTTATGATTTTCACAAGACGCTCCTTACCCTAAATCAGCGCCTTGCTAGCCCAACAGACCGATTTCATGCCCGTCAATGATAATCGCCAGATCCCAGTATTTTCTGATTTCTTCCTCGGCGGCCTGGGCTGCAGCAGCCTCTTCGGGAACGCGTTCGACCCGAAACCCGAACCGTTCAAGCCCGCAATAGTCCACTCGGCTGAGAATGACGGGAAAAACCTCCCGCTCCATCGCGGCGGCGGCCAACAGCCTTGCGATACGATATGGCGTTTCTGGTGGTTCATGCACCCGCACGCCGATATGCACCGGGCCGCCGGGCTCCCGGTCCCACAGCATGAGCGAGGGGGCCAGCCGCATATTCGGAAAGATAACCTTGCCAAGCGGCTTGGTGTCACGATCCTCATTGATCAGATCGTCCAGCGGCTCGGGTCGATTTGGCGACGCTCTGCTGAGGATTTCGAACCATAGATAACTGGTCATATCCGCGCCCCCAATTCGGATAGCAATTCGGCGGCCTTGACTGCCCCCGTTTTGGGCAGCTCAAAACCATTCAATGCAGATCGGTAAAATTCGGCTCCGTCGTGATCCAGCCAATCTGCCACTGTGCGCTCGAGCGTCATGAATTCGCGTTCGGTGATGGCGGCACACAAGTCTCGGTCGGCCATAGCTGCGGCGCGCCGTTCCTGATCGTCCAGATAGGGTGCTGACTGCGGAATAAATATCGCCGGGATGCGATGGTACAGCATCTCAAGGACCGAGTTGTATCCGGCCGCAGATATGACCACGTCTGCGGCGAGGCTAAGCTTGGTCGCCTCCAGTGTCTGAACCACGTGGGTGTTTTTCCAACCGAATGTGGCAGGCTGAACCGTGCTTCCGGGCCACGTTACAACCAGGTGCAGGCAATCATCGCGCGCCTCAAGGATGCCCGAGATCGCCTGCAATTGCGCAGACCTGTCCGATGCGACGCCGCCACCCAGCATGCTGACAACCAGTTGCTTGAAGTCGCGCCCGAAACGTTCCGCCAGCCGGGCCCTGAGCTGTTCTTTTTCCGCGGCGGACTGTTCCACCTGACGCACGATTGGCCCGACATAATGGACATGGTCACCATAGCTGTAGGCGTCGTTCAGCTCGTCAAATGCCTCGGAAGGCACGATGACACGGTCAAACACGCTTTCGCGGCGCAGCATAGTCTGCCTGGACCGGCCTTCAGGCCACAACCCGCGCCGGATCCAAGCCGCCGACAACTTACGTTCACGGATCACCCGGTAGACGGAGTCAAACACGTAGCCGCCGTCAAAAACCAGCGTGTCGTTTTCTTGAAGCACCGCACCAAGACGCCGATACGTCAGTACGTCATTGCCATCTGAATTGGTCTTTGTATCGGTGCGCTGAACCAGAGGGATACAGTCGATACCCTCACGGCGAACAAGCGGGACGCAGCTGGGAAAGGCCGCAAACATTTTTGTCAGGGTGTCCGGCATTTCACGGGCAATGATGCTGCACCGCTGCGCATGGCCCAGCCCCACGCCGTTCGTCGGGAAAAACAGGGTTTTGCGCTTGTCCTGTTCTGTCTGACGCTGTTTCGGCTGCAGACCTGCAGCGGTTTCCAGGCGCGAAATGTCAACTGTGTGCAACCACTGGGATTTCGAGGCCTGTTCGACAATTTGCGGCACGTTTCCGATCACATTGCCGATCAGGTACCCATCCAACGCGAACGGAGTCTTGGGCCCAAGCAAAGCAGGTGCGCCCGAAGACATCAGAACCTCATCGTCGGTACAGTCGATCGCAACACCGCCGGCTGCAATCAGCTCGACCGCAAAAGCGGCCATGCGAACCCCGGCGATCCCGTGACCGAACATCGCCAGAATATCCGTCGAGTTTGCCAAGGTCAGCGGCGACAGCCCGGTATACAGATAGGTCGGCAAATCGTGAAACGGCGACGCCTTGATCGCCTCATTCTGCGCGCCGCTGACGATGAGTTTCAGGTTATAGCCACCCTGGCTGCTCATGCGGGAAAAGCAGGACAGCGTCTCGGGGTTGTCCAACTCCATCGAACCCAACACAAGGGTCACGTTCGGCACCACCCTTTTGGACCGCCGCGATACGGGCCGAATATCCGCCACCAAAGGGCTTGAGGTCGATGGCAGCACTGGACGTGGTTGAAAATCTGTCAGGTCAATCACGTGGGCTTCGCGCCCAAGCGCATAGGCCAGCCGGGCCTTGGCCGCGATATAGCTTTGCTGGGTCAAAAAGCGGCCCGTCGCAACAACCGGAACACTCGGGTCGAGCTGTTTGTTCCGCAGCGAAGCAAGAAGAAAATCGTCGATCTCTTCGGCACCCAGCACGAATACGGTCTGCGCCTTGTTCTCGCCCGGGTCGACAAGGAACTTGGCTGCCTCGTAAATCCTGCCACGCCCTGCATCCTCGGGCAGATAATCGGCATCAATGCACACATTGAAGCTACGTGCGGCAAGCTGCTCGGCAAAGATCAACTGCGTGTCAAACGACCGCAATGAGCGTGTGCCGACTTCGACATAGATCATTTATTCACCTCGCTGTCGGCGGACAAAACCCCCGACAGCATCGCCTTGAATTTACCTGCAGAGTAGTTCTGCAGCGCCGATTGCGATCTGGCCACCTGATCATGGTATTTTTGCGGTTGGGCGATCAGGTCGGCAATGATTGTGTCCACCTGAGAGGGCTGGCAAGTCAAGACGGCATTTCCGAACGTGGCACCAGTATCGGGGTTGGTCAGAACAACCTTACCTGCGGCAACCGCCTCGGCCACAACGCGACCAAAACTTTCTTGCCAGGTCGGTGCCGTGAAATATACAAAAAAGTCAATCATTCCAAAGAACTCTTGCACAGTTATGGCGTCAAAGGGAAGCAAGGTCCAATGCGCGCGAAGAACACGGGCATTCAACAAGGCATCGGCTCCAAGAATTACATTGCACTGAGAGTGGCTTGGAAAACAGCTGTCCAAATCAGCAATAACCGGGAACTTCTCGAATCCGGGTCGTGAATGACGCCCACGGCGGTCCTGTGGCGTTTCACACGGGGCGCTCATCTCGGTCTCGCAAATGTTGAACCAGTCAGAGCCCAAAACGTCCCATTGCCGCGCCACGCGAGACGTTGCCAACCAGTCAACGACACCGTTTCGGTTATACGGTGATATCGGTGCGAGTGTTTTCCTGAGAGAAATTGTTGAGGCTTCGATCTGGCTTAGACAGTTTGAAACATCAAACCCCTCTGCCCCGCCTGGACGCAGAAAATTCTCATGCGTGATCACGTACAGCTCGCGCGCAATGATCCTTGTGCCAAGCGTGTCCTGAAATTTCAGAAAAGACGGGTTGTGCAAAAATACGAAATCCGCGCTGATCCGCGGCGCGTCCCAAATGATCGGAATATTCAATTCGTCCAGCACCCGCCGTAAAACCGGCGAGACTTGCTGCTTGGTGCCAAATGTTTTGGATGTGATCGCGTGGACGACCACCTGCCCGAATTCGGCGGCCACAGGCAATTCGGCGGCCACAGCCGCAGAAGTCCCGCCAGAAAACCGCGGCTCGATGACATAAGCGATCGTAGGAATGTTCGATCGCTCAAGGGCAAGCATTTCCGACATCCGGCTCAGTGTTGCAGCGACGCGGCGAATGCATTCTCAGTCGAACGGTTCTCGTCGCTGGCCGGTGCGCTGGAGGCATAGCTGAAATCCAGATCTCCAACCGACGCGACCTCGTGAAAGCTCCGCAGCTCCAGCGACAGTTCATCATCGCCGCTCAATAGCTGGGGGTTTTTGTCGAGGTAGGAATACAGTGCCTGAATGTCATTGGTGGACAGCATTTGGTCGATGACCAGCAGGTGCTCAAGCGTAATCTCGGCACGCGCGTTTTGGGTCGTCGACAAAAATAGCAGAGCAGTTACGATGCCGATAAGTCGTCTATCCGTCATTGTGGATACCTCGTCGGAAATAATTAACAGTACACAAAATTGAATCAGTCCTTTTCAGTATAGCTCAAAATACAGTTATTGGGTTGTCGCTTTTTTTAGTTTGCTCAAGACCTGACTTTTCAGGCGATTGACGCGGTTGGGGGATTGGGCACTGCTCGTGGATCGCGTAGTGGTCCGCTTGACCGCGGCGACGCCCGAACCTTCCCCTGCCAACCATAACTCAATGATCCCATTAGGGGTTTTGACGTTGGCCCCTGTGAAGTCCCGCAGCAATGCGCCCGAATCCCTGGCGAGTGCGGCCGCTCTTTCCTCGTCCTGCTTGTGATAGAAGCGAACGTTTGACTGAGTGATCCCAAACCCCACACGGGCCTGTCCGTTCAGCTCGTGCCCCGTCGACGTCAGGTTGGTCACCATAGAATCAACAACACCCTGCGGCACGTTGGTTGGCGCATAGATCCGGAAGGCCACCACAGAATTTGCTGGTGCCGGCTCTGGTTCTGATGGGGTGATTGCCTCATCCGGCAAAGCTGAGCGTTCGATAGGCTTTGATGGCGCTGAAGCTTCTTGCAGCAAGGGCGCCAATGACACCACGGCATCCAACGGAAGTGGTGCTTGGGGCGAGTTTGGCGTTTCCAGCGGGTCTGGTCTCTGCGCAAGGGTAGGTACCTGCAATGCGGAAGATGTCTGCGAGGGGGCAGGTGTCACCAGCGGAGACGGCACGCCGGACAGTTCCGGCGCAACAGGCAGAGCCGCCAATTCTACAGGTTCCGGCTGAGGCTCGGATGGCAGCGGTTGCGCGATCTCGGCAGAAATCCCTGTGCCGTCCTGCTGCACGGCAAGGTCCGATGCAACCGTGTTCGACGACGTTGCGCCGGGCTCAACCAGAACGCGCGCTTCCGGCGGTTCTTCGATTTCAAGCAAAGCCAGGTCTTCCGGCAGGGAAAGGTCCGAAACAGTTGGTTCGCCTGTCTGGGTGCCCACGTCCGGCTGATACGCACGCGCCAGCTCAGGCGCAATCTGGTGGACATCCAATGGCACCCGCGATGCCGCACGCTCCAATGCACCAGGCTGGATCGGAATCACGGGTGAGCGCATTGCAGTTATTCTTGCTGTCGCCGTGACGGTTGCGGCTTCCAGGAACTCTTCGGGTTCTGCCGCCGACACAGTCGTTTCAAGCAAAGCGACAGAAGTGCTGAAAATCTCGGGCGTGGATTGAAAGCGGACGAAACCCAGGTTCACTTCTTCCCGAGGTCGATAGCTTAGCGGGGTTATCGGCAGCGGCGGCTGGACAAGGGTCGACACGAAAGACCGGACATTAGGAGCTAGGCGTGACACCTCTGGTTCGATGCCGTCCAACGGCCCGGACGCCTCTAATAGGGGCAATGACAGCGACGCCAAGTCTTCTGGCGCGCCTGTGTCATCGTCAGACGAAATCGACTCAGATGACTTATCGAATACTGTCGTGGAGGTTACAGCCAGATCCTCCGTGCCGCGCGTTACATCAGAGGTCGCCGGAAGCTGGGCCAGTTCGGCGTCTTGTTGCGTGATCGCGCTTGTCGCCATGGCCTCCTGGCTCGTCAGGCCCACATTTTCGTTTGGGCCGGACGCGCTCAATCCAGACAGGATCAGAAAAACCGAAGACGACGCAACCACACCGATGCCGCATCCCGCCGCCATCATACCCAACCGCATTTTGCGCCGAGAACGTTTCTGGTCTTCGATCCTTTCAAGAAGGTTCTTGCGCAAACGATCCGCAACTTCATCCTCTGACAGTTTTAGGCTTGGCTCGGGGTTGATCAGATCCTCTGGGATATTGTCGGGATTTATGCCCGGCACGGGCCCACCATTGGGCAGTGCGGCGCTTGCTTCGTCTCGTTCATCGCGGGGGACGTTTTCGGCCGCGTGGCTGTTATTGTTGACGGATTGGCTGCCAGACCCCCCTGCCGTGGTATTTTGAACCGACTCACCGACCTGGCGTGAATTGGTTGCCTGGGTCGGCGTACCGGCGGTTTTAGGCTGGCCCGCCGATGTATTTTGCGCGTTTGTCAGCTGCGAACCAGCGGTTGATTGCGTCGGTTTTTGTCCGCCCGGCCCTGCCGGCTGCGCAGCGCCACCGTTTCTTTTGCCTGCCGGGGCATCATTTTCTTGCTGTTTGCGAGCGTTATCAAGCACCTCCTGCCATTCAGGAGATTGCACAAAGTCATAAACACCCGACACTTTGTTAGCGTCTTTTTTGGCAACTTCAGGGCGAGCTTTTGGATCGCTGGCCTTTGTCATCAATACCCCCGAACTGGCCGCCGGAACACGCTCTTCGCTGTCGCAACTCGGGCAAACCAATTACACTCGTGAACATCAAAAAATTCAAAAAAATGTACGAAGCATTATAAAAAATTGACCGGTGGAAGACAAGTAATCCGGTGTTCGACGTACAACTATTGCCGTTTTCGCAAGGGAAGGATGCGCCGTTGTGGGCCCAGTCTGTGCCCTGGCACCATCTGCGTCGGCTCAGCGATTTCAGTAAAATGGGGTTCGTCAAATCATTGATGATCAAGCTGATCAGGGTCGTTTCCGCAGATCGCAAACTTGACGCCGAACGCTTACAGGGACACGGGCGCGCGGCACCACGCTGCACCGTTCAGCACACAGTTTCAATCGGCCCTTCGGAATTTGGCTGAAACAGTTTCACTATCTCAGACCTCTAAATCCAGGACCAGAATTCCGTCGATGCCGCCCACGGTGTTTTCGACCAACTGTGCGCCCAGCGCTTTGTGCCTCTCGTTGCTTTGGTAGCTGGCCAATGCGGCCCAATCATCGAAATCAATCACAAACCCATGCTTGTAACCGCGTTCGATCTGTTCAGGGCTTTCGCTGCGGCCACCAGTGAACCCACCTGCACCCGGAAGGGCGTCGGTCAGGTTCGAGAGGCCCCTGTAAATCTTCCCGATGGTTTCTTCGGTCACGTCGGACCGGAATTTTGTCAGGACTATATGGCGGATCATAGTTAGTTGCCTTGATCATGAGTGTAGGAGCGCAAGCGTCCGAAGAATTCGAGCGTCACCATAACTAAGGCGTTTGCAACCAGAATATTCCTAAGACTTCGAGCTTGCTCTAGATCGCCAAATACTCCTCGCGAAGGCCGGTGTCTTGAAGCACCTCGTTCGCCGTCCCATCAAATACGATAGTGCCGGTGTCCAGAATGATCGCGCGATCGGCTAACTCCAATGCTCGGACGGCGTTCTGTTCGACGATGATCGTAGTCATACCCTGTTGCTTAACGTGGGCCAGTGTTTTTTCAATCTCGTCGACAATGACCGGGGCCAGACCTTCGTAAGGCTCATCCAGAAGCAGGACCTTGATATCCCGGGCAAGGGCTCTGGCGATTGACAGCATTTGTTGTTCGCCACCCGACAACGTAATCCCCTCTTGTTTCCTGCGTTCGCCCAAACGCGGGAACAGTTCATACAACCGCTCCAGGGACCATCCGACCGGCGGTGCAATCTGGGCAAGCTGCAGGTTTTCCTCAACGGTCAGCCCTGGGATAATTCGTCTGTCTTCCGGTACAAGGCCAAGACCAACAGACGCCGCTTCGTAGCTTGTCATATTGTGTAGTGGCTGGTGGTCCAGCCAGATTTCACCGTGCCTTACTTCGGGATCGCCTACCCGCGCAATCGACCGGAGTGTCGAGGTTTTGCCAGCGCCGTTCCGTCCTAGCAGGGCCAGAATCTCGCCTTCGTGCACATTAAAGCTGACGCCCTGCACGATATAGCTTTCTCCGTAGTACGAATGCATGTCCCATACAGACAGGAACGCAGGCGCGGTGCTTGCCCTATTGGCGTTTTTCGAAAAGTCGGGTTTCTCGTTCATAGCTTGTCCTTACGCCGCCTCGCCCAGATAGGCTTCACGAACCTTGGGATGTCCACGGATTTTTTCTGGAGTATCTTCGACCAGCGGCGTCCCTTGCGCCAGAACGGTGATGCGTTCCGCAAGGCTGAAGACCACATGCATGTCATGCTCGATAATGGCGATAGTTATATCGCGCTCATCCTTGATCTGTTTTAGCAAATCAATGGTGTTGTTGGTGTCCGCCCGTGCCATGCCAGCCGTAGGTTCGTCCAGCAACAACAGCCGCGGATTTTGACTAAGGCACATGCCAATCTCAAGTCGCCGCTTGTCGCCCCGGGACAGCGACGCCGCGTGCATTTCGCGTTTGTCGGCCATGTTCATTTCTTCCAGCATGACTTCGGCCTGTTCGACGACCTCACGTTCGCTAGCGATGGTCTCATAGGCATGCATCCGGAATGCCCCATCCCGCATCGCGAAGATCGGGATCAGCATGTTCTCCATCACAGTCAGCTCGCCAAAGATCTCAGGCGTTTGGAACACGCGGCTGATGCCCATCTGGTTGATCTGGAACGGCTCGAGTCCCAGAACCGAGTTGTTGTTGAACAACACCGATCCGGTGTCTGGCATCAGCTTGCCCACCAGACAGTTCAGCAGCGTCGATTTTCCCGCGCCATTGGGGCCGATGATCGCATGAACCGAGTTCTCTTCGATATTGAGGTTCACATCTGTCAGCGCCTTGAGGCCACCGAAGCGCTTGCTGACGTCTTTGACTCTTAGAATTGCCATTTCTCGCCCCTTATTCCGCCGGTTCTGTTTTGCCCGACGGCGCATCGTCGGTGTCTTTTTTCTTACGCTTGAAGCGCTTGAGCAAACGTTGTCCACCCTCAACAAGACCACCCGGCAGATAGATGACGACCAGCATGAACAGGATGCCCAGCGTCAGGTGCCAGCCTTTGCCGATGAACGGGTGGATCACGAACACCACGGCATCCTCCAGCCCGTCGGGCAGGAATGCGAACCAGCTATGCAGGACGTTGTCGTTGATCTTCGAGAAGATGTTCTCGAAATACTTGATGAAACCTGCGCCCAGAACCGGGCCGATCAACGTGCCCGTACCACCGAGGATCGTCATCAGAACCACCTCGCCCGAAGCGGTCCATTGCATCCGCTCGGCACCTGCCAGCGGGTCCATTGCGGCCATCAGACCACCGGCCAGACCGGCGTACATGCCAGAAATCACAAAGGCCGCGAGCGTATATGGCTTGGAGTTCAGACCCGTATAGTTCATCCGCTGCTGGTTCGATTTTACTGCCCGCAGCATCATGCCAAAGGGCGACCGGAAAATACGGATAGACAGGTAAAACACGACCATCATTATGATTGCGCACAAGTAGTAACCCGCGTTGAAGTCAAAGCTCCACGCGCCCACATCCATCGTGTACGTCGCGCGCATTGGCAATCCAAACAGATGCGGTAAATCCGGCGCGTTAGCGCCCTGCAGGATCTGCGGATCGTCCGCATAAACCTGCAGGCCGGTTTCCCCGTTCGTCAGGTTAAACTTGGGATTTGACAGTACCGAGTAGGCCAGCGCAAAGCTCATTTGTGCAAAGGCCAGCGTCAGGATCGAGAAATAGATCCCCGACCGCCGTAGGCTGATGAACCCGATAAGTAGTGAGAACAGGCCCGCGACGACGACACTCAGCGCGATGGCTGGAATGACGTTGTAGCTGAGTAGTTTGAACATCCAAACTGCCGAGTATGATCCTACGCCCAGAAAGGCCGCGTGACCGAAGGACAAGTACCCGGTCAGGCCAAACAGAATGTTGAACCCGATGGCAAAGATCCCGAAAATCACGAACCTCTGCATCAAATCCGGGTAACCCGCGTTGAACTGCGCCATGGCGCTGCCCTCTGGAAACGGGTTCAGGATGAAAGGCGCCAGCAAAGTCAGGAGTGCGACGACGATCAGCAGGCTGGTGTCTTTTTTATTCAGTCCCAACATTGATTATTCCTCCATCACGCCCTTGCGCCCCATCAGCCCGCGCGGACGCGTCAGCAGCACGATGATGGCGACAAGGTAGATGATGATCTGATTGATGCCTGGGATCGTTGTGGTGGCCCAGGTGGTCGAGGCAAAGCTTTCCAGAATGCCCAGCAAAAAGCCTGCCAGAACGGCGCCTGGCAATGACCCCATTCCGCCAACAACAACCACGACGAAGCTAAGGACCAGAAAGTCCATTCCCATGTGGTAGTTCGGCGGGTTGAGCGGCCCGTACATCACACCGGCCAGTCCGGCGACACCGGCAGCAATGCCAAACATAATGGTAAACCGGCGGTCAATATTGATGCCCAGCAGGCCCACCGTTTCCCGGTCAGCCATCCCAGCACGGACAACCATCCCGAAGGTGGTGAACTGCAGGAAGGAAAACACTGCGCCGATAATGCCTACGGCAAAGCCAAAATAGACCAATCGCCAAATCGGGTAGATGATTGCATTGGGATCAAAACCAACCATGGTACCCAGATCGACAGATCCGCTCAGCACATCGGGCGGAGGGGTCTGGATCGGGTTGGCGCCGAAGAAATACTTGACGATTTCCTGCAGAACGATCGCAAGACCAAAGGTCACCAGGATCTGGTCTGCATGCGGGCGCTTGTAGAAATGTTTGATCAGCCCGCGTTCCATCACATAGCCAACCAGCAGCATGATCGGGATCGCAAACAGGATGGCCAGCGGAACGGACCAGTCGATAATCGTTGCGCCGACTTCGGGGCCGAACCAGGCCTCGATAAAAGGCGTTTCGACCTTCAGCGGATTACCCAGAAAGTCTTTTTGGGTTTCATCCAGGGTCACGAAACTCAGGTTCAGCAGCTTTTGCAAAGTAACGGCGCAGAACGCGCCAATCATGAACAAAGCCCCGTGGGCAAAGTTCACGACGCCGAGCGTCCCGAAGATCAGGGTAAGACCCAGCGCGATCAGCGCATAAGCCGAGCCCTTGTCCAGACCGTTGAGTATTTGCAGTAGGATGGCGTCCATTGGGCCCACCTCAGGGTTGGTCAGTGTGGATTGAGTGGTTGGGACCAGGCCCATAGGCCTGGCCGTAAGTCGTCTGACCGCCGAGAACGACGGTCAGACATTCGCCAAAAGGCTTACGCGCCCGGATTGCACTTGCCCAGTTCGCCACCGGCGAACATTGGGTGCTCGGGATCGTACTCGACCTGCGAACGCGGCGTGATCTCGACGATTTCAAGCGTGTCATACGCGTTGGTCGGGTTCTCGTTGCCACGTACAACCAGCACGTCCTTGAAGCACTGGTGATCGGCACCGCGATACCAGGTGGGACCATTGCCCAGCCCGTCGAACTCAAAGTCTTCCAGAGCTTCGGCAACACCACAGGGATTGAAGGTGCCCGCACGCTCGCACGCATCCGCATAAAGCAGCACTTGTGCATAACAGGTCTGTGCGGAGTTGGACGGCGGCTTGCCGTATTTCTCACCAAAGGACTTCACGAAGGCCTTTGTGCCCTCATCCTGCAGCTGCCAGTTCCAGTTCATCGACCCCAGAACACCCTTGATGTTCTCGCCCGCACCAGCGGCCATCAGCTCGGAATACAGTGGCACGACGATCTTGAAGTCCTTGCCGTTTGCAACCTTGTCGAGCAGACCGAACTGGATCGCGTTGGTCAGCGAGTTCACCATGTTGCCGCCATAGTGGTTTAGAACCAGCACGTCCGCGCCAGAGTTCAGAACCGGCGCGATGTAGGACGAAAAGTCCGTGGACGCCAGCGGTGTTTTGACCGTGTTGACCGTCTCCCAACCCAGGGCTTCGGTCGAGGCAACGATCGACTCTTCCTGGGTCCAGCCCCAGTTGTAGTCGGCCGTCAGGTGATAGGCGCGACGTTCTTTACCCATCTCAGCCGCCAGCACCGGTGCCAGAGCGGCACCCGACATGTAGGCATTGAAGAAGTGACGGAAACCGTTGGCCTTCTTGTCCTTGCCCGTGGTGTCGTTTGCATGTGTCAGACCGGCCATGAAAATGACGCCCGCCTCTTGGCACAGGCCCTGAACCGCAACGGCCACGCCCGAGGACGAACCACCATTGATCATGATTGCGCCGTCTTTTTCGATCATCGACTTGGCCGATGCGCGGGCTGCATCCGACTTGGTCTGAGTGTCGCCGGTGACGAACCCAACCTTCTTGCCGAGGATACCGTTCCCCTGCAGCGCCTTCGACGAGAATGTGTTCAGACAACCACCGTCGCCTTCGCCGTTCAGATGTTCGACCGCAAGCTGCTGCGCCAGCAATTCGTCATTGCCTTCGTCGGCATAAGGTCCGGTTTGCGGAACATTGAAGCCCAGAGTGACAGACGCCCCTGTCGGCTCATTGGTAAAGGCAGCGGCCGACGAAGCCGTAAAGATCGTAGGCAGGGCCAGACCGGTACCTGCAACGGCACCGGACTTTAGCACGCCGCGGCGCGTGACATTATTCTTAGTCATGTATTCCTCCCATTTCCATTTTCCGTCCTTTGGCTCCTCTTCCAGCAGACGAAAGCGCACTTTTGTGCATTCCAATAATGGAAATCGGACTGAAAATTTCTCAATAAATTACTAGTATTGAAACAAAATTTTGTAAATTTGTTCACGAAATTTTTGAATTTTTGTAAAGAAAGTGACAGCCAGCCTTGCCCCGGCATGGTGCTGCTAGTCAAATTTGAACCAGTCTCAGCTGGTTAGAGATCTCTCCTGGTTGAAATAGTTGTAGACAAAGGAATCGACGGAGGCGAATTTCTGCAAACTTCGCGCGCGCCTGAAACGTTGCACGGCGCGTTCGCGTCGTCGAAACGGGAGGTTCGACGAAGTTGTTGAGCCACCTTCCCGTCTGTTGTTTTTCAAGCGCGTTCATTTCTCTGAGCGCAGCCTTGTAGGAAACGATCCGTGAAGATCTCTTCCGCTTTACAGTGGCGCTGCATAAAATTCTTGAGGAATTTCAATGCCGCCTGCTTGTTTCGGCGTTTAGTAGCGACTGCTTCCAGCACTTCGCCCTCATGATCTAAGGCCCGCCAGAGGTAACGTCTTTTGCGATTCACTTTCATAAAAACCTCATCCACATGCCACTTCCATTTCGAGAATGCACGCAGTTACCGGACTCGCTTCTGTCTAATCTCAGCAGCAAACATCGGGCCAAACCTGTTCCACCAATATCGGACGGTTTCGTGGCTCACCTCAATTCCTCGTTCGTGCAATAGGTCTTCCACGTTTCGAAGCGAAAGCGGAAACCGAATGTAAAGCATCACTGGAAGACGAATGACCTCTGAACTGGTTTTGAAGTATTTGAATGGCGATTTCTTAATCATGCGTGATGGCTACGAGAGCACCCTGCCCGCCTCAACCCAAGTTCTTTTGACGGGACCCAATCGGGGCTTCTCTTCAGTATTGTGACTGCAACCCGAGCATGAACGCGGAAACCATGTCTGATATCTCGATCTCGCGGTCTTCGTCTACTTCTTTTCCGTTCAGCCATGTAACGCTCAGAAAAACCAAGATCATCGAGCGGCGGGCAATTGCGATTTGCCCCAGCTTTTTGCGCCCCAGCGCAACCAATCCGAGATGACGGCTGATCAGTTCGGCCTCGATATCCAGCCCGTGAACAATAATGGCTTCATTTTCATCAAAGGCATCGCGAGTTGGATCGTGAGCCTTCGCGAAGTCGTCCAGTGAAAGACTCACGATTCCTTTTCTGGCCGCCAAAAAGTGCGTTGTTCGCCTATTGAGTTCCCGAATGGCGGCTTCTCCATCCAATTCTACGGGCAGATCCAACAACAATTGTTCTTCTGCCAGAGACTCACCGATGAGGGCCGTCAATAAGGCTCCCAGACCCCTGAAGTGCTTGTAGATAGACGCAGGCTCAATACCGACAAGTCGGGCAATTTCCCTTATTTTTAAACCGGATGCCCCCTTTTCTCCCGCCAGTGCCTCGGCTGCGGCGAGAATGGCGTCGCGAGTAGTGAACCCCTCGTATTCCTGTGCGATGTCTTTTGGCCGTCCCACCATAGCTTGGCGTCTTCTCCTGCGTGTTGAGGACTCCTATTGACTTCTTTGCTAACGCTGTTAGCTAAAGCGAACAACGTTAGCTTTGAGGTGCCGATATGAAACTGTCAACTTTGTGTGCCACCGCGGCAGTGATCACACTGGGAACAACAGCAAATGCTCAGACCAGCCCGATGACAGAAATCGCGGACGGTGTTTATCACTTCTTTTCCATGGGTTACTCCAGCCTGGTCGTTATTGGGGACAACGGCGTCCTCGTAACTGACCCATCTTTCACGCCACGCGCTGAAGAACTGAACGCTGAGATTGCAAAGATCACGGATAAGCCTGTTACGCATGTCGCCCTTAGCCACGAGCACTTTGACCACATTGGGGGAACCGAAGTGTTCAACGGAGCCGCGATCATCATGCAGGAGAACGGCCTCGATATTCTGAAGCTGTCGCCGCTAATGCCTATGCCAATGGTTACAACGTCGTTTGACGATACCCTTATGGTGGATCTTGGCGATCAAACCGTAGAACTCCATCACCTCGCCGTTGCAGATGGTGTTGCGACCACGGTTGCACGTGTCACTGATAGCAATGTCGTGTTTTCCGTGGACATGTACATGCCGCAGGAACTTTCCCCGCATGAGTTCAAGGAAGACACCAATTTCGTGGGCTCAGGCGTTGTTTTGAATACTCTTGTGGGTTGGAAACCGGCCTATGCGATCAACGGGCATTCAAACGGCAACAGCGTCGAAGCGCTTAAGGAAAACGCCGAGTTTCTGACCGAGTTGCAAGCAAAGGTAGAGGCCCGCTTTCAGGAAGCTTTTGCAAGCGGCAATCCGTCAGCGCCTGTTGAGCTGCTCTTTACCATCCCCGACGAAATCGAAATGCCCGAGTATTCCGATTGGAAGAACTATGACACGGCCTTCCCCGGCTACGTTCGCCGGATGGCCCTGTCCGTTTTTCATGGCGGCTAAACGGCTTTGCCCTGTGAAGGGCGGTAACAGAAGTTAATCTAAGAAACTTAAGAGGAATCCAGACATGCCATCAGGAAAAGAAGCCTATCTGATGTTCAGTTTCACAGAACAAGGAGATATGAAAAATTTTGGCGAATATGCAAAAGCTGCCAATTACGTTCTGGAAAAGTTTGAAGGCGAACTCCTCGTTATAGGTGCGCGAGATTCCTCCATATCTAAGTTTGAAGGAGACTGGCCAGAGGGCGCAGGTCTTACCATGATACGGTTTCCATCCCGCGAAATTCTGGAAGATTTCTGGAAGAGTGATGAGTATCAATCCATCATTGATCTTCGGACAGCGATACTGCCAGCCAATTTCACTATCGGGTTCTCGCACGGATGGCGTGGTGAAGTCGCCCCGTAACAGTCGCAGACACATCTTGATGAAAGCAAGAAACATGTTCAATTCAATCGCTAAGATTGCTGGCGTGGCTGGCCTTTTTGTCAGCACAGTAACTTTGTCTGTCAACGCCGAAACGGCAAAAAACTGATACAGAATTGCCTTGGAAGAGGCAGAATTCTTCCAGCCCGTCGGTGCTCCATTTGAGCTTGCCGTCTTGTGGGGCAATCCCCAGAAAGGTCCGTCGGCGGTCTTTATGAAATTCCCCCCAAGTTTCCCGGGGGCCATGCACTCGCATACCCATGGATATCACGGCCTTGTCGTATCCGGTGCAGCTAAGCACTACATTAAAGGCGAAAGTGAAGCTGAAGTGCCGCTGCAAACCCTCGGCCACTATTGGTATCAACCTGGGAGAGAGTATCATAATGACGCGTTTCCTACCGATGAACCAACAATTCTGTTGATTCAATGGGAAGGTCCAATGAACGTACATTTTGACCCGGAGGAATAGCGCCAAGGTTCAAGTGGAGGGGTATGTGCCTCTTCATACTTTTTGGAACCTTAGTTCAGACATAGGTGCGTGGTGCGGGATCGATCAAAATGAGGCTCAACGCAGACGCTGGAGCAATCTTAGCATCTATTCGACTGCCCCACTTCGCTAAGGTGTGAACGGCCCAAAGCGGACAGTCGTTACAACTTCAATCGCTGCGATGCAGCGTTCTCCAAAGAAAGCCGACGTTGGTCACGAGCAACGTGCGACTCCACAGTGTGGAAGTGAATGAGCGCTTTAATAGGGGTATTCTTTCGACAGAAACTCATTTGACGCGAAGAAAGTGGATTTTAGCCTGACAAACACTGTTTTGTTTTCCGACACGCCTTCCCTTAGATGTGGTGATGCATTCAGCAGGAAGTGAGCGGATCAATGCATAACATCATTGCAAGAAGAAACTTCGCCGTCGCGGTAGCCGAAGAGGCGGGTGCGCTTGCGCTAGAGTATTTTGCTGCCAGAGACACCTTGGTCATTGATCAAAAGGGCGCCCAGGACTGGGTCAGCGAGGCGGACCGCAACGTCGAAACCTTCATTCGTCAAAAGATTATGAACTCTTTTCCCGATGATGGGATTTATGGCGAAGAACACGCCGAAAAAGCTGGCTCCAGCGGTTTTGACTGGGTGATTGATCCGATTGATGGAACAACAAACTTCGTCAATGGCATACCGGCCTGGACGATTGTCTTAGCGGGCGTTTCAGACAGTCAGACGCAGGTCGGTGTGATTTTCGAGCCAAACGTTGGTGAAACTTACGTGGCGATCCGAGGCGAAGGTGCCACTTTGAATGGACACGCCATGCAAGTTGCCTCAAGCGTGGAACTTGCAAGTGGAACCGTCTCAATTGGTTATTCGAACCGGGTCGAAGCATCAAAGGTCATTCCGGTGATTGCGGCCCTTATCGAACGTGGCGCTCTCTATCATCGCAATGCAAGCGGTGCGCTTTCGTTGGCCTATGTCGCGGCGGGACGTCTTTTGGGGTACATTGAAGAGCACATGAACGCCTGGGATTGCCTCGCCGGTCAGTTGATGATTGCCGAAGCAGGTGGCGAGATCGAGGATCAGGACGCCGACGGGATGATCAGGGATGGTGGTCGCGTGATCGCTGGTACACCAGCCGTGTTCGAGACCTTGAAAATGATCTGCGAAGACGCTTGGAACGAATGACGCCTTTCAGGCAATCGGGCGCCACCCGAATTCGGGTTGAAGAGTTTTAATATCCGCGCGCCAGAAGTGGCCCTGCCCAGATTGATCAAACCGCCGGTCGATTTCTTTCCCTGCCAGATGGCACCAAAGCAGTGTCCCGACCGCGCCGTGGGTTACAATGGCCAGATCTCTTCCGTCGTGGTTTTTGACGATTGACAGGACTGTTTGAACGATGCGCAATTGCGCAGCATGGGCTGTTTCCCAGCCACGAAAGCTGGAATTGGGTGCCCCGAAGAAAGTGTCAGCGGCGGACTCGAATATCGAGGGAGGAAGGAATCCGGTAGTGCTTCGGTCGTTCTCTCCCAGTCCAGGATCGGATTTCGCGACCAGCCCCAAAGGCTTTGCAAGGATAGCCGCTGTCTCGGACGCTTTTTGCTCGGTGCTGGACCATATATCTGTCACGCACGACATGGTCTGACTTTGTGCAAATGTGCCGGCTCGGGCGCGGCCAATTTCACTCAAACCCCATTCGGTGACCGGTGTCTCCGGTTCGACTACGACCTCCGGGTGAGAGACGACTAAAAGCTTACCCACATCACCCTTCCGGCAACAGAACGGGGCCGCGTCCGGCAAAAGACATTTTGACATCCGAACCGATTTCCAGCGGTTCGTCCACGTCGTCCTGCACAGCAAATACCTGCCCGAAGGCACCGGCCAGAGTGTACTCCATCCGCACGCCAACATAGGTCGCCTTGGCAACTTTGGCCGGGATGCCGGTATCAGATCCAATCAAAATCCGTGACGGGCGCACGGCCAGCGTTGCTGGTCCAGGCGTTAGACCACGAGAGGGGAGCGTATGTTGATAGCCCTCGATTTCGATCGTGGCTAAACCGCCTTCAACAGAAAGGATAGTGCAATTGATCAGGTTAGCCTCACCAATGAAATCGGCCACGAACCGGTCAACCGGCGCATCATAGAGTTTACGCGGTGTTCCGATCTGAGCGATAGCAGCGTTGCGCATGACGACAATCTCGTCTGAAACGGCAAGGGCTTCTTCCTGATCGTGTGTCACATAGACGACGGTCAAACCGAGATCTTGCTGAATGGCACGGATATCTTCGCGCACTTGGCGACGCAGTTTCGCATCGAGGTTTGAGAGAGGTTCGTCAAAGAGCAAAACCTGTGGCTCCAAAACCAATGCACGAGCGACGGCAACGCGCTGTTGCTGCCCACCGGAAAGTTCGCTTGGCAAACGATTATCGAAGCCCTTCAGGCCAACCAAGTCTAACCCATGCAGCGCGCGCGATCGGGACTCGCGCTTGTCGAAGCCGGAAAAGGTCAACCCATACATGACGTTTTCTAGCACGCTCATATGAGGAAAAAGCGCGTAGGATTGGAATACCATCGACACGTCACGGTCGGTAGCGGGTAATTTGGTCACGTCTCGGTCGCCGATCAGAATTCGGCCCGAGGTCGCCATTTCCAGACCTGCGATCATGCGCAACGTCGTCGTTTTACCGCAGCCTGAGGGGCCTAAAAGCGTCACCAGTTTGCCCGCTTGGACGTGCAGATCGATGCTGTCGACGGCCACCACATCCTTGCCGAACACTTTCGAGACACCGTCGAAACGAACAGGCGCGGCCTTACTTGCTATAGTCGTTTCGGTCATGTCGTTTTCTCTGCTCCGAGTTGTGTACGTCGCCCAATCTGAACACGGCCTACGAGGATTTGTAACATCCCGACTGCCGCCAACATCACGAAGATCAGCGTTGTGGAGTATGCGATTGCAAGACCGTAATCGTTGTTCTCGACCCGACCGATAATATAGCTGGTGGCCATGTCATACTCGGCGGAAACAAGGAATATCACCGCCGAAATCGCCGTCATTGCCCGGACAAAGCTGTAGACCAGCGCAGCCAGGATTGCCGGCCGCAAAAGCGGGAGGATCACTCGCCTGAATGTCTGCCACGAGTTCGCACCAAGCGTTAGCGAGGACTCGTCGAGGGATTTGTCCAACTGCGACATCGACGCGATACCCGCGCGAACCCCAACCGGCATATTGCGGAAGATAAAGCTGACGACCAAGATAACGCCTGTGCCGGTTATCTCGATTGGGGGCACATTAAATGCCAGAATATAGCTGACGCCAATAACGGTGCCGGGAATAGCGAAAGAGAGCATCGTGCCAAACTCAAACGCATTCTTTCCCGCAAAACTTTGCCGCGTTAGCAGATAGGCGGTGACCAACCCCACGGCGGCCGTCAGAGGCGCGGCAATGCCGGCGATGGTGATTGTGGTCCAGAAACTGTCCCAGGCGGCTCCGGTCCAGCGAATACCCTCTTCCTCGAAGCGGACCGAAAAGGCAGTGACGTAGTGCTTGAACGTCAGCGAGTTATCGACGCCCCACAGTTCGACAATACTTCCGTAGATGATCATCCCGTAAACCACAGCAGTGAAAACCGCCCAGGCAACTGCAATGCCCAGAACCGGTATGGCAAGGCCCCTTGGCATCAAGGGATGTACACCCGCGTCGCCTTTGCCGGAAACGGTGGTATAGCTCTTTTTCCCCAACCACGCGCGCTGCGCATAGAAGGCAGAAAGTGTGAAGAACAAGAGCACCATGGCTAGAACAGCAGCCCGGCCCTGATCGTACTGCGCACCGACGATGGCAAAAAATATCTCAGTCGAAAGCACATCGAAGTTTCCGCCCAAGACAAGTGGGTTGCCAAAATCGGCCATAGATTCGATGAACCCCAGCAAAAAAGCATTAGCCAGGCCCGGTCGCATCAGAGGCAGGGACACGGTTTTGAAGGTTTGCCA
Source organism: Ruegeria sp. CDSB086 (assembly GCF_059611065.1). Lineage (NCBI taxonomy): Bacteria > Pseudomonadati > Pseudomonadota > Alphaproteobacteria > Rhodobacterales > Roseobacteraceae > Ruegeria > Ruegeria sp. CDSB086. The sequence goes on along the minus strand of NZ_JBXWOV010000001.1, from coordinate 9,825 downwards.
ACGATTGGCTCGAAGGGTTTGGGCGGCCTCCTCCATCGATGGTGACACCCCTTCTACCACCCCGATCAAGACCAGAAAGGCGATTGGCGTAAATGCCAGCGTCTGAGCGATCAGCACCCCGGGCATGCCATATAGCCAGCGCGTCGGCTGCACGCCAAAGATCTCGGCAACAAATCTGGTGACCGACCCGGAAAGCCCAAACAACAGGATCAGTGCCAGACCAATCACGAAAGGCGGCGTAATAATCGGCAAGACTGTCAACGCGCGCATCCCGCGTTTAAAGCGGAATCCCGACCGTGTGACGACAAGCGCAAAACAAAGGCCAAGCACGGTCGTGATGAAACCCACAAGAATTGCAAGAAACAGAGAGTTCCACGCGGCACCGCATTTGGCACCGGCAAAACAACCCAAGCCCCAAAGTCGGTCATCAAAGAACTTCGAGGCAAAAACCGAAACTGAATAGGCACCGTCTTCAGTAACGAAGGCGGCAAACAACATCTTCGCAATTGGAAAGAAGACGAAAACTGTAACAATGGTGATTACGCCACCAATAGCGCTGACGACGAAAACGTCGCCATTGATGGCGCCGCGCGCCGCAATACCCTGAGTTAAAAGGAACAGGAACGCTGTGGCGCAGATCATCGCGCCGTATCCCATGCCGAACTGGCGGATCTTCGGTTCTCCGAACAGCGCCTTCATCCAGTCGAAATTGAACCCGCGAATGCCAATTGAGAACCCTTGCGCAATCAGCCAGCCAAAACCCAAGGCACCAGCCAAAATCAGGATGCGCGCGTATTGCGGATCGGACTTCGGTTTGCCGAGTACCAACAAAGGCAACGCAAGCGGGACCAAAAGCGGCGTAAGCCACAGCTTTTCGCCTTGTCCGACCAGAAAAGCGGCGGGCGCATAATCTTCATCGAACGGATATCCATCGACCAGCCATACGAATGACCAAATGCCATCCTCTACCATGAACCATGGCAGCAGGCAGAAACCAATCCACCCGGCAGCAATCCAGAAGATTAGAACCGGGTGGTTCGTTTTTGACGTGGTTTCAGTCACTTACTGAGGCAGCACAGAGACCTCTTCGTCCCATTTCTGCAAAAGACGCTTGCGTTCATCTGACGAGCCATACTTTTTGAAGTCATAGTCGATCAGCTTGATCTGGCTCATGTCAGGTGCGCTTTCCGAGGTTTCCGCATTTTTGTTGGACGGAACCTGGAAGGCGTTAACCTCAAGCGCAAGGTTCTGGGCCTCGGGGCTGAGCGCCCAGTCATAGAACTTTTTGGCTTCTTCTTCATTTCGAGCGCCGTCAATGATCGACATCGAGCCGATCTCATAGCCTGTGCCTTCGCATGGGGCCACGACCTTGACCGGAAAACCTGATACGGCCTGCTTGACCGCATCATGCATGAAGACGATACCGATGGTGTTCTCACCCCGACCGGCGGCCTTGATTGGGGCTGAACCCGACTTGGTGTATTGGTTGATGTTCGAATGTAGGCCCTTCATGAACTCAAAGCCGTCGTCTTCGCCAAATATCTGAACCATCGAGGCAAGCGTCGTATAAGCGGTGCCCGAGGAATTCGGGTTCGCCATTTGCACGTGCCCTTTATACTCGGGCTTCAGCAAGTCTTTCCAACATGCGGGCTCAGGCAGGCTGTTCGCGGCCAAGAGGTCGGAGTTGTAGCCGTAGCCGAGTGCGCCTGAATAAATTCCGATGGTTTTGTTACCTGCACTTTCTGCCTGCGAGATCGCCCAGTCGTGAAGCTGGTCACGCATCGGCGACACGTATTCCATCGTCAGGCCTTCTTCGGCAGCTTGCAAATGGGGATCACCGGTACCGCCCCACCATACATCGCCTTTAGGGTTAGAACTTTCCGCACGAATTTGTGCAAACGTCTCGCCCGACGACTTGCGGGTCATATTGACGTCTATGCCGGTGGCATCCTCGAAACTGCGCGCCATGAGTTGACACCAATCTTCCTGTGCCGAGCAGTAAAACGTCAGCTTCTCAGCTTGGGCCGCACTTACCGAAGCCGCAAATGCTATCAGCGATCCCGCCAGCGTTATCGTCAGATTTTTCAATTTCTTTCCTCCCCTATGTGTCGTGCCGAAATTCCCAGCGCGATACTCGTCAATTCGTCGTTAGGGGCGGTCGCTCAAAGTCGCTAGTGGATCTAATTGCGTTGGCCAAATCAATATCCGACCAGCCTCCCAATGACAGAAACAATCTCAACACCGTCCTGTTAGTTCTGCAAGGAAATTCCACGAGTACCATTTTTCTTGCGCCGCCAGCTTTTTGATCACCAAGCCAGTTTACAGCACCAAGTAAGAAGATCGGGAGTGTATTTTGATGCCGCATTGTTTAGATGGCCTTTTGCTGAAGCGACCTTTCTCTCCAATGTAGAGCAATCATCGTATTGCGAATTTAAGGTCTGGCTTTCGCCTGCAATCTGAGTCCCCGTGCGGCTGCTGCGAACTTCCGCTCTCCGCCCATTCTTCCGAAGACATTTTTAGTAGCGGCCGGCCCTTTCCTGATCTCGGCACATATAGATCAGGGGACAACCGTGACCAGAGGGACACTTCCCAATTTCGATGTCGAATGGGTGCTGTCAGACAAATTCGAACCAGTCTCAGCTAAGCCAGTATAGCTGTCCTTTACGCCGCACTAAGTTCGCGCCACTCGGCGAAGGCGGTGGTGCGTGTCAGCTTGAGTGTATCTCTGCTGGCAAGCGATCTTTCCTGGTTGAAGTTGTTTTAGATGGAGGAATGAACGGAAGCGAATTTCGGTATTGGTTTCGAAACCTGAACCAAGGCATATCCTACCAGCTCAGTTTTAGTCTTAGGCTAAAACTAACGCGCGACCTAACTCTCAATGACACCCACAACCCAGGGTGCTGACCGATCTTTTCTTTCGCCCTGCTGTAGCGCCCTAGGATTTGTAAAGACCAGGAACCAATCCTTCTGATAGCTCTTTCAGAAGGTCCGGTGCTGTTCCCGCAGGCTGTATTGAGCCGTAATACACATTGTAGGTTCCACCCAGTTTGGCAATCAGCTCTGACACGTACCTTAAGGATGCCACCCTGCGTCCGAACTCGTCGTTTCCCCCACCGAGTAGCGCAGCCAATCGTCGAGTTCGGTAGTAGTGCCGCGAATTACGCATGTTCGCCGAGGCCGGAACAATCGGCGCTCCACTTTCTGCGGATACACGAGTAACCCCGGTTCGCCATTGCGGCTCAATCAGAAGCCCGTCTTTCAACGTTGGCACGCGGCCCGAGCCGAAAACCAGTAACGCACCCTCCTGTTCCAAATGTGCCAACATGCCGGCCCGAGTTTGGCGCGCTGTCAGCACCTTGTCCTGTCGGTCCAAGTCCACCGGTACGATCAAATCGCGCCCAAGAAACCGCTCGGCCTCGCGACCGGCGACGACTTTCAAGTCTGAACGGTGGTCAAGCAGAGCTCCCGCATGTGCCAAAAAATCGAAAGTGCCGATTGGATGTGTCGATCCAATGATGACGGGGCCGCTGGCTGGAATGTTTTCAAGACCGTGGGCTTTGACAACAGTTCCCCCATTCATCGCAAGCACCGCTCGTACCAAGTCGTGCCCAGTACGTTCATCCAGTTCCAACAGAATTCGTTCGGTTTCGTTCAATGCAAAAAACGCTTGGCCGGTCGTGGTGCGACTGATCCAGTCAACACCCTTCATTAACTGGCATAGCGCCCTTAGCCTCAGGTCGGCGCCAACCGGAATGCGCAGTCGAGCGCGCAATAATTCATCCAGCGGATCGTGTTTCTTGTCGTTGGTCAATACCGTTGCCCCGTCGTTACCGCAAAGCTAGCACGCATTACCAACAACGGCACACGGCCAAGAGAACACTTTTGAATCTTTCTGTGGTACTAAATGTGGGTTGGCTAGATTGACTACCCAGGGAGGCACCCCGCCATCCATTTGGTATCGTAATTGCGTATGTGCACTGACTTTCGAACTGTGCGTCAAGTTCTTGCCTGACAACGGAGGAGAGACCGAGTGCAAGCTGAAGGTTTTATCAAAGGTCGTCCGGTGAGCCTTGCCGTGTTGGATTACGGTTTGTTCAAAGTTCACTCCAACGGTCGCATAATCGGCATTTCGGGTTTTGCTATCCAGACGGATGAAAATGAAACGATCCTTGTCGACACTGGCCTCCCGGAAAAATACGCTAAGAATGCCCAATCTGCTTCTGAAGAAGATCGATTGGATGAGTTTGGCGAGGTGCTTGAGTGCACACCAGACAACCTGCCTGCAGCACAGTTGGCAAAGCTGGGGTTAACCTCTGAAGATGTCACACTTCATGTTTGCACGCATACCCACATCGACCACGTGGGCGGGTTGCATGCATTTCCAGAGGCGCCGATCCTGATCTCTGCCAAGGAACGCAAACTCGCCAAGCCGCTGTACTGGGGTAACGCGCAACCATTAGACTGGCCAGAGTGCGGTTATATACTGCTTGAAAGCGATGTGCGCGTTGGTCCGGGGCTGACAGTGTTGGAAGCGCCGGGTCATTCGCCGGGGCAAATCGCACTGTTGGTTGAACTGCCATCACGAGCGGTGATGTTGACCAGCGACGCGATTTCAAGAGTGGAGGAATTTGACGAAAAGTTCGTGGGGGCTTGGAACGAGGCCGCGGCAAATGCCAGCGCAGAACGCTTGATGAAACTGGCCGCAGAGAAAGACGCGTTCGTGATTTACGGTCATTGCCCGAAACAATGGCCCAGCCTACGAAAAGCTCCAGAGACTTACAGTCTGAGCTTCACTAACCGACGATGTAAAGAAGCGAGTGGTCACATGCCGCCCTGCCCACCTCAAGCCACGTTGCACTGACCAACCTTGGAAAAACGGATCAGATTAAACAGACTTTTTCGGCCAGTTCATCGATCAGTACCCGTTGGTTTTCGCTGTAATCGACAGGAACATCGATCAAATGGACGCCACCTGCTGCAAACGCTTGCTCAAAGGTGGATACCAGATCCTCAGTTCTCTCTACCCGGTGACCGGTCGCACCATAGCTACTGGCATATTGCACAAAATCAGGGTTTTTGAACTCCAGCCCCCAGTCTTCAAACCCGGCGTGAGACTGCTTCCAGCGGATCATCCCGTACGAGCTGTCGTTCAGCACGGTCACAACCAGATTGAGCCCTAGTCGAACAGCGGTCTCAACCTCCTGACTATTCATCATAAAGCCGCCGTCGCCACATATCGCCATGACGCGACGGTCAGGATAGAGTTTGGCCGCCATCATGGCTGAGGGAAGGCCGGCTCCCATCGTGGCCAGTGCGTTATCCAGCAGGACTGTATTGGGCTGGTAGGCCTGATAATTTCGCGCGTACCATATTTTATAGATGCCATTGTCCAATGCGATGATATCGCAGTCACGCATGACTTTGCGCGTATCGGCAACAAAGCGCTGCGGGATCACTGGAAAACGCGGATCATCTGCTCCTGCCGAGATGTGCATATCGGTTTCCTGTTTGACCCGCTCAAAGTAGCTGCGATCAAACTCCAAGGGGCCATCAAGCTTCTTTCCCAGCCGCTCGATGGATTGAGCCAGATCGCCGACAACCTCGACCTGCGGGAAATAGACTTGGTCAACCTGCGCGGCCTTGTAATTCACATGGATCACTTTGGTTCCACCTTCTTTCATGAAGAAGGGCGGTTTTTCCACCACGTCATGACCCACGTTGATAATCAGATCGGCCCGCTCGATGGCGCAATGTAGGTAATCACCGTCGGAGAGAGCGGCCGTTCCCAAAAACAAATCTGAGCGCTCGTCCACAACGCCTTTGCCCATCTGTGTGTCAAAGAACGGAATCTGCGTGTCATTCACAAACTGGCTGAGTGCGCTGCGAGCATGCTTTCGATTGGCTCCCGCCCCCAACAAAAGCAAAGGCATTTTAGCCGAGCGGATCATCTCAGCCGCCTCATTCAGAACTGTGTCACCAGCCACGGCGTAGTAGCGCGGATGAGGTTGCAGGACCGGCTCGGTGGTATCTTCGGCCGCTATATCCTCGGGAAGTTCCAACAGAACGGCACCGGGACGTTCCTCTTGCGCGACGCGAAACGCTTCGCGGATTAACGAGGGGATGGTGTTGCCATGCACAATCTGCTTGGACATCTTGCAAATCGGGTCGAACAATCCCACCACATCAATGATCTGAAACTGGCCCTGCTTCGATTTTTTGATCGGCTTTTGGCCCGTGATCATAACCAGCGGCATTCCACCCAAATGCGCATAGGCGGCGGGTGTGGCAAAATTTGTGGCACCGGGGCCCAGTGTTGCCATGCAGACGCCGGCTTTTCCTGTCAAACGCCCACATGTCGCCGCCATGAACGCTGCGCCCTGTTCGTGACGGGTCAGGACAAGCTCAATCTTGGACGTTCTCAAAGACTCCAGCACATCCAGGTTTTCCTCACCTGGGACGGCGAAAATATACTCAACGCCCTCCGCCTCGAGCGCTGCGACCAGCAAATCCGAGGCTTTGGTGAAAGACGACGCGGTTTGGTCAAAAGCAGACATGTGCTCTCCTGATATCACGGTGGATCCGTCGGTTTGACCTGACATGCAGGTGGAAATCTAACCCTTCCGATTTAGGGACGGGCCGCTCAGTTTTCAGTAGTTTGCAACTATTGGGTTTCGAAATCAGCGCATCTATCGATACCCATCGGCCATATTCCAATACAACACGCGTGCGACAGAGGTTCAACAGGCACCATGGCTGACAGTGTCGCGGTGCGAGCAGGCCAACCGTGTCCGTCCCGCGTTCAGCCAAACGCTCTAAACAATCCTTCCAACTCAACTTGTCCAACTTCCACAAGAATTTGACCAGGTGCCAAAAGAAACAAAACGCTTGCTCACCAAATTCAGGGGCACAAGCGGCCAATTGAACCGCCGTAACATCAACAAAACTCGGGGCCATGATGCCATCTCGTCCAAACAAACTGTCAGCACAGTTCGGTCAGGTTTCTCCGGCCGGGCTTGTTCCTATCCATCAACAAGAACGCGGTAACTTTTTGACTTCGCGCTCTTTGCCTGAAACATTCACCGGACTTCTTGCCGCGGGGTTCGTCACTTTCATCCTGTTGCCTCTCATCTCGGCCGCCGCACGCTCTGTCTCGGGTGACCTGGCCTTTCCAGTGGACTTAGTCTTCGCTCTCGGCATTTTTGGGGCAATAGCTGCCTTCGTGCTCAAAGGACAGACGCCACGAGCCTTGCTCGGTCGCGGTTTGATTTGCCTTGGGACGGCACTCATCGTTACGCCTGTGGGCCTGTCTGTTCTATTCGCGTTTTACCTTTATGACTGGTTGGAAATCGTGACAGGAACGGCTGTTCAGCAGCCCGGAAACATCGCCGCATCCCTGTTTGGCGGCGTCTTCTTTGCCAATGCTCTCGTCTTGGGATTGGCCTTGGGAAGTGTATCCTTGCTAATTGGGCGCACGCTCATACACGGGCGCTCAAAACCACCTCTCCCACCTTATGAACTTCAATCAGCGGCCCAACCGCTTTGCGATCGGTCATTATGAAACCGCATACCCAAAACCTCGTTCACAGCGACAATCAGGAGTTCGGAACGATGGTTTCAGTTCATATGATTTTTGTCGCGCCGGACGAAGCTCGCTCGACTGTCTTAGAACTGTTGACCCACCCAGAAGGCGTTGAAATTGTTGCGTGCCTACAATTTGAAAACAGCAAAGCAAGTCCTTGACCGCACGCAACCGGAATTGCTTCTGGTCGACGTTGTGCTTCAGGGCATGCGCAGCGCTGACGTTACTTCATACACGTCAACAACCCTTCCGGACTTCTGGATATTCGCGCTTATCCGAGACCGTGTGTATACCGAAACGATGCCAGTGGTGGATCGCTTTCCCACTTATGGTCAATCCTCCCAGCCGGACAGCATCGCCTGAACGTTCCTTCAGATCAAAAAAACGCCCTGTGACATCAAGGGAAAAAATCGAGGCCGGTTTTGAATTACGTCAAAGGAGAGCGTTTGTTTGTGGCGAAGGCTAGGAAAAGCCCTGTCCGCTTAAAGATGACTTCTTCTGACAAGGCCCACTAGAAACAGTTCCTGCATGCGACCTTCACCCCCAAGGGCCAGTCCTGGATGATGGTTTAGTGCTTCGAGTGTTGCTGCTTTCGTCGGCTGCGTTCGACTGCTGGGCTAGCATTCGCAACGCAGCTATCCGATTTGCCGTCGACGGGTGAGTTGAAAACAGCTTGTCACGTGAGTGCGCATGAAGTGGATTGATGATGAACATATGTGCGGTCGCTGGATTTCGCTCGGCAGCATCGTTGTCGATGCTTGCAGCGCCTTGCTGAATACCTTCGAGGGCAGACGCCAATGCCAGAGGTCGACCGCAAATCTCGGCGCCGACGCGATCGGCGGCGTATTCTCTTGTCCGACTAATGGCCATTTGGACCAAACCCGCAGCCAAAGGAGCCAAGATCATCAGCGCAATGGTCCCCACTAGACCAACGGCACTATCCCGTCTTCCACCAAAGAACAGTGCGAAGTTTGCTAGCATCGTAATTGCACCCGCGAACGTGGCAGTTACGGTCATAATCGCAGTGTCATGGTTCTTGATATGTGCAAGTTCGTGCGCGACAACTCCCGCCAGTTCATCCCTTGTGAGGGTCTGTAGCAACCCCGTAGTGACGGCAACGGCAGCGTTGTTGGGATTGCGCCCAGTAGCAAATGCATTGGGCTGGGGTGTTTCAATCAAATACACAGCGGGCTTTGGCATGCCCGCGTTCTTTGCAAGATCCCCGACCATTTGGGACAACCCCGTATGGTCACCAGATGAAACTGGCCTTGCGTTGTGCAAACGAAGGACCATTTTGTCTGAGTTCCACCATGTAAACAGGTTCATGCCTGCTGCCAGCACCAATGCGAACAGCATGCCGCCCGCTCCTGCCAGAAGGTATCCCAACCCCATGAACAAGGCCGTCATTGCGGCCATCAATAATGCAGTCTTCGTATAACCCATTCGATGCAGACCTCTACGCGGCTCATACATGATGTGTGATCAATACGTTCATGTTGCAATGATTGTCGCCCCGATCTGCGGCATTGTGGACTTTCACGCTGAGCAGATGGCGATTTCCCCTCGAACTGAATTTTAAATAAATTATTAAAATTCAATAACGTGAGCCTGCGCCCTCACTAAAGAGCGTATTACAGTGTGTGAACAATCTTACTTTCAAGAAGTTGGGTTTCTGACAGTATAGACCTGTGTGTTTCAACAAGTGTTGTTGGTTAGAAGATGTATTTTGCCAAATTCGAAGAACCGTTTTGCGCGGTCGATGACATCCGCAAAGATGAGTTTGCCCGGAAATATCCGTTGCTGGACAATGGGTCTGTACATGCGCAGTGGAAGAAAGGTTCCTGGCAAATCACGCGAATAGGTGAGATCTGGAAGAGGACCGGAAAGGTTTTTTCTGTCCTATATGAAGGCATCGACGCGTACCCATCTTTTCAGTTCGCAGAAGACGGAACTCCGCTTCCCTTGATTGAAACTGTGTTAAAGGCGCTGCCGGCCGATATGACGCCCTGGCAACGAGCTTTTTGGATGACCTCCCCTAAGGCTGAACTTGGAGGAGGCAATCCCGCGAACTCCATTCAAACTGACGATAACCGTGTGGTCGACGTGGCAAGTAAATTCGGTGAATATTTTCTCAACTAAATGAGTTCCCAACAAGGAAATTCGACTACAGGTGGGATTTCTTGCCGATCTATTGCCGTCCATAGCAACAGAGCCACAATGCTTTTCGAACAAAACTTCAGATTGGC